>CAYTKT010000006.1:60251-74534 GCA_964438605.1 uncultured Oscillospiraceae bacterium
CCCTCAGTAAAAAAAAAATCAAAAAATTTGGTCTACATGTGGGGTTCTGGGTGTGGCCGGCGCGGCGGTCACAAATCCGCCCCCCCCGCCGGCCGCAAAAAACAGAAATTGCAGCAGCAAGCGCCGAATCAGGTTTATGGACACAGTTGAAACTGTAGCCGTGAACAAAGAGTAAAGCGCGGGAAAAGGAGAAGCAGTACGGGATCAGGAGGCAGCAAAATGACGGAGCATAAACGAAACAAAAAACGCCTTTCATTTTTTTTCGTGTTGACGTTTGTTCTGGCAGGAATCATGTGTATCGCTTATCTGATCGACGTCGTCGGGGCGGACGGCGGCCAGTCGGACGGTGAAGATGGAGGGAATCTGCTGGATGCGGATCTCGATTCCATCGACACGATCAGTTACGACTGCGACGGCAAAAATCAGACATTTTTAAAGAGCGGCGGCAAATGGATTTATGCGGGCGACCACGATATGATGCTTGACCAGAGTGCTGTGGGGACAATGATTGACGCCGTAACAAACTTGAAGTACGAGCGGGTCATCGCGGATACACTGGTCCAGTCAGCCGAGTACGGCTTTGAACAGCCAACTCAGACATTGACTTTGAATTTCAGCGATGGAACGCAAAAAATAATTTACATCGAGATGGAAGATGAGGAGGATCATCTCTGTTATGTCATCGTCGAAGGAGACGAGAAGATTTATGAGGCGGACATCGAGACAGACGACATTTTTCTGCCTGTTTCGCAGCTTGTGAAGAACGCTGATTCATCGACTTTGGAAAATAACAATTTGACGGATTCGATGGACCCGTCAGGTTCAGAGGATAGCGAAGCGATCGATTCGTCAGCCTCAGATGCTAAAGATTCAGCGGATTTGGAAAATCTGTCGAACAGCCGCACAAAAAAAGAAGATACGGGGGAGATAGGCGATTAAATGTTATGATAATCGGACAAAGAAGTTCATCGGCTGTCTCGCTGACCACTCTCTGACAGGGCTGCAGCTGTTTTTCAAAGCGCAAATGATAACGACGAAGTGTATGGCAAGTGATCTGAAAATAAAAGCCGTGTTATTGTAATTAAGACGGAAAAAAGACGATGATTATGATTGAGCACCGCCTGAAAACAATGCAGCATACGGATCAGATGATCGTCCTTGAACAGAGCAGAATTGCGAAACAGGAAACGTATGAGATTCCTGAAGAACGGAAAGATTTACGCAAAGTCGGTCGTCATGGGAAAAAGCCGGAAGATGACGTGAAACGCGTGAACGGATTTGGGAGACTGTCGCATTGACGGAAATAAGCGTGTCGCGTGTTGTTAGCGCGACGCTCTTTTTGTATGCGGGGAAATCATAAAAAATGACTTCTGGACGCACGTATACGGTGATAGTAGAAAAAATGATTTATATTCAAAAAATTTTTTGTGCAGAGAGGATGCCTGTGGCAGGAGGGCCGCAGAAACAGAGGAGGAATCCGGTGAGGAAGTACGATACGGTTTTATTCGATCTTGATGGCACGCTGATCGATTCTCTTGGAGATATGACTGACAGCGTAAATTATGTAATGGAAAAATTTAGCTATCCAACACATACAGAAGATGAAGTGCGCAGTTATATCGGAGACGGTATCCGCAGACTGATCGAGCGGGCGCTGCCGGCAGGGACGGCGCAGGATATTGTGGAAAAAGCGCTAAAGGAGTATCGGAGTTATTATAACGGTCATTGTATGGTCAGGACACGTCCTTACGAAGGAATCCAGGAACTTTTGGCGCAGCTTAAGGCGGAAGGCATCAGGACAGCGGTCGTTTCCAACAAGAATGACGAGGCGGCTTCGCAAATCTGCGCTCATTATTTTCCCGGTACAGTTGATGTTGTGATCGGCCAGAGGGACGGCGTACCGAAGAAGCCGGATCCGGCAATGGTGCGGGCGGCGTTGGAACAGCTTGGAACTGGTGACGGACGGGCCGTTTATGTGGGTGATTCGGAGGTCGATATTCTGACGGCGCAAAATTCGCGGATGGACTGTATTACATGTCTGTGGGGATTTCGCGATCCGGAATTTCTGGTGAAAAACGGTGCAAAGGCAGTAGTATCGTCGGCGGCAGAGTTGCTTGAAATGTTGAAATGATGAGAAGGGACGGAATGAGGAAACACAAACAGCTCAGCGGCGGCTTTTTACAGTTGAAAAATAATACAGACGCGTTATAATAATAATCAAGAATAACTTATTTATCGATATAAAAGCATTTTCATTGAAAATCCATGAAAGGAACGCATATGATGAACAACGTATTAGAAACAGAATCCACGGCTGTCATTCCAATCGAAACGCCGGATGCCGTTCTGAAGGTCAAGCTGGGTTGGGACGCGAAAAAAGGGACCATCAAGGAACACGTTCGGGGCATGATAGAGGAAGTAACGATGGGTTCTTCCGGGAAAGCTTATGATTTGGATCTCTCGGCGATTCTCGAATATGAAGGGGAAAAGAAGCCGGAGCTCATTTTCCACAGCGCAAAGCATTCGACTGATTCGTCAAAGAGCATTTCGCTGAGCAAGGATAACCGTACCGGCAAGGGCGACGGCAGCGACGAGGAAATTACGATTCAGACTGCGAAACTGCCAAAAGATACGAAGCGCGTCATTCTGTTTATGAATATCAACAATGCAAATGAATGGAAACAGAATCTTTATGAGGTGGAAAATGTTTTCGTTCAAATTGAGAATGAGAAAACATGTAATGTTTACTGTCGGGAAGAAGAAGCTTTCAAGAATGATGCAGCAAAAGAATCCTGCTGCTATACGTTCGCGGAACTGTGCCGCACGGAAAACGGCTGGGCGATTAAGAGAACCGCCCGTTATTCGCGGGAAGATACCGGGCAGGATACGCTGAAAGCGTTGACGGGACATACGATCGGCATCGAATAGTGCGAACGGTGAATGAGCGTTGTACAGGTTATCTTATATTTGCTTACATATTGAATGAAACTGCAGAAATTACAGTGGAATTCAGGCGGAGTTTTTCAACGTTTCATTACAGCGGAAAGTGTGCGGGGCAGGTATGTTACGATTTCGTAGGGAACCTGTCATATCATTTTCAGAGTTTATAGATAAAATTTGAATAACGCAGTTGCCCCATTTTGGCAGAGTAGGTCTGTCAGAATGGGGTTTTTTATAATTTCAGGGTTCGCGAAAAAGAATAAACGCAGACATGCAGCCGAAAACTGCCTGCTCTGCCGGCTATTGTTGCGTCTTCAGGTGGCGGCGGTCAGTCGTGTAATGATATTATTAAGATAGGGAGTATTCTTGCGCCTGCTGTATGGTTCAATAATGATACAGAAGGACAAAATTATGGCACAATTTGCGTATATCAGAGTTTCGATGAAAGAACAGAATGTGGCAAGGCAGCTTATGGCGCTCGAACCATACAATATTCCAGAGAAGAATATTTATTGTGATTATCAGTCTGGAAAGGATTTTGAGCAGCCGGCTTATAAAAGGCTGATGAAAAAACTGAAACAGGGTGATTTCCTGATTATTAAAAGCATCGACAGACTGAGACGGAATTATAACGATATTTTGATGCAGTGGCAGCATATTACAAAGGAAGTCGAGGCGGATATTTTTGTTTTAGATATGGAACTGCTCGACACGAGATTAAAGGACGGCAATCTGACAAGCACGCTGATTGCTGATCTTGTACTTCGGATTTTCGCGTATGTGGCATAGACAGAGCGTGAATTGATCCGGCAGCGTCAGGCGGAAGGAATTGCGGCGGCAAGTTGCCGCCGCAATTCACGGGGATTTGAGTCATTTGCAGAACACAGGACAGCCTACCGCCGACGTACCGGGGTCATACCAATGCGCCACAGGCGGCATCTCTGTCACAGCAGTTTGCTTGTCTTACACCAGATTCCCTGCTTTTCAGCAGCCTGAATCAATTCCTCACGGTAATCGGGATGCGCAATATTGATCAGCGCTTCCGCTCTCTCCCAGGTGCTCAGTCCTTTGAGCATGGCAATACCGTATTCCGTAACGATATACTGAGGTGCGTATCTCGGACAGCTTACGATTCCACCAGGCGGAAGATAAGGAAGAATCAGAGATTCCGTTTTGCCGTCTTTCGTTTTTGTGGAAGCCGTGCAGATAAAACTCTTGCCGCCTTTTGAATGATACGCGCCTTCCACGAAGTTCATCTGGCCGCCCTGGCCGCTGATGTGACTGAATCCGATGGATTCGGAACTGACCTGACCGTAAATATCAATCTGAAGCGCCGCGTTGATCGAAATCACTTTGTCGTTTTGAGCGATGATGTTTGGATTGTTTACATAATCTACCGGAGCGCCGCAGCACATCTGATTATTGTCGAGAAAATCGTATAATTTCCTTGAACCGAGCGCGAATGTATAGACCATTTTACCCGGCAGGACGTTCTTGTTACCCGTAATTTTTCCTTCTTCATACAGGTCAACGAAAGCGTCGACAAACATTTCGGTGTGAACGCTGAGATCCTTGAGGTCCGATTTTGCCAACAGTTTGCCGAGGTGATTCGGCATCGCGCCTACGCCTAACTGCAGGCAGCTCCCGTCTTCAATCAACGGAAGAATCGTTTCGGCGATTTTAGCATCTGCGCCGCCGGCTTCTCTGACAGGAAGTTCAGCAATCGGATAATTTGTGCTCTGTGTAATATAGTCGATTTCCGCGATATTAATGTAATTTTCCATGCCGTTACAGTGAGGCATATTTTCGTTCACCTCGACAATAACAATATCAGCTGCTTGGATGACGCCTTTCGTTTCACCGACGGTGACGCCGAGGTTGAAGTTCCCGCAGGAATCCATCGGACCTACTGTGATGACAGCCATATTTACTTTGTTTTTGTTGTCCTGGGACCACATTTGATTGTTATCGCTGTAAAGAATAGGAATATACCACGCATGACCCGCAGTCTTAACCCTTCTGTCCTTCTGGCTCATGTGAGTTGACCAGATTTTAAAGACATCACCTTCCGGATCAACTTTATTCGTTTCATAAGTATCGTCATAACTCCACAATGATGTGTAAAGGATAATATTTTCGAGCTCGTCCTTTCTTTTGGAAAGAGCTTTTTCGAAATCTCTGGCGATGACACCGAATGTTCCGAGGTGTATTCTGTCGCCGGATTTTACCATGGCAGCCGCCTGATCGGTTGAGATCATTTTTTTGTCATATTGAGCCGCAATATCGGCTGCTTTATAATATGTCTGAGTACCGCGCATAATACAAGTCCTTTCTCTACATGGTCTTTTATGCAGATGTTCAAAAACTCCCGGTGTGCGTGACTTTTCCGCAGGAACGCACGACGAGGGGCTTCAAGCCGGAATTTCCAGCCTGAGCCGTTGTTTTCGCCGCAGATTTTGTGAATGGCTTCGCCGTCCTGCGGTTCCTCACGGCAGCCGGTAACTTTTATTTAAAATATAAAATAATCATAGCACAGAAAATATTTGTATGCAAAGAAATTATTCTGAAATAATGGGTTCCATGGAAAATTTTAAGATTAATCGACATATTTTATATTGATGGAAAATCTTCTATTTTATTTAAATCAATAGAATTGATAAAATTTATATCGAAGAATATCAAAATATATCATGATATTATGATATATATAAATGATAACGCCTTTTGAAGAGGAGCTGGAAAGACGAAGAGTTTCTCCGGTCTTTTTATTGTGTAGCGATGACATGAACCGGGAAAACGGATATAATAAAAAGGAAACGAAGATGGAAGAAAAGAAGAACCGCAGGTCAGAACGGCGCAAAACAGCTGCGAATATCAGGACCAGATATGGAACTTGATGCGGCGTTGGAGATGTACAGACCGGGGCGGTAACGGATTCGGCCGGATACGTAGGAAACAGAGACAGCAGCAGGACAAATGCCGGAAATATGAGAACCGAAGACAACAGGATATGGAAAGGAGGTTCGTTATGGCAAAAGAATATAAACCGCTGCCAATCGGCACCGAGGATTTTAAACGAATCATTGAGGATGAGTGTTATTATGTTGATAAAACACTGCTGATAAAAAGCTTACTCGATTCCAAAGCGGCTGTCACGCTTTTCACGCGCCCCAGACGATTTGGAAAGACGCTGAACATGAGTATGCTGAAATATTTCTTTGAAGATACGGAGGACGAAACATTAAATGCAGAAAACCGCACGATTTTTGACGGTCTGAAAATCATGGACGCCGGGGAGAAATACACGGACCAGATGCAGCAGTATCCGGTGATTTCGCTGACACTGAAGTCAGCGAAGCAGGCGAACTTTTCCATGGCGTATGATATGTTGGTCAAAGAGATCGCCAGAGAATTTCACCGCCACGAATTTGTTTTAAATTCCGACAGACTGTCTGAGGCAGAAAAAAAACTCTTTGGTCAGATCAAAGACTGGGAAGCAAAGACTTCACATTATGCGGATGCGCTGCAATTTTTATCAGATTGCCTTTATAAAGTAACTGGCAAGAAAAGTATCGTCCTGATCGATGAATATGATGTTCCATTGGAAAACTCACATTTTCGCGGTTTTTATGACCAGATGATCTCGTTTATCCGTTCGCTGTTCGAATCAGCGCTCAAGACGAACGATAATCTGCATTTTGCGGTGATTACGGGCTGTCTGCGTATCAGTAAGGAGAGCATTTTTACCGGTTTGAACAATTTTCGTGTCGTTTCCATTCTCAATGAAACGTATGGCGAGTATTTCGGCTTCACGCCAAAAGAAGTGGAAACGATGGCCGCGTATTATGGCATGGAAGATCGTATGGACGATATCCGGGACTGGTACGACGGCTATCTTTTTGGAAATTCGGAGGTATACAATCCGTGGAGCGTCGTCAACTTTATGAGCGATCTGCGCGCAAACAAAAACGCTTTTGTCCGGCCTTACTGGGCGAACACGAGTTCCAACGAAATCGTGCGCGATCTGATTCGCCATGCGGACAGTACGGCGCGAGAGGAACTGGAAACGCTGATCGCGGGCGGAACGCTGAAAAAACCGCTCCACGAAGACATCACTTACGGAGAGATCAACGAAAATCAGGACAATCTGTGGAATTTTCTGTTCTTCACCGGCTATTTGAAGAGCTTGTCGACGGAGATCGACAAACGGAGGATTTTTGCCGAACTGACGATCCCAAACGACGAAGTTCTGTCGATTTATGAGGAGAAAATCAGCGAGTGGTTCGATGAAACGGTCACTTCGCGCAGTTTCGACCGCTTATACGAAGCGACCGAGATCGGTGACACGGAAGTCATGGAGGAAGAACTTTGCGACGTTCTTTTGGAAACGATCAGCTATTTTGATCATCTGGAAGCTTTTTATCACGGTTTTCTGGCGGGAATCTATCAGCATATGGGAAAGTACCGCGTTCAGTCAAACCTGGAACTCGGAATGGGCCGGCCGGATCTGGCGCTTGTTCCTCCAAGGATTCGCGGGAGATATTTTCTCTTTGAATTTAAAATCGTAAAGGAGCAAAAAGATCTGAAGAGCGGCTGTTCGGAGGCGCTGGCTCAGATTCGCAGCAAAAAATACGTGGAGGGTGCGCACGCGCGCGGTTACGAAGATGTCTGTGCGTATGGCGTGGCGTTCTGCGGCAAAGAGTGTATCGTGCAGAGATACGAAGAATAAACAGCGGATTTATATTGCGGTCGAATGCTGCGATGAGAAGACGCATAAGGTATTCGGAAAGTATCGCTTGTCAAGATATGCAATGTATGTGGCGCACAGTTACTTTTCGGATAGAAGGGCCCGCCGTGCTTACGCAAGGCGGGCCATACGTGGAGAATATTTTGTCAAGTGTTTTTCGATTTTCAACTTAAAATCCCGTTTCCGCGCTTTTAAATAAATACTAGGATAGTTTGATCAAGCCGTTCCTACGGACGACAATTCATGAAGTCAGCGCGTTTTGTCCTGTGACAGCATAGACATACAGCAGCAGCCGGTGGCGACAGATGTTGTATGCGCACAGATACGCATATCATCTGCGCGGCAGCACGAGCGTATCGAGCGTGTCATAAAATTTCAATCGTTCCCTTCTCCTCGTCATAATAGAAGCGAGTTCCGTAGCGGGCGCTGACATGCGTCAGATATTCCGCGATATGGCGACCGGTTTTTGCTGATGCTATGCGCGGAAGGCCGCGTTCTAAAGGATTTTCACGATCCATTCCAAGATCCAGCGGAATCATGTGAAAGGACAATTCTTTATCCTCCATATCGAACTGAACCATACAATTTTCGGAGAATCTCCGCTCGGAATTAAAACCGATGAAATTGCCTGTTGCGTCCATCGCACGATTGCGATGAAGATCGGAAGGTCTGCTGTCGGCGCCGTATCCATAGCTTTCATACATTTCCGGCGGGATAACGGACTCGCCGGCCTCAAATTCCATCAGCAAACTTCCCAGATTATAAAAAATCGGGCGTCCCTTGTAGATTTCAACGCCGCGCATGAAATGGGCCCCGTGGCCGATAACGGCATGAGCTCCCGTGTCAATCGCTTCGTGAGAGATCTTTTCTATAAATTCCGGCGGCTGTGCCGAATACCAGTTTTCATTAAGCCCTTCATGTGTGTGAATACTGAAAATCGTCAGATCAGAACGGAAAGATGCATCGCGGATGCTCTTTAAAATTTCTTTTGCATCTTTTTCATTGGCATACGTCCTGACACCGGGTGTCTTTCCCTTTTCGATCTGAAGATTTCCTTCGTACATCGAGCCGAACTTAAACATATGATCGGGAAACGGCTCCCAGACTTCCACTCGAATACCTTCCTGTGCGCTCGCCTGCGTTCCCAGCAGTTCGTCAATCCGTTTCAGCTGCTCAAATTCGCGCTCCGGCAAAACATAAGAGCGGGACCAGCGCAGCGGATTGGAACCCGGCCTTGCCGCTGAACCGGCGCCCGCGTCACTCGCTAAAAAAAGCTCCGAACGTGTAGACCCTGCGGCTACGATGCCGACGCGCCCCGACGGCGTATCGAGAAATCTCGGCAGACGCGCTTCACGCAGACTGTAACCGAGGCCGCAGTGAATCAGTCCGCGTTCTTCCGCAGCCTTCATCGTATCGACGACACCCTGCCAGCCGTAATCTCCCGCATGATTGTGAGCAAACGATAACATTCGGATGTTAAGATCAAGAAATTCATCCAGAATCGACGGTCGTACCGATGTCATATACCCTCTGCCCGGTGCCGGCGGCGTTTCAGGTTTCGGGGTACAGAATTCGGCATTTGAAAAGACAGCATCTGCATTTAACAGATAATCGAGCACGCGCCGGTCGAGCCGTTTTTTTAAATTTCTGCTGGAAAAAAGAGAATCTCCTGTTGCAATAAAACGCATAATTTATACCTCATATTTGTTTCATTATTTTACGCTATCAATATGTCATATATGATTTATTTCGTGCCTGTTTAGAAACTGACTTCAAGCGATATTGGCATCTGAATACCGGTTTTTAAATATCAATCCGTAAGTTTCAGTTGATGAAACGGATCTTTTTCTACATAAAGAGCGCCTTTCCATGCGGTGTTTAGGCACGGATTGATGATTTTTTTTCGCATTTTGATTATAGCATGAAATAATTGTTGGCACGATAGGATTCCAGAAAACTGTCACAGCTTTAGTATAGCGCTACATTTTTACATTTTGATGAACAGGAGAGAAGCGTTAAGTCCTGAATTTGGTGGAAATTAGAATTTTTATCTTCAGGTCTGGGGCGCTTTGCCCGGATGTTCTGTCTTCTCGATTTAGTGATCCTGAAAGCATATTTGAAGAATCCATCAACGGGCACAGTGCTTTCAAACTATCCGCAAACTGATTCCTGCTGGTTATCATTTTCTGAAATCATTTTATTTTTCATTTTTGATATAGTATGAACGCTGTCCTCCATTTAAAAAACTGACTTTTGAGTTTTCAAACAGGTTGAAGGCGTGTCTTCTGATCATCAGATCTTATGAAACTTTGGCTTTTTCTGCTCAAATGTGGCGATGTACTGAAATCCGAGTGATTTCAGATATTCGTATGCGAATTTGAAGTTGTATGCCACGTGTTCCGGAACATGAGCGTCTGAGCCGGTTGTGATGATTTCACCGCCAAGGGAGCGGTAGAGTTTCAGAATCGTTTCCGAAGGACACGTTTCCTTCATATCGTATCGGAAAGAGGATGTGTTGAGTTCGATGCCGTGTCCCGTTTCAATCAGGTGTTTTAAGATTGCCTCGATTAAGTCGCCGTAGACTTCAAACGGCGCAATTTCAGGCGCATAGCGGTCGATGATGTTCATGTGGCCCAGGTTGCAGAAGTCATCAAATTTTTTAAGATTCTTGTAAACGTATGTATAATATTCCTCGTAAACCTGGCGAGCTGATTTGCCGTCAAAAAAATGTCCGTTATAAAGGGGTTCGGCACATGCACAATGGAACGAACCTATGATATAATCATAATCGTATGCCTGAGCGGCGTGGCGACAGCGGTCAAGCTGGTCGTGCTGGATGCCGATTTCAATGCCCCGGATGAGTTTGATTTTTCCGCGGTATTCTGCCTGCTTTTCCTCAAGAGATTGATGGTATTTTTCAAAATCCGGCTCAAACGGAAATTCGGGATCAGGATAGCCGGGGTCGTAATGGTCTGTGACGGCCATTTCGGCCAGGCCGTTTTTTATGCCGGCATCGAGCATCAGGTTCATCGGAGATTGCGAATCGTCGGAAAATGATGTGTGGGTATGGTAATCGTAAAACATGCGTCTGACCTCCTGATTTTAGTTGTTTTTGTTGCGGAACATCAGTTCTGTTATGAGTATAGCACAGGAATCGGGATATTGCATACAAAATATTTATTTACGTTGACTTTCCAAGAGTGAATGTTATAATATTTACTGTGATAAAGCGATAACGCGATAAAGTGGTAAAGCGCACGATAAAGCAGGAGAGAGAAAATGATCAATAACTTTATTCCGGAAGGAGTTTCCGATCTGAATTATGAAGAATATGAAAAGTTGAAATCTGTGGAAGAAATGGTAGTTTCGTCATTCCGGCAGGATGGGTATCGCCAGATTATGACGCCGACGTTTGAATATTATGACCTTTTTGCGGATGATACCATTTTTGCGGATACGAAGGAAATGTATAAGCTGGTCGATAAGAATGGCCAGCTGATGGTGCTGCGGCCCGATGCGACGATTCCGATTGCGCGGATGGTGGCGACCCATTATAAAGAAAAGGAAAACAGCGGGCCGCTGAAGCTGATGTATGTGACGACTGTTTACAGGACGGCTGATTTCCGTAAGGGAGAAAAGCGTGAGTTTAAGCAGGCCGGTATTGAAATGTTCGGCGCCAACAGCGCGTCAGCTGATGCTGCAGTGATCGAATCGGCCATAGGTGCGCTGCGAAAGATTGTCAGAGACGATATGAAAGCAGAGATCGGCGACGCCGGATATTTTAACGGTCTGATGGAATCACTGGCGTGTCATCCGGGGTTTGAAGGATGTGAGATTCAGGCGCATCTTCGAGAACTGGTGGAGTCGAAAAATATTCCGGCTCTCAACCGGTTTGCTGAAGAATACAATATTCCGTCTGACATCCGTGAAGTACTGCTGGCGCTGCCGCTTCTTTTCGGCGAGGCGGAGCAGATTCTCGATCAGGCGGAAACGCTGGCATTAAACGACACCATGCGGACGGCAGTAGCAAATGTCCGGGAAATCTGCTCGCTGATCGGTAATCAAAGCGTTACAGAATGTATTTCCATTGATATGGGGCTCATCAACAAACTGGAATATTATTCCGGAATGATTTTTAAAATTTATCTGAAAGAGACGGGCGTGATTGTAGGCAGCGGCGGTCGTTACGACAAACTCATGAAGAAGTTCGGCAGGAATATTCCGGCAGTCGGCTTTGGCCTCAATGTGGATACGCTGGTGGAATCTCTGAAGACGGCGAAAAACGGCGCGAAGGGTGAAAATTTGCTGACGATTGCTCTCGGAAAGGGCAGACTGGCCGATATTACGTTTCAGAAGTTTGAAGAAGCCGGTATTCATTTCCCTGATTATTCCAAGGAAAGCCGCAAGCTGATCTTTGATGACGTTACGGGAAAATTCCGTATCATTTTTGTAAAAGCCGTAGACGTCGGGATTTATGTCGAAAAGGGCGCCTGTGATGTGGGCGTAATCGGAAAAGACACGCTGCTTGAGAGCGGTTCAGATGTGTTTGAAATGATGGATCTCGGTTATGGAAAGTGTATTTTTGCAGTGGCGGCGCCGAAAGGTTTTCAGTATGATACGAAGAAGAAACTGCGTGTTGCAACGAAGTATCCGAATGTGGCAAAGAGGTATTTTGCAGGTTTCGGACGTTCCATCGAGGTGACTAAGATCAATGGTTCGGTAGAACTGGCACCGATTGTCGGACTGTCTGATGTGATTGTAGACATTGTTGAAACGGGAAGTACGCTGCGGGAAAACGGTCTTGAAGTCGTAGAAAAAGTGGAGGACATCAGCGCACGGCTGATCGTCAACCGGGCAAGTCTCAAGACGAAGCAGGAACAGGTAACATTTATTATGGATGCGTTACGGGAATAATCACATAAAAACGGATTCAGATAATTTTAGATAGGTTTGCTATTAAATAGTTTGAAACAAGAGCTTTCCTGACGGTCAGTTGCCGGAAGGCGGCTTGAAAGTGATAACTGGAACAGAAAAACACTGCGGAGTTTGTGGAATGGATTGAGGTTATTTTGCAGCAGACTCAAATACGACAAAGCGGGGAAAACAATACTGGAAAATGTCCAGGGAGGAAGACGGCTCATGAAAAAAAGGTTTGTAAAAAAAGGGGAAGAACTGGGTGCGGCGCGGATTCTGAGCAATCGTACAGATGATGATTTTGAGGCGGTAGACGCGACGGTCAAAGAAGTGATCGCAAAGGTTAGAGCAGAAGGTGACGCGGCTCTTCATTATTATAGTGAAAAATTCGGAGGACCTGGCAAAGAAGAAGTGGGGACTCTGCGGGTCAGCGAGCAGGAACTGGAAGAAGCGTATCATTCCGTGGAACCGGATGTTATCGCGGCGCTTGAGGTTGCAGCCGAAAATATACGGTCGTTTCACGAAAAGCAGCTCCAGAAAACGTGGAGTTATACAAAGGGCAATGATATTATGCTGGGACAGCTGATTCTGCCGATTCAGAATGTCGGAGTCTATGTGCCGGGCGGCACGGCGGCTTATCCGTCGTCGGTTTTAATGAACGTGATTCCGGCAAAAATTGCAGGATGTCCGAGAATCGTCATGTGTTCGCCGGCAGGGATGGACGGCAGGATTGATAAATATATCCTTGCTGCTGCAAAGATTACAGGAGCCGATGAGATTTACAAGACAGGCGGCGCTCAGGCGATTGCAGCAATGACCTACGGCACGGAGAGCATCCGGCCTGTCAACAAGATTACAGGACCGGGAAGCGTGTTTGTGGCAAGGGCGAAAAAATATGTTTTCGGCACGGTGGATATCGATATGGTTGCCGGGCCGAGCGAAATCTGCATCGTGGCCGACAGCACGGGTGATCCTGTGTTTATTGCGGCTGATATGCTGTCTCAGGCGGAACACGACAAGATGGCATCTTCAATTCTGATCACTGACAGCGCTGAAGTCGCTGAAAAAACGGAAGCAGAGCTTCAAAGACAGTTAGCATCTTTGGACCGCATGGAAATCGCAAGATCATCAGTTGAAAATAACGCGGCTATTTTTATAACGGAAGATATTGACAGCGCAATGATTATCGCAAACGATATTGCGCCGGAGCATCTGGAACTCATGGTCAGTCAGCCGAAGGATTATCTTGGGAAGGTCACGGCGGCGGGAGCCGTCTTTCTCGGAAAATATGCGCCGGAACCTCTCGGAGACTACTTGGCCGGCCCGAATCACACGCTGCCGACGAGTGGGGCTGCAAAATTTGCATCGCCGCTGGGTGTCTATGATTTTTTGACGAGAACGAGCATTATTCAGTATTCATACGATGATCTGATGGGCGTGAAGGATGAAATCATCCGTATTTCTGATAAGGAAGGTCTGACTGCTCACGGAAATGCGATTAAAGTCAGATTTAACTGAGATGATGAGTAGAGAATTTAGATAAGAAAAAATTATTTAGATTGATTTAAAATACAAACAATAAAACAGGCTGAAATTAAAATGAAATTAAAAAACGAAAAAATACGCCGTGCGAATTGTAAAATCAACTTGAACACTTGAACATTGAAAGATCCATAGAAACC
>CAYTKT010000007.1:0-62393 GCA_964438605.1 uncultured Oscillospiraceae bacterium
GCCGCGTAATTGCGCTTCTGATGACGTTTCTGATGGTGTTCTCCGGATTTGGAGGCATGACGGTATTTGCAGGAGATGGAGAAGAAGTTGCTCCTGTGTCTTCGGAAACTGCAACTCTAAATGATAGCGGAGATTCAAAGGATTCTGAGGAAACTCCTTCTGATTCCCAAACCGAAGATGAAGATCAGGGAGAACAAGAAAATACCGGGGAGGATGCCGCGATTCAGGAGCCGCAGAATGAGGAATCGCAGACTCTGGAAGAAAAAAACGGGGGATCGGTTTTGTCTGCGGAGCCGGAAGCTGACGAGGAAGCAGAGGAAGATACTGACGGCGAATCCGATGCGCCAAAAGTGGTGACAATCGAATCGAACGAACTCCTTCAGATTCCGTTTGAGGGCGAGGAAATCACATGGGAAAATTTCTGTGACGAACGCCTGGAACAGGAAGGGATTACGGCGAACGGCACCTGGAAATCCGAAGACGAAGACATTTTAAAGATCGATCCGGAAACGGGTACAGCATATATCCGGAAAGAAGGCGAAGTTAAGTTCAGCTTCACTTATCGGAACGGCGACCAGCTCACGGAAGTTGTCTGGAAGATGGAAGTCGGCGTGGAAGCGGAGACGATAAAGTATAACACAAAATCTCTACCTAAAAAAGTCGATCCCAACGCTGAACCAAAAGCTGAAGGCGCTCAAGTATCCGGTGACCGTGTTTTTGTAAGTAGTTCAAATTATTTGTATTATACGAGAAGTCCGCACCAGTATAAACATTATGATAAAACAACCGGAAAAACGGAATCTGGATACAAACCGGCGATTTACAATCTTGTAGATATGCGAAAAGGCAAAAAGATGCTCCCAAAAGTTCTTCAGGTCTACTGCGCGGATTATGATACGTCTGCTAAAAAAAATATAGCATATTCTCGACAAAATCTTGAAGATGCCTATTACTATAAAAATGGAGCAACTGAAAAAGACGGTAAAGATAGAGCCAAGGCCGTCCGGACCATTGTAGAAAATTCGTATCCATTTATCGGATATACCGAAATGTTAAATGCAATGGAGAGCAACGGTGTTAAACTGGAAGGTGATGTGGATGTCGGTCAGATTATCAGTGCGGTTCAATTTGCAATCTGGGATTATTCTAATGACTCAGAAGCTTCTTATGACACGACTTGCACAGGTGACTTAACAACTGGAGAAAAGAATGTATGTACTCTCTATCCAATGAAAAAAAATAATTACACGGAGCCTAAAAATGGTACGTCAAGAAATCTTGCCAACGTCGCACACAATATAACTGAAATAAAATCATATTTGAATACGTTAAATCTTAAGGATAACAGTAGTGAGGAGTGCAATAATCTACTCATTAAAAGTGCGACGGCAACGATTTTGCACAAAACTACCGGAGAAAAAGACGGATTTGATGTTCAGGTGGTCGTTACATTGAACAGAAAAACAGGAGAGAAAGACAAAATCACGGTATCAATAAACGACCAAAGTAAAAAAGTTGATCAAGGGACAGACACCGTGGTTTTAACCTTGAAAGATTATACTCTTGAGGAGAATATTGACGTACACTTGTCTGGGACTCAGTATGTTGCAAAAGCAGCCTATTTCTATGCTCCAGAAACACAAGAAACAGGGCAAAGCTTTGTAGGCATCGGAGAAGGTGAGACAACAATTGACTGCTCTTGTAATGTGACCGTAACGAGTAAAGCGACTGCCTCAGTATCAATTGTGAAAAAAGGTGAACACGATGAACCAATCAAGGGAGCTAAATTTAACCTTTTCGCTAAGAATAGAGATAAGGATATCCAAATCAACCCAGAAAATGATCCGTATGTAACTAATGAAACAGGTAAAATAACGGTTGAAGGATTAAATCCAGATTATGCATATTACTTTGAAGAAGTGGAGGCCCCAGAAGGATATGATACATATGCGGACCTAATACTATTTCGAGTCAGATCAGGTGAGGTAACCGAGGTACCGGTTACTGACGAGTATTCAAAAGGCTCCCTAAAGATCACCAAAAATGTGGTGAATGAAATAAACCATGACAGCATCGCCGGTAAAAAATTTGATTTCAACGTTACACTTGATTTAAAAGATATTAAGCTTACTGGCCAAACTTGTCAATTTCTAAAAGACATCAAGACGTATTTGACAACTGACAACCAAACTGAAGATAAAGTTAGTGATATAAATATAAACGAAAGCAACCTTACATTTACCGCCGCTTTAGGAAATGGTGACCAACTATCAATACCAGACCTTCCAGTCGGAACAACATACACCGTGACGGAAATGGATGCAAATAAAGATGGCTACACAGCGACTGTCACTGAAAATGGAAACACCTCCGAAACCACGGAAACAAGTGAAACACAAGGCTCAATAGAAACAAACGGACAAAATGCAGAAGTTGTGTTCACGAACACATATCATGCTGAACCTGCCAGTGTTACGCTCAAAGTCCACAAAACGGTTGAGGGCCCGATGGCAAAGCCGGGAACCTTCAAGTTTGAGTTGCTGAAAAAGGGCGAACAGGAAACTATACTGAATCCGCCTTTACAAAAAAAAGAAATTAAAGTTGATGCCAGTGGGGATTTAAACAACTCAAACGAAGGAACTTTTGACCCGATACTATATAACAAGCCTGGTGAATATTCCTACATCATCAGAGAAAGTAAAGAACTAGCCGGTGGTTACCAACCAAATGACGAAGTTTGGAATGTCACTGTAAATGTGGAAGATACTGGTGATGGTAAACTTAAAGCGACGACAACGTACACAAAAGGTAAAGAACAAAATAAAGACGCAGCAAAATTCACTAACACCTATGCACCGACGCCAGCAACGTTGATGTTAGGAGTCGAAAAAACGGTTAAAGGCGATCTGGTTGACGGTGAAAAATTTACGTTTGAACTGAGTACCGATGAAACAGACGGTATCACGTTGCCTGAACAAAGTAAATTGTCTATCACCTATCAAGAAGGCGATGAACAGCCCGTAACAGACTATTTCGATGATATTACTTTCACAAAAACAGGCGCCTACACTTTACAAATCAAGGAAGAAGATACAAACTCGAAGGGTTGGCATTATGACCCCATTATTTGGACAACTGATGTTACAGTAAATGACGATGAGGGTGCGTTAACGGTTGATAATGATTCAATTAAATGGACGAATAGTAACGAAGAAATTGACGATACTCGAACTATAAACAACACTGTTGTTCCTTTTAAAAATGAATACCAGCCTGACAAGGTCATAGCAGCCTTTAAAGTGAAGAAGGAACTGATAGGAGATCCCGTCACAGCGGATAAAAAGTTTACGTTCAAATTGGCAGCGGAAGAAGAATATGAGGGCGTAATAATGCCAGAAAACAGAACTGCGGTGTTGGACGGTGCAGGTTACGTTAGTTTTGAAGAAATCATCTTTTCTAAGGCGGGCAGTTATGATTTTACAATAACTGAAGAACCAGGAAACGATTCGGGTTATCGTTATGATGGTCGTATATGGAACGTGCATGTTGAAATCAAAGATGAAGGTGGCATACTGATAAAAAATGTAACTTATATCTTGGATGGAACTGTGAATGACGATAACTACGCTACATTCACTAATGAGTATACTCTGACAGATGCAGAGTTTACTCCTCATGTAGTTAAGACGATTTCAGGTACTCCATCCAGTGATGAGACATTCCAATTCACATTAACTGCCGTAGGTAACAATGACGGAGCAGTGTTGAGCGGCCCGACGCAGGTACAAATCATTGGCGAAGGAAAAGCGGATTTCGGAAATATCACATTTAGTGCACCGGGGAAATATGAGTTTCTCATCACAGAACTTGCCGGAGAAAATCCACGTTACACTTACGATGCGACGCAGTGGACATTATCCGTCACCGTGGAGGATCAGGACAGTAAGTTAACAGTTACGGATTATTCTTACACGGCGGATACTCCGGATGTGGAGGCAAACAACAACGCGGCTGCGTTCAACAATATTTACACTCCACCGATTCTGTACACACCGACCACACCGAACACACCGGATACAGCAGATACTCCAGACGAGCCACCCGTCGATCTTGAGGAACCAGAGATTCCGCGTTCAGACACCCCAGAGGAACCGACTGTCAATCTTGAGGAACCGGACGTTCCACTCTCGGACACCCCAGAGGAACCGACTGTCAATCTTGAGGAACCGGAGATTCCACTCTCAGACACTCCGGAGGAACCGATCGTAGAACTTGACGAACCGGACGTTCCACTGGCACCGGCAATTCCAGAAGAACCGATCATAATCTTGGAAGACACGGTTCCGCTTGCGCCGTCAGCACCGGAAACCGTTCAGATTCCGGACGAAGCGACGCCGCTTGCAGATGCGTCTCCGAAGACGGGCGACGATTCGATGACAGGTCTTTGGGCTTTGCTCAGTCTGATGTCTCTGCTCCTTTTGTGCATCGTGGTATATGCCCTGGTACGCAGAAAACACAAAAAACAGTAATTTAAAACTTCATCAAAGCTTTTCGCATCGGATATTCCAAGTGCGATCCGGAAGGGATGCCAAAAACTGATCAGCGAAGTTTCGATTGAAGAACGGTGAAATAAATGAACAGAAAGGTGGAACGTTCTCCGAGAGACTGAAAAGAGTCAAAAAAGCAGTTTCATGCGCCGGATGGAAAAATGACCTCGGATTGTGTTATTGTGTCCGCGCCAAATCAGGCGCGATAACGCACTTCCGGTGCATGGAACAAAGACGGGGCGGCGCGGTGTCACCGGCCGGAGCTGCCCCGCAAATATTAAGCAGATAGGAAACGAATCAACGCCCTCCAAGAACCCGCTGTGGTTTTTGGAGGGTGTTTGGCGTTCAGCGATACTTTTTTGCATATCGTTTCGTTCTTTACAGGGATGAGAGAAACTCCGATTTGTTCACAGGGGGAAACGGTATATAGTTCATGATTTCCAATGAAAAAACGATATATTATTGTTCACTCTGCAAAATGTGTGTATTGCTCATTTTTAAATGTATGGGAATGGTGAAGCATGGCGGTCATCCGGTGTACCGAAATATGTCAGTTCCATTGGCAACAAAGGTATTTCCTTTATCATAGGGATATCCGTCGACTTAACTGTATGTGGCCGGAAAGACTGCAAAACAGTGTGAATAGGGTAGCTATTGTAATTTGAGCATTGCGGATATTTACGAGTGTTAAACTGCGTACTTCTGCAAGAAAGAAGCAGTCTGAGATTATATTTCTGAAAGGGAAGATGGCTTGATATTATCGGCTGTCTGAACGGAGGAGTTTCATTGGCGGCTGCCATATATGCCATAACTGCCGGAAGTCTGACGGCCCAAAATTAAAGAATGAACGGGAACAGAGCGCGAACGGCATCAAAAGCTGACAGGATTTAATGCGTTTTGAATGTATGATCTTTTATCTAATCATTATAGAATGTATATGATTTGATATTTAACTTAACGGTGAAGAAAAGGCAATCGTGTCTGCCGAGGCATCGTGGGAATCAAGTCCGGGAATGTTAAAATACAGATGTTGAAGATGCGAATTGTATGGCAGCGGCAGGGAATATGTAGGGAATATTGAGATGTGAAAAAAAGATTGACATTGGAAAGGGATTGCTGTATTACTGTATTAAAATACAATAATACAGCGATCTAACCGATACTCTGTCTGTGGATGAATCAAATGCGGTAATTCAGCGTGTTTTTGTGAGGGCATCTTTTTTCCGATTTTTTTATGGGAAAAACGATATTCAGTTCATCATATCCGGAGAATAAACGGGATATTGTTGTTTCACTTCGCAGAATGTGTGTTTTACTCATCCCTGAACGGGCCGGAATCGGAGAGGTGAATGGAATGGAAATTTGATAATCGAAAAGAGATAGCAGCGGCAGGGCCGGCGATGGCACCGGTGACGGAAACGAAAGCGATAACGGGGCCGGGAATGATAACAGCGGCAGGAGCCAAAACGGCGGCAAGGCTGGAACCGGTAACAGCGGAAGGAACAAAAACGGCGGCAAGGCTGAAACCGGCAACAGCGGCAGGAGCCAAAACGGCGACAAGGCTGAAACCGGTAACAGCGGAAGGGGCGAGAGCGGCACCGGCTGCATCAGACGCCAGTTGTTCAAAGGAATTAGGATCTGAAATAAATATCAGAGGAGAAAAATAGATATGATGGATGATAATATTTTAACATGTCGGAATCTGAGCAGGAAGTTCGGATATTTTTCGGCACTGTCCGGAATCAATATGGATATTCCACGGGGCCGGATTATCGGGCTGCTAGGGCCGAATGGCAGCGGAAAGACGACATTTCTGAAACTGGTAACCGGCTTGCTGGCTCCGTCAGAGGGTGAAATCAGAATCAACGGATTGCTGCCGGGGCCGGAAACGAAAAAGATTGTTTCCTTTCTGCCGGCGACGGAGTATCTGCCGGGCTGGATGAGCGTGGAAAATCTCATGAAGTTTTTTCGAGATTTTTTTGAGGATTTCAACCCGCAGACGGCGGAGGACATGTTGAAGCGTCTGGGGATCGATCCGCGGGCGCGTTTGAAAACGCTGTCAAAAGGCACGAAGGAAAAGGTTCAGCTGATTTTGGCCATGAGCCGCAAAGCGCAGCTTTATCTGCTCGATGAGCCGATCGGAGGCGTCGATCCGGCAGCACGCGATTATATTCTGAGGACGATTATCGCGAATTATCGTGAAGATGCGTCCGTAATCATTTCGACACACCTGATTGCTGACGTGGAAGCGGTGCTGGACGATGTGATTTTTATTCAGAACGGCAGAATCGTTCTCTGCCGCGCTACAGACGATATTCGGGAAAATGAGGGAAAGTCGATTGACGAGTATTTCAGGGAGGTTTTCAGATGTTAAAAAAACTGGTCAAATATGAATTTCAGGCCACAAGTCGGATGATGCTCCTGTTGTACGCGGCGCTTTTCGTCATATCCGGCGTGGCAAGGCTTGCTATCGGGAATATGAAATGGAATCGGGGACCGATGTACCTTAATGCGGGGGCATCCGTCCTTGTCGTAGGCCTTTACGCATTGTTGATTTGCGCGGTGGTAGTGGGTACTTTTATCATGATTGTATATCGATTTTATAAGAATTTGCTTCTTGGCGAAGGGTATCTGATGAATACACTGCCTGTAAAGAGCTGGCAGCACATTACGGCTAAATTAGTGACAGGCGTTGTCTGGACGCTTCTCAGTATTGTTGCAGTCATGCTTTCGGTCACGTTACTGGTCGGAACGGAAATATTTGACATTCTGCATCAGATAAATCTATCTTCCTGGCTGTCGGGGATGGGGGCGCGGGGAGTCTATGTCTTCGTTATGGCAGTCATTCTGATACTGGTTGTCATCACGGCAAATGTCCTTCAATTTTACGCATCTCTGAGCATCGGGCAGACGCAGGATAAATACAAGATAGTCATTAGCGTTGCGGTGTACGTTGCAATGAGTATTCTTTTCGAGATTATTGCAGCGCTTCTTCTCTGGAGCGGAGTAAATGTCGCGGATCATTCATTGATGGACCTGGCATGGGGTAATTTTCAGATGATCGAAAGCGTGGAAATTACGGTAGCAGTCGTGTATCAGATCGCGAAGTGTGTTATATTATTTGTAATATCGAATTATTTTCTGAAAAATAAGCTGAATCTCGAATAAAATTCCCGGACAGAGTTTTGGCGGCGGGGCCGGCTGGTATGAGGAAGGACAGCTCTTTTTGCTGATGTAATGGCGGCCGGGCATATTGACGCGAAACGGCATATGCAGTACGGGAATAGAATTGAGAGTTGGAAAATAGCGGGAATCCCGCTGAGAGGGCAGCTGCCTGGCGGCGGGAAGCAGAGTTCGGCTGATTGTCAAAAGGAAAAAGAAAGGAAATATGAGATGTCTTCTGTGATTGTGGTTGCTTGCGCTGCAGGAATTTTTTTAGGCGTGGCGCTGGTATTCTTTGCTGTGTTTTCGAGAAAGAAGGTTCCGGGGTTTTTTACCGCCGTTCTGACGGTGGTGGGTCTGCTGGCAGTTTTGTCGGCCTTGCTGTTGCTGTTGGGCGTTCGTGCGGCGAACTGAACGGAGTGCGGAGTGAAGATGTTAGATGTTTTAAGACGCGATTTTATTGTTTTGGTGGCAAAATTGATGCTGCTGTGGAGCGTTCGTGCAACAGACTGAGTGAAGTGAATATGTTTTGAGGCATATTTGAGGCATAGTTTTATTGATTCGGTGGAAGTCTGTTCGATTGGGAGAGAAGACGGGCGGCCGTTTAATGCCCATTGAGCGATATTGTAGTGTTCACTTGTGGGATTCATATTATATATATTCTGAGCATTGTATACGCCGTTAACGACTTCTTTGGCGCAGGTGAACTGGTCTTTCTGAAGAATGATATTCTGGACGTTGCCACCTTGACCGACTCTCGCAAATTCGCCCGGTAGCAGCGTTGGCTCTGTTCATAACAACCGTGGCGACGGCCTGCATTCCAACAGTACCTTCGCCGCTAGCTTCGCATTGAATGAGCCGGGCCAGCAGTTCCTGTGTGTCATGCATAGGTCATGTGTCATCTCCTCTCTGTATTTTTCAGATTATCATATGCGTCGGGACTTGCTGTGGTGACAAAACAGCGGTCAGGATTTTGACAAGCGGCATAGCGGAGCAGAGCGCGGATCAAGGAGAGACGTTACAAATCGCTAAATTTCAACGCTTATGGAACGGGCGCAAAGTCGCGTGTACGGTTTTTGCAAATAATCAAAGCCCATCATTGAGCTAGGTATTAAAATAAAATTAAAGAACAAGCAGATGAAACATAGATTGGAAAACAGAAGGATTCCAAATGGTAAAAATGACAGGAATGATTGAAAAAATAGATCAGAAATAGAATCAGCGAAAAGCGAAAAATGAATCCGGAAATGATTGTGATTTAGCAAGTGAACCGGATAAAATCTCAAATTCATACATCAGACCGTCTGAAAACGATATTTTTCTAAAAAATTTAATCTATCGGAAGCGTTGAAAAATCAATGGGTGTGCGAATAGAGCGGTTGGTAGTTTGAAAAATAATCCTTGCTATTTTCATTATCCTTGGTATAATAATAGATGAAAAACGAAAAATGCGGCATCTCCAAGGGATCGCAACTCCCTTAGAGCTTGTCCAGGTATCGTAGCTACCTACACAAAAGCCATACGGCTCTACCGCGTACATATTATACCTTTTTTGTCGTGCTGTTTCAAGCATTCTATTGAAACAGTTGTTTGTGAATGAAAATTCCATCATGTCTTAGTTCCTCGTATTTTTGATGAACTGTTTCAAGGATGGTTTTTGAATTGGTGTTGACAAACTGGTAGTAATCCAAGCGGGTGGCTGTTAATTTGGCGGTGTGTGCATCTTAGATTAGTGAATACTCTTCTTTGTGATGCCGTGTAGGATCTCGTTCCTGCACGGCATTTTTGTTTTTCCCCAGCCGGCCGGGGACGGAATTCGCCGTCTCCGGAAAACCGTGCGGGAAACAATCGCAAAGGAGGAAAAATAAATGAAAAAGCGATTTTTATCCGTACTGCTATGCGTGTGCATGGTGCTGAGCCTGACTCCGGTGATGGCGTTTGCAGCATCCCCGGCAGTAGGATTGCAGTTAGCGCAAGTGAAGGTGACAAATCCCGCCAGCGGCGTGGACGTGACCAAAACCGACCTGGTGGGATTTAACAAACTGGACGACGCAAAAAATAATCCGGCTAACGTGATTACAGTCCCTTATAGTACCTCGCCGGTTACACTAAAGGGTAATTTGCAATTTGAGTTCACCCTAGACCAGTTCGCAAAAGCAAACATAAAGGAAAGTGAACCTCAGAATCTGGGTTTGTACGTGGCCGTTGACGAAACAATATGTAAAACACCTGGAACATCTGGTATAGGATGCGACTACTACTGGATGGACAATAATAAAAATCCAGATAAACGGATTACACTGGGTGATGACCATACTACAAATGAAAACGTTGGCGCACACCAGAAGGCAGAATTTATCGATGATCTTGCAGTGCGCGCCGACTTTAGAGACAACGGGTATGCTGTACCTGAAGTAACTACTGAACCAGTAACGTTGTACGTGAGTCTGGTAATGAAAGTAGAACAAGAATCGGTATCACATTACACCGGGTACGGAGGTAATGAATTAGTTACAATCTACAAGCTTGAGATAAAAATGGAAAACCCATCTGAGTCAGACGATTTATCCAGCGACGGTAAGCTGAAAGAAACTATTACATTAAATAACTCAGTAAACGTAACCGTGGATAACCCTGAAGGCGGTGAAGGAACGGCAGACAAACCATACGAAATAGAAACATTAATTCCGTCGGACGATTGGGACAGATTGGCCCAATCGACCGTCAAAATGACAGCAAGTCAACCCTACTACGAAATACATGCTTATGGAGACAAAAACTCGTTTCTCCAAGATAAGTATGAAACAGATCGTACTGACTACATTAAAAATGGTGAAAATATAACACTTGGACCGATTACACTAACCTTGACAGATACAAAAACAAAAACATTCTGGCTCAGGTCGGTGAGTCTGGACCGTTTGAACACTTACTGCTATACTATAAACTTGATAAAAAGTGACTACATTCAGGACCATGATGTCACAAAACGAACGTTATTGGATGAAAACCTGGAAAACAAACTGAAACCAGAATCAGAGGAACGAACCAACGTATATGACATCATGGACACACTAGAAATATCAATGACGGACGATAAAAATTTAACGAACCTTGCATTCACCACCGTAACAAACACTAATCTGACGGACAGCTTTAAACAAAGCTCGCAAAAAAAACTAGACTTGATTGACCCAAGTAAAAACCGGCCGTACCATTATCGCGTCCATACTTACGTGGACATAATAGGGCTGGATTACGATCAGACAAATGGAAGCTTTGTCTTTGACATAGATCCCAAATACACTTTGTCGGTTACACACAAAGCAACCGGAGACATGGTTTATGAAGGGAGTGACAAAGCCGCGAATGCCGTGATGCTAAAAACAGGATCCCTTTTGGATTCAGTTGACAAAAACCAGTCATCAAAAATTACCCTGACCTTGCCGGACAGTTTTCTGAACAACAGAACAAGTGCATTTGTTCGAATCAACGATACTCAAAGCAGCACAAGATACCCAGTAAACTTTGGAACTGTCACTTTCGATAGTTTTCCTTTTTCTACATTCGATTTGACTCTGAACGGTGGATCCGTTAAAATCAATGATTCTTATTTTGACACCTTGCAAAATGCCATTGACTATCTGAAGACTGACAACACGTCCGATACGATTGTTTTATTAGGGGAACAAAAGGATCCTGCGGTGGTTGACTTCGAATCAAAAATCACTTTGACAACTGACAAAGAACTTTACCCTGACGCAACGGATGAAATTGTTAAGTCGCTGTTGACCGCAGGTCCTACCGTGGAACTGCTGGGAGACCAGAACCCGACCGGTTCGCTTGCGGATGGCGGCATCACTTTTACCTTCACGTCGAAAGCACCGGACACTGTTCTAACCACGGAAACTGAGAATGGGACCATCAAGCTTTCCAGCACCACTGCAAAAGCAGAGGAAACCGTGACAATCACTCCGACTCCAAACGAAGGTTACCTCGTCGATGAAGTGACTGTTACTGATAAACAAGGCAACGACATCGAAGAAACGGATAACAAAGACGGCACATACAGCTTCACGATGCCGGCGGATGACGCTCAGCCGGTTACCGTATCCGTAACCTTTAAAAAAGATGATAGCTCCGAGCCGGGTCCTGGCCCGGATACTGAACAGAATCCGACGTTTACCGATGCCCCGGCAGGTGCTTGGTATTCAGAGGCCGTCAACTACGTGACTTCCAAAGGACTGATGAAGGGGACTTCTGGAACGACCTTTGATCCGGATATGAAAACTTCCAGGGGCATGGTCGTTACCATCCTGCACCGTCTCGAAGGCGAACCTTCCGCGGCTCCCGCTTCCTTTAACGATGTGCCTTCCGGTCAATGGTATTCCGATGCCGTCAATTGGGCCACCGCTAACAACATCGTAAGCGGCTACGGCAACGGAAACTTCGGGCCAAATGACATTGTCACCAGAGAGGGGATTGCTACCATCCTGTATCGTTATGCGGCTTTGAAAGGTTATGATACTGCCGGTGGAACAGACCTGAGCACATATGTCGATTCCGCTGCCGTCAGCAGTTATGCAGTCGATGCCATGAACTGGGCCGTTACAAAGGGACTGATCAATGGTACGAGCACAACTACTCCTACCCTGTCTCCGGCAGGCGATACGTCCCGTGCCGAGATTGCAACCATCCTGACGCGTTTCTGTGAACAAGTCGCAAAATAATCCCTTTCTACGATCCGTCAAAACATTCGTGGAATCCTGACTTTTAAACAAGGAAGCGAACAAAAACCAAAACGAGTGGTTCACCAACGAGAAGGATTTCAAATCCGAAAGACTGTGGATCCTACTTGGAATCGACGGAGGAATCGAATTTTGACGATGCGATAAAAAAGATGGGATCGTAATGGAACAGACATGAATAGGAATCAACATTAAGAGAGGGGCCGGAGGGAGGAAACGTTCTTTCGGCCCTTTTCGTTCAGAAAGGGGACAACATGGATTATCGAACGGTAAAAGAAGTATTCAGTCCGAAGGAATACGCGGATCTGGTTGAACAGACCGATGCAATTTTTCAAAGCGGCCAAAGCGCGGAAGCTGTGATTCAAGCGCTGGCGAACAAAATTGCCATCGCGTTGCAAAAAGATGAACAGAAACGACGCAAACAGACCCAGTTAGAAGGAATTGCGGCAGCCAGAGCGAGGGGAGTTCACCTCGGAAGGCCGCGGATTCAGCCGCCGGCGAACTTTCCGCTGGTACTGAAACAATATCTCGACGGGAATCTGACGGCGAATGTAGCAGCCGGACTTTGCGGCGTAGCGGTCAGCACCTTTTACCGCATGAAGCGGGACGTGATGGAACAAGAACTGCCACAACAGGCGGAGCCAGGATCCCAAGGCTAGAAAGCAAAATAGGCCAAAGAAAGCGGCAACAAGAGACAGCGCATGGACCGGTTAGAAAACTTGACACAGGTCCTGTGGCCGTGTAAAGCAAAAGCGGCGCGATGGATTGCAAGATACCATGCTTTTGGCACTCCATAACCGAGCGAAAAGTAACCAATTCTGCCGTGATCACCTGGTATCGTTTCGTATCTTTTCGCAGATTTAAGCGAGAAATGAGCATAAATAATGGCTAAAAACCTAATATATTAGGTTTTTAGCCGTTTTTTGTTGTTCTTTTTCAGAGAATATTTGATCACATTGTCCCGGTCGTTGTCATATTCGGGAAGAAGTTCCGCCGTGGTTTCGGTCTTTTTGAAGATGCGGGATGTGTTTTTCCCATGTTTATTGCGATAAGATTTTGTGATATATATTTTTTCTGCATTCAAAGACTGATGTGGGCAAAGCGGGGAATTTATCCAAATTTGCCATGGCCGAGCGGCGAATGGCGTGATATAATAGAAAAAAAGTAAACAGATATTATTTATTCCCATAGAAATTTGAAAGCAGAAAGAGGTAATTCCGATGAGAAAATTAGGCGTCAAAACAAGCAAATATGCAAATACTGACCTTTATACTTTAAATCCAATTGATGAGGAAGGTAATGGTACGATTGAGCTTGAAGGGCTGAAATACGGATTTGAACGTGGATTTATGTTTTATAAACTGGACGTTCCAAAGGAATGGATGAATCCGACAGGGGAATTTGAAAAGCAGGTCAAACCGATGTGCACGAAAGAAAACCAGTTGACTGACTGGAGCGAAATTGAAGCATATTTTAATACCTGCGTAGAATAGACGGCATCGAACGAATAGATAATGGTAAGAATTGGCGGCGAATATGTGTGAATCGTGTAGGATGAAACAGAAACGTGCAGCAGGGTAGGAGTATACCCTCGGCGGCAGGAAATATGGACGAGCGTGGAAAATTGCAGATAAGAACTGTGTGACGATCAAGAAAATAAAAGCGGAAGCAAGACTGTTGACGGGGACGGGAAACCGCAGGCAAAGGCCGTATGCCGCTGAAACAATGAATTATAAATGGAAGGTGCGACTGGTTTACATCAATGAAGATAAATAAAGCGATTACAGGAATGGACAAAAGCGGATCGTTCCGCGTGTATATGGCGATTACTACGAAAATGGTGGAGGACGCGCATCTGATCCACGGGACGGCACCGCTGGCGACACATCTTCTGGGCAGAACGCTGACAGGAACAGGCTTGATGGGGTTGATGCTCAGGGAGCCGGGATTTAAAGTCACGCTGCAACTTAAGGGTGACGGGCCGGCGCAGCAAGTGTTGTGTACGGCGTCTTCTGATGGTGCAGTCAAGGGTTATGTCGCGAATCCTGCGGTCGATCTGCCGCCCAAACAGGACGGCAGTCCTGATGTCGGCGGCGCACTGGGGATCGGTGTCCTTACATGTATCCGTGACACGGGGCTTAAGGAACCGTATGTTGGGAAAATTGATCTCGTATCTGGCGAGGTGGCCGACGATATGACGGCATATTTTTTTATTTCGGAGCAGCAGCAGACGTCTGTTTCACTTGGCGTAAAGCTGAATGAAAACGGCGAAGTGCAGGCAGCCGGCGGGATGATCATTCAGATGATGCCGGATGCTTCTGAAAAAGCGGTTTCAGCGCTTGAGGAATGGCTGCCGAAGATGCCGAAGATTACAGAGCTCGTTTCTAAAACGGTGGCAAACGCCGGTGCAAAGTCAGTCGATACAATTATGCGCGATTTGATGGATGCGGCTTTTGTCGGACTGCCTGAAGAATTCCGCGTGACGGCCATGGATATGCTCGATATCGGTTGGAACTGCGACTGTTCGGAGGAGCGGTTGGAACAAGTGGTACTCAGCCTGGGATCGCAGGAACTGCGCAGCATTATCGAGGAGGACGGAAGTGCAGAACTGACGTGTCAGTTCTGTCGGAAGTCATATCTTTTTGATAAGGAACATCTTGAGCGCCTGTATTACGAGAGCATCAGAAATAAATTGAATTGATTTTAATGGGTTCGGACGAATTTGGAAAATTCCAGTTGAAAATGGAAATAAATGAATGTGACAGTGTCGGAAAAATTCGGTGATAAAGAACATGAAAATATTGGTAATGAACCGAACTGATTTCAAAGAACATTCGATCTCAATTGGAGAGTTGGAAATACAAGTGTCAAAAGATGCGTCAATCTGATTCTGAAAACTATTCAGGATCCGATTGAGAGCGAGTTCAGAGTAAAAACATAATAAAACGAAAAAATACAAGAGACGAAGAAACGTATAATGTCCCGTCTCTTGTATTTTTTATATTGATTCCATTATTTTATATTTTTTATTTCAGCAGATTTGCTTTGTCTGTTCTTTCCCATGGAACATCGATATCTGTGCGGCCGAAATGACCGTAAGCCGCAACCTGTCTGTAAATCGGTTTTCTGAGGCCGAGGTCGCGGATGATGCCTGCCGGCCTGAGGTCAAACGTTTCGGTAACGCGCTTTGCGATTTCGTCTTCCGGAATTTTTGACGTACCGAATG
Source organism: uncultured Oscillospiraceae bacterium (assembly GCA_964438605.1). Taxonomy (GTDB): domain Bacteria; phylum Bacillota; class Clostridia; order Peptostreptococcales; family Anaerovoracaceae; genus Alangreenwoodia. The sequence continues at coordinate 15,684 of CAYTKT010000007.1, forward strand.
TGTCGACATGAACGGAAACAGGCTTTGCGACGCCGATGGCGTAAGCGATCTGAATTTCGCACTTGTCAGCAAGGCCGGCCGCGACGACGTTCTTTGCGGCATATCTTGCAGCGTAGGCAGCGGAACGGTCAACTTTTGTAGGATCTTTTCCGGAAAATGCGCCGCCGCCGTGGCGTGCATAGCCACCGTAAGTGTCGACAATGATTTTTCTTCCGGTAAGGCCGGCATCACCGTGAGGACCGCCGATGACGAATCTGCCGGTCGGATTGATGAAATACTTCGTATCTTCATTCAATAAGTCTGCAGGGAGAACGGGTTTTACGACATGCTTGATCAGGTCCTCGCGGATTTGTTCCAGAGTGACATCAGGAGAGTGCTGCGTGGAAATAACGACTGTGTCTATTCTCGTGATCTTGTTATTTTCATCGTATTCTACCGTGACCTGAGTTTTGCCATCCGGTCTGAGATAAGGCAGTGTACCGTTTTTGCGAACATCTGTGAGACGTTTTGCAAGTCTGTGGGCGTATGTAATCGGGGCTGGCATGAGTTCAGGCGTTTCGTTGCAGGCGTAACCGAAGACGAGGCCCTGGTCACCTGCGCCGGTGGCCTCAATCATGTCTTCTTCAGACCGGGAGAGTTCGCCGGTCTTGTATTCCAGCGCTTTGTCGACGCCCTGTGCGATATCTGATGACTGTTCGTCGATTGAAGTCAGTACGCTGCAGGTAGATGCATTAAATCCGTAGTCGTCGGAAGTGTAGCCGATGTCGCTGATAACCTGTCTGACAATTTTAGGAATGTCGATACTGCTGTTCGTGCTGATTTCACCGATGACGAGCGCCATTCCCGTGGTAACTGCCGTTTCAGCGGCGACACGGCCGTTCGGGTCCTTTTCAAGGATTGCATCAAGAATTGCGTCGGAAACCTGGTCGCAGATCTTGTCAGGATGACCTTCTGTAACGGATTCTGAAGTAAATAATTTTCTCATTGAAGTTTTTGCTCCTTTTCGTTTTTTTTCTTGCATATGATGGAATGATAATCACTTTGGATAATTTTCCGGAAATATTCTGAGGGGTCCGGAACATAAAAAAGCCTCTCCCATTGGAAGAGGCGAATGTTCTATTTAAGCGTCCACCTCATCTTTCAGAAAAATCTGCAGGATTTAGCACCTTCTCGCGTCTGCGCTTATTGGACGCGATGGTTGCCGGGCATCATGGGGCCTGTTCCCTCAGCCACTCTCGATAAGGATTTATTACGTATACAATTTTACACGAATGAAAAGAAAAGTCAATCATTTTTTGTGGATTCTATGGATTTTGCATCGGACAGCAGAGGCTGGAAATATATCACAATCCCCGCTTTCGGCCAGATCTTTTCTGTGTCTTTTGACGAGGATGTTATGTATGTTTTTTGCTTTCTTTCAAAGAGCATACAAGACGCATATATAATTGAATACGAAGTGAAAAATACGGGGCGAAAATTATTTGATGATAAAAATTTATCATTTTTGTGGTATAATAAATGAAATAGTGCGGTTGGACAAACTGCCGGAACGGAAGCAGACTATTTTTAGATATTGGAGAAATTCCGGTGTTCGGATTTATCGGGAATGGGTGATCTATTTATGCTGGATAAAGATATGTACTATATCAAAAAACTGAAAAATCAACTGATCCATATCTTTAACATGGTAATGAAAACGGAAGAACAGGCAGTCAAGGAAATGGCACAGGCGGATGAACTGTCCGTCTCCGAAATTCATACGCTGGTGGCCGTCGGGCGCAAAGAACCGAAGACGATGGGTACTATTGCGCAGGATTTGCTGATTAACGTCAGTACGCTGTCGATCGCTGTAAGCAAGCTGGAAGGGAAGGGATTTGTCCGGCGTATCCGTGACGATGCCGATCGTAGAATTGTGCGCATCGTGCTGACGAAAAAGGGGAGAGAGGCTCTTGACGTTCACGAACGATTCTATTACAGAATCGTCGATGCGGCAATCCGCGATATGGATCAGGAAGAAAAGCGTGTTCTGATACGTTCGATGGATCATTTGCTCAGTTTTTTTGAGTCGCAGATCAAACCGGCGAAACAGGAAGAACCGGTGGGGTAAGAAAATCAAGCGGAGCAAGGAAAAAGGAGGTTCGAATATGAGGCATTTATTGCAGCCCACCGATTTTACGACGGAAGAAATCGGGGAACTGATTTCGGTGGCGGAAGATATGAAAGCGCATCCGGAAAAATATGCCCATGTTGCAGATGGAAAGCGGTTGGCGACATGTTTTTACGAGCCAAGCACACGGACAAGACTGAGCTTTGAATCGGCGATGCTGCGCCTCGGCGGCAGTGTACTGGGATTTGCCGACGCGGATTCTTCCTCCGCATCAAAAGGAGAGAGCGTCGCAGATACGGTGCGTGTTGTGGGCGTTTACGCGGATATTATCGCTATGCGCCATCCAAAGGAAGGTGCGCCGATGGCGGCGGCTGACAAGTCGCCCGTTCCGATTATCAACGCGGGAGACGGTGGCCATCAGCATCCGACTCAGACGCTGACAGATCTGCTGACGATTTATTCGGAGAAGGGCCGGCTGAACGATTTAACGATAGGTTTGTGCGGTGACTTGAAATTTGGCAGAACGGTTCATTCTCTGATCACAGCGCTGATTCGCTATGACAATGTGCGTTTTGTGCTGATTTCCCCTGACGAGCTGCGGATTCCCGATTTTGTCAAAAATGATGTTTTGAAAAAAAATGGAATATTATATGAAGAAGTCGACAGCTTAGAAGATGTCATGCCGGGGCTTGATGTTTTATATATGACAAGGGTTCAGCGCGAGCGTTTTTTTAATGAGGCGGATTACATAAGATTGAAGGACAGGTATATTCTTGACAGAAATAAAATGAAGCTGGCACCGCCAGACATGATTGTCATGCATCCGCTGCCGCGTGTTAACGAGATTTCAGTCGAAGTGGATGACGATCCACGGGCAATGTATTTTAAGCAGGCGGAATACGGAGTTTATATTCGGATGGCGCTCATTATGAAACTTTTGGAACTGGAGGCGCCGGAATGATAAATATCAGTGGAATCGAAAACGGCTACGTGATTGATCATATCAAAGCGGGGAAAAGTCTCGTTATTTACGATCTTCTCGAACTGGACGAATACGATGGCCAGGTGGCGATTATTAAAAATGCCAGAAGTAAAAAGTGGGGGGTCAAGGACATTATCAAAATAGAAGGGATTGTCGATATTGACCTGGATCTGTTGGGATTTCTCGACGATAATATAACGATCAATATTATCCGCGGCGGTGAAATTATCGAGAAGAAGAAACTGAAACTGCCGAAACATATTGTCGGACTCGCAAAGTGCAAGAATCCGCGCTGCATCACATCGGTGGAGCAGGGACTTAAGCATGAATTTATTCTCACAGATCCCGAAAACCGAGTTTATCGCTGCAGATATTGCGAAGAGAAGTATGAGGAGGAGTAGATCATATGAATTTAAAAGGAAGAAATTTTCTTAAAATAAAAGATTTTACACCGGAAGAAATCGCGTATTTGATCGATTTGGCAGCCGAGTTGAAGGCAAAGAAGAAAGCAGGCGAGGCAACCGAACTGTTTCGCGGCAAAAATATCGCGCTGATCTTTGAAAAGACGAGTACGCGGACACGCTGTGCTTTTGAAGTGGCAGGACATGATCTGGGCATGGGCGTGACATATCTGGATCCATCGGGTTCGCAGATAGGAAAGAAGGAGAGCATTGCCGATACGGCGCAAGTGCTTGGCCGTATGTTTGACGGCATCGAGTACCGCGGCTTCGGGCAGGAAATCGTGGAGGAACTTGCGAAATATGCCGGAGTTCCTGTCTGGAACGGGCTGACGAATGAATCGCATCCGACGCAGATTCTTGCCGATTTTCTGACGATACGTGAGCACTTTGGACATCTGAAGGGTATAAAATTTACATATATGGGAGATGCCCGATATAATATGGGCAATTCTCTGATGGTTGGCTGCGCGAAAATGGGAATGCATTTTACAGCTTGTACGTCGAAAAAATATTTTCCTGCTCCTGAACTGGTTAAATATTGTGAGAATCTGGCTGCTGAAACGGGCGGAAGCATCCGACTGACGGAGGACGCCGGTGATGGCACGAAGGGTGCGGACGTGATTTACACGGATGTATGGGTTTCCATGGGTGAGCCTGAGGAAGTCTGGGCAGAGAGAATTGCGGAATTGAGTCCATATCAGGTCAACCGCAGGGCTATGGAAAATGCGGGGCCGCAGTGCATTTTCATGCATTGTTTGCCGGCGTTCCACGATCTGAAAACGACGATCGGCGCCGAGATTGAGAAAAAGTTCGGAATCAGAGAAATGGAAGTTACAGATGAGGTTTTCCAGTCTCCTCAATCCGTTGTATTTGACGAAGCAGAAAACAGGATGCACACCATCAAGGCTGTAATGGCGGCAACACTGTAATCCGGAAGGTGCGCGCGGCAACAGTCGTGCGCACCTTTTATAAATATAGTCGCATCAGGACGGGTCTGTATTTTTCAGCATCTGTGGGAGAACATAACCCTTGAAATATTTGCACATTTGCTACTTTTCTACATATTCCAACCGGGTTTATGCTATACTATTTTAGAAATTTGTTGCAAACATAAAGAGCGGGGATGGGAAAACGCCGTTTCTCAGCGAAATGGCTTTCATTACGAGACAAAATGTGAGCCGCGTGGCGGAGTGATGATACGTAGTGAAGCGGGACATGGCTTGCGTGGCGGATAATTATACGTAGCGAAATGAATGCGGCCTGTATGGTAGAGTGGTTTACGCGATAAAGCAAATAGAGGTCTGCATGGCAGAGTGATTCACGCGGCAAGAGAAATCGTTCTGCGCACCGGAGCGGTTGTGCGCGAACTGCCGGGGGAAAACTTTTTTCCCATCTCCATGGAAAATTTGGAAAAAGGAGCGACTGTGATGGAAAAACTGGGTATTATTTTTGGAGGAAAATCGGGCGAATATGAAGTTTCGCTGTTATCCGCAGCGTCTGTCATCGAGGTGATAGACAGGTCAAAATATGAAGTTGTGCTGATCGGCATCACGCGTGACGGGCGCTGGTATCTGTACGATGGCCCTGTCGAAAAGATAAAATCAGACGAATGGGAAGAAATCGCCGTCAGAGCGCTGGCGGAGCATCCGGAAAAGTATGATTTTTCCATTATAGGGGCCGGAGGCAGGTCATTGAAGGATTTGATCGATTTTGCGCTCCTGATTGTTCACGGTACATATTGCGAGGACGGCAAACTTCAGGGCCTTCTTGAGATGGCCGATGTTCCTTACGGCGGATGTGGCGTCACGGCGTCGGCGGCTGCTATGGATAAGATCATCGCCAAGGAATTGTTTATTAGAGCCGGAATCCCGGTATGTCCGTATGTCGTGGCGACTGCGGAGGAATTTGAGCGCGAGCCGGCAGCTGTGATGGCCGAAATCGAATCAAAGCTCAAGTATCCGATTTATGTAAAGCCTGCAAATCAGGGATCCAGCGTGGGTATTTCTAAGGTGACGGAGAGAACTGAGCTTGCTGATGCAATGCGGTATGCGGCTCAGTTTGACAGAAGAATTCTGGTGGAAAGCGGAATTAACTGTAGGGAGATCGAAACAGCAGTCTTGGGAAACGAGGACGTGCAGGTGAGTGTCACAGGAGAAGTGATCGCGACAGAAGATTTTTATGATTATAATGCGAAATATGTGAATGACGGAAAACCGAAAATGAAGATTCCAGCTGATATTCCGCAGAATGTTTCGGACACGATCCGCGATTATGCGGTCAGAGGGTTTCGCGCTCTGGACGGTGCGGGTTTTGCCAGATGTGATTTTTTCATCGACAAAGAAAGCGGTCAGATTTATCTCAATGAGATTAATACGCTGCCGGGATTTACGTCTTTCAGCATGTTTCCGCAGCTTTGGGAGCATACGGGTTCGCGGTACGCAGATACTATCGAAAGGATAATAGAATTAGGCTATGAAAGATATAATGCTCAAAATCGTCGGAAGACAGGTCGACAGATATGATGAAGCAGCTGGTGAAGCGGTGGAATTTATGACGGAAGGAAAGGCTTATCAGAAGGGCGATGCCACGTATATCGTCTATGAGGAAAGTGAAATGTCGGGCATGGTCGGCGTTAAGACAGCGCTGCGCATCGGCGGAGACGGATCGGTGCGAATGAAGCGTTTTGGAAACGGTGTTATGCTGGATACGGTCATGGAATTTCATCAGGGCGAGCGTTTTAACAGTATTTATGAGACGCCGTACGGCGCTTTCAGGATGGAAGTTTTGACGAATAAAATTGTAAATGAATTAGAACCGGAAAAATTTACCGGAAATCTGTTTATTGATTATGATATTGCGCTGAAAGGCCTTTCGGAAACGAGGACGTTGCTCAATATCGAGGTTACGGAAATCGAAAAAGGTATTTCCGGGCAGACGGCCGGAAGTATAAATTAAAAGTATATGGGATTTCCGGAATATTAAAAAATAAAAGTAAACTAATAGGATTTCTGGCTGTTCGCCAGACAGCTTTTTCAGGTGTCGTCGTTCTGACCGCCGGGAAGGCGGCCGCAACGACGGCACAGGAACAGAGTTTCGCGCGCTTTATGGAGGTATTTTTCAGGATTGCTGTGTAGTTTATACAGAAAAGCATTGTTTTTTCGTCGAAGCGTTGAAAAAAGCGTGTCAGATCGGCATACGCATAATTGATAATACGTAACACGGCGCGGCATATTTATTTATTTCATTTTATTACCCATTTAGTTATATTTAGAACGGATTGTCACACGGAACACTGAAATTTGAACCATATTTAGTTAGGAGGACTGGTAAATGAACAAAAATGAGCTTATCCGGCTCAGCGGCATCGTAAAAAAGTACGATAATGAAACAGTATTAAAGTCGCTAAACTTATCCGTCAATGAAGGTGAATTCGTGACGCTGCTCGGCCCGTCGGGCTGCGGCAAAACGACGACGCTGCGATTGATCGGAGGCTTTGAGAAACCAGACGAAGGAGATATTTTCTTTGGTTCTCAGAGAATAAATGACGTTCCGCCGAACAAGAGAAATATAAATACAGTATTTCAGAAATACGCGCTTTTTCCGCATCTGAATGTGGAGCAGAATGTTGCTTTCGGGCTGAATGTCCGAAAAGTTGACAAAAAGGAAACCGCCCGCCGCGTGGAGGAAATGCTGGAACTTGTAAATCTCAAGGGATTCGGGAAACGTGATGTTACGTCGCTTTCGGGAGGGCAGCAACAGCGCGTCGCTATCGCACGCGCCATTATTCAGCATCCAAAGCTTCTGCTGCTGGACGAGCCTCTTGGCGCCCTCGACCTCAAGCTGCGCAAGGAGATGCAGGTGGAGCTTAAAAAGCTGCACGAAAGGCTGAAACTGACGTTCATTTACGTTACACACGATCAGGAAGAAGCGCTGACCATGTCGGACACCGTCATCGTTATGAATCAGGGAGAAATATTGCAGCAAGGCACGCCGATCGACATTTATAACGAACCGGCAAACGCTTTTGTCGCTGATTTTATCGGCGAGAGCAATATTATTCCGGGCCGCATGAAGCAGGATAAGATCATTGAATTTCTGGGCACTGTTTATGACTGCGTTGACACGGGGTTTGCAAAAAACGAACCGGTAGATGTCGTCATTCGTCCGGAGGATATCGTTCTTCTCGACAGCGGAGCGTCTTCGACACAACCATCGGACAGACTGATCCGCGGACGTGTTCAGACGTGCCTTTTTAAAGGTGTTCATTACGAGATGCTGATTGAAACAGAGGGATTTACGTTTATGGCTCATTCCACGGTAGCAAGTCCTGTGGGTGCGGAAAAATTTGTTGACGTAGAGCCCGATAACATACATATTATGAAAAAAAGTGAATTCGTTACTCAAAGCGAGCTAAGCCATATGAGGGAACAGGATCTGTCTGCTCCGAAAGAGGAGGAAGACTGATGAAAGGAAATAAAATTTTCGCATTCCCATATGTATTGTGGCTCGTTTTGTTCACGGTCATTCCACTGTTCATCGTTGTTTATTTTGCGTTTACCGACAGCACGGGAGACCTGACACTGGCGAATTTCTCATATATGCCGAGATATGCCTCTGTTTTCTGGCGTTCCTTTGTCCTCGCCATTATTTCTACGGTGATCTGTCTCGTTTTGGGCTATCCGCTGGCATATTTTATGTCAAAGCTTAAACCGAAGCATCAGACGATTGCCATGATTTTAATCATGTTGCCGATGTGGATGAACTTTCTTGTCCGCACGTATGCATGGCTTACAATTTTGGAGAACAATGGACTTTTAAACAATTTTCTCGGCTGGCTCCACCTGCCGACGCTGTCAATCATTAACACACCTGTGGCTGTAGGATTAGGCATGGTATACAATTACCTGCCGTTTATGATTCTGCCGATTTACACGACGATGACGAAAATGGATGCGTCGCTGATTGAGGCAGCGCAGGATATGGGTGCCAGCGAGCGCCAGGTTTTCACAAAAGTCATATTCCCGCTGTCGATTCCCGGTGTCCTGTCGGGTATTATCATGGTATTTGTGCCGGCTGTCAGCACATTCGTCATCTCGAAGATTCTCGGCGGCGGCGCAAATATGCTAGTAGGCGACCTGATCGAGATGCAGTTCCTCGGCAGCACGTATAACGCGAATATGGGCGCGGCTATTTCTCTTGTCATGATGCTCGTCATCATGGTATTTATCTGGCTTACCGGAAAGATTGATAAGAATGATGAGGGAGAGAGGAGCGTGCTGTTGTGAGAAAGTATATCGGAAAAATTTATATGGGGCTGATTTTTCTGTTCATGTACGCGCCGATTTTTTTATTGATGGTTTTTTCGTTCAACAGCACAAAAAGCCGCTCTGTCTGGACAGGATTTTCCCTGCGCTGGTATCAGCAGTTATTCAGTAATTCGGAAATTCTTCATTCTATCCGGATTACGCTGGAAGTAGCCGTTATAGCGTCTCTCGTTTCGACAGTTCTCGGAACGACAGCAGCCCTCGGCATTTTCGCGATGAAAAAATATCCGAGAAAGCTGACGATGGCAGTCAATAATATCCCGACGATGAATCCCGATATCATTATGGGTGTTTCGTTGATGCTACTGTTTATCTTTTTTTCCCAGACGTTCCATATGCGTGCTTTTAATCTTGGATTTCTGACACTTTTGCTGGCGCATATCACGTTTGATACGCCTTATGTGCTGCTGAGTGTCATGCCGAAGCTTCGCCAGATGGACAAGCGGCAGTATGAGGCCGCCCTTGATTTGGGAGCCAGCAATATGCAGACATTTTTTAAGATAGTCCTGCCTCAAATTACCACGGGGATCGTTACGGGGATGATCATGGCGTTTACATTGTCATTAGACGATGTGGTAGTAAGTTACTTTACTTCGGGGCCGACGACTCAGACTCTCGGAGTACTCATCTTCGGCATGACGAAGAAACGGATCAGTCCGGAGATCAACGCACTTTGTACGCTGATGTTTGTAGTAGTTCTGCTTCTCCTGATCGTCATAAATCTAAGGGAGCTGCGCGCTGAAAAAGAACGGGAAAGGAATGAATCAAGATGAAAACTATGGATTACGACCGTATCGGGCACGGAACGGACGGATCGTTTGGAGGATTTCGGAAAAAAAACTTTGAAAGAGGAAGATTGGAAGAAAGCGGTCTGGAGAAAAACGGTTTTAAGAAAAATGTTTTGAAAAAGCGGGGAAGGGCATCGCTGTCACTGCTGAGCGTTATGCTTGCGGTTCTCCTTATCGCTGGAGGGTGTATCTGTCTTGCGGGCTGCGGCGCCGGAGATCCGTCCGAGACGATCAACGTGTTTAACTGGGGTGAATATATAGATCCGGACCTGATTGACGAATTTGAGGAAGAAACGGGAATCACCGTCAATTACACGACGGTGGCCACCTGCGAGGAAATGTACGCAAAGATGAAGGCGGGCGGTGTTTCTTATGATATCGTGGTACCGTCGGATTATATGGTGGCTCGGATGGCTGAGGAAGGTATGCTTGAAGAAATCGACTGGGATAATGTTCCGAACGCAAAATATATCGACCAGAAGTTTTTGAATCCGGAGTACGATCCGGAGGGAAAATATTCTGTACCGTACCAGTGGGGCACGGTAGCTATTATCTATAACAAGGATATGGTAGACGAAGAGGACCTGACGGGCTGGGAAGTCCTCTGGAACGAAAAGTACGCAGGAAATATCCTGATGTTTGACAATTCGAGAGACGCCATTGGCGTTGCATTGAAGGAACTTGGATATTCTTATAATACGACGGACGAAAATCAGCTGAGGGAGGCGGCAGACCTGCTGAAGAAACAAAAACCGCTGGTGCAGGCGTATGTCATGGACCAGATTTTTGATAAAATGGAAAACGGTGAGGCGGCGCTGGCGTCTTATTACACTGGCGACTATTACCTGATGCTCAGCGAGTTGGGCGACGACAGTGACGTCAATCTCGGTCTCTTTAAACCGGATGAAGGCAGCAATCTCTATGTGGACGCCATGTGTATTCCAAAGGAGGCGCCGAATAAGGATGGCGCCGAGAAGTTTATCGACTTTATGCTACGCCCTGAGATTATGGCACGAAACACCGAGTGGATCAGCTATGCGACTGCGGAAAATGCCGCGCGTGAGCTTTTGCCGGATGAAATGAAGAATAATACGGATATGTATCCGTCAGCAGAAGATCTGGCAAATTATGAGACGTTTACGAACCTGCCGGAAAATATCCGCACGTTGTATGACGAGTTGTGGACGTCGATTCTGAGTTCGTGAAGAAGCTGTTTTGAAAATAGAGATAAATTTAAAATTATAAGTTTACATTTTATTTCATGAAAAGTGTTAATTATGAGATAAATATACTAACTGTATCTTTCTGTATCTTTAAAAAAGATTGCTTTAAAGCGATTTAAAGATGCGGCGAAGATGAGCGGAATAAAATGGAAAATGAATATGCAAAGAACGAAAGATCAAGGAAAGACGGAAAATTAGAGAAAAAAAGAGATGCCGGATGATGGAATCCGGCATCGTTCTGATTTATTGGAACGTGGAATGCAGCTGAATTTTAGCAGACTACCGCTTGGATCGTGACGAAAAAACTGCGGAACCGGGGCAGGAATCTCAGTCGGATTTTGCCGAATTGGCGGTTGGGTCGAGAAGTGATTTTATTGGAGCAGATCCGGAATCGCATACTTTGGGACCTGAAGCGGCCTGCACTTATTAAGGAAGGTTTTCCATGAGGAAAACAGAGTATGCGGCCTTTATCCGACGCTGGCAGACAGGCCTTTTAATCCCGAATTGTTGTCATATGCAGGATACTGCAGGAGCACTTTTATCTTGAGATTAAATTTTAAGGCAGAAAACCGCCAGATTTATGACAAAAAAGGACTATGGGAGGATCGGAAGCCGGTAGGATCGGCTTTTTGACAGATTTGTCGCGGCCGGAAGAATGTGTGAAGTGGGAGGATTTGAAGGCGGTTGGGATGATGGAGATTACCGTGAAAAAAGTGGAGAACTAACGATAGATGCCTGGTCTTTTGCAACTTCTCTGGTATCGGCCGTCAGTGAAACGTTTTACAAACACGCCCAAGAAACATTGATGCGTAAAAAATCAACTGCGTTGGTATTGATGCCTAGGTGTCATTTTTGACGAAGGCGGCTCCTGTGCCAGAAAAGATAATCTCTTTCTAAACTAAAACATTTTATATAAAACTTCACTGTATATATGCAAACCATATGGAGATAAAAGACTGCGTACTGTCGATATTAAGGAGAGAAGGTTCCGTGCTTCTCTCAATCCTGATGCACTCCTTTCGATTTTTTAGGTTAAATGATGTCGTTTCAGATTTTAAATGCCGGTCCTGTCAATGCAGAGATAATGATTGACAATGCTTGAGAAAATGTGTAAGATATAGGTTGACAATGGATGTGCTGCCTTAGCTCAGCAGGTAGAGCACTTCCTTGGTAAGGAAGAGGTCGGCAGTTCAAGTCTGCTAGGCAGCTCCAAAGTTATATAATTTTTTAGTTTCAGTTGTTAGTGAGTGGAATAATGAGTCCATAAGGAGGATGACGCAAATGGCTAAGGAAAAGTTTGAAAGAAATAAACCACATATTAATATCGGTACGATTGGTCATGTAGACCATGGTAAGACGACTCTTACCGCCGCAATCACGATGACATTAAATGCAAGACTGGGGCTTGGTGAACAAGTTGCGTTTGATGAAATCGACAAGGCGCCGGAAGAAAAGGAAAGAGGCATCACGATTTCTACGGCGCATGTAGAATATGAAACAAAGAACAGACACTATGCGCATGTAGACTGTCCGGGACACGCGGACTATGTGAAGAATATGATCACAGGTGCGGCGCAGATGGATGGTGCGATTCTGGTCGTAGCCGCGACGGACGGTCCAATGCCTCAGACGAGAGAGCACATCCTTCTGTCCCGTCAGGTAGGTGTGCCTTATATCATCGTATTCCTGAATAAGTGCGATATGGTAGACGATGAAGAACTCCTCGACCTGGTAGAAATGGAAGTCAGAGAGTTGCTGGATGAGTATGAATTTCCAGGTGACGATACACCGATTATCAGAGGTTCCGCACTCAAGGCGCTGGAAGATCCAAACAGCGAATGGGGGGACAAGATTCTGGAACTGATGGACGCAGTAGACAGCTATATTCCGGAGCCGGTAAGAGATACAGAAAAGCCGTTCCTGATGCCGGTAGAAGACGTATTCTCCATTACAGGCCGCGGTACCGTAGCGACCGGCAGAGTAGAAAGAGGCGTGCTGAAAGTATCTGATGAGGTAGAAATCGTAGGAATCGCAGACGATATCCGCAAGGTAGTCGTCACAGGCGTAGAGATGTTCAGAAAGTTGCTCGATCAGGCGCAGACGGGAGACAACATCGGAGCGCTGTTGAGAGGCGTGCAGAGAAATGAAATCGAAAGAGGACAGGTATTAGCAGCTCCTGGAACAGTGCACCCGCATACGAAATTTAAGGGCGAGGTATATGTATTGAAGAAGGAAGAAGGCGGTCGTCATACGCCGTTCTTCAATGGATACAGACCGCAGTTCTATTTCAGAACGACAGATATCACAGGATCTCTGCAGCTGCCTGCAGGTACGGAAATGTGTATGCCGGGAGATAACGTAACGATGGAGATCGAGCTGATTCATAAAATTGCAATCGAGGAAGGTCTGAGATTCGCGATTCGTGAAGGTGGCAGAACGGTAGGTTCCGGGGTAGTAACGGAGATCATCGAGTAAATATCGTTAAAAGGCGATTTAAGAGGAGCGGCCGGGAAACGAAGCAGACGATTGAGTTCTAAGACTGAAGAAATAAAGAATCTGAGGCCGGTCATTCGTTATACGGCAGGAAGCTGACATTCCTTGAAGAATCAGCATTCGATTCTGAAAAAACATGAATGATTTATCGGCGCGGGCATAAGCTCGCGCCGGTTTTGATGTGAATGTGTGTAGATATCGTGAAATTTGTATGGAAGTGGCACATTCTGAAAACGCTGCGAATATCATTTTTTGTGCGGAAATGGATTTTATAAAAAACAGTCCGAATGGCAGGAAAATCCTTGACAAGTCTGCCGTGGGATGGTAACATGACTAAGCGATTCTAATGTGCGCACGTAGCTTTCGTGTGCATCAAATATATGATATATATGGTTAAAAATATATATAGACAACATCCCAAGGAGGTGTGAATATGAGAGTAAAAGTTACGATGGCCTGCCAGGAGTGCAAGCAGCGAAATTACAATACTGTAAAGAATAAGAAGAATAATGCAGAACGTATCGAACTGAACAAGTACTGTCCGTTCTGCAGAAAGCACACACTTCATAAAGAAACACGATAGTTGGTGGGCAAAAAATATTATATTAAGGAAGTGAACCCCTATGGCAAATAAAAATAACGGTACCAAAAAAAAATTCAGTATAAAAGAATATTTTCGCGGTATCAAAATTGAACTTAAAAAAGTTGTATGGCCAACCAGAAGCGAACTGATTTCGTATACTGGCATCGTAATTGGCGTATGTGCGGTCTGTGCGTTGGGATTCTGGGCGATAGATTCGGGCTGCGCGCTCATTATTCAGAAGCTTCTTGGAATCGAGTTGGCATAATTTTATCGTAGGCATACAGCCGGGAGGAATAGACGGCAGGACCGTTTCAGATCAAAATGGCAAAATTCGATAAGAATATTAAACATGAGTTTCTGGAAACAGATGATTTTTATTACGATGACGACTTCTTCGATGAAGATGAGAAAGAATACGAAGATGATGCTGACGGAGACGACGACTGGGATAATGATGATGATGACATTTCTTTCGATGGTGATAAAGGAATCAACGATGAGGCAGGGGACTTTGGAGTTGATGCCGACGGAGATGATAAGGCTGGCATAACGGAAAATGGTCTTTACGGGAAAGATGCTGATTCCGAAAAGGCGAAGTGGTACGTCGTCCATACTTATTCGGGACATGAAAATAAGGTTAAAGTTAATATTGAAAAGATTGTCGAAAACAGGGGAATGCAGGATCTGATCCAGTGTGTCGCGGTTCCAACAGAGGACGTCGTCGAAATCAAGAATGGGCAGCGCAAGGTTAAGACGCATAAAATGTTTCCCGGATATGTGCTCGTAAAAATGATTGTGACGAGTGACTCTTGGTATCTCATCAGAAATACACAAGGTGTTACAGGTTTCGTGGGACACGGCTCTGATCCGATTCCACTGACAGACGATGAAGTTCGCCGAATGGGCATTGAGAAGATTTTCGTATCTCTTGATGTCGCGGTCGGCGATTCTGTAAAGGTGATCGAAGGTCCGTTTGAGAACTTCATGGGTGTGATTGAAGAAATCAATGTGGAAAGACAGACCATAAAAGTCAGAATCTCCATGTTTGGGAGAGAAACACCTGTCGAATTGGAATTCGGACAGGTTGAAAGGATTTTGTAAGCAATTATTTTTGTATAGATTGCGATTTTGCCGTTCAGGCACGTAAGGGAGGTGACAACGATGGCAAAAAAGGTAGAAGGTTTGATCAAACTGCAGATTCCGGCAGGAGGTGCGACGCCGGCTCCACCGGTAGGTCCTGCGCTCGGTCAGAAGGGTGTGAATATTATGGACTTTTGTAAGCAGTTTAACGCGAAAACAGCGGATCAATCGGGGATGATTATTCCGGTTGTAATCACTGTTTATTCTGACAGATCATTTACGTTCGTTACGAAGACTCCGCCTGCGGCCGTTCTGCTGAAAAAGGCAGCCGGACTCGAATCAGGCTCCGCTGAGCCGAATAAGACGAAAGTCGGTACGCTGACAGAAGCGCAGATCAGAGAAATCGCACAGACAAAAATGCCGGATCTCAACGCGGCTGATTTGGATGCGGCGGCATCTATGGTCAAAGGCACCGCGAGAAGCATGGGTATTGTTGTCGAAGGTTAGAAAGTGGAAGGCTTCGGCCGTTAAAACCACGAGGAGGTAGATATGCCAAAGAGAGGCAAAACTTACAAGGAAGCAATCGCTTTGTATGACAGACAGGCTTATTATGACACAGCGGAAGCATTTGAAATTTTAAATAAGCTGCCGAAAGCGAAGTTTGATGAAACGGTTGAAGTTTCGATCCGGCTCGGCGTTGACTCGAGACATGCTGATCAGCAGGTCAGAGGTGCCGTCGTGCTCCCGAATGGAACCGGTAAGACGAAGAAGGTTCTTGTATTCGCCAAGGGCGATAAAGTGAAAGAAGCAGAGGAAGCCGGTGCAGATTATGTCGGCGCGGAAGAGATGGCACAAAAAATCCAGAGAGAAAACTGGTTCGATTTTGATGTTGTCGTTGCTACACCTGATATGATGGGTGTCGTCGGGCGCCTTGGTAAAATCCTGGGGCCTAAAGGGCTCATGCCAAATCCGAAATCTGGTACGGTAACAATGAATGTTGCGCAGGCACTGAGCGAGATCAAAGCCGGTAAGGTTGAATACCGTCTTGATAGAGCAAATATTATCCATACACCGATTGGCAGAGTGTCATTCGGTCCGGAAAAGCTGAAGGAAAACTTTGATGTTCTCCTCGAAGCGGTTGTCAAGGCTAAACCATCCGCCGCAAAGGGGCAATATCTGAGAAGTGTCACGATTTCAGCTACAATGGGTCCGGGAATCAAGATAAATCCGCTGAGAATTTCTTAGTCGGACAGAAGGTCTGAAGAACCTGGACAAGATAGAACTGTTGCCGCAGCGCCAAAACTGGAAACAGTTGGAAAAGGCGTGCGGAAAACAGTATGCAAAAATAAATGGAATATAACAGCCGTAGACAGCAGGTGCAAAAGCTTAATTTCCTGCCGAGGTCTTATTTTATAAATTAAGAGCCTTTTCTGTCTGCGGAAAAGGCTTTACGTATTTTGTGAATTAAATATCTTTTATGTAAAACCTTGACCGATGCAAATTTGACCTGCATATATAGAGTAAAAACAGGTCTGAGCATAAGTCGGCCGAAGGCCGGCGTCCGCATGAGCGGAATTCAAAAAGATACGTTCACGTGTCGGAAAGGAGAATATATGTCGGTAGAAAGTTTACAGGCAAAGCAGGCTGTCATTGACGAAATTAAGGATAAGTTTGAAAGAGCACAGTCTGCTGTCGTAGTTGATTATATGGGCATCACGGTAGAAGAAGCTGATGCAATGAGAAAACAGTTCCGTGAAGCCGGGGTCGATTACACTGTTTATAAAAATACGCTTGTCAATCGTGCTATCAAGGATACTCCTTATGAGTCCCTGGCACAGGTATTAAGCGGTCCGAGTGCGTTCGCATTCAGTTATGAGGATGCTACTGCCCCTGCGAGAGAAATTAATAAAGTAATCAAGCAACTGGATAAAATGTCTTTCAAGGCGGGCGTCGTAGAAGGGCAGTATTATGATCAGGACGGCATTCTTGCCATCGCAAAACTCCCGTCGAGAGACGAATTGATCGCAAAATTCATGGGAAGCATTCAGTCGCCTCTCTCCAAGCTGGCTTATTTATTGCAGGCTGTTGCGGATCAGAAGGCGGAAGGCAAGGAACCTGCTCCTGTGGCCGAGACGACGGAAGCTGCTGAAACGGAGGCGGCTAAAGAAGAATAGTCTGCTAAAGGAACATTTACTGAAACTCCGGCAGAATAATTCGTGCGGAATATCATTTTCAAATCAGTTCGTCATCTTTAAAGAGATGATGGTAGAAGACGGAAATAAAAGGAGGAAATCATAATGGATAAGGATCAAATCATTGAAGCTATAAAAGCGATGTCGGTATTAGAACTTAATGAATTAGTTAAGGCCTGCGAAGAAGAATTTGGCGTATCCGCAGCGGCACCTGTAGCGGTGGCAGCAGGCGGCGGGGAAGCGTCAGCAGCTTCAGAACAGACGGAGTTCACAGTAGTTCTGAAGGAAGTTGGCGGCGAAAAGATTAAGGTTATCAAGGCTGTAAGAGAAATTACGGGTCTGGGTCTGAAGGAAGCCAAGGAAGTCGTTGACGGCGCTCCTTCTAACGTTAAGGAAAATGTTGAGAAAGCAGAAGCTGATGAAATCAAGGCTAAACTTGAGGAAGTCGGCGCTGTGGTAGAAGTGAAATAATTCGACTACAAGTAAAGCGTAAGCAGAAGAATTTTCAGAGGCACTGTCCGGTTGGGCAGTGCCTCTTTCCGTAGGGTGCATCTGGTGGCGCACGTTTCTAATGTCTAATGGATGAAAGTCCCCAATTCGTCCGGTAGCGGGAAGGAGTAAGTCTGTGGCAGGGGTGTCTGCAGTAACGTGGAATCGGAAGAAAGCCGGATTTGGGGAAGATGCTAACCCACGGGCAAATCTCTGGCCTGACGAACAGAAGCCGTATAGGTTTGAATCTTGATAATTACACGGAATCATGCGCGGTAAATTGGCGGGCAGATGGAGGAAAATGCTGCCGGGGGCGGTCAATTATAACTTCTCATTCGATGTCCTGTGCATATACAGCGAAGAATAGCAAATTTACATGACATTTTAAAAACATGTATTGACTAACTGGAAATGATATGGTATTATATAAAGCCATTATGCGATTATGCTTTTATCATCCGGTTCGTATCAGAGGTACGGTTTTCAGGATGCATGCAGAAATTTTCCGCGATGGGCGAAAGAGAACTGACATGTATTTATTTGTATGCAAGGAGTGATGAATATGCCACAGCCTGTCAAAATAGGCAAAAAGACGAGAATGAGCTACGCGAAAATTGAAGAAGTAGCGCAGATGCCACATCTTCTCGATATTCAGAATGAGTCCTACAAATGGTTTATCGAAGAAGGCCTGAAGGAAGTATTTGAAGATATCTCTCCGATACACGATTACGCCGGAAATCTCGTATTAGAGTTTATCGATTATTCTCTTAGCGATTCTCCAAAGTATGAGCAGGAGGAGTGTAAGGAACGAGATGTTACTTATGCGGCTCCGCTGCGGGTGAAGGCGCGTCTTGTGAATAAGGAGACGGGGGAAGTTAAAGAGCAGGAAGTCTTTATGGGAGATTTTCCGCTTATGACAGAAAAAGGCACGTTTATTTACAATGGCGCGGAGAGAGTTGTCGTTACGCAGCTCGTCAGATCTCCGGGGCCGTATTATGCGGTGACGACTGATAAATCGAATAACAGTCTTTACTCGACGACGATCATTCCGAACAGAGGTGCGTGGCTGGAATACGAAACCGATTCAAACGAAATTATTTCGGTGCGTGTCGACCGGACCAGAAAGCAGCCGATTACGACGCTGCTCAGAGCGCTCGGCTTCGGTACGAATGAGGAAATTATCGAACTTTTTGGCGATGATGACAGACTTCTGAAGACGCTCGAACGCGATACGACAAATAATTACGAGGAAGGTCTCAAGGAGATTTATAAAAAACTGCGTCCAGGCGAACCACCTACGGTTGATAGTGCGAAATCTCTGCTTGATTCGCTATTTTTTGATCCTAAAAGATACGATCTGGCGAAGGTCGGACGTTATAAATATAACAAAAAGCTTGGCCTTGTTAACAGGATTACCGGCTGTACGTCGGCAGACGATGTCATCGATCCTCACACCGGCGAATTATTAGTTGAAGCTAATGAAACGATCACCAGGGAGACGGCGATACAGATTGAAAATGCCGGAATCGTCTTCGTCTGGGTATATGATATGCATGAGACAGGAGAGCGTGTTAAGGTCATCGGCAATAACTTTGTAGACATCAGTTCTTATATAGATTACGATTTATCCGACACGAAGGTGGCGGACAAGGTATATTATCCGGCTTTGATGAAACTGCTTGAAGAAAATGAGGGCGCCAGTGAGGCGGAGCTTAAAAGAACGCTCCACGAAAAGCGACACGAACTTTCACCGAAGCACATTTTGATCGAAGATATTATCGCGTCGGTCAGCTATATTTTAAATCTTCCGCATAATATTGGGAATGTAGACGATATTGACCATCTTGGCAACAGAAGATTGAGAACGGTGGGTGAACTGCTTCAGAATCAGTTCCGCATCGGTTTGGCCAGAATGGAGCGTGTTGTCAAAGAGAGAATGACAATTCAGGATGTGGAGGCTGCGACGCCGCAGGCACTAATGAATATCCGTCCTGTCACGGCAGCGATTAAAGAGTTTTTTGGAAGTTCTCAACTTTCTCAGTTTATGGACCAGAATAACCCGCTCAGCGAATTGACTCACAAGAGAAGACTGTCGGCGCTGGGGCCGGGCGGTCTTTCGAGAGAGAGGGCCGGGTTTGAGGTGCGGGATGTTCATCATTCTCATTATGGAAGAATGTGCCCGATTGAGACACCGGAAGGTCCTAACATCGGGCTGATCGGTTCTCTGACAACATATGGGCGCGTCAATAAGTACGGCTTTATTGAAACGCCTTATCGCCTTGTAGATAAGGAGACGGGCATCGTTACGGATACGATTCATTACCTTACAGCGGACGAGGAGGAACCGCTGATTATCGCGCAAGCTAATGAACCACTTGATGAGGAACACAGATTTTTGAATTCAAAGGTTGCGTCGAGAGGCGTGGGCGGAGAAATTGATCTTGTTCCGAGGGAAAAAATTGATTATATGGACGTTTCACCGAAACAGGTAGTTTCGCTGGCGACAGCATTGATTCCATTCCTCGAACATGACGACGCAAATCGTGCGCTGATGGGCGCAAACATGCAGCGTCAGGCGGTGCCGCTTCTGATTGCCGATGCCCCGATTGTAGGTACAGGTATGGAAGCCGTGGCTGCTCATGACTCCCGCGTGGTAGTTATCGCCAATAATTCCGGTACGGTGGAATATGTGGATGCGCGGAAAATTGTTGTCAGACGCGACAGCGATGGCGGCAAGGATAAATATAATCTGCTCAAGTTTAAAAGATCGAATCAGGGAACCTGCTTAAATCAGAATCCTATTGTCAGTAAAAATGAGCATGTGGAACAAGGGGAGATTATTGCTGACGGTCCGTCTACGGATCATGGTGATCTGGCACTGGGCAGAAACCTTCTTGTTGGTTTTATGACATGGGAAGGCTATAATTACGAGGATGCGATTGTCCTTAACGAGAGGCTTCTGATGGACGATGCGCTGACATCGATTCATATTGAGGAGTATGAATCGGAATCACGAGATACGAAACTGGGACCGGAGGAAATAACGAAAGATATTCCGAATGTGGGTGACGACGCGCTGAAAGATCTCGATGAGGATGGAATTATTCGGATTGGCGCTGAGGTAAATGCTTCAGATATTCTCGTCGGCAAGGTAACGCCGAAGGGCGAAACGGAACTGACGGCAGAAGAACGTCTGCTCAGAGCGATTTTTGGCGAAAAGGCTAGAGAGGTAAGAGATACGTCACTGAGATTGCCTCATGGAGAGACGGGTATTGTCGTCGATGTCAAGATATTTTCCAGAGAAAACGGTGACGAACTGCCGCCAGGTGTCAATAAGCTGGTCAGATGTTATGTGGCCACGAAAAGGAAAATCAATGTGGGAGACAAAATGGCAGGAAGGCACGGGAACAAAGGCGTTATTTCCAGGATCCTACCAGAGGAAGATATGCCGTTTGCAGAAGACGGAACGACACTTCAGGTCATGCTGAATCCTCTCGGTGTGCCTTCGCGGATGAACGTCGGCCAGGTGCTTGAAACTCATATCGGTCTTGCGGCAAAGAAGAAGGGCTGGTATATTGCGACGCCGGTATTTGACGGCGCCATGGAGGAGGATATTCTTGACCTGTTTAAAGAGACGGGGATTCCGCCGACAGGAAAATTGTGGATGCGTGACGGAAGAACCGGTGAATATTTTGATAATCCGGTTACGGTGGGCATTATGTATATGCTGAAGCTGCATCATCTGGTGGATGATAAGATCCATGCGAGAAGTACCGGGCCATATTCGATGGTGACGCAGCAGCCGCTGGGCGGTAAAGCCCAGTTCGGCGGACAGCGTTTCGGAGAGATGGAAGTCTGGGCACTGGAAGCATATGGTGCGGCATACACGCTTCAGGAGATTCTGACTGTCAAGTCGGATGATGTGGTTGGGCGTGTTAAGACTTATGAGGCCATCGTCAAGGGCGAAAATATTCCCGAACCGGGGATTCCTGAATCCTTTAAAGTCCTTATTAAGGAGATGCAGAGTCTTGCTTTGGATGTTAAAATGTTTAATGATAAGGGCGAAGAAGTAGAACTTCGTGATTCTTATGATTCGGAGACGATTCCTGAAATGGAAAATATCATTTCCGGCGACGGCCAGCGTCGTTCTGCCGATGAGATTCTTTCGGGGGACTCAGGTTTCATGGAGGCCGGAGCGGGAACGAGAGACGGCGGCTTTACCGGGGAGAAATCCAATGAAGACGACGAGTTTATTGATGATGTTTCTGACGATGAGGATGATCTCATCGAGGACGATATGGATGATGATTTGACAGATGAGGATGAAGAATCTGTCGATTTCGACGATTATGACAGTGATTTCGAAGATGAATCTTATGATGACTATCCAGAGGAATGACAGAAATTTTTCTTTCCACATATAAAGTAATTCAGTTGTGATTTGGTAAAAAGAGAAAAGGGGGAGAGACTCCTTGAACGAACTGAACAATTTTGAAGCATTACAGATCAGCCTTGCCTCTACGGAAAAGATCAGAGAGTGGTCGAGAGGTGAAGTGACAAAACCGGAAACGATCAATTACAGAACATTGAAGCCGGAAAAGGACGGGCTTTACTGCGAAAGGATATTCGGGCCTCAGAAGGACTGGGAGTGCCACTGCGGTAAGTATAAGCGGATCCGGTATAAAGGAATTGTCTGCGACCGCTGCGGCGTAGAGGTTACAAAGGCAAAGGTGAGAAGAGAACGAATGGGCCATATCGAGTTGGCCGCTCCCGTATCCCATATTTGGTATTTTAAGGGAATTCCGAGCAGGATGGGCCTTGTTCTTGATATTTCTCCAAGAAATCTCGAACGAATTCTCTATTTCGCGGCGTATATCGTGACAGATCCCGGTCAGGGAACGAATTTGGCGTATAAGGAAATACTGACCGAAGCGCAGTATCGCGAGGCTAAGGATACCTATGGAAATTCCTTTAAGGCAGGTATGGGCGCCGAGGCGATTCGTGAACTGCTGACGCATATTGATCTTGATGAGCTTTCGGCGGAACTCAGGGAGAAACTGAGAGAAGCAAGCGGCCAGAAAAAGATACGCATTGTCAGACGTCTTGAAGTTATTGAAGCGTTGCGATTGTCAGGAAATAAGCCTGAGTGGATGGTGCTTGAGGTCGTTCCTGTTATTCCGCCTGATTTGAGACCGATGGTGCAGCTTGACGGCGGCAGATTTGCGACTTCCGACTTAAATGATCTTTACAGACGAGTAATAAATCGAAACAATAGATTGAAGCGTCTTCTTAGCTTGGGCGCTCCTGACATTATTGTGAGAAATGAAAAAAGAATGCTTCAGGAAGCAGTGGACGCGCTGATCGACAACGGCAGAAGGGGACGTCCTGTTACCGGTCCGGGCGGCAGGCCGTTGAAATCTTTGTCTGATATGCTCAAAGGTAAGCAGGGACGTTTCAGACAGAATCTGCTGGGCAAAAGAGTGGATTATTCCGGGCGTTCGGTAATCGTTGTCGGTCCGGAGCTTAAGTTCTACCAGTGTGGCCTCCCGAAGAAAATGGCGCTGGAACTCTTTAAGCCGTTTATCATGAAGAAGCTGGTGGAAAATGACATTGCGCATAATATCAAGAGTGCCAAAAGAATGGTGGAAAAAGTAAAACCTGAAGTCTGGGATGTGCTCGATGAGGTCATTAAGGAGCATCCTGTTTTGCTGAATCGTGCGCCTACACTTCATAGGCTTGGTATTCAGGCTTTTGAACCCGTTCTTGTTGAAGGTAAGGCAATTAAATTGCATCCACTTGTCTGCACTGCTTATAATGCCGATTTTGACGGGGATCAGATGGCTGTCCATTTGCCGCTTTCCGTGGAAGCCCAAGCGGAAGCCCGTTATTTGATGCTTTCTGTCAATAATATTCTGGCACCGAAGGACGGTTCGCCGATTACGACACCGACGCAGGACATGATTCTCGGAAGTTATTATCTGACGCATCCGGGACAGGAATCGCGGACAAATGCAGCGGAAAAAGGTGATGGCAAAATTTTTACGGATTTCGACGAACTGATGATGGCATACAGCGCTCACGTCGTTGGAATTCATGCTCGTGTCAAAGTAAGGAAACAACTTTCAAAGGATGATCCGGGCAGGTTGGTAGAATCGACGGTGGGCAGGTTCATCTTCAATCAAAATATTCCTCAGGATCTGGGGTTTGTTGACAGGGAAAAGGATCCATACAGCTTGGAAGTGGATTTCCTGTGCGACAAGAAGAAATTGGGCCAGATTATTGATAAGTGCTATAAAGTTCATGGGAATACGGGTACGGCAGAAATGCTGGATCACATCAAGTCCATGGGTTATCATTATTCGACCGTTGCGGCGATTACGATTAGCGTATCCGATATGGAAATTCCGAAATCGAAGCCTGAAATTATCGCACAGGCTAACGCAGTTGTAGATAAATACCAGACGGCATACAGACGCGGACTGATGTCGAATGAAGAAAGATATGAAAAGGTCATTCAGACCTGGAATGTGACGACGGAAAAAATCGCGGACGAGTTGATGGATTCCCTCGGTTCGCTGAATAATCTGTTTATCATGGCTCACTCCGGAGCCCGGGGCAGCAAAAATCAGATTAAACAGGTCGGCGGCATGAGAGGCTTAATGGCAAACGCCTCCGGTAAGACGATTGAAATTCCGATTACGGCAAACTTTCGTGAAGGACTGTCGATTCTGGACTACTTTATTTCATCAAACGGCGCACGTAAGGGCCTGTCTGATACGGCGCTGAGAACGGCAGACTCAGGTTATCTGACGAGACGTCTCGTAGATGTCAGTCATAACGTAATCGTGAGGGAAATTGACTGCCGAACTGACGAGGGAATTGAGGTTACTGCGTTTGTCGACGGCAAGGAAGTCATTGAGTCGCTGAAGTTGCGGATAGCTGGAAGAACTGCTCTGGAAGACATTGTAAATCCTCAGACAGGGGAAGTGATCGTAGCTCATGGCGAGGAGATCAGTGACGCTCAGGCTGAAGCCGTAGAAGCGGCAGGAATTGAATCGGTGAAGATTCGCTCTGTTCTGACTTGTAAAAGTACAATCGGCGTCTGTGCAAAGTGCTATGGCAGATGTCTGGCGACGGGCGAGACTGTGAATATCGGGGAAGCGGTGGGTATTACGGCGGCCCAGTCAATCGGGGAGCCGGGCACACAGCTGACGATGCGTACATTCCATACAGGCGGTGTAGCAGGAGGTGACATTACTCAAGGTCTTCCAAGAGTTGAAGAACTGTTTGAAGCGAGAAAACCAAAGGGCTTGGCCGAGATCTGTGAGGCTGACGGCACGGTTGTTTCCATCGAGCCGAGAAAAGATAATAAAACTGAAATCAAAGTCTTGGGCGACGAGGAGACTGTTTACGTAATTCCTTACGGCGCACGCATTAAAGTCAGAGAAGGGGATTTTGCGACAGCGGGGAGCGGCCTGACGCAGGGTCCGCTGAACCCTCACGATATTTTGAGGATCAATGGCGTAGAAGGTGTTTACCAGTATTTGATCAAGGAAGTGCAGCGTGTATATAAGATGCAGGGTGTAGATATCAATGATAAGCACATTGAGGTTATTGTCAGCCAGATGCTCGGCAAAGTCAGGATTGACGATTCGGGTGATACAGATATGCTGCCCGGTGCACTTTATACGCAAAGAGAGTTTGACGAAACGAATGCGGCTGCGGAGGCGGAAGGCCTTGAACCGGCTGCAGGCAAAGTTGTGCTGCTGGGGATCACAAAGGCTTCGTTGGCAACGGACTCCTTCCTGTCGGCAGCTTCCTTCCAGGAAACGACGCGTGTTCTGACAGACGCAGCTATCAAAGGCAAGGTAGATCATCTGAGAGGTTTGAAAGAAAATGTTATCATCGGGAAACTGATTCCTGCGGGTACGGGTATGAAGATCTACAAGGATATTGATCTGGATTACGGAGAGAATGCTGCAATTATTGAGGAATACGAACAAAAAAAGCGAGAGGAAGAACTGGCTGCAAGACAAGCGGCCGTCGAAGCGAAACATTCCGAGGAAAAGGCTGCTGTTGAGACATTGGCAGTGGCCGACACGCAGGAAAATTCTGGAAGCGGCGGTGAATTTGATGTAATTCCTGAGGGCAGCGATGATGGAATTACGGAAATTCATGAATAAAAATTTAATATTCTGCCAATAAAATATGTGATTGACATTTTGAACCTGAAAATGTTACAATAAAGCTCGGTCTATGGCAAAAGATTGGTGGTTGCTCCTGCAGCCACCGTTTTTTAAAGCTGGAGCAAATGCCCAAAACGCCGGATTCGGATGCTGTACGCCGGTGCAAATGTGTATGACGTTCAGGCGATTCGGGCTGATGCAGGTGAGGTGAAATATGTCTGAAAAAGAAGCCAGAAATGTGGTTACCGGAACCAGGCAGACGATGCGTCTGATCGAGCAGGATGGACTGGAAGCCGTCTATATTGCGGAGGATGCTGACATCTTTGTGATCAAGAACATTGCAGCAGCTGCCCGTCAGCATGGAATCAAAGTGATCTGCGTGCCGTCGAAGCGCCAGCTCGGAGCGAAGTGTGGTATCAGTGTCGGGGCTGCCACAGCAGGATTGATCGCCGAAAAGAACGGCAATGCGCGGTAGAGACGCGGTGACTGCGGATAGTCGGGTTTGGAAAGTTATCTGCAACGAGCATATGAAATAGATAAAAACGTCTGCAAATGCAAGGATTTGCAAAACGGCAGATATTCGGAGATGTAAAAGTAAGAGATCACACGAAAAAACAGTTCGTCAATTTATAATTATAACGTGCCATATTAACCTGATTTAAACCTGAATGGTTTAGATATATTATCATTATTATTATGCGTTTGTGTCGTTTCTGACACAATCTGCAGGAAAGGAGAAAACAAATGCCTACTATTAACCAGTTAGTTAGAGAAGGTCGTAAAAAGACAGTAAAGAAGTCTACGGCACCTGCTCTTTTAAGAGGAATGAATTCCCTCAAGAGAGTGCCTACCGACACAAAGTCCCCTCAAAAGAGAGGCGTCTGCACGTCTGTAAAGACAGTCACTCCTAAGAAGCCGAATTCCGCGCTTAGGAAAGTTGCCAGAGTACGTCTGACAAACGGTATGGAAGTGACAGCATACATTCCTGGTATCGGCCATAACCTTCAGGAGCACAGTGTCGTACTGATCAGAGGCGGTAGAGTTAAGGACCTTCCGGGTGTAAGATACCACATCGTCAGAGGCACACTCGATACGGCCGGCGTATCCGGCAGAATGCAGGCTCGTTCCAAGTACGGTGCAAAAGCACCTAAAAAATAGGATGGGACGGTAATCAAAAAATAAGTTATCTTTGCGCCCTTGCTGTGGGAATGTCATCTCGTTTCGTACAGATTGCGAAAGAGAGGTGCAGACGCATGATGAGGAATGATATATATCTGACCAGGTTATATCTGCGCACCACGGCGGTGAATGCCGTCGAGTACCTGAGCCCTGGATGTGTGCCGGGCAGGTAGTCCGTTTTTATACGGATTATAACAAATAAGGAGGGAAGAGAAGTGCCTAGAAAGGGAAATGTTCCTAAGAGAGAAGTGCTTCCTGATCCCGTCTACGGAAGTGTTGTTGTATCGAAGCTGATCAATAACATTATGCTGGACGGAAAAAAGGGAGTAGCACAGACTATTGTGTATAAGGCGTTCGATATGGTTAAAGATATCACCGGCGAAGACCCGCTTGATATATTCGAGAAGGCGATGAACAATATCATGCCTGTCGTTGAAGTTAAGGCGAGACGTGTCGGTGGCGCGAATTATCAGGTTCCTATCGAGGTAAGACCTGAAAGAAGACAGACTCTCGGTCTCAGATGGCTCACAAGATATACGAGAGAAAGAGGCGAGAAGTATATGTATGAGAGACTTGCCAAGGAACTTATTGACGCATCGAATAACACGGGTGCGTCCGTAAAGAGGAAGGAAGATACTCATAAGATGGCGGAAGCGAACAAGGCATTCGCTCATTACAGATGGTAATTTCCCTGTCGGGATTGCCAGTTTTGATATCAATAGAATTTTAAGACTTCACGGGAGTCTGGAAAGGAGGAGCCACAAATATGGCCAGACAATTTCCATTGGAAAAAACCAGAAATATTGGTATTATGGCGCATATCGATGCCGGCAAAACGACCACAACAGAACGGATTCTGTTTTATACCGGCAGAACACATAAAATTGGGGAAACCCATGATGGAGCTGCTCAGATGGACTGGATGGAACAGGAGCAGGAAAGAGGTATTACGATCACTTCTGCTGCTACGACAGCTCAGTGGAAAGGCAACAGGGTTAATATTATCGATACACCGGGGCATGTGGACTTTACAGTAGAAGTAGAGAGGTCACTGCGTGTGCTTGACGGTGCTGTTACCGTTCTCTGCGCTAAAGGAGGTGTAGAGCCTCAGTCGGAGACAGTTTGGAGACAGGCTGAAAAGTACGGAGTTCCAAGGATGATTTTTGTAAATAAGATGGACATCCTCGGTGCTGATTACTACAGGGTCATCGATATGGTTAAGGACAGACTCAAGGCAAACGCTGTGCCTGTTCAGCTCCCTATCGGTAAGGAGGACACATTTGTAGGCATCATTGACCTGATTAAGATGAAAGCGGAAATCTACAAGGATGACCTCGGAAAAGAAATTGAGGAAACAGACATTCCTGAAGATATGAAGGAACTGGCAAATGAATGGAGGCATTCGCTTCTGGAATCCGTAGCCGAAACAGATGAAGAGCTGATGATGCAGTATCTGGAAGAAGATACGTTATCGGAAAAGGACATCAAAAAGGCGATCCGAAAGTCGACGATCGCAGGTGAGATGGTTCCTATGCTTTGCGGTTCCGCATATAAGAACAAGGGCGTTCAGCCGTTGCTCGACGCGGTAATTGATTATATGCCGTCTCCACTCGATATTCCTGCAATTAAGGGGATACATCCGGGCACGGGAGAAGAAATTGAAAGCCCTACAGATGACAACGCTCCGTTTTCGGCTCTCGCGTTCAAGATCATGGCTGACCCGTTCGTCGGGAAGCTGGCGTTCTTCAGAGTATATTCCGGCACGTTGGATTCGGGTTCCTATGTGTATAATTCTACGAAGGATAAGAAAGAAAGAATCGGACGTATCCTTCAGATGCATGCCAATAAACGAGAAGAAATCAACAAGGTATACGCAGGCGATATCGCAGCGGCAGTTGGTCTTAAGGACACGACGACGGGCGATACTCTCTGCGATGAAAAGCACCCGATCATTCTCGAATCTATGGAGTTCCCTGATCCTGTAATCGAAATTGCGATTGAGCCAAAGACGAAGGCCGGCCAGGAAAAGATGGGCATTGCTCTTGCCAAACTGGCGGAAGAAGACCCTACATTTAAAACTTACACGAATCCGGACACAGGTCAAACAATTATCGCAGGGATGGGCGAGCTCCACTTGGATATTATCGTCGACCGTCTGCTGAGAGAATTCAAGGTGGAAGCGAACGTCGGCAAGCCGCAGGTTTCTTACAAGGAAACGCTTACGGCTCCGGCAGATGTGGATTACAAATATGCGAAGCAGTCGGGTGGTCGCGGCCAGTATGGTCACGTCAAGATTAAGGTCACTCCGAGAGAACCGGGTTCCGGCTACGAATTTAAAAACTCTGTCGTTGGCGGCGCAATTCCAAAAGAATATATTCCGAAAATCGACGAAGGGATTCAGGAGGCGATGCAGACCGGCGTGCTGGCAGGTTATCAGGTAGTGGACATCGGTGTAGAACTTTATGACGGCTCGTATCATGAAGTTGACTCATCCGAAATGGCATTTAAAATTGCGGCTTCCATGGCGTTTAAGGAAGCGTCTAGAAAGGCGAAGCCTGTACTTTTGGAGCCGATCTTCAAGGTGGAAGTTACGGTTCCTGAAGAATATATGGGGGATATTATTGGTGATATTTCCTCGAGAAGAGGACGTATCGAAGGCTCTGATATGCGCAACGGTACGGTTGCAGTCAGAGGTTATGTACCGCTCTCCGAGATGTTCGGATACGCGACAGATTTGAGATCAAAGACTCAGGGACGCGGCGTATACGTAATGCAGATGGATCACTATGAACAACTCCCTGCAAATCTCGTGGAAAAGGTTACAAAGTAAGCATAAAGAACATTTACTATTGATTAGTTAGTTAGGAGGAATTTCCATGGCTAAGGAAAAGTTTGAAAGAAATAAACCACATATTAATATCGGTACGATTGGTCATGTAGACCATGGTAAGACGACTCTTACCGCCGCAATCACGATGACATTAAATGCAAGACTGGGGCTTGGTGAACAAGTTGCGTTTGATGAAATCGACAAGGCGCCGGAAGAAAAGGAAAGAGGCATCACGATTTCTACGGCGCATGTAGAATATGAAACAAAGAACAGACACTATGCGCATGTAGACTGTCCGGGACACGCGGACTATGTGAAGAATATGATCACAGGTGCGGCGCAGATGGATGGTGCGATTCTGGTCGTAGCCGCGACGGACGGTCCAATGCCTCAGACGAGAGAGCACATCCTTCTGTCCCGTCAGGTAGGTGTGCCTTATATCATCGTATTCCTGAATAAGTGCGATATGGTAGACGATGAAGAACTCCTCGACCTGGTAGAAATGGAAGTCAGAGAGTTGCTGGATGAGTATGAATTTCCAGGTGACGATACACCGATTATCAGAGGTTCCGCACTCAAGGCGCTGGAAGATCCAAACAGCGAATGGGGGGACAAGATTCTGGAACTGATGGACGCAGTAGACAGCTATATTCCGGAGCCGGTAAGAGATACAGAAAAGCCGTTCCTGATGCCGGTAGAAGACGTATTCTCCATTACAGGCCGCGGTACCGTAGCGACCGGCAGAGTAGAAAGAGGCGTGCTGAAAGTATCTGATGAGGTAGAAATCGTAGGAATCGCAGACGATATCCGCAAGGTAGTCGTCACAGGCGTAGAGATGTTCAGAAAGTTGCTCGATCAGGCGCAGACGGGAGACAACATCGGAGCGCTGTTGAGAGGCGTGCAGAGAAATGAAATCGAAAGAGGACAGGTATTAGCAGCTCCTGGAACAGTGCACCCGCATACGAAATTTAAGGGCGAGGTATATGTATTGAAGAAGGAAGAAGGCGGTCGTCATACGCCGTTCTTCAATGGATACAGACCGCAGTTCTATTTCAGAACGACAGATATCACAGGATCTCTGCAGCTGCCTGCAGGTACGGAAATGTGTATGCCGGGAGATAACGTAACGATGGAGATCGAGCTGATTCATAAAATTGCAATCGAGGAAGGTCTGAGATTCGCGATTCGTGAAGGTGGCAGAACGGTAGGTTCCGGAGTAGTAACGGAGATCATCGAGTAAATATCGTTAAAAGGCGATTTGAGAAGAGCGGTCGGGAAACGAAACAGACGATTGAGTTCTAAGACTGAAGAAATAAAGAATCTGAGGCCGGTCATGCGTTATACGGCAGAAAGCTGACATTCCTTGCAGAATCAGCATCCGATTCTGAAAAAGCATGAATGATTTATCGGCGCGGGCATAAGCTCGCGCCAATTTTGTTTGAATGTTTTTAGCTTGGTAAAATAAGATGTCGCATTGAACTGGATCCGTGCTGCGAAGCGTTGTTCGTCTTCTGAAACCGGCAGCGTGACAAGATTAAAGTTTTACAGTGGGATAAGGATGGATTCGTGTTGTACTACAAACAGCGGGAAAAGGACGGTTTCCGTGGACTGCGGAAATTGATCCGGGAGAAAAGCGGATAGAATCACATCTATTTGAGAATTGTGGGAAGTGAGAAATCAATATGCCGTCCGTAGTTTTAAACCGTTTTCAGTTTTTTCCTCTGTATATACAGAAAATCTATTTCCAGCAGTATCAGCACAGCTGAACGTGGTTTTTCATTATCCGGCGATGACATGAGCCGGGAAAACGGATATAATAAAGTTGAAATGAAAACTGACAAAAAGGAAAAGCTGTGAGATGAAATGGTGTTGGCAGCGTAAGCCGGCACAACGGCAACGCCTAGCAGGATACGGAAAGGAGGTTTTCCTATGGGGAAGGAATATAGACTGCTGCCGATTGGTACGGAAGATTTTAAAGAAGTCATCGAAAAAGAATTCTATTATGTTGATAAGACATTGTTGATCAAAGAACTTCTTGATAATTTGTCGAAAGTTACATTGTTCACCAGACCGAGACGATTCGGGAAGACGCTGAATATGAGTATGCTGAAATATTTCTTTGAGGACACGGGAAACGAAGCGTTGAACGCGGAGCATCGTGAGCTGTTTACCGGACTGAAGATTATGGATGCTGGGGAAAAATATACGAGCCAGATGCAGCAGTATCCGGTGATTTCATTGACACTGAAATCGGCCAAGCAGGCGGATTTTTCCGCAGCGTATGATATGCTGATCAAAGGAATCGCCAGAGAATTCCGACGCCATGAGTTCGTTTTAGATTCGGATCAATTATCTGCGGCAGAAAAAGACCTCTTTCTTCAGATCAGAGATTGGAAAGCAAAGGCTTCGCATTATGCAGATGCACTGCAATTTTTATCGGACTGCCTTTATAAAGTGACCGGCAAAAAAAGCGTCATCCTGATCGACGAATACGATGTGCCGCTGGAAAATTCGCATTTTCGCGGTTTTTACGACGAGATGATCTCGTTTATCCGTTCCCTGTTCGAATCGGCGCTCAAGACGAATGATAATCTGGAATTCGCGGTGATTACCGGCTGTCTGCGGATCAGCAAAGAGATCATCTTTACCGGTTTAAATAATCTCGATGTCATTTCCATTCTTAATAAGACATATGGGGAATATTTTGGATTTACACCGAAAGAGGTAGAAACGATAGCAGCGTATTATGATGTAATGGAACGCATGGATGATATCCGGGATTGGTATGACGGGTATCTATTCGGAAATTCTGAGGTGTATAATCCATGGAGTGTCATCAAATTTATGAAGGACCTGCAGGCGGACAGAAAAGAAGCGCCGAAACCGTATTGGGCGAACACGAGCGGAAACAGTATTGTGCGTGATCTGATCCACAGAGCGGACAATACGGCGCGGACAGAACTGGAAATTCTGCTGGCTGGCGGGACGATTAAGAAGCCGGTTCACGAGAACATCACTTACGAAGACATTCAGAGCAGTCAGGATAATCTGTGGAATTTTTTGTTTTTTACCGGATATTTGAAGAAGGTGTCAGAAGAATTTGAGAAAAGAAAAAGGTATCTGACTTTAACGATACCAAATGAGGAAGTTCTTTTTATTTATGAGGAAAAAATCAGTGAATGGTTTGACGAGAGCGTAACGTCGCACAGTTTTGACCGGCTGTATCAGGCGACGGAAGCGGGGGACACGAGAACTATGGAGACGGAACTCTGCGATGTTTTGTTGCGGACAATCAGCTATTTTGACAGCCCGGAAGCGTATTACCATGGTTTTATGGCAGGAGTTTATCAGAATATGGGAAATTATAGTGTTCAGTCAAATATGGAAGTGGGAACCGGGCGACCGGATCTCGCCGTCTTTTCGCCGAGCATTCGCGGTCGGTATTTTATCTTTGAATTTAAGATCGTAAAGGAACAAAAAGATTTGAAAAGCAGTTGTGTAGCGGCATTAAATCAGATTCGTGAGAAAAAGTATGTGGACGGCGCACGCGTGCGCGGTTACGAGGATGTCTGTGCATATGGCGTCGCATTCTGCGGCAAAGAATGTATTGTGCAGAAATATGAAGAATAAATGTTATTTCGCTGGCGATCTTCCAGCTGGAAAAGAGAAACACGGCTGCAAGACAGTTTTTCAAAAAATTCAAAAATCTGAATAAATTTAAAAGATCATCAAGGGGCTCCGTTTCGGTGCCCTGTATTTACAGTAATAAAAATTTCGGTTTCAATATACCTACCCGGCGGCAGCACGGCAGGTATTTCTGACGCAACTGAGGTCAGCAGTTCTGTGCAGAAGGTGATGAGTTGGGCAATCGAAACAGGACTTCTGGTCATCTCCGGTGATAATGCTGAATCCGGATGAAAATGTTTTCTCCGCGGAACTGGCGGCGATTTTGATAAAATCCTGTGAGAATGTCATTTGGCACTATAAAATAAGATGAAATATGACATGATAGAAAATAATAAATATGATGTTCTATTATTGTGTATGAAATAAAATAATCTTTAGGTGATAAGTGGGAAAAGCTCCGCGCGACATCCTATCATCTGGGGCCATTTTTTGGAGAACCGTGAGCGGAGTAAGAAATGTGAATAATCATATCGTAACGGGCATTTTTGCGACGGGTGAAACAGGAGCATAGGAAATAGACGATGAAAAAGATATGAATTCCCGGATACAGCATCTTTTCAGGCAGGCTTTAAAGTGATAAAATAAAACGTAAAAATTTTGAAATGAAAAGTATTTGGCCTGGAAACGAGAAATAGAATTTGAAATAAAAACACCTGGGAGGATATGGATTCGATGAACAGATTGAAAAAATGGGGCCTGGCTCTTGCTGTCGCCGCATCAGCCGCAGTTATTCCAGTCGGAGTGTCTGCTGGCCAGCATGACGTTTTGCAGGCAGGCAATCCACCCGTTTCGGATAACTTACCGCAGAGTGTCATGGCCGTGTCTTATGACACCGATGCAGTGGAGACGCTCAAACTCAGTCTTAATACTGAAAAGCATGTAAAATATATAAATGGAGAAAGCGACGGATTATTTCACCCTGATGATTTTCTGACAAGGGCAGAGGCGGCGCAGATGATCTATTCGCTTACGGATGATGGAAACGGTGCGCCGCCGGTTGTTGCCGGTACGGCAGGCCCGAACAGTACAACAGAAGTTGTCTTGGGCGAGGTGAGACAGACAGGCGTGACGGTTACAGACGGAAGTGTGCAAGAACAGGCAGACGCGATGGGAGTTGCAGCTTCAGCGACCGTCGCTGCGCCGCAGACTGCGCGTTTTTCCGATGTCTCCGACAGTGAGTGGTTTGCAAATGCTGTAAATACTTTGTCCGTCTGCAATATTATAAATGGCTCGGACGGCCTTTTCAGACCCAAAGATGAAATCACGCGGGCGGAATTCGTAACGGTGCTTTCAAACTTTTTCGACGACAGCGAGATCGAAGCGGCCGCAACCTCTGCCCAGATCTCATTCAGCGACGTTTCCACCTCAGACTGGGCGCAGGACAATATTCTGTTCGCGGCATCACAGGGTTGGATTACGGGTTATCCGGACGGAACCTTCCATCCTGAACGCAGAATTTCGCGTGCCGAGGCGTCAGTCGTCATAAACCGCGTGCTGGGTCGCAGCGGAGATTTCGATACGATTACAAATTCTACGGACATCAGAATTTTTTCGGATGTAACCCATAGCCACTGGGCATATCTCCATATAATGGAAGGATCTATCGGCCATGAATACAAACCGGACGCTGCGGGCGAAACATCTTCTTCTGAAATATGGATATCATTTGATCGGGAAAAAACGGTTTTGGAACCTGGATATCATTTGCTGGACGGAACCCTGTATTTTGTCGAGGATAGTGGACTTTTCGCGCGGAACAAAACGGTAGACAATCATTCCTACGATACCGATGGCAAGTATACGACGGGCGACGCAGAACTTGACTCCCTTGTCCGCAAAGCAACGGCAGACGCTGTATCTTCCGATATGACACAGCATGAAATGCTCAAAGCCGTTTTTGATTATGTCGTCGATAACTGTTCTTATCTAAAAAACGATATTCTTGAAGCCGGTTCCGTCGGGTGGACGGAAAAATATGCGAAGATCATGCTGAGCCGCCATAAGGGAAACTGCTATTGTTTCGCTTCGGCCTTTTGCCAACTTGCAAAAAACGTGGGCTATAATCCACGGGAGGTGGCAGGATTCCTCAGCAACAGGGACAATCCGCACGGGTGGATTGAAATCAATATAGACGGCCGGATCTGTATCTATGACGCGGTTATAACGAATACGCTTCACAAGGACGGCGAAGATTATGATATTTTTGAAATTCCTTATCAGGATGCGCCGTACCGATATATTAAGTAAAAAACAGAAAGGAGAATATGAATGGTATTCAGTTCTGCCATATTCCTGTTCGTTTTTTTCCCGGTCGTATTCTTGCTGTACCATGTCGTTCCGGGACTGAAAGTAAAGAATATTATCCTGATTGCTGCCAGTCTGATCTTCTATTCCTTCGGACAGCCTAAATACCTGATCCTGCTGTTTGTGTCAGTTATAATAAATTATATTGCAGGTTGTATTCTGTGCGGCAAAGGGCCGCACCGTAAGATAGCGCTGGCGGTGGCTGTCGTTTTGAATATAGGTCTTTTGTCTGTATTCAAATATCTTGATTTTGCGATGGAAAATATCAATGCCCTTTTTGGTACGGAGATCCCGTTGCCGGGCATCGTCCTTCCTATCGGCATCTCATTTTTCACGTTTCAGGGTATGTCATACGTTATTGATGTTTACCGTGAGCCTGAGATAGGAACGAAAAACTTCGCAAAACTGCTGCTCTACATATCATTTTTCCCGCAGCTGATCGCCGGACCGATTATTAAATATCATGACGTTTCGGAAATGATCGACAATCGCCGGTGTACTCCGGAAGACACGGCCATCGGTCTGAGGCGTTTTATCATTGGCCTGTCAAAAAAACTTTTGCTGGCAAATACGGCAGGGGCCGTTGCGGATCAGGTTTTTGCACTTGACAGCGGCAGCCTCGATATCAGAATCGCCTGGGTGGGAGCGATCTGTTATACGCTTCAGATTTACTTTGATTTCAGCGGATACAGTGATATGGCCATCGGTATGGGGCGAATCTTTGGGTTCCGTTTTCTGGAGAACTTCGATCATCCTTATGTTTCCACATCGATTCAGGAGTTTTGGCGGCGCTGGCATATCTCCCTGTCCTCTTGGTTCAGAGATTATCTGTATATCCCACTGGGAGGCAGCTATTGCAGCCGCAGGCGGACCGTTTTCAATAAATTTGTCGTTTTTCTGACAACCGGCCTCTGGCACGGGGCCAACTGGACATTCGTTCTGTGGGGTCTTTGGCATGGCGTTCTGCTGATGCTTGAGGAAATCAATTTTATTCCGCGCAAAAAAATCGAAGGGCACGTTGTGGGCCATGTTTACACGCTGTTGGCAGTGACGCTGGGATTTGTCCTGTTCCGCGCGGACACTCTGGGACAAGCCGGGATGATGTATGTGCAAATGTTCACGGGCTTTCATTTTACACCGGAAACAAATCTGATTCTCAACGATCTTCTGAGCAAATCAAGCGTATTTTTGATTTTGGCCGGAATCATACTGTCGGTTGACTGGATTGCGAAAATCCGCGGGAAACTGACCGATGCGCAGGAAAAAACGAAGCGTTTCTGGGAAACGGCATCTTACGTGGGCGTATTCGTATTGTTTCTGTATGACGTGCTCAATTTGTCGCAGACCACGTTTAATCCGTTTATCTATTTCCAGTTTTAAGGCGGTGAATTACAAATGAACAAAAAAACAGCATATATCATATTTATTATCCTGTTTTTTGCCGTGTGCATTGTACCTTCCGCAGGAATGCTCGTAGTCGGGGAAGCGCCTGCTGCGGCGAACGAAATCGTGACGACAAGACCGCAGCTTTTTCTGCCGGATGGAACATTTAACGCAAACATTACGGATGACCTGACTTCTTATTTTGCAGACAGATTTGCGTTTCGTCAGAACTTTATTACGGCTTACGCGAAAATCCAGGCTGCTGCCTTCGGTGAATCCTCATCGGACGATGTGATTCTCGGAAAGGACGGCTGGCTGTTTTATGAAGCGACGAAGAACGATTATCTTCACCGTGATACGCTGAGCAACAGAAGCATTCAAGGAATCGCCCGCACACTTTTGCTGATGCAGCAATATTCCGAGGAACGGGGCACGCGTTTCCTGTTTACCGTGGCGCCGAATAAAAATTCGGTTACGCCGTCGGATTCCATGATGCCGAATGTCGGCACACCGCTTGATACACCGAAAAATCTCGATATGCTCTGCGATGCGATGGAAAAATGTGGAGTACATTACGCGGAACTGCGTGAAGCACTTTCTGAGGAAATGAATCAGGAGACATCCTCTGCGGCAGATGGTCAGGATGCTGTTTCCGTGGATACGGACGGTGAAGCTTTAGATAGCGGAACCATGTCCGGGATTGAGGCATTTTTAGATGGCGGCAGATCTTTATATCACAGGCTTGATTCGCATTGGAATAACATGGGCGCGGCTGTTGGACTGCGCGAGCTCACAAAAAATCTCGGCGTCGAATCATATCCATGGACAGAGGAAAGCTTCACGATTCAGAAAAATCACAAGGGTGATCTTTATGAGATGATTTACCCGGCGGGAAAAGAGCTTGATGAGAACGTCGTTTTTGATAAAAAATTTGAATTTACTTATGTTGAAAATAATTCCAATGTTCCATTTGGCAACGCACCTGTTGACAGTGAAGTGTCTGGCGAAAACGTACAGGGTGATACTGCCGGAACTGCCGGCGGAGAATCCGCATCAGGCAGCAAATCTGACGGTTCGACTGATATTGTTGATACTGCGGGGATGGAAAAACAGCTTTCTCAAAAAAATTATTACAGTAAAGACGCGCCGCAATCCGATTCGATAAAAATCGAAACACGGGGTGGCAGAACGGAAGGCCGTCTTCTGATGTTTCGTGATTCCTTTGGAAACGCGCTGTATCCGTTCCTGGCCGACACTTTTTCCGAAGCGGCTTTTTCGCGGCTGATGCCGTACCGCATGGACTGGCTGGATACGGTAGATGCTGATGATCTCATCGTTGAAATCGTAGAACGGAATATCAAAGATCTGGCTGCGAAAGCGCCTGTCATGCCGGCGCTAAAGATTACCGGTTTGTCGGAAAACGGGCAGGAAAACGACGAATCGCCTATTAACGATAGACAAAAGCAGACCGGTACGACGGATGAAGAAAGCGTTCAAAACCGCAAGATTGAAAACGGGCAGAATGACGATGCATCGTTTCTTGACGATGAACAGACGCCGGACGCAGAAAAGATTCTTCCGTTGCCGAACGAATTTGTGAACGGAAGGTCCGCGAAGGCATCTGTTTCTTATTCGACGGAAATGCCGGGGTACTATATGGTTTCCGGAACTTATGATGACGCGGAAATTGACGAAGATACGAGAGTGCTGCTAGATACGGGCAGTGCTGTTTACGAGGCGTGTCCGGTAGGGACCGCTCTTTCACAGGCTCAAAATGACGCATGTTTTACAGCGTTTCTTTCGGAAGAAGCCTTGAATACAGGGACGTTTTCTGTTATTCTTTGCAGGAACGGACAATTTTGCAGATATGGGTGTGAAATTACCTGGATGTAAAAATTGGACAGGCCAATTATTATTACTTTTTACTGGTTATTATTAATTTGGAGGTGCACTATGAAAAAATCACTTATTCTCATTCTGTCGCTGATGGTAGCGCTTTCGTTTTCGCTGACAGCATGTGGAGAAAACGGGGATTCAGTCGAAGGTTCCGGTAATTCTGTTCAGGATGAACTCAGTGTTGATATGAATGACGAACCGCTTAGCGTCGATCCGGGTGAATTATCGTCCGATCCGGAAGTAGAGCCTGACATTCAGAGTACGGACGAGCCTGAAGTACCAGTGACACCGTCTTCAGACACGGGCCAGAGCAGCACTCAAACGGCAAAATCTGATTCTCAGGCAAGCACGCCGTCTCAGAGCAAAACGTCTCAGAAGCCGGCTCAACAGCCTTCCAAAACTCAGACATCGTCTCAATCATCACAGTCTGCTCAGCCGGCACAGACGACGCAGCCTGAAACGACGCAAACACAGGCGCCGTCTAAGGCTACGGCGCAGTCTTATATCGGAAAGAGTGCTTCTGCGTTGATTGCGGCAATCGGTTCGCCGCTGTCTTCTGATTATTCGTCCAGCTGCCTGGGTGATGGTGAGGATGGCGAGCTTCATTATGATGGATTTACCGTTTATACATATCGTGAAAACGGTCAGGAACGAGTGGAGGACGTTGAATAAAAACACCTTGGTACAATCGGCGGATCGGTATATCTTTTCTTGCGGCATTTATTTGGAGAACGACATTCGTTGCTCAAAGCGTTGGAACGGAATATATCGGTCCGTTCGCATTTAATATGTTAAGATCGGTTTTGACAGGGATTTTTGCTGCCCGTTATTGTGGTTATGAGTCTTGAATCTGTCGTTTCCGTCATTGCAGAATGAGTGCTTCTCCATCAGAGGATGGGGAGGGAAGCGTTGTTCGGATGTTTTTTTATATTGATCGTAATTGTTTCGCACAGTTACCGGAAAAACGATAAATCGCAGTAAATAAAATTAATCGGACAGGCTGAATTCCTTTTTTCAGGAAAAACGGGTGGAATTTTTAGAAAATTCATTGGATTTACCGGCTTTGCGCCGCTGCTGTAAGCGCAGCCGAAATTACGGCAGTGCTGTCCAAATGGCTGTTTTGTACCGCTGCTATCTCTTAGTTTTTTCGGATGAATTAAGCATTGACTAACTTTTTGGAGAGTTTTATAATGTTAATTATTAAATGTTTCATATAAATGAAGGGAGTTATTCCTTCTGCAACTCCGAACGCAGTCTTACATTTTGGCGGAAATGCGTTTTAATTTTTCACCGTCGCTTTATCGCCTAACAGTAGGTGTGTGAAATAAAAAATGTACGGCATATATAGTGAAAACTTTCGCAGTCTGTCATGTGAGATATTCGGGGAAAATGCATTTATAGAGAGGTAAAAAGCAATGAAAAAGAAAAGCAAGATTGTATCAGTCCTGTTAGTGATGGTATTGGTACTCGTAGCCATGACAGGCTGCGGCAGCGGTAACAGCAGCGGCAGTGCTGACAATCAGTCTTCCGCAGGTTCGTCAGAAGGAACCGGAAAGGTTTATAACATCGGTATCGTTCAGCAGCTCGAACATCCGGCCCTTGATGAAGCGACAGAGGGTTTCCAGCAGGCGCTGGTCGATAAGCTCGGTGAAGATGGCGTAAAATTTGACTTGCAGAATGCTCAGAATGAGCAGGCCAATTGTACGACAATCAGTCAGGGCTTCGTTTCTCAGAACGTTGATTTGATTCTCGCAAACGCGACGACAGCACTTCAGTCCGCAGCGGCGGCAACGGCTGATATTCCTATCGTCGGTACGAGTATTACGGACTACGCGACTGCATTGAATATTGACGATTGGTCAGGTTCTACCGGTACTAATGTCACAGGTACTTCCGATCTGGCTCCGCTTGAAGAACAGGCAGCAATGATCCTTGAACTCGTTCCTGACGCAAAACAGGTAGGACTTCTCTATTGCTCCGCAGAACCAAATTCCGTATATCAGATTAAACAGGTTGAAAAATATCTCGACGAACATGACGTTGCATACAAAGAGTACGGCGCTGCTGATTCCAACGAAATCCAGGCGGTGACTACGACTGCAGTTAACGAATGTGACGTTCTCTATATTCCTACCGATAATACAATGGCTGGCAGCACAGAAGCTGTAAACAATGTAGCTCTGCCGGCAAAGGTTCCTGTCATCGCTGGTGAAGAAGGCATCTGTGAAGGATGCGGTATCGCAACTCTGACGATCGACTATTATGATATCGGATACGAAGCCGGTCTTATGGCATATGAAATTCTCGTAAACGGCGATGATCCGGGTACGATGGAAATTCGGACCGCTGAAAACGTAGTAAAGAAATACAATCCTGAAATCTGCACAGCACTCAATATCACTGTCCCTGATGGCTATGAAGCAATCGAGACGGAGGCGGACGCGGAATAGAATAATTAAAGGTAAGCCCCTCTGAGAGCCGCTTTCATGCGGGAGGGGCCGCAATTCACACCAGCGATGGGCCGCGCGTGCTTGTCGCTGGTTTTTGTATTTGCATGGGAGGAAAAATATGGGACTCGAAATTATGGATTTACTCCGGGCCATGCCCGGATCGATCGCTCAGGGACTGATCTGGGGAATCATGGCTATCGGTGTGTACATAACATTCCGGCTGCTCAATTATGCGGATCTGACGGTAGACGGGTCCCTCGGCCTGGGTGGCGCAGTGGCCGTTATGCTTATTCTTCACGGATATTCGCC
Organism: uncultured Oscillospiraceae bacterium; assembly: GCA_964438605.1. Taxonomy (GTDB): domain Bacteria; phylum Bacillota; class Clostridia; order Peptostreptococcales; family Anaerovoracaceae; genus Alangreenwoodia. The sequence goes on from CAYTKT010000007.1 coordinate 57,630, forward strand.
AACACTCGTCCTTATCGTATCTTTTATTTCCGGTCTGCTGGCAGGCCTTGTGACGGGACTGCTCCATACTGCGCTTGGAATCCCGGACATTCTGGCCGGTATTTTGACACAGATCGCGCTTTATTCGGTCAATTTGAATATCATGGGGCGTTCAAATCAGGCGGTCAGCGTTGACAAATACCCACTGATCGTTTCACTGCGCTATATTCCGCACGCAATCGTCATTAGCGCTATCTTTGTTGTCTTGATTATCGCAGTGTTATGCTGGTTTTTTGCTACGGAACAGGGATACACTATCAGGGCTACGGGCTGCAATGAAAACATGGCACGTGCTCAGGGAATCAATACATCAAAATCAAAAGTCATTGGTCTGGCGCTGAGCAACGGTCTCGTCGGCCTTTCCGGCGGCCTGATCGCACAGTATTCGGGCAATTCTGACGTCAATATGGGGCGCGGCGCCATCGTTATCGGACTGGCAGCCGTCATTATCGGTGAAGTAATTGGACACGCACTATTCAAAAGACGTATGAATTTCGCTCTCAACCTGTTTTTCGCGGCTTTCGGCGCGGTAATCTACTATTTGGTTATTACGTTCGTCCTCTGGCTTGGCTTGTCGTCCCAGAACCTGAAGTTGTTCTCAGCTATCGTTGTAGCACTGTTCCTGGCAGTTCCATATCTGAAAAATAAATACAGTGCTTCCTTTATGAAGGCCGCAAAGAGGGGGTCGGAATAAAATGCTTGAAATTAAAAATATTTATAAAATATTTAATAAAGGGACGGTAAACGAGCGCAAAGCACTCAACGGGGTATCATTGAAGCTTGACGACGGTGATTTTGTTACGATTATCGGTGGCAATGGCGCGGGAAAGTCAACAATGCTTAACGCAGTGGCAGGCGTCTGGCCGGTGGATTCCGGCTCAATTATTATTGACGGCGTCAATGTTACGGGTTTGCCGGAGTATAAGCGGGCAAAATATCTTGGGAGAGTTTTCCAGGATCCGATGAACGGCACGGCTGCCGACATGGAGATTCAGGAAAATCTGGCAATTGCGATGAAGCGCGGCCAGAAAAGGTCACTGCATATGGGCGTTCCAAGAAAAGAAAAAGAACGTTTTCGTGAAATGCTCAAGGAACTGGATCTCGGACTGGAAGACAGACTTTCGTCGAAAGTGGGCCTGCTTTCCGGCGGCCAGCGTCAGGCACTGACGCTGTTGATGGCCACGATTCAGAAGCCAAATCTGCTGTTGCTCGATGAGCATACGGCGGCGCTTGATCCGAAGACTGCTGCCAAGGTTCTTGCGCTTTCTGATAAGATTATTGCGGAGAATCATCTGACGGCGATGATGGTCACTCATAATATGAATGACGCTATTGCCAATGGAAACAGACTTATCATGATGAATGAAGGTCAGATTATTCTCGACATTAGTGGTGAGGAAAAGAAGAAGCTGACTGTTGAGGATCTGCTTCAAAAGTTCGAGCAGGTCAGTGGTGAAAAATTTGCAAATGACGAAGCGCTGCTTTCTTCATAAGTTTGTTTTTTATAAGCTTTGATTATGTGTATGAATATCAATCGTGCTGGCGGGTCCAGACCATGCCCCTTCGGGCGTGGTCTGGACCCGCCAGCACGATTGATGCCTGATTGACAGGCGACGACGGACGATCGTTTTTGCCGTTATGCGCAGATATGTTTGTAGGCTGTAGGGAGTTGCACAGGTGCGCAACTCCCTGCAGCAAAACGGCTCCGGTTTATTTTGTAAAGATTTTGCAGGAAATTCACTGTTTTCATCAGGGTTTCAGCTGCGGCGCTCTTGCCGCAGCTGAAACAGTCGCAAAAAACTCACTCTGCCCGATGAAAATATCGGGCTTGATTGCATTTCTGAAAAATTGTTTTTTCATATGCGAAAATATTTTTTTTATGTACAATCTACGAATATTGAGTATAATTGAAGTGGTCAATGCGGCAATCCTGTACATATTCAATGCATTGGAATACGAAGCATCAGGCATGGCTTAGTATGATCCGATAAGATTTAGTACGGCTTGGCTGCAACGGCTTATCTAAATAAGGCAAATGAAATATAAAAGGAGAAAAGACAATGGCACTTACTAATGCATATCTTAAAGGCGTCTATGACGAACTTGCTGAACGTTATTCCTATCAACCGGAATATCTCCAGGCTGTGTTCGAAGTACTTGAATCTTTGCAGCCGCTGGTAGAGAAAGAACCGAAATATCAGGAAAACGCTGTAATCGAACGTATTGTTGAACCTGAAAGGCTCATCCAGTTTAAAGTTGTTTGGGAAGACGATAACGGCAAAATCCAGGTCAACAGAGGCTATCGCGTGCAATTTAATTCCACGATCGGGCCTTATAAGGGCGGTCTTCGCTTCCATCCGAGCGTAAACGCATCCATCCTGAAGTTCCTCGGTTTTGAGCAGATATTCAAGAATTCTTTGACGGGCCTTCCTATGGGCGGCGGTAAGGGCGGCTCCGATTTCGACCCTAAAGGTAAATCTGACGCGGAGGTTATGCGTTTCTGCCAAGCGTTCATGACAGAGCTTTCCAAGCACATCGGTGCTGATACAGACGTTCCTGCCGGCGATATCGGTGTAGGCGGCCGGGAAATCGGATATATGTTCGGTCAGTACAAGAAACTCAGAAACGAGTTTGTAGGCGTTCTCACAGGGAAAGGCCTTGACTGGGGCGGATCTCTTGCACGTACAGAGGCGACAGGCTACGGCCTTTGCTACTATACTGACGAAATGCTCAAAGCAAACGGCAAGTCCTTCGAGGGAAAGAGAGTCGTAATTTCCGGCAGTGGTAATGTGGCGATTTATGCAAACCAGAAGGCAACCCAGCTCGGCGGCAAAGTTATCGCAATGAGTGATTCCAATGGCTATATCGTTGATGAAAACGGCATTGACTATACGGTTATCAAGGAAATTAAAGAAGTGAAAAGAGCGCGCATCAAGACTTACCTCGACTATGTTCCTTCGGCAAAGTATGTAGAAGGCAGCACCGGCATCTGGTCAGTCGCTTGTGACATCGCGCTTCCTTGTGCTACACAGAATGAGCTTGATGGTGCGTCCGCTGAAACACTTATTAAGAACGGCGTAATCGCAGTAGCAGAAGGTGCTAATATGCCTTCCACCCCGGAAGCAGTAGCAGCATTCCACAAGGCGGGTGTTCTCTTTGGACCTGCAAAGGCTTCCAACGCCGGCGGCGTAGCAACTTCCGGTCTCGAAATGTCTCAGAACAGTATGCGTATGTCTTGGACTTTTGAGGAAACAGATGAAAAGCTCCGTAACATCATGAAAAACATTTACAAAAATTGCGCTGAAGCTGCGGCAGAAGTCGGCTGCGGTGGTGATTTGGTAGTAGGCGCAAATGTTGCGGGCTTCAAAAAAGTTGCTGACGCAATGATCGCTCAGGGACTCTAAGATAAACGGAAGACATCGGCATATCAGCATATTGGCGTTTCATGGAGGAGTTGTGACGGGAATAAATCAATATGGACGTGCAGACGCCTGCAGAAAACAGTGGAAAAAAGATGAATGTTATGCCGGAAAAAATAAGTAATGTGAAATAATATGAAAACGAAAGACTGCGGAGATCACTTTTTCGCAGTCTTTTTTGCATGATCTGGTGCGATAATACTTTTACAGCATAATGATGGGATGGTTCATTAAGTTAATGTTAGTATTAATTTGGTAAAAATTTGTTTTTCATGGTCAAGAGAACAGTACTGTGATAAACTGATATAGTATGGATTTACTCGATTTATCTATGTAAGAATTGTTTGTCCGAGAAGGAAAGTGGTATGATGACAGGGATGAGAAAAACTCTGGGTCACTCATAGGGATAATGTATAGTGGATGATACTTGATGAACAAACTGTATATTGCAGTTTGACTTTGAAAGAGGTATGTTTTTCACATTCTTGGTACGAGAAAAGAAAGGAGTCAATTTATGCAAATTTTTATAGATACAGCCAATGTGGATGAAATCCGCGAGGCGGCATCATGGGGAATCCTCTCAGGAGTTACGACAAATCCGAGCCTAATTGCAAAAGAAGGCCGTGATTTTAAAGAAGTTGTCAAAGAAATTACTCAGATTGTCGATGGATCCGTCAGCGCGGAGGTTTTGTCTGACGACGTAGAAGGTATGATCGAAGAAGCAAAGGATCTTGCACAGATTCATCCGAATGTTACGGTAAAAATTCCAATGACGGAAGAAGGGCTGAAAGCCGTCAGTGCTGTTTCCAAACTGGGTATTAAGACAAATGTAACGTTGATATTTTCAGCAGCCCAGGCTCTGCTGGCGGCCCGTGCAGGAGCTGCATATGTAAGCCCTTTCGTTGGCAGGCTTGACGACATTGGGAATGAAGGACTCCAGGTGGTAAAAGATATTGTAGCGATTTTCTCAATTCACGATATAGATACGAAAATTATCGCAGCCAGCATTCGCACGTCAATGCATGTCCTCGAGTGTGCGAAAGCAGGCGCCGATATCGCCACGATTCCGTTCAGTGTATTAAAAAAAATGTTTAAGCATCCGCTGACAGATAACGGACTTGCCCGGTTTAAAGAAGACTGGAACAATGCACACAAATAAGAAGAACAGGTCGTTGGATTGTATAAGATTCGGGATATTACATTTTTCTTCATTTTTTAGAAAAATGTAAAAAAGATATTGACAGAACTCTGATCCCAAATTCGACAGTTATCGAAATGATAAATCCATGAAACCCTTGCAACTGCA
>CAYTKT010000008.1:0-60144 GCA_964438605.1 uncultured Oscillospiraceae bacterium
CTTTTTCCTTATTTTATCTCAGAAAGAGCAGAAACTTGCATTTGTTTGCCGAATCCTTTTTTCTATTTGCGATTCATGCGTTTTACTGGGTGTTCCTTATGAATAAAAAAATTTTCATAGATGAAACGATTAAAAAATCATGTAGGTAAAAACCGCAGAGCGAAACGCAGCGAGTACAAAAAATCAGGCATATGAACTCTGTTTAGAATTTATTTAATTCTATGATGTTTTTTGTTTAACGAAAGATGGTAAAATGAATGCATTGTGGTACAGTTTGATGGGAAGGAAGTTGTATGCTCTTTTTCATTCTGCCATATTGTATATTTTTAAAGGAGAAAATGGAAAATGAGAAGAAAAACGGTGAAACGAAGGATTTTTGTCTCAAATACTTTGATGGTATTCGTGATATTAGCTATTTTCCTGATAGTCAACGTCTTAATACTCAAAATCTGCACGGAATCTTTGGAACGGGAGTTTCGCACGTCTTTGGAAGGAATCGTAGATGAGGAGAGTTTGGAAAAGCAGCTGGAGAATTTTACGCTGCAAAGGACGGAATTTATATTTTTGTTTCTGGCGGACGGAGCGCTCTGCGGCGCTGTTTTGCTCCTCGTCAGCCAGCTTTTCACAAAGAATCTTACAGAGCATATCATGAAACCCCTCTGCGCTTTGGGAAATGGGGCAGAGAGGATTCAAAAGAATGATCTGTCGCAAGACGTTGCTTATACCGGAGAAATTGAATTTGAAAATGTGTGCGATGCCTTTAATAAGATGCAGAAGCATATTTTAATGGAACAGGAAAAAAACCGGAAATATGAGAAGGCCAGGACAGATATGATCGCGGGAATATCTCATGATTTGCGTACGCCTCTCACTGCAATCCGCGGTACGATTAAAGGTTTGATCGACGGTATTGCGTCAACGCCGGAGAAGCAGAAAGAGTTTCTTGAGACTGCTTATCGGCGGACAAGGGATATGGATACCCTGTTGAATCAGCTGTTTTATGTGTCGAAACTTGAGACCGGCAATATGCCGCTTTCGCTGCATACGATAGAGCTGTCATCTTTTATCGAAAACTATGTAGAGGCCAAACAGGAGTTTCTCGAAAACGATAAAGAGAAATTGACATCGGAATGTAATGGGATTACGGTGAATGTATCTGTTGATCCGGACCAGCTTGGGCGGATTTTTGAAAATCTGCTGGAGAACAGCAGAAAATACGGGCAGGTAGTACCTCTGCAAATGAAAATCACGCTGTCGAGAGCGGAAAAAGGCGTCTGTATTTGTTTCTCGGACAATGGAGCTGGAGTTTCCAAGAAAAAACTGCCGTATCTCTTTGACGAGTTTTATCGTGGTGACGAGTCCAGAAACAGAAAGGAAGGAAATGGTCTGGGATTATATATTGTAAGGTATCTGATCGAGGCGATGGGAGGAAATGTGTGGGCGGAAAGTGAGAACGGATTTGCCGTCTATATGGCGCTTCCGGCAGTAGATCAAAAGGAGGTTCACAATGGGTAGCAGACGGATATTGATCGCAGAAGATGATGCGGACATCAGCATGGTGGAAGAAGCCTATCTGGAATCGGCGGGTTTTGAAACAAAGATCGTTACGGACGGAATACAGGTCGTAGAGATATTGGAAAAAGAAGAATTTGATTTAATTTTATTGGATTTGATGCTTCCAGGAAAAAGCGGCTATGAAATATGCAGAGAAATCAGAGATAAGCTGGACATTCCTATTCTTATGGTTACTGCGAGAACGGAGTCTGTCGATAAGATCAGAGGATTAGGAGTGGGAGCGGACGATTATATTTCAAAGCCCTTTGATCCGGCGGAACTGGTGGCAAGAGTTCATGCCAACTTGCGGCAGTACGACAGGATGGCGCAGAAAGTTTCACAGGATGAATGTGACGGCGCGGATGAAATACGGATTCAGGATCTGCGGATTTTAGTCAACAGCTGGAAGGTCTATAAAAACGACAAGGAGCTCAAGTTTCCCAATCGGGAATTTGAACTGTTGAAATTCCTGGCGATGAATCCTAATATTGTTTTTTCCAAAGAACAGCTTTTTGAGAAAATATGGGGCTATGATTATGTGGGGGACAGTGCGACGGTTATGGTACATATCAATCGGATCCGGGAGAAAATCGAGGACGACAGCAGGAATCCCAAAATACTGGAAACCGTTTGGGGAGCAGGGTACCGGCTGAACAAATAACAGGAGAGGCAAAGATAAAATATGTGGATTGTGTATGCGGCGGCTTCGGCGTTCTTTGCCGGAATCACTTCGATTCTTGCAAAGTGCGGAATACAAAAAACGGACTCCGATGTGGCGACAGCCATCCGGACGGGAGTTGTGCTGCTGTTTTCATGGCTGATGGTTCTGATCACGGGCACATGGACAGAGATTACAAAGATAGATGGAAAAACACTCCTGTTTCTTGTGCTGTCAGGACTGGCTACCGGAGCGTCATGGCTGTGTTATTATCGTGCGCTGCAAAACGGTGACGTCAATAAAGTCGTGCCAATTGATAAATCCAGCACGGTATTTACGATTATACTGGCGCTCATTTTTCTAGGGGAAGGACTTACATGGGAAAAAGTTGTGTCGGTCATTCTGATCGGCGCGGGAACTTTGATGATGATTTCAAAAAAAGAAATCGTAACCGATAAAAAGGAAACGAAAGGCGGATGGCTGGTCTACGCGGTGTTTTCAGCGTTTTTTGCAAGCTTGACTGCGATTTTGGGGAAAATCGGGATCGAGGGAATTGATTCAAATCTTGGAACGGCGATCCGGACGACGGTCGTTTTAGTTATGGCGTGGCTGATGGTTTTACTTAAAGGAAAGCAGCGGGAAATAATGGGAATCGAGAAAAAAGAACTCAGTTTTATTGGACTGTCGGGTGTTGCTACCGGAGCATCATGGCTGTGTTATTATCATGCGCTGCAAAACGGACCTGCCAGTGTGGTTGTGCCGATCGATAAATTGAGTATTCTTGTCACGATTGCTTTTTCATGGATCGTATTTCATGAAAAATTGACGAAAAAATCTGCTCTGGGAGTCGTCTGTATTACGACAGGTACGATATTCCTGGCGGTTATTTAAACATTTATTTAGGATTTATTTAGAAAATACCTCCGTTTTGTTTAATGCGGGTTGTTAAGATACCTGCAGAAAACAGAAAGGAGGTTTTTCATCATTTGAGTATAGCATACAGACCAGCGGAAAATGCGGGATGAAACATAGGAATACCGCGCAGAATGCCGGTTTCAGCGATTATGGGAATATAGAAAAGAGGAGGAGAATGAGATATGTCGGTAGTGATTATACCAGCCTATAAACCGGGTCCTGTTTTGGTGTCTCTTGCGGATCAGCTGTGGACAGCCGGATGCCGGATCATTGTGGTAGACGACGGGAGCGGAGAGGAATACGATGCTATTTTCCATAAAATTAGTAATATCTGCGTGATTTTAAGACATTCAGAGAATCTCGGCAAAGGGGCAGCGATCAAAACAGCACTCTCTTATATCGAGGAAGAAATGCGGGATATCGACTGTGTTGGCATCATGGACGCGGATGGACAGCATTTGACGGAGGATATGCTGAAATTATTGGCATTTGCAAGAGGGCACAGAAGATCACTCGTACTCGGTGTCCGGCAGGTGGGAAAACAAATGCCGCTGAAATCCCGGCTGGGAAATCGGATTACGAGACTGGTTTTCCGGCTGTTAAGCGGAGTGCGGATAAGCGATACGCAGACAGGATTAAGAGCGTTTGATGCGGAACTTGTAAAAGAATTTCTTCCCGTTAAAGGAGAAAGATATGAATATGAGATGAATGTGCTGATGATGGCGGCAAAAGCAGAGATTCCGATTGAAGAAGTTCCGGTACATACAGTTTACCACGATGAGAGTAATTCCTGCTCCCATTTCCGCAGCTTTCGCGATTCCGTCAGGATTTATAAGGACTTGTTAAAATTTTCGTTCTCGTCAGCTTCCAGCTTTGTCCTGGATTATTGTTTGTTTTCGCTGCTGATGATATTCCTGCCCCATACAGCGGTCATGGTGTTTGCGGCAAATGTTTTAGCGAGATTTGTCAGCGCTTTTTACAATTACGGTATGAATTGCCGTTTTGTATTCCATACGAGAGCAAAGGTGAGGACGGCCTTAGATTATTTTGCGCTGGCCGCATTTATTCTCGTTATGAATAATCTGATTCTGGAATTTTTTGTACAGGTGATCCATTTTTCTGTTTATCCGGCAAAGCTGCTGACGGAATGTCTGCTGTTTTTCATCAGCTGGCTGGTACAAAGATATTTTATTTTCAGGAAAAAGGAAATTACGTATATTGCCTGCCGAAAGGCTGAAGATCAATGACAGGATAACGATACGAAACTGCTGTTAAAAAAATTTAAAAAGATTGGAAACAGCTAGTATATTTCATATGTGGAAAGAAGATAGACGGAAAAATTTGTTGCTGAAAAGGAGGTAATCAGTGGACTATGGATATGCTTCTCCTGAATTTTATTCAGGCGCATCTGCGCTGCGGCTTTCTCGATGCGGTAATGCCATTTGTTACAGCGCTCGGAAACGGCGGAATGATATGGAAATGCGGGACTGCTCCCGGACGGAAATCCATAAAATCCTGTGAAGCAAAATATATGATGAGCAGAAGTAATAATAATATATGGTATGGCGTGGAACATGGAGGTATTTTACATGCAGAGGAAGGATCATCTTGCACTTGGCCGGTTTTTGCTGAATCATCAGATGGAAAATGGCGGGCTGTGCAGACACCGGCGGGCATTTCTGCTGGGCTGTATCGAGCCGGATTATAACCTGGTCACTTATATGCACGGCATCAGACGGTATAGGAATTTTCGCGGACACAATGCAAAAAATTCTTTTACGCACGTCGCAAAGTGTTTCAGGCATATTCAGTCAGCGGGGCTTCGCACCGCGAGAGATTATTTCATTTTAGGCACAATGCTGCATTATATTGCAGACGCTTTTACATGGCCGCATAATCATTTTTGGAGAAAAAGTCTGATGGAACATGTAGTCTACGAAAAAAAGCTGCATCAGGCCTTTTCTCTTGAACTGAAAGCGGACAGGGAAAAGAACAATCAGGATATTTCGTCTCTGACGTGTTTTTATCATGATTTGCACGGCAAATATAGCGAGGCGTTTCACAGCCTGGAAACGGATTGCAGATATATTATCAAAGCCTGTAAGACTTTGCTTGCGGAAAGCCTGCGCTGCGCAAACAGTCTTGCAGAGGAAAAATTCTGTCAGGAGAAAAGAGTTTCCTATGAAATCTGCAAGGACGCTTCCTAAATCTGTTTGTTGCTGCTATCCTGCCGCCCGCAGCTTTGGATGATTCATGAAGAACAGCAGCAAAAAAAATCGGATGCTTGCACGCAGAGAAGGAATAGGAGAAAAACTATGGTTATGACGATGATACATGGCTTGTTGATGGCTTTGGCAGACAGTGTGCCCGGCGTATCGGGCGGAACGGTCGCCTTTATTATGGGATTTTACGAGAGACTTCTTGACGCAATACACGGCCTTTTCGGAAAAGATCCCGTGCTGCGGAAAGACGCGTTTTTTTATCTTATGAAATTTGCGGTCGGATGGTGTCTTGGCATGGGTGCTTCTATCCTGCTGCTTTCCCATATCTTTGAAACAAATATTTACTTTTTAAGTTCTTTATTTTTGGGACTTACGATTTCCGCAATTCCGTTCATCATTTACGAAGAACGAAATCATATTAAAGGAAAGTATAAAAACCTGATTTTTACCGTTCTGGGAGCCGCGTTCGTAATTTCACTTACCGCGCTGCGGGCAAATTATGTGGGAATTGGCGCCGTCGATTTTGAAAATCTGACTTTTCTACAATATGGATATCTTTTCTTATCGGGGATGCTTGCGGTTTGCGCCATGCTGCTGCCCGGCATTTCAGGCTCTACGCTGCTTCTGATCCTGGGCATTTATGTTCCTGCAATCAGCGCAGTCAAAGAAATCCTTCACTTGCATATACAATATTTTCCTGGTGTTCTGCTGCTTGCGGCCGGGGCTTTGGCTGGAGCTGTCTTAGCATCAGGATTCATTGGCAAAGCACTCGATAAATTTCGTTCCCAGATGATCTTTCTGATCCTCGGACTGATGTTCGGATCGCTGTACGCAATCCTTATGGGTCCGACCACGCTGGATGTGCCGAAACCTCCTGTCGATCTTTCATCCTTTCATATTGTTGCTTTTCTGAGCGGTGTCGCGATTCTTGCCGGTCTGGAATATATTAAGAAATTGACGGTTCCCGTCTCTAATCAATCAGAGGATCAATTATGAGAAAAATTGCTTTGCAGCGATAAAGAGAGGACGCTGTTTTATTAAAAGAATGTACCGACGACAATGACTGCGCCCTTTTACTTATTTGTAAGAAGATAACGTCTTTCAATCCGGCCGGATCAGACATCTTTGACATCTTCTGTTCCTCATCGTCGTCGCATCCCGACCGGACAGATGCAGAGGGAGGGAAGGGAAGCGCTGAACATGCGAAACGAGAGAAGGTCGTAAATCTCATTTATTTTCATAATTGACATTGTATGAAATCAGTGAAACGGAGAGAAGCTGTGTATTTTTGCGGTAAAATCATAAAGAATGACTGTTTTTATATTATTTCAGCTTAAAATATTAGTTATAATGCTTTAACAGTGAGGTTTGTTTGAAATAGTGGATGACGCAAATCCGCTAATTTTAGATGGCGGGATTGTAGCAGTCAAAAGCAGGTTTTTATGATATACTATTCAGTAGATAAGGCAGGAACTGTCCGGATTAACCGCCTGTGAAGACAAGGCTATGAGGCCGGTGAAGCAGAAAACCCGTCGGCGTCAGACAATGGATTTGCGGATTGATAATAATGTTTCTTGCAAAATTCCGGTTTTAGATTAAAACATTGGGTATTAAAAATATTGTATATATAATGAGTTATGACAGGAGCGAAGGAGGTATTATAATGAAAATCGCGATCCGGTACTATTCAAGAGGGGGCAATACGAAAAAACTGGCGGAGGCTATCTCCGGGGCTGTTGGCGTTGAAGCGAAAAGTGTTTCAGAGCCGCTGACGGAAGATGTGGATATTTTGTTTCTCGGCAGTGCGCCATATGGGTTTGATGTGGATGATGCGGTGAAAAAGTTTGTGAAGGAGATCAGCGTTTCCGTCGGCAAAGTCGTGAATTTCAGCACGTCGGCCGTAGTCAGTTCCACGCGCAAATATGTTGAGAAGCTGCTGGAATCAAAAGGAATTCCTCTTGCCGAGGAAGAATTTTCCTGCCGGGGTTCTTTCGCGGTGCTTCACCGGGGCAGGCCGAACGAGACAGACTGTAAAGCTGCGGCTGATTTTGCGAAGAAGGCAATCATGTCGTAGTAAGTTTGGCTTATATCAAGATTATGAAGTTCTTTTGTAAAATAATATAAATTGTATGTTTTTTGGCAATTTGAGAGCTGAGAAAGCTTCTGGAGAAGTGAGATAAAGATGCGGGGTTCCATAGATGTGAAGCCACCGCAGCGATGAGTGAAAAATATGCGAAAAAGACTGCGCGGGCTTTCATGCCGGCCGCGAAAAAACTCCGCCTGTCCGGAAAAGGACAGGCGGAGTTTTTTCGCGGTAATTTTACAGACAAACCGTTATTACGGGACAAAACGGTTGACAGTGACATATCTCAATGATATAATCCTATAAAATCAATAGGTTTCATATGTTTAATGATGCAAAAAAATAACATGATAGAGAGTACAACAAGATAGCAGGAATTAAAATTTGCTGTTTTCTGTTAAAGAGAGGACCTCATATGAATAACAAGTCTCATGATCTGGAACAGGAAAAAACTTATCCTCACGAACATCGTAAAACCGGACACGAACATATCCATAACCACAGGGCACTGATCGGTTTCGATAAGCACGGGATTCCGACTGTCGTTGCAGAATCCGACCATCAGGATGACGACGATCCGCAGGCATTTATCCGCGATTATATGGAAGCGGTATCGGAGTACAAAAAAACGTTTCCGTCAAAGCAGGACGTAATTGATCAGACTCCGGATCCGGCAGTGCGTGAAATGCTGATTCGCACAGAGCAGCTGGGAATCGATACGGCTTTTGACCGCTTTGATCTGCAAAAACCTCAGTGCAGCTTCGGACTGGCGGGTGTCTGTTGTAAAATCTGCAATATGGGTCCCTGTCGCGTCACGGCTAAAAGTCCGAAAGGCGTCTGCGGTGCCGATGCCGATCTGATCGTCGCTAGAAATCTTCTGCGTGCGGCAGCAGCGGGTGCGGCGCAGCACGGTATGCACGCCAGGGAAGTCATTTTGTCGCTGAAATGGGCTGCGGAGGGCAAGCTCGATATTCCGCTGATGGGGGAACAGAAAATTCGTGATACTGCAGCGGCGTTCGGCATAAAAACAGCCCATCGGACGATAAAAAATATAGCTGTCGATCTGGCCAATGCGATGCTCGACGACTTGTCGCGCACCGACCCGGAAAAAGAGTATCAGACGATCCGTGCCTGTGCACCGCCGGAGCGCCAGGAAGTGTGGAAAAATTTAGACATTCTCCCGATCAGTGCGTATCACGAAGTTTTTGAAGCTTATCATAAATCCGGATGCGCGATAGATGGTGACTGGCGCAGCATCGTGCAGCAGTTTCTGCGCTGCGGTCTTGCGTTTACTTATTCCGGCGTCGTCGGCGCTTCGATTGCGACAGACTGTCTGTTCGGCGTGGGCGACCGTGTGACTTCAAAAGTGAATATCGGCGCGTTGGAGAAAGGCTATGTGAATATCGCGGTTCACGGTCATCTGCCGACTTTGGTCAGTCAGATCGTGGCCGTCGGCAAAGAGGACGCGTTTATCGAAAAAGCAAAAGCGGCTGGAGCAAAGGGAATCCGCTTTTATGGTATCTGTTGTTCCGGACTTGCTGCAATGTACAGGTACGGCGGCGTTATTCCGCTGTCAAACGCGGTGTCTGCAGAACTGGTACTTGGAACGGGCGCGCTCGACCTTTGGGTGGCCGATGTGCAGGACGTATTTCCGGCTATTATGGACGTGGCAAAATGTTTTAAGACGACAGTCGTTACGACAAGCGAATCTGCGAGACTGCCGGGGGCGGAGCGGTATGAATACGATCATCGTCATTCGAATATCGGGCAGACGCGCGAATTGGCTGAAAAAATCGTAAACCGCGCCATCAAGAGTTTTGAAGCCCGAAAAGGAGTCCCCGTCTATATTCCACCGTATGAAGTGGAAGCGGAAGTCGGGTTTTCCGTTGAATATGTACATAAACGTTTCGGCAGTATGCAGCCTCTTGCGGACGCTGTCAAGAGCGGAAAAATTCTTGGCGTCGTTAATATGGTGGGCTGCAGTAATCCAAAAGTGCCGTATGAAAGGGCTATCGTCGATGTGGCCGATGTGCTGATTGAAAATAATGTGCTGATTCTCTCTAACGGCTGTGCCTCCTTCCCTCTGATGAAACTGGGCTATTGCAGCACAAAAGCGGCGGATAAGGCGGGAGACGGTCTGAGAGAATTTTTAGGAGATGATCTGCCGCCCGTGTGGCATGTCGGAGAATGTATCGACAACGCACGTTCTTCGGGAATTTTCGCGGGAATTGCGAATGCCTGCGGACATACGCTGCCTGAAATGCCGTTTGCTTTTTCCTCGCCGGAATGGAGCAACGAAAAGGGCATCGATGCGGCTCTCGGCTTTCGGTTGAACGGAATCAGTTCTTATCATTGTGTGGAAGCGCAGATTCATGGCTCTAAAAATGTCATAGAATTCCTGAAGCAGGGGACGAAGGAACTTCTGGGTTCGGTTATGGTCGTCGATACCGATCCGAAGGCTCTCGGCCTGAAAATTGTCGAAGATATGAAGGAAAAGCGCAGAAAGCTCGGTTGGAGCGCGGGAAATGAGTAATTCCGGATTGATCTGAAGGCACGCCTGCAAGTATGAAGGATTTGGCGCGAACTTTGGCGTGCTGCATCGCACGCCAAAGTTCGCGCCGGGTTTTCCGCCGGATGGGAACAGCAGATTTCATATTGAGTTTGAAGCGGAAGTGGAAGATGTGTGCTAAATGCACGCTGGAATTGGTATCGGATATAAAAATCGGATTTGTTCGGATTTATATTGTTTTTTACGAAAATAAATAATTAGATACTATTAGATTCGTAATATATCATTTTTAATATTTTCAATGCAAATTATATCAAGTGAAAAGGAGGAAAAACAGAATGAACAGAATGAAAAAGTTTCTCTCTATATTTTTAACAGGCGCTCTGATGATTTCTCTGGCGGCCTGCGGCGGCGGATCCTCAACGGATCATGCTTCTGCCAAAGGCAGTTCGGACGGTGATTCCACTGTTGTAACTATCGGTTATCTGCCGATTACTCACGCTCTTGCTGTTTTTGAAGAAAAAGAACTCTTGGACAGCGAAGACGATGGCGTTAAGATCGAACTTCAAAAATTCAGTTCCTGGTCTGACCTGACGGATGCTCTGAACTCTGGCAGCATCGACGGCGCTTCCGTGCTGATCGAGCTGGCGATGAGTGCGGTCAGCCAGGGGATTGATTTGAAAGCTGTTGCGCTGGGACATAGAGACGGCAATGTTATCGTCACTTCGGAAGACATCAAGAGCGCGGCTGACCTGAAGGGCAGGACGATTGCGATTCCGCATACCCAGTCCTCTCACAATATTCTCGTTCAGGACGCCCTGGCCAAAGCCGGACTGTCGGCAGACGATATTGAAATCGTACAGCTTGCACCGTCTGAAATGCCTTCTTCCCTGGCAGGGGGTTCTATCGACGGATACTGCGTGGCGGAACCGTTTGGCGCACAGGCTGTTTCTCAAGGGTTTGGTCATGTTCTGGCAACGTCTGAAGAATTGTGGGAGGATTCCTACTGCTGCGGACTCGTCTTTAACGGCGAATCTCTCGATCATCTCGACGATACTGTCATAGATACTTTAATTGACAAGTATCATGAGGCGGGAGACGCACTTGATCAAAAGACAGCGAAAACGGTTGCCAAAAAGTATCTGGGACAGGACGAAGACGTACTGGACACTTCTTTGGAATGGATTCATTACGATCATCTTGACATGACAGAAGAAGCATACCAGACGCTTGTCGATAAGGTAATCGAATACGGTATCAACGATAACCCGCCATCTTATGAAGATTTTGTGTATAATTCCGCCGAATAAGCAGGGAGACGGCATGATGAAAAAAATACATTCCATAAAACGGGTTGTCATTTCCTTTGCCATACTGCTCATCATATGGCAGCTGGCATCGATGTTCAGCAACGTGTCTCAGACGCTGTTTCCGCCGCCGATTAATGTTTTGAAAGCATGGTGGGAACTGGCGACGTCAGGACTGAGCGGGAGTACATCGGATGTAACTTTATTGGGCCATATTCTGGCAAGTATGAAGCGATTCTGTGTCGGCTATATTCTGTCGGCTCTGGCAGCCGTCATTCTCGGCTTGATTTTCGGCTGGTTTTCCAAAATTTTCGCTTACATCAATCCGGTGGTACAGGTCATCCGGCCGATTGCACCGGTGGCATGGCTGCCGTTTCTCGTCCTGTTAATGGGAATCGGAGACCTGCCGGCAATAGCAATCATATTTATCGCAGGATTTTTCCCGATTCTGCTGGCTACTGTGACCGCGGTCAAAAACATGGATCCGGTCTATCTGAAAATAGCGAAAAATTTTGATTTGAAGCAGCGGGATATTTTGATAAAGCTCGTCTTTCCGGCGACATTTCCGCAGATTATCGCCAGTCTGCATCAGGCGATCAGTACATGCTGGATTTTTCTTGTATCAGGCGAAATGGTAGGCTGCCAGTCGGGTCTGGGATTTCTTGTTATGGACGCGAAAAACTGCATCCGCGCCGATGCTCTGCTTGCAACGATGATTACCATCGGAATTATAGGGCTTCTTCTTGATGCTTTCGTCGGTTTTCTGGAAAAGGCTGTCTCGAAAAAATGGGGCTTCGGTATTGTAAAATATGTAAATGAGGGAGGCGAATGACCATGTATATTGAAATAAACGATGTTACAACAAAATATGGTGATACAGTGGCTTTAGACGGCGTCTCTCTTTCCATCGAGAAAGGCGAATTTATCTGCCTGATCGGCCCGTCGGGCTGCGGAAAAACGACGCTGCTCAATTCCATCGCGGGATTTGAGAAGATTGATCAGGGTTCTATCGTGATAGACGGCGAACCCGTAAAAAAGCCGCGTATCGAATATATTACAATTTTTCAGAATTACGGACTTCTTCCGTGGAGAACAGTTCAAAAAAACGTGGAATTCGGCCTCGAAAGGCTGAAAACGCCGAAGGCGACGCGCGGGACGATCGCTGCAAAATATATTGACCAGGTTGGTCTGAAAGGATTTGAAAATCAGTATCCTTACCAGCTTTCCGGCGGGCAGCAGCAGCGCGTGGCAATCGCACGCGCGTTGGCCGTCGATCCGGATATTTTGTTTATGGATGAACCCTTTGGTGCGTTGGATGCGATTACCAGAATGAAGTTGCAGGATGATGTGCTTGCGCTTTCAAAAGAACAGAATAAAACGATTCTCTTTGTCACACATGACATCGAGGAAGCCGTTTTTCTCGCTGACAGGATTGTCGTCATGGCTGCGAATCCGGGCAGGATTAAAACAATCGTAAAGATTCCGCTTTCAAGGCAGAATCGTGACAGAACGAGCGATGATTTCTTGCTTTGGCGTGACAGGATTTTTGATATTTTCCATATGAAGCAGGATCACGATCTCGAATATTATATTTAAAATATGACGTTGAGTTCAAACGCCTCTTTGGGAAAGACGGGGAAAATATGTGTGTTTGCAAGTTTGTTTGCAGAGCAACATATTGAGTCCGGTTGGAGCGTAGCGCTCTTTTGCTCCCGGCATCAATACGTAAAATGAAAAAGCAATCCTAGCGGAGGATTTAAACGAACCGGCGGGACGGGGCGGCCGCCCCGTCCCGCCGGTTTCAGAACAGAGATTTCATTTCAGCAGCTTTTGTTCTTTATCATTCTCAGGACTTATTCTTCGTCATTCTCAAAACAGCGATGATAACCTGTCCCCGTGTCATCAAATCGTTTCAGCGATTTCAGCCGTTATTCTGATCTTTGATATGTCAACTTCTATCAGTTGTTTCAAGGTGGTTTTTCTGATAGTTTTTTCGTTCTTGATTGTTTTGGCCTGTAAGAAAACTGTGTCGCAGGCAGGCGGCAGCGTCACCGATGTAATGATTAAAATTCGATATTTGCTGTTCATTTTTCATATTTTTCGTAAGAGCTTCTTTCCTTAATTTTTAAAAAATGTGACATATAACGTCTTTTATTGATCATGTTTTTAATCGTGCTATTTTTTAACTACAATAAAAATTGTCTGCCTCGTATTTCATATAAGTTTAGTAAGTTCAAGATAAGGGGGAGCAAAACACGTATTTTACAAATAAAACCACAAGATATCGTTCATTTACCGGATATTTCTCATTATATATTATTTACTCCTGTGCGTAAATTGGTTAGCGCGTAACGCTTTTTTGACTTCGGCATCAGGTGACCAGGCTTTTGAATAATGACAAAAGATAGTGACTGTGATACAATAAATAAAATTGACATCAGGAAATCCTGAATCGGACTGCGGACCGGAATCTTCGTGCAGTTTGTGATTTGCATGGCGTATCGCGGAGCTTGAGGGATGCAGCTTACAACCATACCGGACGGAAGTGTGGATTGTGAGCTGTAATTTGCGTTACACGATTTGCGGCTCGCGGTTTGTAATTGATCGTAAGCCGGCGGTTCATGATCAGTTATCCGTTAAATGAATGAAGGAAAAATAAAAAGCAGGGGGAACATTTTCTATGAGTATGTTAGAATCGATTATTCTCGGACTTGTCCAGGGCCTTTCGGAGTTTCTTCCGATCAGCAGTTCCGGCCATCTGGCGGCGCTGCAGCATTTTTTCGGCATCAGTTCCGACAACGTGCTGACATTTACGGTGATGCTTCATTTCGGCACGTTGATCGCCATTTTCGCAGCGTATTGGAGGGATATTGCAGATTTAATCGTTGAACTTTTTGCAACGCTCAAGGATATTTTTACGGGCAAAGGCGTTCAAGTCAATAAGAACGAAACGAGAAAGCTCGGCGTTATGATTATCATTTCAACGATTCCGACGGCTGTCATCGGGCTTTTGTTTGACAATTATTTCAACGCTCTTTATTCGTCGATGCTGTTTATCGGTGCTGCGCTGCTGGTAACAGGCACGTGCCTGTGGATCGCGGAACGCAAGGGCGGCGGCAAAAAGGGCGTGAAAGAGATGACATGGAAGAACGCGCTGTTTATCGGATTTTGTCAGGCAGTTGCGATCTGTCCGGGAATTTCCCGTTCCGGCGCAACGATGGTAGGTGGCCTGGCATCGAAATTTAACAGGGCTCATGCTGTCAGGTATGCGTTTCTGATTTCGATTCCATCGGTACTCGGTGCATTTTTGCTTGAACTGCCTGACGCGGTCCATGCGGCATCTTCAGAGGAAGGCGTAGGGGTTGGCGTAATGGCAGCGGGTATTATCGTTGCAGCGATTTCCGGTTATGCCGCGATTAAAGTTATGATCAAGGCGGTCACTCAGGAGAAATTATTTTATTTTTCGATTTATACGTGGATTGTGGGTCTTTTCCTGATCGGCTACTCAGTGGTAACGATGTTTTAAGGTCCGGCTCTCTTTTTTATATTTCAAACTTTTGACGAAACGGAGGTTTTTATGGCTGGTTCAGATAAGAAAAAAAAGAGTGCGCCCGCCGATGGCAAAAGCAGTGGGACGAAGAAAAGCTCCGGTAAGACAGGCGGCTCTAAAGTTGAGAAAAACGGAAAATCATCTGCTGCGGCACGGAAAACGTCGCAGGGAGCCTCGTCGAAGTCTGCGCAGCGTCAGGCGGCCGGTAAAACGGCGTCAGGCACGGGCGCAGGCGGTTTCCGGCTGAAAGAGGAGGTCATGTCTGTCATTTTGATTGCCGCCGGCGTTTTTCTCGCGGTTTCCGTTATGACGTCGGCCACAGGGCAGTTCGGCGCTGTTTTGTCGTATGTTTTAAAAGGACTTTTCGGTATCGGCGCATATATTCTTCCGTTTTATATTATCCTTTACGCGTTGCTCGTTTTAATGAAAAAAATGGCAAGAATAAATGGAAGAAGTATATTTTTTTTGATTTTAATGTACATAGATATGGTGACTGTAAATTCGGTCAGATTTTCTGAACTGACAGAACAGAGCTTCAGTCTGGAATTTATTAAGCAAATGTATCGAACAGGCGTCGAACTCAAGAGCGCGGGAGCGGTCGGTATGACTGTAGACTGGGCGGCAGAGCGGGCGATTGGCTCGGTAGGACTGCTTATCGTTTGTGCGGCTGTTTTCATCGTGTCGCTGATGCTGTTGATCAATACGCCAATTTCGTCGTTTTTTGATGCCAGACGTGAGAAGAAGTATCAGAATGCGCTGGCAAGGGAAGCGCAGCGGGAGGAAGATCAGGCGCGGGAGAGTGAGCGCAGGCAGATGCAGGAGGTGATTCGTCAGGAAAAGGCGGAAAACGGGCGCGAAATGGAGCGGAAACGGTCCGAGCGTGCGGGCCTTGAAGATTCGTTCGGTGATGCGGAAGATGAATTCGGACGGCTCAGGATCAGGAATACGGAGTTTTTCCGTAGCGAAGCGGAGGCGAACGGCGGACAGCAGAGTAAAAATCAAGAACATATTCTGGAATATATGAATACGGATGATCTGTTTGACACTTATACGGTGATTGAGAACGACGAGGAAAAACCGCAGGCGTTTTCATCGTATAAGGAGATTGCGGCCGGAGAGGAAAAAGAAACTGTTTCGGGCAGAGACAGCAGGGAACGCAGAGGCGAATCCGGCGCGGAGGCCGCATCGGGTTCGGCAGGTTCGACTGATGCGGAATCGACGAAAAAGGAAAGTGCATTTTCGATTCTGCGCAGGAAGGCGGCCGCAGGATTTGCCGCACGGAGCGGATCTCAGGCAACTCAGGCAACAGACAATCAGGCGGCATCTGACGCAGGGTTGGAAACAGAACAGGATGCGGGGAAAAACGGCGGCGAAGATGGCGGGAGCGGCGCGGCCGACGCAAGTTCGGCCGCGCCGCAGGTATCCCCGATGATGAAGACACAAGCGCAGGCCGTGATCGCCGCAGGCGCCGCCGAGGTGGCAAGCCAGGCGGATCAGACACCCGACAAAAAACAGTATAGACTGCCGCCGTTAAGCCTGTTAAACGAGCCGAAAAAGCAGGCAAATAGGAATCTCGAATTTGAACTTGCAATGAAAGCCCAGAAACTGGAAAACGTTCTTCATGATTTCGGCGTCAGCGCGCGTGTGATCGATGTGAAAAAAGGGCCTTCCGTGACGCGCTACGAAATCCAGCCGGATACGGGCGTCAAGGTCAGCAGTATCGTTCGCCTGACTGACGACATTGCGCTGAATCTTGAAGCCAAAAGTCTGCGGATTGAAGCGCCGATTCCGGGAAAAGCGGCCATCGGCATCGAAATCGAAAACGAAAATACATCGCTCGTTACGCTGCGTGAAATGATTGAATCAGATAATTTCCAGAAAGCGGAATCCAAGATCAGCTTTGTCGTCGGCATGGACATCGCCGGAAATTGCGTTGTAGGCGATTTAAAAACAATGCCACATCTGTTGATTGCAGGGTCCACAGGCTCAGGCAAGAGTGTCTGTATCAATTCCATCATTATGAGCATTCTGTACAAATCGACGCCTGATGAGGTGAGGCTGATTCTGATCGACCCGAAGGTAGTGGAGCTTGGAAATTACAATGGGATTCCCCATATGCTGATTCCGGTCATTACAGACCCGTCCAAGGCTGCGGCAGCGCTTGCGTGGGCCGTTCAGGAGATGAACGACAGGTATAAAAAGTTCGCAGAAACCGGAGTAAGAGATTTGCAATCGTATAATACGAAAAGGGAACGCGAGGGTCAGCCTGAAAGCGTGCTGCCGCAGATCGTTATCATCATCGATGAGCTGGCCGACCTGATGATGGCTGCGCCCTCTCAGGTGGAAGAAGCGATATGCCGTCTCGCGCAGCTTGCGAGAGCTGCGGGAATGCATCTGATTGTTGCAACACAGCGTCCGTCAGTCGATATTGTAACCGGGCTGATTAAGGCGAATATTCCGTCGAGGATTGCTTTTGCTGTGTCGTCGCAGTTCGATTCGAGGACGATTCTTGACCGTTCCGGCGCTGAAAAGCTCGTCGGAAGAGGGGACATGCTGTTTAGTCCGATCGGAAAGCCGCAGCCTGAACGGCTTCAGGGACCGTTTGTAACTGATGATGAGGTGGCAGCCGTCATAGATTTCTGGAAAGCACAGGCCGAAAAAAACGAGGGCGAAAAAGCGAAAAAGATTATGGAATCTATTGACACGGTAAAGATTGAAACATCAAATGACGAGGGGGAAGATGAACTGCTGGACGATGCGATTGAGCTTGTAGTTAACGCTGAGCAGGCTTCAGCCTCTATGCTTCAGCGCAGGTTTCGCATCGGATACAACCGCGCGGGCCGGCTGATCGATATTATGGAATCACGCGGCATTATCGGGCCGAGCGAGGGCAGCAAGCCGCGTCGTGTTTTGATTTCAAAAGACGAGTATTACGGCAGTGAAGCGGAGAATAGCGAAAGCAGGAGTGAAAACGGAACGCTGTCAGCAGAAAAGAACGGTACGGCGTCCGGCAGTGAGCGGGACAAGACGCTTCAGGCAGATCTGACGGCAGATATGGACCGGCCGGATCAGCCGCTTTTCACTGAAATTATAGGGGAAAATTCATAGTATGAAGATATTTATTGATACGCTTGGATGTTCAAAGAATACGGTTGATTCCGAGAACGCGGCCGCGCTGTTCGAAGCGCGCGGCCACAGTCTGACGGCGGACCCTGCCGACGCCGACGCGATTATCGTCAATACCTGCGGGTTTATCAACGACGCTAAGGAAGAATCTATCGATACGATTCTCGAAATGGCCGAATATAAGAAAAACGGCGCGATTCTGGTCGCTTCAGGCTGTCTGACGCAGAGATACGCCGACGAACTGTTTCAAGAAATTCCCGAAATTGACATTCTCGTGGGTGTCAACGAATACGGGCGTCTGCCTGAAATTCTGGAGAAATTCGCGTCGGAAAAGGAGCGCATTTCCGTCACAGGAACGGCTCAGGCGAACTACTGTGAGCTTCCGGCACGAAAATTGGAACCGGGCGCCTATTATTCTTATCTCAAAATCGCCGAGGGCTGCAATAACGTCTGCTCTTACTGCGTCATTCCGTCCATCCGCGGCCATTACCGCAGCCGGCAGATGGAGGATATTCTGGACGAGGCCGAATTTCTCGCGTCAGCGGGCTGCACGGAGTTGATTCTGATTGCCCAGGACCTGACGTCATATGGCATTGATCTTTACGGTGACCGCGTGCTGCCTGAGCTTTTACACAGACTTTGCAGAATCGGCGGCATCCGCTGGATCAGACTGCTGTATTGTTATGAGGACGAGATTACAGACGAACTCATTGATACGATTCGTGATGAAGAGAAAATCTGCAAATATATTGACATTCCGCTGCAGCATATCAATGATGATATTCTTCGTGCGATGAACAGAAAATCGACGTCGTCTTCCATCCGGCGGACGATTCAGCGTCTGCGCCGTGAAATTCCCGGAATTCACATCAGAACCACGTTTATTTCCGGATTTCCGGGAGAGTCCGAAGCTGCGTTTGAAGAACTCGAAAATTTTATTGAAGAAACGAGATTTGACAGAATGGGTGTTTTCGCGTATTCTCAGGAAGAAAACACGCCGGCAGCCGGACTGCCAGACCAGATTGGCGAGGAGGTCCGGCAGCAGCGAAGAGACAGTCTGATGGAGCTTCAGCAGTCGATCTCTTTGGAAAATAATCTCGCAAAAGTGGGTCAGACGTTTGATGTCGTCGTCGAGGAAAAGGAAGAAGAAAATACGTATATCGGACGGACGCAGTACGATGCGCCTGAAATTGACAACGGCATTATTTTTACATCTGAAAGAGAATTGCAGACAGGTGAGTATGTCCGCGTCGAAATCACAGATGCGTTTGATTATGATCTGGTGGGAGTATGCATTTAAGAGTTTCTCGAAAGGGCCGGTCTGTGGAAAAACATGTTTGAAAGCCGCAATCCACCGGACATCGGCGTCCGTTTCTCGGAAGGTCAGCCCGTTGGAGGAACCTGTTTCTCTGAAACTTGACAAGAGTCTTAAAAACGCTGCGGCATGTGCGGCTAAAATATGCGCGGCAGTCTGTCCATCTCTTTGAGAAGGGCTAAACTCGGAGGCTATTGAATCTATATTTTCTATAAAAAATTATGGTAAACTTTTGATCCGATAAAATCCGGAAAAAGCAAATAAGTTCATAATAAAGATATTGGAGTTAAAAGGGATGCTGCATACCAGCCAGACACAATATTTCGTTTTGAAAACACATGTATTTGTACCGGCGTTGTCTCCAATATTTTTGTAAATAAATCAATTAGTATCGTTAAAAAAGTGGGGTGAAAACGGAGATGAATCTTCCAAATAAACTGACGACGATGCGGATGGCGTTAGTTCCCGTATTTATCGTTGTTTATCTTCTTGGCTGGCATTACACGTCTGCCGTCATATTTGCGGCGGCATCGCTGACGGATTTCCTCGATGGATATTTGGCGAGAAAAAATAATCTGGTGACGAATTTTGGGAAAATCATGGACCCGTTGGCTGACAAACTGCTCGTCACGTCGGCTTTTGTCTGCATGGTTCAGACTGGTGTCGTGCCGGCATGGATGGTCATTGTCATTCTCGCGCGTGAATTTGCGATTACGGGTTTGCGTTCCGTGGCAGCCAGCGAAGGGATTGTGATTGCGGCAGCCTGGTCGGGCAAGGTCAAGACAGTTACCCAGATGATCGCGATTATTTTCCTGCTGATCGACAACTGGCCGTTTTCTCTTATCCACATTCCCTTTGCGCATATCATGCTCTGGATTGCCGTGATTATGACGGTTTATTCCGGTGTGGAATATATTTATCATAGCCGTGAACTCTTCCGTTCGCGGTGAAGTACCGTAAAAATGCGGTCAAACTCAGTGGCAACGCGGCAAGATGGCAAAGTGCTGTTCAATACGATGCAGATGCGGTCAAACTCGGTGCAGATACTGTAAAATGCTGCTAAATGCAGTGCAAATGAGATAAAATACTGCAAGTAGAATATTGTTAAAATTGTTAAAGGTAATATAAATAAAGTAATAAAACACGGTAAGATATGGAATACGGCGAAATGCAGCAAAGCACGGGAAATGCTGTATAACGCGGTGCGGACGCGGCTTCAGAATTTTAAGGCGTGAAACTTATTGTTTGAAAATTAAAATATTTAGATAGATAAAATATAGGCAGGTGACAACGAATTATGAAATCAGCTATCATTTCGGTGGGTACGGAACTTCTCTTTGGCCAGATCGTTAACACGAACGCGGCTTATCTTTCTTGGGAACTGAACGGGATGGGTGTCGACGTTCTCTATCATTATACTATGGGCGATAATCCGGGCCGTCTTAAACGTATCCTGGAATTCGCCGGGGAAGACTGCGAATTATTCCTGATTACGGGCGGCCTTGGACCGACGGAGGATGATCTGACGAAGGAGACACTCTGTGAGTTTTTAGGAGAATCTCTGATTCTTCATGAACCGACGATGGAACGAATGAACAGCTTTTTCCAGCGTGTCGACGCAAAAATGACGGAAAATAATCTTAAGCAGGCCCTCGTGCCGGAACATGCCGTCATATTCAGCAATACAAATGGAATGGCTCCGGGGTTTGCGCTCGAAAAGAATGGAAAAATATACATCTGTATGCCCGGAGTTCCCCGGGAAATGAAGCGGATGTTTGAAAATTCCGTCAAGCCTTATCTGATGCGGCTTGCCGACGCCTATATCGTTTCGCGTTCGCTGAAGGTTTTCGGCATTGGAGAATCTATGGTCGAAACGATGATTCTCGATTTTGTAGACGGCCAGACTGACCCGACGATTGCTACTTACGCGAAAGAGAGCGAGGTGGAAATCAGGATTACGTCAAAACGGCGCAGAAAACAGGAAGCTGTTGCTGCCGTAGATGAAATGGCGGAAAAGGTGAGATCTGTTATCGGAGACAATGTTTACAGCATGAAGGGGGAAGAAATTTTTCATGCCGTAGGCAGTCTGCTGATTGAAAAAGGGATAACACTGTCGCTTTGCGAGACGGCAACAGGTGGAAATATCGCATCGCTGCTCAGCCGCCAGCCCGGAATTTCCGCCGTGCTCAACCGTTCGCTGGTTGTTCCGGCAGAAACTGCACAGATTGACGAGCTGGGAATTTCACGCACAACGCTTGACGATGAGACGATTTGCAGCGAAAAGGCTGTCAGTGAGCTGGCGGAAAGGCTGCAGAAAAAGACAGGAAGCCGCCTGTGCGTCGCCGTTACGGGAAATGCCGGCCCTGATTATTGTGACGGAATAGAGCCAGGTACGTTTTTTGTCGGAATTCTGTTTGACGGGCAGATGACGGTACGCCGTTATTATAAGAATGTCAAAGATTTGAACATGAGCATTGATTTTATGTCACGCTGCGTTTTAAATCTGATCAATCTGGTCATCAAAGGCTGTGAAGTTCCGCTGAAAATCTGAGAAATGTCTTTTTGTTCCCGTAGCTGAGATTTTTCCGTTCTGATCATCTATATCGTTTATCATGACGGGGCTGTGTTTTGTACGGGAGCCGCTTGCAGCTCTGAATCGTATAAAGGGCGTGCCGCGTTATTTTTCAAGCACAGCGCCCTTTTTCTCAGTTATTGGAACAGTTGGATTGTCAATAGCTCGTGATGGATTCCGTTTTGTGTTTTTTGCATGGCAAGCAAGCTTTAGCGATAAAAAAGCAAAACTCATTATGCCTGCTTTTTACGAAAAAATGAGTTACATATATTTACATTTTAGAGAAAATGTGATATACTATAGACGATAAGAGCGGCGGACATGGCCTGAGAAATATTTTTCTTTAATAAACTTGGAGGGAAAAAGCCTTGACCGCGACAGAAAAAGAAGTTATTATAAAATAAGAACAAGCGTTCATTTTAAAAATGAAGCGAAAGGACTTGAAAATATGGCCACAGGGAATAAATCCGCGAAGACGGTTTTAAGCAGCTCAAACAGCGCGGAAGAAAAAGAACAGGCATTGGAAGCGGCGCTGAAACAGATTCAAAAGCAGTATGGCAAGGGTGCCATTATGAAGCTTGGTGAAAACAGCGGGCTGAATATCGAAACGATCTCTACAGGCTCCGTCAGCCTTGATATCGCTACGGGTGTTTCCGGGATTCCGCGGGGCAGAATTACGGAAATTTACGGTTCGGAATCCTCAGGCAAAACGACGCTGGCGCTCCACATAGTTGCTGAGGCACAAAAAGGGGGCGGTAGAGCCGCATTTATCGACGCGGAACATGCGCTTGATCCAGAATACGCGTCAAACCTGGGCGTTGATGTCGATGAACTTCTCGTTTCACAGCCGGACACCGGGGAGCAGGGCCTTGAAATCTGCGAGATGCTTGTGCGCAGCGGTGCCATTGATGTTATTGTCGTAGACTCCGTAGCGGCTCTCGTTCCGAAGGCCGAAATTCAGGGCGATATGGGCGACAGTCACGTCGGGCTTCATGCGCGTCTTATGTCACAGGCTCTCAGAAAACTGGCCGGTGCAATCAATAAATCGAATACGTCGGTCATCTTTATCAACCAGCTCAGAGAAAAAGTCGGTGTTGTGTACGGAAACCCGGAGGTGACAACGGGAGGCCGCGCTCTGAAGTTTTACGCTACGATGCGTCTTGAAGTTAAACGGGTTGAGAGTATTAAATCCGGCGATCAGGTTATCGGTAGCAGAACGCGCGTTAAGATCGTGAAGAATAAGGTTGCGCCTCCGTTTAAACAGGCGGAGTTTGATATTATGTACGGTAAGGGAATTTCAAGAGAAGGAGATACGCTGGACTGCGCCGTGGCACATAATATCGTCAACAAGGCAGGCGCGTGGTACAGTTTTGACGGGAACCGTATCGGCCAGGGCCGGGAAAATGTAAAAAAATATCTCAGCGAAAATCCGGATGTTCTCGAACGCATTGAGACTTTGCTTATGGATTCTCTTAAATCCTCTGCCGAGCCATCTGCCGAGGGAGAGCAGGAAAAAGACGAGGGACAGGAGCAAGAACAGGGGGATCAGCAGCAGCCTTATGACGTGTCATCTGACGAAATGGATGAAAGCGATGTAATCATGTCGGATCCCGCAGATTTTATGCCGATGATCGATCCTGAGACGGGAGAGATCATTAGCTGATTGCTGTTTTCAAACGAAGCGACTGAATCCGGATGGATTGGGTATCAAAAAGCGGATGTCGCTCTGAAACCGGATTAGATTGTTTGTGCGATAAGACCGATTTCGTGGAGACGGGATAAAGACGCCATTTATACATAATTTGGAAACTTGAAATAAAAAGAGTTGACTTTTATCATTGCACGTAGTACAATAATTCGGTAAGCCGCGCGGGAAGGGTTTCTAAATGTCGTAAGACTGCCCTGACGGCGAGTCTGGGAAGAGGAGGTAAAAAGATATGTACGCAGTTGTGGAAACAGGCGGTAAGCAGTACAGAGTCCAGGAAGGCGATGTCATTACCGTTGAAAAGCTTGGCGTAGAAGACGGTGACAAGGTTGTTTTTGACAAGGTTCTCGTAATGGGAGAGGGCGCAGATATCAAGGTTGGCAAGCCTTACATCGAAGGATGTACCGTAGAAGGCACCGCAATAGAAAGCGGGAAGGGCCCGAAAATAATCATTTTCAAGTACAAGGCAAAGAAAGATTACAGAAAAAAGAGAGGACACAGACAGCCTTATACTTCTGTCAAGATCGAATCACTCAATATCTAATCGGTTCTGACAATAATTACGATAATTTATCAAAACGGCACAGAATAGAGGAGGTGTGATCTCATGGCAAGTAAAAAGGGTGTAGGAAGTTCAAAAAACGGCAGAGACAGTGAATCAAAGCGACTGGGTGTGAAGAGAGCTGACGGTCAGGTAGTAACTGCGGGAAGCATTCTCGTTCGTCAGAGAGGCACGAAGTTCCATCCTGGCACAAATGTTGGCAGAGGCGGAGACGATACGCTGTTCGCGAAGATTGACGGCACTGTAAAATTTGAAAGAGAAGGGAAATCCAGAAAAAAGGTCAGTGTTTACCCTGTTGAACTCGAAGCCTGAAAATTGTTTGATACTTTGCAGCCCCTATTTTTAGGGGCTTTTTTCTTGGAGAAAACGCGGATTTTGTTGAAGCGGCTATGAAATCCACTGTCGGATGATGGGTTCCCCCGGCATCGGCTAAACAATTGGGAGATGCGGGCGGCGATGATGAAATGGCCGGCGTGTGTCGGAAGGGATAGCTGGACTGGGGTAGAAATGGCCGCTGTTCTTTTAACGGAGGACCGGCATGGAGACAGCAGGCGGGCGGAGGACAGGAGGTAAAACAGATGTTTGTAGACAGAGCAAGAATAACGGTGAAATCGGGTAAGGGTGGAAATGGAAGCGTTTCTTTCCGGCGGGAGCCTTTCGTGCCGGAAGGCGGGCCGGACGGAGGAGACGGCGGCAAAGGCGGGGACGTAATATTTGAAGCAAACAACAGTTACCGGACACTGATGGATTTCAGATATAAGAAAAAATATGAAGCGCCGGCAGGCGAAGATGGCATGAAGAGAAAAAAATTCGGAAAAAACGGTGAAGACCTCGTTATTATGGTGCCGCCGGGAACTGTAATTATTGATGAACTGACAGGGCTTGTAATGAAAGATCTTGTGAAACACGGTGACAGAGTAGTCGCGGTCAAAGGCGGAAAGGGCGGAAAGGGAAACGTTCATTTTAAGAATTCCGTCCGACAGGCGCCGAATTTTGCGGAAGCAGGCGGCCCGTCAAAAGAGCGGACTGTCATTCTCGAACTGAAGCTGATTGCCGATGTAGGCTTGCTGGGCTTCCCGAATGTTGGGAAATCAACATTTCTGTCGGTTTCCACAAGCGCAAAGCCGAAGATCGGGAATTATCATTTTACGACGATTACGCCAAATCTCGGTGTCGTTCATATCTTTGATACGAGTTTCGTAATGGCAGATATTCCTGGCCTTGTAGAGGGCGCTCACGAAGGAACGGGTCTCGGCCTCGATTTTCTAAAACATGTGGAACGGACGAAAGTGCTGATTCATATCGTCGATATCGCAGGCTCGGAAGGCAGAGATCCTGTTGAAGATTTTGATAAAATAAACGACGAACTTGTGAAATATTCGCAGCGTGTGGCTCAAAAACCTCAAATCGTCGTCGGCAATAAATCGGATCTCGTCTCTGACGAGAAAACGGTGGAGAGGTTCCGTCAACATGTGGAAAATAAAGGGTATCCGTTTTTCCTGATGTCGGCGGCAACCTATCAGGGAATTCATGAGGTGTTGGCAGCGGCGCTTCAGGCACTGAACGATGTCGGTGATGAGGAAGAAGAAATCTACGAATTTTTGGAAGAAGATTTTCACGGTGAAGAGCCGGATTACAGAGAGATTTACACTTATGTTGATGAGGAGGACGGGGTTTTCGTCATGGAAGGCAAGCAGCTGAGCAAAATCTTTGATTCGACGAATTTCAATGATATGGAATCGCTGCGGTATCTTTACCGCTATATCGAAAAAAGAGGCGCCATCGACGAGCTGAAAGAACTGGGCCTTTCGGAAGGGGATACGGTGAGAATCAAGGATTTTGAATTTGAATACTCTGAAGAATAATCCGGAATAATAATTTTAAGGATAGTTTTAGAAAATCAGAAAATTTTCGGCCGGAGATTGCCGGAATATTGCAGGAGAAGATTGCAGAAAGAATAAAAAAACAGTGGAAAACCTGTGGCGAAACTGCAGTAGAGATAAAAAACAACTGAAAATTTACGGGGAAATTCCTGAAAGAACGAAAAAAAACAGACGACGGAAAACCTGCACGGAAATTGGCGAAGAAATAAGTAAAAATTACTGAAAAATATCTTGAAAATTGGCGAAAAGCGGAGAGTAAACCATCAATACATTGAAATTTCAATCTTTGAAGACAAATAGAGAATGTATACATTTTTTCAAAAAACGTATTGACAATTGTATACAATAAGCCTATAATGTGTTCATCAAACAGCAAAGGCGCTGCGGTTCCATGATCGCGGCGTCTTTTTTTATTCTGCGGGCTGAGTTTTCCGTTGCCAGCGTACCTGTCTGCGCGAAAAACAGGCGCATGGTTTCGGAAATTGTGAAGATACGTGAAAATGCATTCTGGCGCATTTTCACAAACATACCCGACCGGAATACGCTTTCTTTCTTTGTGATCTTTTGCGCTGTACAAAGCCGATCGGCAAGTGATCAGAGACGAAGAAAACGGAGGCTGTTTGAAAATAAAAACTTACATAGGTTGAGGGAGGTATTATGATGTATTCATCTGTTGATACAATATGGGTACTCCTCGGAGCGGCTCTTGTATTCTTTATGCAGCCGGGCTTCTGCATGGTGGAAGCCGGTTTGACACGGGCAAAGAACGCAGGAAATATCGTCATGAAAAACCTGATGGATTTCGCGCTGGGTGCAATCGTTTTCTGGGTGATCGGTTTTGGAATTATGCAGGGAACAGATATTGCCGGCGTTATCGGCACACCCGATTTCCTGATCAGAGGAGACTATGGCAGAGACGGAAGTTATCCGTCGTGGGCATTTGTTATTTTCCAGACGGTCTTCTGCGCGACGGCAGCGACGATTGTTTCCGGGGCAATGGCTGAAAGAACAAAATTTTCGTCTTACTGTATTTACAGCATTATTATCAGCGCACTGATTTATCCGATTTCGGGCCACTGGATCTGGGGCGGAGGCTGGTTGTCTCAGCTGGGCTTCCATGATTTCGCAGGCTCCACTGCGGTACATATGGTAGGCGGCGTTGCAGCATTCCTCGGAGCGTTTTTCCTCGGGCCTCGTATCGGAAAATATGACAAAGACGGGAATTCAAAGGCGATTCCGGGTCATAACCTGACTTTGGCGGCGCTGGGCGTTTTCATCCTCTGGTTTGCCTGGTTCGGATTTAATGGGTGTTCAACAGTTAGCGCAACGGGCGACGACACGTTGGTCAGCATGGGTCTGATTTTCGTCAACACAAACATCGCGGCAGCGGTCAGTGCAGTAGCGGCTATGTGCTTTACATGGATCAAATATGGCAGCCCTGACGTTTCCATGTCGCTTAACGGCGTTCTTGCAGGTCTTGTGGGAATTACGGCAGGATGCGATGTTGTCAGTCCCGTCGGAGCATTCTTCATCGGTCTTGTCTGTGGACTTCTCGTTCCGCTGGCGGTTGAATTTATCGATAAAAAACTCAAAGTTGACGATCCGGTCGGCGCTGTTGCGGTTCATGGCTGCTGTGGTGCGGCAGGTACGATTATGACAGGTTTGTTTGCGACAGAAGACGGTCTGTTTTACGGCGGCGGAGTTCATCTCCTCGGCGTACAGGTCCTCGGCGTTATCGCGGTTATCGCATGGGTGGCCGTTACGATGAGCATAGTATTCCTGCTTCTTAAGAAGACGATTGGGCTCAGAGTCAGCGAAGAAGAAGAAATCGTCGGGCTCGACATCATGGAGCATGCGCTCGTGTCCTCTTATGCGGGTTTCGATATTTCTCAGTCCGATATGACCTTGAAAGAAGCTGAAGCACAAGCAATCGAGTCTGTCAAGCTCAGCGGCTCCGGTGAACATAAGATTTCAAATATATCGATTATCGTCGGCAGGAACCGGTTTGAAGCTCTCAAATCGGCTCTCGAACGCGTTGGAATTCAGGGAATGTCAGTCACTGAAGTAGTGGGCTGCGGCGTTCAAAAGGGCAACAGCAAGGTTTACAGAGGTTCTGAGATTCAGACGAAGCTGCTGCCGAAGCTGAAAGTCGATATTGTCGTCAGCGAAGTTCCTGTTCAGAGTGTCGTAGACGCGGCGAGAAGCGTTCTTTACACAGGTGGAGCGGGTGACGGCAAAATTTTCATCACGGATGTGGAAAATGTCGTCCGTGTCAGCACCGGCGAACAGGGTGCAGACGCTCTGAAGTATACGGAGCATTAGTTTACGCACAACACTAAATTTCATAATTCCATAATTCTACGAAAAACAGGGGCCTGCTTGACAAGTCCCTGTTTTTCTGTCTGTTTTCTGCCAGAATGATTCTATGGGACGGTGCGCGAAGAAATTTGAACAGTTTATCGCTTAAAATGCGACATTTTGGCGCATGATTCCGCGAATGGCACGCGAAAAAGTCTGGGTACAGCGCTGCAGGAAATTACAGGTCATATATTGTTACATAAAATTAAAATTTTTTATGTTTGCTGACAGTGAAGATGGGGTAGTATATATATGACTTTTTGGCGCCCTTTTTCGGGAGGATGCGACGCTTGCCCGATGTTCAGCTATATTCTGTGAGAAAGGACGGTGTTGAGATGGTTACAAGAGAGATGTATGAGGAGTCGGAAATGAAGAACCTGTCGCCCTGGGCGACGAAGGCGGCTGAATCAAAAGGACGGATTGAGCAGGAAGAACCCTGTGAACTCAGGACGGCATTTCAGCGCGACAGAGACAGAATTATTCATTCTAAGGCGATTCGCCGGCTGATGCATAAAACCCAGGTTTTTCTGTCGCCCGAAGGCGATCATTTCAGAACAAGACTGACGCATACTATGGATGTAGCACAGATTTCCAGGAGTATTGCCAGGGGACTGGCTCTCAACGAAGATTTGACAGAAGCGATCGCACTGGGACACGATCTTGGCCATACGCCCTTTGGTCATAACGGTGAGGAATATCTGGCAATGCGCCATCCCGACGGATTTCAGCACAATGTTCAAAGTCTCAGAGTGGTCGACATTCTTGAGAATATGCCGGGCCGCAGAGGGCTTAATCTGACAGCGGAGGTCAGAGACGGAATTTTGAATCATTCCGGGCCGAACCGGCCGTCTACGCCGGAAGGCCGCGTCGTCAGCATCAGCGACCGTATTGCCTACATAAATCATGACATTGATGATGCCATCAGAGCGGGTGTTATCAGGGAGCGGGATCTCCCAAAGGACTGTATCGAGCGGCTGGGCGCCGACCACAGAACGCGGATTAATACGCTCGTTCTCGATATGATCAGATCGAGTGAGGAATGTGGCGAAATCTGCCAGAGTGAGGAATGCGGATATTATATGAATAAACTGCGTGACTTTATGTTCGAGAATGTCTATCAGAGCAAAATGGTCAAGCAGGACGCGGAACTGTCAAAGGTGCGCCATCTGATTTTTTCTCTCTACGATTATTTTATGAAACATCCGGAAAAGATGCCGGACGAGCATATTGAGATGCTTTATCTTTACGGCTCAGAGGAGGTTGTGAAAGATTATATAGCGGGCATGACGGATCGTTATGCCATCGGAATTTATAAATCACTGTTCGTGCCGGTCGGATGGAAATAGCCCGGCTCTTGGCAGACGGCATGGGTGCAGTGAGATCAGACTCCGGTTTGCGGGCGGAAAAATAAGGCAAAAAAACTGAAGTTTGTGATAGTTGAACAAAAAGGAGGAAAATTTTCATATTTTTTTCGCTTTTTTTGTATTTTTCGCCGATAATATGACAAAAAAATGAAGGAAAAGAGTTCTTCGCACCGAATATATAAAGTGGAGGGGTCAGTTTTGAGCGGCAATAATATAGCAGAAGAAATTAAAAACAGGTGCAATATCATAGATGTCGTCGGACGGTACGTTCAACTCAAACGGTCGGGAAACAACTATAAAGGGCTTTGTCCATTTCACAGCGAGAAAACACCATCTTTTTCCGTTTCGGAAAGCAGACAGTTTTTTTACTGTTTCGGCTGCGGAGCTTCCGGCGATGTGATTACTTTTCTGATGAAAATTGAAAATATCGATTTCCTGGCCGCTGCAACGAAGCTGGCCGAGGAATACGGCATTGAGCTTGAAAAGTTCGGATACCGCAACGAGGAGAAGAAAAATGCTCTCTTTGAAATGAACCGGGAAGCGGCCCTGTTTTATTTTAAAAATTTAACAGAAAAACCGAACGCCGGATACGAATATATGAAACGGCGCGGCCTCGATACAAAAACGATAACGAAATTCGGTATCGGATATGCAAAAGACGACTGGCATGGGCTTGAGAATCATCTCCTGTCAAAGGGATATACCGAAGAACAGATGGTGGAAGCAGGACTTATTTCCCGCTCAAAGGGACGAACGTTTGACAAGTTTAGAAACCGAGTCATGTTTCCGATTTTCAATACGCGCGGCAAGGTTATCGGATTTGGCGGCAGAACGCTGGGTGAGGATGGACCCAAATATCTGAATTCACCGGAATCAAGTGTCTTTTCAAAGAAAAATAATCTTTTCGGCCTGAATCTGACGCGTCAGGAAATCAGCAGCAGGAATTGTGCTATTCTGGTAGAGGGATATATGGATTTGGTGTCTCTTTATCGTCATGGAATAAAAAATACGGCGGCTTCCCTTGGTACGGCTTTGACGGAGCAGCAGTGTCTGCTTCTTAAACGGTACACAGAAAATGTGATTCTCGCATATGATTCGGATGCTGCCGGACGAAACGCGGCGCTCAGAG
The DNA here is from genome assembly GCA_964438605.1 of uncultured Oscillospiraceae bacterium. Taxonomy (GTDB): domain Bacteria; phylum Bacillota; class Clostridia; order Peptostreptococcales; family Anaerovoracaceae; genus Alangreenwoodia. Next base: position 30,813 of record CAYTKT010000008.1, read on the forward strand.
GCATTGAACTTCTGAAGAATGCGGGACTCAGTGCGAAAGTTTTCCACGTGACGGAGGGCAAGGATCCTGACGAATTCGTTTCCAAAAATGGCAGACAAGCTTTTCTCAAACTGGCAGACCAGGCGCTTCCTTATGCGGATTACAGGATTGCCGCAGTCAGAGAGAAGTACGATATTTCGACGCCTGAGGGCAGTATCGGATTTTTGCGGGAACTGAAACCCATTCTTGCGGGTCTGAGTCCGGTGGAGGCCGATGTTTACATAAAGAAGACGTCGCACGATACCGGAATTTCCGAGGGAGCTATCCGGCGGGAAATTAACGAAGCCGATGGCGACGGCTTTGGAGGGTTCAGCGGTTTTGAAAGTGACAATGGCCGCAGATACGGATACGGGCTGGCCGGACAACGCGGCGGGCAGCAGGAATGGAATCGAAGCGGCAGGCGGACAGGGGTACAGGATGCCGCTGATGTTCCGGTTTCCGGAGATCAGATGATTCAGATGTATTTTATTAAATTGGCATCTGTTGATCCTGATTACATAAGACAGATCAGAGATTATGAATTCGTATTTGAAGATCCTGCTTATCAAAGGATCTATCAGACAATAAAAAATATCTGTCAGGAGGATGCGACGGCAGATATAAATAAGGTATCAGACAGTCTCCTTCCTGAGGATCAGGCGCTTTTCCAAGATGCGCTGCAGCGTGTTGTCTTTTCGGAAGACAGTGATCAGGTGTTTCGGAAGTGTGTCGAAGCGATTAAAGCAGGTCAGCTGAAAAAGCGCCAGGAGGAAATTCTGAATGTTCTCACTCTGCTTTCAGATGATGAGAGTGAAGGGGAAAGAGCGGAGGCTCTGACGAAAGAACTCATGGAATTGCAGAAAATGATGCAGAGCATTAGATTATGATTTGGAGTGTGGCTACCGATGGAAAATGAAGCAATCAACATGGAACAGCGCAAAGTGGAATGCCTTTCCGCTCTCCTTGAAAAAGGCAAAGCAAGGGGAAATCTTACGTATAAGGATATTTCAGATCAGGTGGATAGTATTGATTTCGATAAAGATCAGATGGATGACATCTATGATACGTTGATCTCTAACGGCATCGAGATCATCTCCGAGGCAGATCCGGAGGATTATGAACTGAAAAAGCTCGACATGGATAAAGAGAACAGTCTGGAAAATGCAGACGACAGTGAGGATAACTTTGAAGCCGCCATGTCAAAAGGAATCGCTGTCGATGATCCGGTCAGGATGTATTTGAAGGAGATTGGAAAAGTGCCTCTTTTGACGGCGGAAGAAGAAATCGAGCTGGCACGTCGTATGGAACTCGGTGACGAAGAAGCAAAAAAGCAGCTTTGTGAGGCGAATCTGCGTCTTGTAGTCAGTATTGCCAAACGGTACGTGGGCCGCGGGATGCTTTTCCTCGATCTGATTCAGGAGGGAAATCTGGGGCTGATCAAAGCGGTTGATAAATTTGACTGGAGAAAAGGGTATAAGTTCAGTACTTACGCTACATGGTGGATTCGCCAGGCGATTACCCGGTCAATAGCTGATCAGGCGAGGACGATCAGAATTCCAGTCCATATGGTGGAAACGATAAATAAATTGATCAGAATTTCCCGACAGTTGTTGCAGGAGCTTGGCCGCGAACCGACGCCTGAGGAAATCGCCAAGGAAATGGAGATCACGGTTGAGAAGGTCAGGGAAATTCTGAAAATCGCTCAGGAACCGGTATCTCTTGAAACGCCGATCGGTGAAGAAGAAGACAGCCATCTCGGAGATTTTATTCCGGACGATGATGTTCCCGCGCCTGCTGATGCAGCAGCCTTCTCCATGCTAAAGGAGCAGCTGATCGAGGTGCTCGATACGCTGACAGACCGTGAACAAAAGGTACTGAAACTCAGGTTTGGCCTGGAAGACGGGCGGGCGCGCACACTTGAGGAGGTCGGGCGCCGGTTCGATGTGACGCGGGAGCGTATCCGCCAGATTGAAGCAAAAGCACTGCGCAAACTGAGGCATCCGAGCCGGAGCAAGAAGTTAAAGGATTATCTCGAATAAGGAATAAAAGCCGGCAAAGAGACAGAATGCCGGCAGGACCTTTACGGAATATGGATCATCTTATATTATCTGAACGTATGCGGAAAATAGTCGGCATGGTTCGAGGCGACACTGCGGCTGACGTGGGTACTGATCACGGCTATATTCCCATCTGGCTTGCGGTCTATGGCAAATGCCGCAACGTGATTCTTACAGATATTAACAAAGGACCGCTGAAAAAGGCGCGTGAAAATATCGGCAGGTATCTGCCGGGCGAAACGGGAAACATGATGGATTTACGCCTTGGCAGCGGTCTTGCGCCTCTTGAAAAAGGAGAGGCAGACACGGTGATTATCGCTGGAATGGGCGGAATTTTGATCCGTGATATACTGGCTGATGATTTTGAAAAAACGATGAGTTTTTCCAGGTTTATCCTTCAGCCGAGGAATCATTCCGACGTGCTCAGGGAATTTCTGAAAAATTTTTCCGGCCTTATGATTTCCTATGAGATTCTCGCAAAAGAGGCGGGACGCTTGTGTGAGATTATCGTTGCCGATTGTTTCGATGCGGGCGTTTTTGGTGAATCATCCAGTAAATCAGAGGAAACGCGCCGGAAACTTCTTAAGGAACAGAGGGTTGCTGAACGGCTTGCGGTACGTCTGGACCTTCCTGCGGGGTTTGCGGAACAACTTCCGATGATGTATTTTCTGCGTCGGGAGCCTTATGCTGAGGAATTTCTTCAAAACAAGATCAGGACAGAATCTGTTATTATCGGGCAAATCCGTGAAAACGGAACGTCATGCGCCGCGGAAAAACGTCTTGGTGAGAGCATGAGGCAGCTTGAAGCGCTGCGGCGTGTGGAAGCGTATTTTTTCGGATACAGTGAAAAAGCCAGCGCTGATACAGGCGAAAACAAGCAGGCAGCGTTAATGCAGAAAGATGACGTTATCGCTAAAACGACGGGTGTGATATGGCGGCAGAAATGAAATGGTGAAATGATACGATGATATGTTTGTGTTGACAGGGGAGAGGTATGGCAGAGATAAAGAAGGTGCAGGAAGCGATTGAAAGAATTGCGCCGCCGCATCTTGCGGAGGAATGGGACAACAGCGGTTTTCAGATCAGGTGTGCGGCCGACAGGCAGATCAAGAGGATTCTCGTAGCTCTTGAGATTTCTGATGAAGTGATTTCCGAGGCAATAAGCGAAGGTGTTGAGCTGATCCTCACGCATCATCCGTTGATTTTTGGAAAAATCGCATCGGTTGACGATAATACTGTTACGGGACACTATCTGCTGCGGCTGATTTCCGCAGGAATTTCAGTCTATTCGGCGCATACTTCTTTTGATTCGGCGCGGTACGGTACGAACCAGTACCTGGCGGAGCAAATCGGCCTCCGTGATATTCGGCCGCTTCTTCGAGCCGATGAGCAGGATTGCGGCATGGGGCGCGAAGGTGTTTTCACCGAACCGCTGGAGTTTGACGCATTTATGGAGCGTCTTATTGATGTGTGCGATACGAATATTTACAGGATTGCAGCCGGTGCGCCGGAGCGCGTCGGGCGCGTTTCCATATGTACGGGAGCGGGAGCCGAGTTTCTGACGTTGGCGAAGGAGAACGGTTCGGATATTTATGTCACAGGTGACGTAAAATATCATGATGCCAGAATGGCGTGCGAAAGGGGAATCTGTGTCGTCGATGCCGGTCATTTCGGTACGGAAAATATTTTCTCTAAAAATTTTGCGGCTCAGCTGGCGGCAGAAGACCTGAGTGATGTGAAGATTTTAGTTTCGCATGTTGATCTCAATCCGTTCCGGCCGTATCTTGGCACAGGCGCGCCGGCGAGATGATGGCGTGATGGCGGCTGACAGTGTGGAAAATCTGCAGGATGCGGATTCGGAAATAAAGATGTCGAACGATCTGGGAATTTGAAAATTTGGAATTTAAATATTTGGAAATCGAATCGAATTGCCGGATTAAAACTTGAATATAGTTAAATTGTCTGCTGTTTTATGTGAAGTGGCAATAAATTTTTTACCATTGAAATTATGTGAGTAAGCCAGACAATCGCGTCGTTTTACGATGAGGAAAGTCCGAGCTCCACAGGGCAAAGGTGCCGGATAACATCCGGTGAAGGCGACTTCAAGGAAAGTGCAACAGAAAATTACCGCCGTATTTATACGGTAAGGGTGAAAAGGCGAGGTAAGAGCTCACCGGCGTATCGGCGACGACACGCGCCCGTGTAAACCCCACCTGGAGCAAGACCAAGAAAGGGCACAAAAAGCGGCGGCCCGTCGCTGCCCGGCAGGTAGGTCGCTTGAGCGTACCGGCAACGGTACGCCTAGAAAGATGATTGTTTGATACAGAACTCGGCTTACAGGTTTGCTCACATATTTTCAGTATGGAAAGAGTATAAAATTGATGTATAATTTATATACATGATTTTGTACAGTTTTCATATTAAGTCATATGATTTGTATAAATTTATTATTTGAGTTTATATTGTATGATTTGATGTGGAACTGCATTATATAATTTAGTGTGTTAAGTCTGAATAACTAAGAGGAATAGGAGGTTTGATTATGGCAATTTTAGAAAAGCTTAGTAATATTGGCAAGTCAGTTGCACAGGCTTCGGGTGAATTGGTAGAAAACAGCAAGATCAATATGGATATCAAGAAAAAGGAGAAAAACGCGAAGACTCTTAAATTTGAACTGGGCAAGTATATATACCAGCAGTTTAAGAGCGGACAGATTATTGACGACAAAGTGAAAATAATTTGTTCTGAGATTGACATGCTTTACGAGCAGATTGCGGCTCTTGAAAAAGAGAAGGAAAAGGAAAAAAAGAAAACCGGGTCTGTATCGGAGGAGAAAGCTCCTGCAGCCGACGCAGCTGAAAATGCACAGGCTGACGATGATATCGAGACGCTTCTTGAAGACATGGATCTCGATTAAACTGATAAACTGACAAAGGCTTTTACTGAAACGCTTTAACAGAAAAAACGGACGCCGGCAGGGCTGTTTTCCGCTGTTTTCCAGTGAGAGAGAAATCCTGTTTGTTGCGCCCGCTTTTTCATGTTTTACTATTTAAAATTATCGTTTTTATGGTTGTCAATCTTTTGCCGACAGGATATTCTATAAGAAAGGCGGGTTCCGCAAAGCGCCTGACCGGGGCGCGAAACGGCGAAAAAGCCGGGTGCTGTAAATTATATAGTCAGAGATAAAGAGCAGGAAACCTGAAAGCACAGGCAAGTACGAAAAAATACGAAATAGTATGAAAAAGTACGAAATATAATGAAGCACAAAAAATACAAAGAAAAATATAAGGAGTTGAAATAATGTTACCGGCAAGCAGAATGCAGGCGAGTGATCTGTTACAAAACTGGGTGGATGACAGGAAGCTGATCAGCCATGCCATGGCAGTGGAAGGCGTTATGAGGTATTATGCTGAAAAGATTGGGGAACCGCCAGTTTCGGTGCGCAGATGGGGACTGGCAGGAATGCTTCACGATCTCGCTTTCCAGGAATATCCGCAGGAACATTGTGCGAAGGCGCAGGAGATCATGACGATGGCCGGGTACGATGAGGATTTCATACGCGCCGTCGTCAGCCACGGGTATCTGAAATATAACGACGTAAAGCCGGAAACGGAGATGGAAAAAGTCCTTTACGCTTCGGCTGAAATGACGAAACTCATTTCGGCGGCAGTTTTGGCGGAACGGGGCAGAACTGTGATGGAAACGGAACTGCCGTATATCATGGAAAAATACGGAGATTCGTCATTCGCCGCAGAGACTGTGGACAGGGCCGTGATCGAAAAAGCGGCCGAGCTCTTGGGATGGTCTGTTGAGGAGATCGCAGAAATGACACTGGCGGGTCTTCGGACTGTTCCGTATGAAGCTGGTCTGATGGGTGAAGACGATGAGGATGAGGACGAGTAAAATAAATGAGCGGCACAGCCGTGATTTTGCTTTTGATCTTAATCTTGACCGGAGCGCACCGAATGTGCCGGCTGCGCCGGGTGCGTCAGCCGGATATGAGTCCGGCGGCAGGCTCTGGCCGTTTTCTTGGAGGATGTCTGAAATATGAGATTAGGAATTGATGTAGGTTCTACGACAGTAAAGCTTGTACTGCTTGATGATGATGACAATATTGTATATAAACGCTATGAACGCCATATGTCGAGCGTTTTTGAGAAAGTGGCGGAGCTTCTGACTGATTTCAGAGAAGAATATTCGGGCGATTTCCATGTGACGATTACCGGCTCAGGCGGGTTGTCTCTCTCGAAGAAGCTTGAAATTCCGTTTGAACAGGAGGTCGTCGCTTGTTCTGCGGCCGTGACCAGCATGATTCCGGAGACTGACGTCGTTATTGAACTGGGCGGCGAAGATGCAAAGATTACCTTTTACGAGGGCACGATTGAGCAGCGCATGAATGGCACATGCGCCGGAGGAACGGGAGCGTTCATCGACCAGATGGCCGTTTTGCTGAATACGGACGCATCGGGCCTGAATGAACTGGCAAAAAATTATAAAACAATCTATCCGATTGCGGCACGCTGCGGTGTCTTTGCCAAAACTGACATTCAGCCGCTGATCAACGAGGGCGCATCTCACGAGGATTTAGCCGTTTCGATTTTTCAAGCTGTCGTCAATCAGACGATAAGCGGACTTGCCTGCGGTCGGGTGATCCGCGGCAACGTAGCGTTTTTGGGCGGCCCGTTGTCCTTCCTCTCGGAACTGCGCAAACGATTTATCGAAACGCTTGAACTGACTGACGAACAAGTGATTTTTCCAGAAGATTCCCAGTATTATGTGGCAATCGGCGCAGCGCTGATGTCTGAAAAATATCCTGAAGTTTCGCTCGATACGCTGATCGAACGGATCAATGCACCGGGTGGGGTGGAAGACAGCGAAACGAAATATCTGCCGGCTCTTTTTGAAACGGAGGAAGCATATCGGAAGTTTTCTGAACGCCACAGCAGGCACCGCGTTTCGCGCAAAGAGTTTTCAGATGTTCACGGCCCTGTATTTTTAGGAATTGACGCGGGTTCGACGACGACAAAAGCTGCGTTGACGGATATTGAAGGCAATCTGATTTATACGTTTTACAGAAATAACGAAGGAAGTCCTGTTGAGACTGCAAAAATCTTGCTTTCTGATATTTATTCCAAAATGCACGACGATATGTTTATCGCAAGCACGGTGACGACGGGATATGGCGAACAGCTGATTAAGGCGGCTTTTGGGGCGGATTACGGCGAAATTGAAACGATTGCGCATTATAAGGCAGCAAAGTCATTTCTTCCTGACGTTGACTTTATCCTCGACATCGGCGGCCAGGATATGAAATGTATCAGAATTAAGGACGGCGCAATTTATAATATCATGCTCAATGAAGCGTGTTCTTCCGGCTGCGGCTCATTTATCGAGACGTATGCAAAGTCAGTCGATATGAGTGTGACTGATTTTGCGGCGGAAGCGATTCTGGCACAGAAACCTGTTGATCTCGGTACGCGCTGCACCGTATTTATGAATTCAAAGGTTAAGCAGGCGCAAAAGGAAGGGGCTACGATCGGCGATATTTCCGCGGGCCTGTCTTATTCTGTGATTAAAAATGCACTTTACAAAGTAATTAAATTGAGAGACGTTTCAGAAGCCGGAGAGAATATCGTCGTGCAGGGCGGCACGTTCCTCAATGATGCAATTTTGCGCAGTATCGAAATGATTCTCGGACGTGAAGTCATCCGGCCTGACATTGCCGGCAATATGGGGGCTTACGGAGCGGCGCTGATCGGGATCGAAAGATATGACGGCAGCAGTGTTTCGGGAATTGTCAGCAAAGAGGAACTGGACAAGTTTACTATGACGAATATGCACACGCGGTGCGGCTTATGTGAAAACAACTGTCAGCTGACGATCAGCAAGTTTAACGACGGCAGCCGGTTTATCACGGGCAACCGCTGCGAACGCGGTGCAGGAAAGGACAAAATGACAGACGATGAACTCAACCTCTTCCGGTATAAATACGACAGGATATTCAGCTACGTCCCTCTCAGTGAGGAAGAAGCGCGGCGCGGTGTAATCGGGATTCCGCGTGTGCTCAATATGTATGAAAATTATCCGTTCTGGTTTACGTTTTTCACGAAACTCGGTTTCAGGGTCATCCTGTCGCCGGCCTCGTCAAAGGAAATTTATGAGATGGGAATGGATACGATTTCGTCAGACACGGCATGTTATCCGGCCAAGCTTGTCCATGGCCACATCAAGGCGCTGATTAACAGCGGTGTGAAGCGCATTTTTTATCCGAGTATCAATTATGAACTGATCGAGGATGAAGGAGCCAATAATCATTATAATTGTCCGATTGTCGCCATGTATCCCGAAGTAATCGCCGGAAATATGGACGACGAACTGGCTGCTCACGGCGTAGAACTGCTTCACCCGTTTCTGCCGTATTACGATGATAAGAGACTGACGGAACGGCTGACGGAAGAAATGAGAAGCTTTGGCATTCATGCTTCGGAAATCAGGGAAGCGCTTCGGGCGGCAAGGGCGGAAGATGAGGCCTTTAAGGCGGATATTCGCAGGAAAGCTGACGAAATCATTGATTACATAGAAAAAAACAACAAAAATGCGATTATTCTCGCCGGCAGGCCGTACCATCTCGATCCTGAGATTAACCACGGCATCGATCAGGTCATCACGTCGTTTGGCTTCGCTGTTCTGACAGAATCTTCAGTGGCTCATCGCGGCCATATTAAGCGTCCGATCCGCGTACTCGATCAGTGGATGTACCATTCGCGTCTTTACCGGGCGGCTGATTTTGCGGGAAGGCGGGACGATATCGATCTGATTCAGCTCAATTCTTTCGGCTGCGGCCTTGATGCCGTGACGACAGATCAGGTGGAAGAAATTTTGTCGGCCCATAATAAATTGTATACCGTTTTGAAGATCGACGAAGGTTCCAATCTCGGAGCTGCCCGTATCAGAGTCCGCTCGCTGAAGGCTGCGATCGACGAGAGAAAGGGCCATCATATTAAGCGTCTGGACGAGATCGACAACTTTCAGCGTGTGATTTTCACGGAACAGATGGCAAAAGATTACACGATCATTATTCCGCAGATGGCACCGATGCAGTTTGATTTGTTGGAAACGGCCTTTCGGGAGGCGGGTTACAGGGCTGTCGTCCTGCCGGCTGTGGACAAGAATGCTGTTGAACTTGGGCTGCGTTATATCAATAATGATGCCTGCTATCCGACGATTGTTTCTCTTGGCCAGATTATCAGCGCGCTTCAGTCGGGTGAGTTTGATCTCGACAGGACTGCCGTCATCATGACACAGACGGGTGGCGGATGCCGGGCCAGCAATTATATCGCACTGCTGCGCAAGGCGCTGCGGGAGATGAACATGGAGCAGGTTCCAGTCGTTTCTATAAATTATGTGGGGCTTGAAAAGAATCCGGGTATGAAATTTACGCCGAAACTGGTATACGGTGTTTTGTACGCGATTTTATACGGCGATCTGTTTATGAGGGTGACGAACGCGACGCGTCCTTACGAAGTAGAACCGGGGAGCGTTGAAAAACTTTACCGGAAGTGGAACGAAATTGCACGCCAAAATGTAATCGACCATAATTTCTCACGTTTTAAAGAGAATGTCAGTCAGATTGTTAAAGAATTTGACGAAATTCCACTGCTCGATGTGCGCAAACCGAAGGTTGGCGTCGTCGGAGAAATTCTGGTTAAGTATCATCCGAATGCGAATAATAATATTGTCGGCATTATAGAAAGCGAAGGCGGAGAGGCTGTCGTGCCTGATCTGCTCGATTTTTTCATGTACTGCTTGAAAAATAATGATTTTAATTATGAGGTGATGGCGGGAAACTTTACGATGCATATGTTTTCAAGAGTTGCTATGAAGCTGATTTACCGCTATCGCGACGTGATTTCAAAGGAACTGGAAAAGAGCAGGCGTTTTGATCCGCCGATGCATATAGATAAGATCGCGCAAAAGGCAGAAACTGTAACATCGCTGGGAACGCAATGCGGCGAAGGGTGGCTTTTGGCCGGCGAGATGACAGAGTTGCTCGACAGCGGCGTCGAAAATATCGTCTGCCTTCAGCCGTTTGCCTGCCTGCCGAATCATGTGGTGGGCAAAGGGATGATTAAGCCGCTGCGCAAGCATAATCCGCTGTCGAATATCGTGGCGATTGATTACGATCCGGGAGCAAGTGACGTAAATCAGCTCAACAGAATTAAGCTGATGATGGCCACGGCACATGCGAATCTGGAAAAGAAAATGAAAAAGGAGGCGGCGGGAGAGTAAGAGGGCGGCTTGCGAAGTGAACTGCTGGCAGATTCCATGCAATAATTTCCCGAAGCTCAACAAGTATAATCGAAAGGCTGAGCGAATGTGAAGTGGACGGCTTGTTGCGTACCGTCGAAGCGCGCACACAAATATCCTGCCGGGTGATGTTTTGAGAGCTCTGACCGATTTGGGAGCACTGTTGCGCGCCGTCGAAATGTTTGCGGCGCTCTGTTGGGGGAAAGCTCTGAGTTCAAATAGCTGCAAGCTGTAGATTCAGGACAGATAAAGAAGGAGGTTCAGGTTGAAAGCAGTCATTACTGTTATCGGACAGGATAAAGTCGGGATTATATATCAGGTAGCCTCTGTTTTGGCGGAATATGATGTCAATATCCTCGACATTAATCAGACGATTATGCAGGATGTGTTTACGATGATGATGATTGTCGATACGTCGAAGGCGCCTGTTTCGTTTGAGGAGCTTCAAAAAAAGCTCGAACAGAAGGGCAGCGAGATCGGCATGTCGATTAAAATTCAGCATGAAGGTATTTTTAACGCCATGAGCGAAATTTAGGAGGACGCCCGTGATAAATACAGAAAATATACTGAGTACGATCCGAATGTTTGACAAGGAAAAGCTTGACTGCCGGACAATCACGATGGGAATTTCGCTGCTTGACTGTGCTCATTCAAACGGTGAGATTGCCCGCCAGCGAATGTACGATAAAATCACGAAAAAAGCGGAAAAGCTTGTTTCTGTAGGTGAGAGCATTGAACGGGAGTACGGTATTCCGATCATACATAAAAGAATCTCCGTTACACCGATATCTATCGTGGCAGGATCGAGTACAGATGACAATTATGTGAAATTTGCAAGGATGATGGATCGTGCCGCAAAGGAGACGGGCGTCAATTTTATCGGCGGGTTTTCGGCCCTCGTCCAGAAAGGCTTTACGAAGGGGGACGAGATTCTGATCCGTTCGATTCCAGAAGCTCTGAAGGAGACGGAATTCGTCTGTTCCTCTGTCAATGTGGGTTCCACAAAGACGGGAATCAATATGGACGCCGTAAAGATGATGGGAGAAGTCATTGTGAAAACGGCGGAACTGACGGCGGAGAAGGACAGTATAGGCTGTGCGAAGCTGGTCGTTTTTTCTAATGCGGTGGAAGACAATCCGTTTATGGCGGGCGCGTTTCACGGGGTCGGCGAGCCGGATACTGTCATCAACGTCGGAGTCAGCGGTCCGGGCGTCGTTAAGGTGGCGCTGGAAGCCTGCAAGGGACAGCCATTTGACGTCGTTGCGGATACGATTAAGAAGGCGGCGTTTAAAATTACAAGAATGGGGATGCTGGTTGCAAGCGAAGCTTCAAAGCGTCTCGATATACCTTTTGGTATCGTCGATCTTTCTCTGGCGCCGACGCCGGCGGTGGGCGACAGCATCGCCAGAGTTCTTGAGGAAATCGGCCTGGAAGCCTGTGGAGCGCCCGGTACGACGGCGGCGCTTGCCATGTTGAACGATGCTGTCAAAAAAGGCGGCGTCATGGCGTCTTCCCATGTGGGCGGCCTCAGCGGCGCTTTCATTCCGGTCAGTGAGGACGAGGGAATGATTGCGGCAGTCAGCAGCGGCGCTCTTTCCATTGAAAAACTGGAAGCCATGACCTGCGTGTGTTCGGTGGGCCTCGATATGATTGCCGTTCCGGGCACGACGAGCGCATCAACGATTTCGGGCATTATTGCCGACGAGGCTGCAATCGGTGTGATAAACGGCAAGACGACGGCCGTCAGGATTATTCCTGTAATCGGCAAGGATGTGGGCGACAGCATTGAGATGGGCGGGCTGCTCGGCACGGCGCCTGTTATGCCGGTCAGTCGTTTCGGATGCGAGGATTTTGTGGCAAGAGGCGGCAGGATCCCGGCGCCGATTCATTCCATGAAAAACTGAAAATTTGTTGAAATTTTCATTGAGAATTCGCTGGAAATCCGCTAAAATGTTCTGGTTAGCGATTGCGCGCTGTACTGCGTCACGCTTAATGAGCAGGCTGCGGTACGCCGTATTCGCGCTGCGGTCGCGCTACGGACAGGCGGGTTAAAAACCGCATGAAACCTGGAAAACGGGGGGGATATTTCATGTTCTGGCAGTCGGCAGCCGGATTTTTTGAATATTTGCCGGGAAAAAGCCGATGAATTCAAAAAAATTGTCAGATTTTGATGTCGTTGGAAGTTCATATATTGAATCCGGGTTCAAAATGTGCTATACTTTCCGTGGTGAAAAAGATATTAACAGATTAAGGAGATGGACCGATGGGCAGACATGGTACAATTGCGGGCAGAAAAGCTGCGCAGGACGCAAAGAGGGCTGCAAATTTTACAAAATATGCGAGAGTTATTACGGTTGCCGCCAAGGCCGGCGGAGATCCGGATTACAATATTGCTCTCAAACACGCAATTGAAAGAGCAAAAGGCATCAATATGCCTAACGATAAGATTCAGAAAGCGATTAAAAAAGGGACAGGAGAGTTGGACGGAGAAGTTCTCGTGGAAGGTTCCTTTGAAGGTTACGGTCCTGGCGGCGTGGCCGTTATCGTCGATGTGCTGACTGACAATAATAACCGTACAACGTCTTTCGTCAAACATGCATTTGACAGGCATAACGGAAATCTGGGAAAACCTGGATGCGTTTCTTATATGTTTGAACGCAAGGGTCTGATTGTCATTGAGAAGACGGATCGTGTTGATGAAGATGAGCTCATGATGGCGGGTATGGAAGCAGGCATGGAAGACATGCAGGTGTTGGAAGACTCTTATGAGATTTACACATCTGTGGACGATTTCAATTCTGTCAGCGATGCCCTCAGAGAAGCCGGCTATGAATTTGTAGAGGCGGATATCGAGTATCTTCCGTCGATGGAATCGACGCCGACATCAGAGTCTGACATCAAGTCGCTGAAAAAGATGATCGCTGATCTCGAAGAAAATGATGATGTTCAAAAGGTGACGACGAACTGCAGTCTTGATCTTGATGACTGAGTTTAAGGGAAGGAAACCGAACAGGAATTTCGCTCGTGAAAAACTCAGCGCGTGTTCAGGCTATACTCATATAAAATCGGGAATGGAGCAGAATAAAAAAAGTATCCTGGGATGTGCGTTATGGTCATGTAATTTAACCTACAATACGTTCACGGGAATTCGCGTTCCGGCATTCAGAGCCATGCCTGCCGCTTAAACCGCAGGAAGACTTGATGTGCTGGACAGAATACCCACCTATCTGCTGATAGGGAGTGAATTAGTGATCAGACGGCATTTTGGGATACTTTTTTATAGTGAAACCAGGCGCAGCGATTCGTGTAAGTTATCGGCGTCTTTCATAGGTTTCACGCATATTTTATTTCACGGGATGCAGACGTGACCCCGCCGGGGCAGGGATGCATACAAATTTAATCGTTTATACTTTAATTTTTGGAAGCAAAGGAGAAAGCAGATGGGATACAAGTCAGACATCGAAATCGCTCAGGAAGCAGAACTTATGCACATTAACGAGATCGCAAAGATCGCGGGTGTTGATGAAGACTACCTCGAATTGTACGGAAAGCACAAAGCGAAGGTGGATTACAACATCTTGAATGATCTGAAAGACCGTGAAAACGGCAAGCTGATTCTCGTTACGGCGATCAACCCGACTCCTGCCGGTGAAGGGAAAACTACGGTATCGGTAGGTCTGGGAGACGCCCTTAGAAAAATCGGAAAAAATACGGTAATCGCGCTCAGAGAGCCTTCTCTCGGACCTGTTTTCGGAGTTAAAGGCGGCGCGGCAGGCGGTGGATACGCACAGGTGATTCCGATGGAAGACATCAACCTGCATTTTACCGGTGATATACATGCCGTTACCACGGCGAACAATCTGATTGCCGCTATGTTGGACAACCATATTCAGCAGGGCAACAGCCTGGGAATCGATGTCAGAAGAATCGTATGGAAGAGATGTCTCGATATGAATGACAGACAGCTCAGATTTATCGTAAACGGTTTGGGAGGAAAAGCAAACGGCGTTCCGAGAGAAGACGGGTTCGATATCAGCGTTGCGTCTGAAATTATGGCAATTCTCTGTCTGGCAAGCGACATTGACGATCTGAAGGAGAGAGCTGGAAGGATTATCGTCGCTTATAATACGAAGGGGGAACCTGTTACAGTCGCTGATCTGAAGGCACAGGGTGCCGTAGCGGCACTGATGAAGGATGCCCTCAAGCCGAATCTCGTTCAGACGCTGGAGCATACGCCGGCGTTTATTCATGGCGGGCCATTCGCGAATATTGCCCATGGCTGCAACAGTGTCATGGCGACAAAGATCGCGCTTAAACTCGGTGATTACGTCGTTACCGAGGCAGGTTTCGGCGCTGATCTGGGCGCCGAAAAATTCCTCGATATTAAGTGCAGACAGAGCGGCCTGAAGCCTGACGCAGTCGTCGTCGTTGCTACGGCAAGGGCGTTGAAGCTGCACGGCGGCGTTCCGAAGACGGATCTTAATAAGGAAAACGTGAAGGCTATCGGAAAGGGTATAGAAAATCTGCTTAAACATGTTGAAAATATGAAGAATGTCTACGGCCTGACGACAGTAGTTGCGATCAACCGTTTCCCGACCGATACGGAAGCGGAGCTCAAGTTTATTGAAGAAAAATGTAAGGAGATCGGCGTCAACGTCAAGCTGACTGAAGTCTGGGGTAAAGGCGGCGAAGGCGGTGTTGCGCTTGCCGAGGAAGTCGTAAGACTGATCGATGAGAAAAAGAGCAACTTTACCTTCTCGTATGACAATTCTCTGTCGATTAAAGAAAAGATCGAAGCGATTGCAACGAAGATATACGGAGCTGACGGCGTTGATTACATCGGTAAGTCTGCCAGTGAAATCGCGACGATCGAATCTCTCGGATTTGGAAATCTGCCGGTCTGCATCGCGAAAACGCAGTATTCGCTGTCTGACGATCCGGCAAAGTTGGGGCGCCCGTCGGGATTCCGCGTAAGTATCCGCAGTGCGAAAGTTTCCGCAGGCGCAGGTTTCGTCGTTGCGCTTGCCGGAGATATTATGACGATGCCAGGACTGCCGCCGCATCCGGCTGCTGAGAATATCGACGTGGACAGCACGGGTAAGATTACGGGACTGTTCTAAATTCATTCTGGGAAATCGTTTTGAGCCGAGGAGATGAGAGTTATGGTAAATCTGACATGTAAGGATTTTGTCAGCGAACTGGCTTCCAATAAACCGGTTCCTGGCGGCGGCGGCGCTTCAGCGCTTGCCGGAGCAATCGGCACGGCGCTCGGCGCCATGGTGGGCGAGTTGACAATCGGTAAGAAGAAATACGAAGAATATGAAGCGGAAGTTTCTAATCTCATTTTCCGTTCTCAGGAACTGATCGGTGAGTTTGAAACGCTTGTCCAAAAGGATGCCGATGCGTTTCTGCTTTTGTCTGAAGCATACAAGATACCTGCCGGTACAGAAGCGGAAAAAGCGGCGAAAAACAAGGCGATTCAGGAATGTCTGCTGGCTGCTGCCCAGGCGCCGCTTGAGATAGCAGAGGCGAGCCTGAAGGCGCTGCGTATTCTCGACAGTTTCTCGCTGATCGGCAACCGTCTTGCCGTCAGTGATGCGGGAACCGGGGCTGCGATCTGTCTTGCGGCTCTTAAAGGCGCAAGGCTTAATGTTCTGATTAACCTCAGGCTCATGGAAGATAAAGAAACTAAGAAGGAAATTGTTGACAAGCTGAATACGATTACTGACACGGGCATTCATCTGGCCGATATTACATATGCCAGAGTTGAAAAACTCTGTTCTGAGTAACCGACGAAAAATCATCCGGCAGCTGTTTTCATTGATCCATAAGGAGAGGCCGTCTTTAGTAAAGCGGCTTTCCTGCGATGATTTTTTAAAGATTGCATTTGATTCAGAAGTTTATATTTTGTAATTCAAATGATTTGTACGGCTGTTACTCGGCAGCGGAGAATAAGAATGTTTTATTAGAAATACAGATAGAAAAATCATTTACGGATAAAATAAATAGAACTTGAAACATCTCGTAATTGCATTGATGAATACAATTTTCATCAGTATTATTTTGATATGGAAAAAATTTTAAAAGGAAAACCGGTTGCCGACGCGATTAAAGCAGACACGGCCAAAAGAGCCGAGAATTTGAAAAAGCGCGGCGTTATGCCGGTGCTGACTATCGTGCGTGCCGGAGAGCGCGATGACGACATCGCCTATGAGAGACGGATTGAAAAAAATTGTTCCCAGGCAGGCATCGAAGTTAGAAAAAAGGTTTATCCCAGGGAGGTATCCCAGGCGGAATTTGTTGCAGCACTGCGCAGCCTTTCGGAAGATGATACGGTCCATGGAATTCTTGTTTTGCGGCCCCTTCCGCCCCAACTCGATGAAGATGCGGCTGCGTCAGCCATCGATCCGGCAAAAGACGTGGATTGTATGAACTCGGAAAATTTAAGAAAAATATTCACGGGAGATCCGTTGGCGATTCCGCCGTGTACCTCGGAGGCGGTCGTTGAGATTCTGAAGTATTATGGCGTTGCGCTGGAAGGCAAGAATGTGGTAATCGCAAACAGAAGCCTCGTTTTGGGCAGGCCGCTGGCAATGCTGCTGCTGAATGAAAACGCGACTGTTACGATATGCCATTCCCACACACGGGATCTGGTGCGCACCGCTTCGCAGGCCGACATCTTTGTTACTGGAATCGGCAAGGCAAGGCATTTCGGAAAAGAATACGTTTCTCCGAAAACAGTCGTTATAGACGCGGGCATTAATTTTTCGGAACACGGGATGTGCGGCGATATGAAGTATGAGGAAGCTGCAGAAACTGCGGCGGCAATTACACCGGTGCCGGGCGGCGTCGGCGGCGTAACGTCGGCTCTCCTTTTGAGACATCTTGTGAAATCTGCGGAATTGAGCATAGAAAGCTGACGGACGTCAGCAGAAGGTAAATTATCATTCTTGATGACAGCTGGATTGGTCGGCGTCATACTAAGGAGGTAAAAAATGTCAAAAAAAACTACACTTTCTCTTGGAACAATGAAGGAGAACGGCGAAAAGATCACGATGATCACGGCCTATGATTATTCCTCTGCCACACTCGTCCAAAAGGCGGGAGTCGATATGATTCTGGTGGGCGACTCACTTCAGATGGTCATGCTCGGTGACACGTCGACTATTGCGGCGACGACAGACGTTATGATTCATCATACAAAAGCAGTCGTTGCGGGTGCGCCTGATACGTTCGTCGTTACAGATATGCCGTTTGGCTCGTGTTCATCCGCAGATACCGCTATTGAGAATGCGACGCGCATGATGAAGGAGGGGCGCTGTGACGCGGTGAAAATCGAGGGAGGTGTCAGTATGGCACCTGTGATTAAAGCCGTCGTCGATGCCGGAATTCCGGTAGTCGGCCATATCGGGCTGACGCCGCAGACTACGTCAAAACTCGGCGGGTTTAAAGTGCAGGGCAAAGGTGAAGCTGCGGGCGAAGTCCTCACGGATGCTCTTGCGGTCCAGGAAGCAGGCGCATTTATGATTGTTTTAGAATGTGTGCCGGCGGAGTTGTCATCGCTGATTACACAGCGGCTTACGATTCCTACTATCGGAATCGGTGCAGGAAACGGGACAGACGGCCAGGTTCTGGTATATCATGATTTACTGGGATTATTCGATAAATTCGTACCCAAGTTTGTGAAAGTGTACAGACAGATCGGAGACGAGATTGCTAACGGCGTTCGAGAGTATATTTCAGAAGTAAAGTCGGGAGCGTTTCCTGATGAAGCGCACTCTTTTGGAGGCGTAACAAAGGAAGACCTTAAGGATCTCTAACTTGGTAACTTGGATACATCGAAAGCGCATCAGTGAAATACAGCGAGCAGACATTTTCGGACGGCGGATTTGTCTGCTCCTTTTTATTACGCTGTGGATTTGTTGATATTATATTATTTAAATAGGAGATTTATGGAAATTTTATAGTCGAGATTGTTGAGATTGGTGTAAAGAAAGTTCCGCTTGAGTTTGCAGCCGTAGGCCTTGGATTTTGATTTCGGCAGTCATTTATCTCTGCCGATTTCCGGCTTTCAGAGAAGCCTTAAAGGGGCTTTTTGTATCAGTTCCACAGGGATGGGCAAAACTTCGATTTGATTACAGAAATAAGTGATATACAGCAAAAAATGCCCGGTAAATCAACGATATGTTGTGGTTCAGATTTGAAAAATACGTGTTCTTTTCATCTCGATCAGTTCCACAGAAAGGACGTGACGGAAACATGAAATGCGCAGTAATCGATATTGGCCCAAATTCGATGCGTCTGACGGTCTACGAAGCTGACCGCACATCGTTTCAGATATTATGGAAACAAAAAATAATGACCGCGCTGGCCTGAGGATCTGAACAAGAAAGTGAGCATGATCCAGCAGATTAAGAAGCAGGACAGGCTGTTATTTTTTCCGTTTGACGGCGTCGATCCGTTCCTGCGTCTGCTTAACGAGGCGGCAGACAATTCGGACGTTATTTCGATTAAGATTACGATTTACCGTCTGGCATCAACGTCGAAAATCGCTCACGCACTGTGCCGCGCGGCGGAAAACGGCAAGGAGGTTACGGTGCTGATGGAGCTTCGCGCGCGCTTTGACGAGGAGAATATATTGGACGGCGGTTTATCGGAAGGATATTTTATATTGTTTTTTCATGCCGGCATGTTTTTCTGTTTTAGCGGCTCTATTTAAAGCTCGTCATATCAATGGCGATGATGGCGATATTTTTCTTTTTTGAATAGAAGTAACCGCAATCGGCAGGTTTGAATTTCAGGCGTATGAATTCCTGGACTTCGTCGTCAGTTTTGAGTTTGTAATAATATCTGACGTATGCCTCGGCATCTTCGAGGGTCCGGCAGGGCTGGCCGAATTCGAGTGTCAGCGGGATTGCATCATATGAGATGCTCTGCATGTCGAGGAAGGCGCAGACGGAGTTCATCGTTTCAAAATCATGGCGACGTCCCCGACTGTCTTTTTTGATGCGGACATCCATGGATTTTTCCTTTTCACGCAGTTCAGACGCGTTATAGCGGGGAAGGATGGCAATGATTTTTTTTGAGGCGATGCGCCGTAAGAGTTCCCAATCGGTCAGAATTACACCGAAATAACTGAAAATGACGGTGTCGAACGTTTTTTCGCCGAGGACTGTTTTCCAGTCGCCCGGCAGGAAAGTCAAGTTGGGCAGCGGGTGTTTTTTTTGTATTTTTTCGCAGAATTGAAGCGACTGCGGGTCAATGTCATTTGCGGTATATGAGGCGGTCAGCGGAGCCAGGCAACGGGCGAGTGTACCCGTACCGCAGGCAAGTTCACAGCAGGTTTCCTCGATGCTGAGGTAAGGAGCAATATATTTTTTTAGCTCCTGATGGTAATTTGTGTATTGCGACGCTTCTTCGTACCAGCGGGCAGAACTGTCACTCCAGTGGCTGAAGGTGCCTTTGATGTTTGAATTGCCGTTGTTGCTGTTCATGGCAAAGTCCTTTCTTTTTCTGTTTTTTGTTTTTATCCGAATTTATTGTAACATATTTTTCAGCGCGCAATAAAGATACCTGCTGATAATTCTTTCCTTGATTTCAGGAGAGGGGAGTGTCAATATTTTTTTGACAGATTGTAAAATAAAGTTAAATATTTCTTAAAAAATCCACAAGATACTTCTTGTGATAGGAAGATACACGCCCCTAATATCCTAATCGAGGGAGGGAATCCCTGTGGATCAAGTACATTTCACGATGTAGATTGTGAGTTGTAGGTAAAAACAGGTGTCGAAGGCTCGTTTTGAATCGATTTGTTTTAACATAAAGATGACGTGGAAGCTGTTCTGATTCATAAAAAAATGAATGAAGAATTGAGATTTTTTAGGGGCATTTGGTGTCGATTTAATGTTATAATAAAAATGAACAGTAATTTGACAGAGAATACTGAAAAGAACCGGCCGGAAGCCGGAATGGAGAATATGTATGGAGAAAGTAAAAAGACCGGCGGGGCTAATCCTTGCAGCGGGATTTTCGTCGAGGATGAAGGGATTTAAGCCGCTGATGAAGATTGGCACGCAAAATCCGCTGGAAATCCTGATCAATCATTTCAGGATAGCTGGGATCGAGGATATTTTTGTGGTGACTGGATATAATGCCGATATTATCAGTCATTTTCTTCAGGATAAGGGTGTTCGGATTATATACAATGAGAATTATGCAGAAGGAATGTTTACCTCGGTCAGAAAGGGTGTCAGGGCGGCGCTGGAAAACGGGAATGACTGTTTCCTGATGACGCCGGTCGATATTCCGCTGATTCCGCCGTATATTATGAAGGCGGTGCTAAACCGGCAGAAAAAGGAGCCGGAAAAGTTTATTGTGCCGTGTTATCAGGGGAAAAAGGGGCATCCGTTGTCGATTCCGGGATGTTTTGCACAGGAGGTGCTGGAAGGCGAGACTGAGAACGGCATGAAGTCTGTCACGTCACGTCACGAGGCTGACATGGTTTACGTGGAGACGAACTGTAAAGGGATCATTCTCGATATGGACACGCAGGAGGCTTATGCGGCGCTGATCAGCTATTATAATGAAAACAAATATCCGACTGAGGAACAGTGCAGAAAAATTATGGATCGTATGGGAACACCCTCTCACGTAATCCGGCATTGTGAGGCTGTTGCTCACACGGCCGTCTGCATTGCGTCAGCGCTTAACGAGCATGGGTATCATCTTGAAATTCCGCTGATCCGGGCTGCGGGTATGCTTCACGATGCGCTGCGCGTCCGTAAGAAGCACTGGCTGGCTGGTTCGAAGATGGCGCTCGATTACGGTTATCCCGAAGTCGCGGAGATTATCGAGGAGCACATGAATTATATTCATCCGTCGCCTGTTTTCGAGATTACGGAAAAGGATTTGATCTGTTTGGCCGATAAGCTGCGCCAGGAGGATAAGCTGGTAACTCTGGACGAGCGCCTGGAGCCTGTCAGAAAACGATGGAACGGGGATTCCGAGGCGCTGGCCGTTATTGAGACGAAGATTAAAGCGGCGCAGGGCGTTATGGATTTTATTGAGAGAATCATCGGCATCAATGTATATGATTTGCTGCGCAAGGACGACCTGGAACAAAACGGCGGCGGGAAGGCAGAGGGAAAGCCGGCGAGGCGCCTGATTCTTGTGCGTCACGGTGAAACGCAGCGTCATCGTGACAAGGTGTTTATGGGGCAATATGACGTGCCTCTTGATCCTGAGGGGAAGGAACAATGCACGCTCGTTGGGCTTGAGCTTCAGCATTTTGATATAAACACAGATAAGATTTATACGAGCGATCTGCGGCGCGCCAGAGAGAGCGCGAAGATTATTTCAAAGATTCTCGATTCGCGGCCTGAGGTCGTTCAGCTTCCGGAACTTCGTGAAATATCGCTCGGTTCATGGGAAGGGAAGTTTATCAGCGATATTCGGCGGGATTATCCGCGGGAATATGAAGAACGCGGGAAAAATCTGCTGACTTACAGGATTGACGATGAAGCTGAAACTTACACAGAGCTGCAAGACCGCGTGATGAAGAAGGTAAATGAACTGATCCGTGAGACGGATGGAGATCTCGTGATTGTGGCGCACTCCGGCGTGAACCGGGTGATTATGTGCAGCATGACGGGTAGGGAACTTGAGGATATTTTAAAGATTGAGTTCGGCAGAGGCACGTATCAGATTCTCGACATTTCATAGTTGGAATCAGATGTCAGCTTCCATCTGTCGCATTATGGCATCATCAGATTTCGATATTTCGCAGCTGAAATTTAAGAGAAAATGTAAATCCGGATAGAAATTCTGACAGATCTGAATAAACTGATCCGCTGCGCCATGGTGAGACTGTTGCAAAAAACTTCTGTCTGAAGTTTTCCCGTTGACCGTCCTGTTTAAAACGTCATCCGGCAGGCGATTGCGTGCGTTTCTGCTGCAGATTTTTATTAAAGCTGTTTTACAGCAGTCCTTTTTTGGCCGGAAAGAATTTTATTCAGTCTAAGAAACCCCTTTTCATCGTATATTACGGTGGGAGGGTTTTTTTATGGCCGGAACGGGAAGAAGAAAGCGAGCGGAAAGAAACAGGAACAGACAAGAATATGGGAAGAGGAAGCTGCAGATTCAGGTCTGTCTTTTGATCGTTATCGGGGTGCTGCTGGTCAGGCGGTTTGTGGGCACTGACGGCCGGTTTGTAGGCGCGGCTATGGAATATTATGGAAGGGATTATTCCGTTGAGGAAGTGGCTGAAGCTCTGTCAGACGGACTGAAACAGGTGGCGAAACTGCCGGGCAAGCTGCATGAAATGAGCAGGTTGCCGGCGGGCGGATCGCCGAATCGATCATTACGTATTTCGTCGGAGAACAGGCGGGCACGCGGGACGGTTACTTTTTTTTCAAAAGTATTTGCAGTTTTTGTTTTCTTTTCAGGAATTTACTTGGTAAAATACAAGAAAGCGAATATTATAATCTCATTTTCCGCTGTCTATTTCTGGCGGATGGTGGAGCGGGAAAATGAAAACCGTCTTTGCCTGAGGGCGGAGGCTAAATGGAAGGAACGACAACAAAGAGATCAATGATGATAAAAGGACAGAAAGAAAGGCAGCAGAATTAATGAATCTTACCGGACGCATCGAAGAACTTCTGATGAGAGTCGAAAAACCGGCGGTCTATATGGGCGGCGAACTCTATTCACGCGATAAAGATGGAGAGGCGGTCGACCTGAATTTCGGTTTCTGTTTTCCGGATACATATGAAATCGGAATGTCGTATCTGGGGCTTCAGATTATATATCATGTGTTAAATGAAATAGACGGCGTCTTCTGCCAGCGTTTTTTCGCTCCGGGGGCGGATATGGAGGCGCTGATGCGTGAGAATGACATTCCGCTGTTTTCCATCGAAAAAAAGCAACCTGCCGCCGAAATGGACATCCTCGGTTTTACGCTGCAATATGAGCTTTCGTTTACGAATATTTTGAATATGCTCGCTCTTGCGGGCATACCGCTGCGCAGCGCCGACAGAGGAGATTCCTGGCCGGTCGTGGCTGCAGGCGGAAACTGTTCGTTTAATCCGGAGCCGTTGGCCGATATTTTTGATTTTTTTATGATAGGTGACGGCGAGGATATATTGAAGGAAGTTTCTGAAATAATTATTGCGCATAAGAAAAGTGGCGGTTCTAAGCGGAAACTTTTGGAAAAACTGGCCGCAGTCGAAGGCGTGTATGTACCGTCGTTTTACGAACCTGAATATGGTGAGGATGGAATTCTGACAGGCTGGCGCAGACTGTATGACGGCGCACCGGAAAAAATCAGAAAACGGATCGTCATGGACATGGACAATGTGGAATTTCCGCTGAAGCCGGTGGTGCCGTTTGTCGATGTCGTTCACGACAGAGCGATTATCGAACTGTTCCGTGGCTGTACGAGAGGCTGCCGATTCTGCCAGGCGGGAATGATCTGCCGGCCCGTGCGGGAGCGCAGCCGTCAAAAGGTTGTGGAATATGCGAAAGCGCAGCTCGACAATACGGGATATGACGAAATGTCGCTGTTGTCGCTGTCAACGAGTGATTATTCGGAGATCGAGCCTCTTGTATCTGAGCTGATGAAGGCGTGCAAGGCCAGAGAAGCGGGACTTTCTCTGCCGTCTTTGCGTCTGGATTCATTTTCGTATGACGTTTTGAATGAGATTCAGGAGTACCGGAAGACAGGGCTGACGTTTGCGCCGGAGGCGGGAACGCAGCGGCTGAGAAATATAATCAACAAGTCGATTACAGAGGAGCATATTTATTCGGCGGCAGAGCAGGCGATTCGTCTGGGTTATAATAATATTAAGCTGTATTTCATGATCGGACTGCCGGGGGAGACGGATGAGGATCTCGACGGCATCGCGGAAATCGCGCGCAGGATGAATGAGATTTATCTTTCGGTGCGGGAGACGATGGAGAAGAAGGGCCGGTTTAATGTGACGGTCAGCGTTTCCAATTTCGTACCGAAAGCGCATACGCCGTTTCAGTGGGTGGCACAGAATACGCCGGAGGAGTTTCGCCGGAAGCATTATTATTTGAAGGACAGGCTGAGGATGAAAGGCGTTACGTTTCAGTATCACGGAACGGAGACGAGTTTTCTTGAAGCGGTGTTCGCGCGAGGGGACAGGCGCGTCTGTGAAACAATGATTCGGGCATGGGAACTGGGCTGTAAGTTTGACGGCTGGACGGAATATTTTGATTATCAGAAATGGCTTCAGGCATTTGAGGAAACGGGTGTGAAACCGGAATTTTATTCGCAGCGGCCGCGGTTTCGAGATGAAGTTCTGCCTTGGGATTTGATCGATTGCGGCGTGACGAAGGAGTACCTCTGGAGAGAATACGAGCGGGCGATGCAGGAGGTCCAGACGCCTGACTGCCGCAAGGGATGCACCGGCTGCGGACTGAAACGGTTTGTGGAGTGTCCGGTGTACGGCGGCGCACGGGCGTAAAACCGGGATAAAACAGGCGGGATCATCCGGAAAAATGTGCGGGGATGCGGCCCGTGGTCTGACGGACGGTTGCCGGACTGTATGTTTTCAGGCCGCAATCGGCTGTGGGACGGGACGGGCTGTCTGATCCGGAAAAATGTACGGACGGCAGGACGTGGCTTGCTGAAAACCTTTGATATGTAATAAATGAGGACGCTATGGGACGATATCTGTTAAAATTTTCTAAGGAAAATAATCTGAAATATATTTCGCATTTGGACTTGCTTCGCCTGTTTCAACGGGCGTTTAAGCGGGCGAAGATTCAGCTTCGCTATTCGCAAGGGTATAATCCTCACGCGAAAATTGCGTTTTGTCAGCCTTTGTCGCTGGGATATGAGAGCGTCGGGGAGTACATGGAGTTTGAAACGACAGACAGCCGGGAAGGCGGTTTTTATCTTGAACGTTTAGCGGCGTGTATGCCTGTGGGGATTCGGTTGCTGGCGTGTTCGGAAATGTCGGAGACATCAAAGACGTCGCTGGCAGCGGTGATTACGCACGCGTCGTATGTGACGCGTTTTTACGGCGGGAAACAGGCTGGAGAATTGATGAGCAGGCGGCTTGCGGAATATATCCGCCAGGAATCCATCATATGTGAGAAGTTGAATAAAAAGAAGAAAGTTGTTGAAATAGACATCAGGCCGCTGATCCTGTCGTTTTCGCTGGTTTCGGCACCAGCATCGGCATCGGGAGCAGACTCACTTTCGCTGTCGGCTTCAGTATCGGCATCAGAAGCTGACGTATCTTCGCCGTCCGTGCCGAAGGCGCCGCAGGATGATGGTGAAACGGTGTTTTCTATGACGCTGCGGACAGGCAGTGCGGGAAATTTGAATCCTGAAATGCTAGTAAGGTCGTTCTGCGAGTTCTGCGGGGTGGAATACATACGCCATCAGTGGAATTACAGACGAACCGAGATGTTTTTTCAGCCGGAAAACGGCAGGGGTCTGGCGCCGCTGACGGAATTTGCGGGATAGCTGCTGTGGAGTTTTTGGACAAAGTGTCTGCGGCGGCGAAAGAACTGCCCGATATTGGAACTGTTTGATTGCAAAGATTTAGTAGGGCTTAGTGAGATGACGATATAAAATGCAGGAGTAATAGCAATATAGAAAAAATAATATTTATTTAAGATAGGAATGAGGAAATATCAGAAATGACGGAAAAGATATATCAGAGACAGCCGTATTTGAAGGAGTACAGGACGAAAGTCGTCAGCGTGGAGGGAAATACGGTGGTGCTGGAATCGACAATTTTTGCGCCTGAGGCCGGTGGTCAGCCGTGCGATTTGGGAAGTATCGGCGGCCGGCCGCTCGCTGCGGTCAGAGAGAAAGATGGCGTCGTCTATCATGATCTGGCAGAATGTATCGGAGACGTGGCGAACAGCGGGGCGCAGGTCGCCACGCTGTTCGCCACAGGCCCGGACGGGAATCAGGCTGACGGCGCGAAGAAGGAGGGCACAATTTTATTCGGCGCGGGTTTAGAAAAAGGAGCGCCGGAAGTTTGTGAATCGAGCGCCGGCACAGGTGCATCGGGAATTGTTGAATCAGGTGCGCTGGAAGTTCTTGAACCGGGTGCAGAGGTGACACTGATGCTCGACTGGGAACGCCGATTCGACCATATGCAGAACCATCTTGGAGAGCATATGCTTTCCGGCCTTTTTAAATCGGAATATGGTGCGAACAATAAAGGGTTTCATATGGGAGAGGAGATCGCTTCATTTGACATTGATAGGAAGGAAATTACGCCTCAAATGCTGAGAAATATCGAGCAGAAGGCGAACAGGGCCGTTTATGCGGCGCTGCCGGTAAGGATCGACTTTATTGAAAGCGCGAAGGAGGCGAAAAAATTTCCGCTTCGAAAGCCGCTTGCGGTAGACGAGGATATTCTGATTGTCACGGTGGAAGGCATCGACTGCTGTGCCTGTTGCTGTCCGCATCCGTCAGATACGTCCCAGGTAGGCCTCATAAAGCTGCTGCGCACTGAAAAGTATAAGGGCATGACGCGGATTTATTTCAAGTGCGGCATCAGAGCGCTGCTCGATTACGAGCAGAAGCATGATGTAATTTCAGAACTTTGTGAAAAATATTCGGCAGATGAATTTACGCTGTTGGAAAAAGAGCGGATTGCCGAGGCGAAGCAGGAAAGTCTGCGCCGCGAACTAAATGGAATGAAGGACAGGTTTGCGGAAATTCAGGCAGAAGAATTGCTGAAGGATATGGGACATGCCGTGATTCACGAATTTGAAAGAGAAAGTATGGATGAACTCAAGAGGATTGCGAAGAAAGTGACTGCGAAGACGGATCTACCGGTAATTTTGTCGTCAGCAAAAGATCTTTGCGTTTTTCTAACGCATACGGGAAAGAGTGAGTTTAAATGCGGCGCCATAGTCAAAGAGTTTGCCGTGGGCACGGGAGGAAAGGGCGGCGGCAGCGACACCCAGGCCCAGGCGATTTTTAATAACCTTGATACGATGCGCAATTTTGTTCTGATTGCCTCAGCGAGTGCCGGAAACGTCAGCTGATCTATGCGTCACAGAATTCACGATGTCAAGCACCGAGAAACCTTGGTTGATTTTAAATCGTTCTGAATGAATCTTAACCATTTGCGATATAAAGCGTTGTGGAAAGCCCCAAATGCAGAAATGTCGCGGAAAAATGCTGAAACAGCTGAATTGTGAAACAGCTGGCAGGTAGAAAAACAGGCGATTTAGAAAAAAAGAAATGAACTAGAGAAGGAAGAATCCTGAAAAATAATAAAATGCAGCGATGAGCCAAGCTCCGATTTGCTCACAGAGGTAATTCATATATAGTTAATTATAGTTAAATGTCCGAGGACAAACTGCAGTTTTGCAAAATGTGTTTTTCCCATCTCTGAACGAAACGTAAAAAGGAGGAGACAGACTATGAAGGAACAAAGGACGGATGGGTTGGATTTTGATTCGGTGGCTCTTTCCGAAGACGGACGGGCTCTTATTATCGTTGACCAGACGCTTTTACCCGGAGAATTGAAATTTATTTCCCTGTCTGATCAGCGGGATATTCGGGAAGCGATCTATAAACTGCGGGTCAGAGGGGCTCCGGCTATCGGTGTGGCGGCGGCAATCGGGCTTTATCTGGCGGCGCTTGAAATTTCTGAAGAAGTTTCAGATGAGAACGTTTTCTTTGAACGTCTGGCGCAGGCAAAGCAGTACCTTCAAGAGGCGCGGCCTACGGCTGTCAATTTGAAATGGGCTCTCGACAGGATGTTGCGGTTTGCATCGGAGCAAAAGGGCCGCGGGGTCGGCGAAATCGTAAATCTGATGAAGTCTGAGGCTCTGGCCATCCGCGACGAGGATATTAAAGTCTGCACAAAGATTGGCGAATACGGACTGACGCTTCTGAAAAAAGGTCAGGGAATCCTGACGCACTGTAATGCAGGCCATCTGGCATGTGTCAGATACGGCACGGCTACGGCGCCGATTTATCTGGGTCAGGAGCGGGGATATCATTTTCGCGTGTTTGCTGATGAGACGAGGCCGCTGCTTCAGGGCGCGCGGCTGACTTCATTTGAACTGTCGCGGGCAGGTGTCGACGTGACGCTGATTTGCGACAATATGGCGTCTTCCGTGATGCGAAAGGGCTGGGTTGACGCAGTAATTACGGGATGTGACAGAGTAGCGGCAAACGGGGATGCGGCAAATAAAATCGGGACTTCCGGCGTGGCGATTCTGGCAAAGCATTATGGGATCCCGTTTTATATTGCGGCGCCTACGTCGACGATTGATTTTAATACGCCCACAGGAAATGATATCGTCATTGAGGAACGTCCCGGTAATGAGATCAGCACCATGTGGTACAGCGAACCTATGGCGCCCGCGGGTGTTAAGACGTTTAACCCGTCGTTTGACGTGACAGATGCTCAATTGATCGCCGGACTGATTACGGAATACGGCGTGATTTATCCGCCGTATGACGTGTCGCTCCAAAAGTTGAAAGCGAAAATCGGCCGTGACCGTTGAAATCTGAAAAAACGTAAGTGCGATACGGTAAAATACAAGGATTAGGCGAGTTTTTAATGCGCTGTAAGGTGTAGAAATTATGGCGTATGAAATCATGAGTACGGACCGTTTTGGAAAGAGAAACGAGAAAATATGATATAAGAAAAATGGATTGTGATTTTTTATAGTACGTATCCTTTCTTTCCGGCCCGCTTGGAGCAGTCGTTTCAGGCGGGCACTTTTTCTCCGGTCAGTTGGATTACGCCACGCATAAATCTCCGAAAGGTGCAACAATGCGTACAACATTTTCAGGGTAAAATCAGGTTAAAGGATAAGCCATTAGACGAAAAAAGAAAGGCTGAAACCCGTTGAATCCAACGGTTTTCAACCTTTTTTGCTTTGGTCGAGGTGACAGGATTTGAACCTGCGACATTTACAACAAGCGTTGTAATTTC
>CAYTKT010000009.1:0-58530 GCA_964438605.1 uncultured Oscillospiraceae bacterium
ATGTCAATGTTCAAGTAACCGCGTGTTCAATTTGTTATTGCAATTTGAGGAAAAATAATTTGAAAAAATCAATATAAGTTAGAAAACAGCGAAATTGTTATGGTAAGTATCAGATTAACTATAAGAAAGATGAGAGGATAAAACCGATTTATTTTAATTTATGATGAATGGAAATCAATAAAATGAAACGAGAGCGGATAAAAGAAACAGGATCCGGGCAGACAGAAACGCATTTTGTATATATCGTACTTTGCCGCGACAATACTCTGTATACCGGATGGACGACTGATATCAACCGTCGGCTGAAAGCGCACAATTCGGGAAAGGGCGCCAAATATACGAGAGCGCGGCGGCCCGTGCGTCTCGTTCATCTTGAGGCTTATCCGACAAAAAGCGAAGCACTGCGCCGCGAGCGAGCCATCAAACGGTTGACCGCGGCCAAAAAGCGGGAGCTTATCGGTTGTAAAAATCAGAAAAACTGAGGGCAGATCACGTTTTGTGATTTGCCCTCGATAAAATTGTTCCTGCTCTGTAATTGTTTAATAATAAATTAATATGTTATAATTTAAATTATTAGAAACAAAAACGAAACTGTTTAAACTTATTATTCCCTAATTTTTACGAATATTCCCATTTCTCTTTTATGTTATTTCATCGCTTGCTTTCCATTTCAGTTTAACCGATGCTATCCTCTTTTTCATCATCTCCAGTACGATTTAACACTTCGATGATGATTTCCGCGGCACCGGGAATCGTCACGATGCTGGTATCAAGCGCCAAGTGGTAGCGTGAAGCACGGCCCCAGACTTCATCCGTATAATGAGCGGAATAAGCAGTACGCGCCTTGTCCACACGGCGGATAATGCGCTGTGCCTCGTCTTCGCTTACGTTTTCGCGTTCACAAACTCGTTTGATGCGCTGCTGAACGGGTGCCATAATGAAACAATTCAGCACGTCGTCCCGATCTTTCAGAACATAGTCGGCACAGCGGCCGACGAAAACGCAGGGACCTTTTTCCGCCAGTTCACGGATTGCATTATGCTGTGCTGTGTGGATCTGATAGAGAACCGATTGATACTGCGGGAACGCAGTAGTGCCGAGAGCCAGGGAATAAATCAGGCGGGAAGGCGCCTGTTCTTCATGGTTTTCGATGAAATTTTCCGCAAGTCCGCTCTGACGGGCCGTTTCTGCGAGAATCTCACTGTCATAGCATGGAATTCCAAGACGTTCTGCCAAAATCTGGCCGACATAATGACCACCACTGCCTTTTTCCCTGCCGATTGTGATAATTTTCTTTTTGCTCATATCTCATATTTCCTTTCCCGGAAAGCTTTCGCCGCCGTTTTTATCCGAAAGCGGCAAAACCCCCTCTCCGCATCAGCCTGAATCTTTACTGATCAAAATATACATTATCGCACTTTCATTAAAAAAGTCAAGTTTCGTGCGAAAATCGCACCTGCCGTTTCTAAAACGTCATTCCTTTACTTTTGAATATTCCGGTAATCTGGCCAGCCGATTTCAAAAAGATGCATCCTTTTTTGTGTGAAAGTGCGCAGCCCGCTTTCTGCAAAGTGGAAATCCTGCTTGTTGTTTTCGGAAATACGAATAATCGCGGCCGGTTCCCTGTAATATTTTCTGAGAAGAAAAACGGAAGAAAAAACAGGAGGAAAGTTGTGGTATTTTTTAATCGTTCAAAATTTAAGCATATAAAATGGAAAAAAACGGCTGCCATCGTGATGACATCACTTTTTCTCGTCGTGACGGTGAACATCTGCGCGTCGGCGGCAGGCGGCGGATTCGTTGGGAAAAATTTCCGCAAAATGGAAGGCACACTGATGTTTCTCTGCAGCGGTGCAGGGATCTGTCCGGGTATTTTCGCCTGCAATCTGCTTCAGCCTTCAGCATCCGACGTTCTTTTGATTGTTCGTGATGCGCCTTTTGAGAAGAGTATGATCCGCGGTTTTCTGCGCTCAGAAAATGCTTCCGGCAGCGTGATCTTCCGTGATTTCGACAGTCCGGAGGAAGTTGAGAAGGTGTGCCGGACGATCAGGATCAAAAAAACCTGATCATATTATTTTACTTGGAAGCCGTGAGTTTACCCCGAAACTCTACGGGGAACTTTCAGAATTTTATGAAATATCAAATTTTATCACTTCAAATGATCTGAATCTCTGCTGCGGTGAAGGTGTCTGCGGTGCCTGCGAGCTCGTTTTAAACGATGGAAGGCATGTGCGTATGTGCAAATGTTCAGAATCCGTAACGCCTTCGGAACTGTTCAACTATTAAGTGAGTATGATATAGATTCTATTTTCACCTAAGTATTATGATTTTGCCGTTTTAAGGCATATTTAAATCAATTTGCCGCCTCCTGCTTTGCCCCGGAGATTCCCGCAAAAAGCGCGTTATCTTTTTGATAATGTCGCAAAAAAACGGGCCTTTGGGGCATTTTCCCTGATTGCCCTGTTTTGAATGAGAATAAGCGCAAAATCAATTATTTAGTGCAAAAATTCATGTTCGAATCGTGGACAAGCGTGGTATAATAACCTGTATTGATATTCTGACACCGGATTTCAACATTTCAGTAAGCTGACGTAAGGGGGGAATCGAAGGAGATGAAGCGACTGAGCGTTCTTATGAAAACATGGACATCTTCTCAGATCCGCAAAGATTGCTGGTACATGCAGGGAAGGGAGGCAGTTCATGAGTGAAGACAGATATTGCGGCAGTGAGCCCTTCGAGCTGCGTCTCGAAGAAGAAATGAAAAAATGGAATGAAAATGACTATACGGAACTCTATGAACAGGAGGAAATTGATGCGCTGGAGGCGCATATCTCCAGATCATTCGGCGAATTTTCAAGCGTATTTCATGAAATTTATTCGCCGGACATCCATTTGGACATCTGTATCATACCGCCTTCCGCCCGCAGAAATTATTACATTCTGACGACTATGGGAATGGGCGCCCATAGAATGGATGTACCGCCTGAACTGGCGGAGTTCGATCTGGAACGCGCCGAATTGATGATCTGTCTGCCGCCGGACTGGAATATCAGCAGCCGCGAAGAAAAATGGCACTGGCCGATCCGTCTGCTGAAAAGCACGGCGCGCCTGCCGATCGAAGAAAAGAGCTGGCTCGGATGGGGTCACACTGTGTCGTCGGGAAGTAATCTCGTTCCATATGCGGAAAATACGCTGTTCTGCGGCGTCATGCTTCTTCGCGCCGGTTCTTTTGGCAAAAGATCTTTTATATGTAAACTGCCTTCGGGCAGCAGCGTGAATTTCTATTTGCTTTTGCCACTTTACCGTGAGGAAATAGATTTCAAGCTCGAATACGGTGCTGACGCGCTGTTCGATCTTTTTCCACAGAAATTTATAGATGTGGTGAATGTCAGACGACCGAATGTTGTGACAGAAAGGGCTGTTTTTCCGCAAAAAAGCGTATCTGATTTTTATATGGACGAAAATGATGCGCTCCGGCTGCCGGTCGATGCGCGGACAGGCTTCGAACCGGACGATGAGGACTGGGAGGAAGAAATGACGGCTGCGCTGCTCGACTGTGCTCTCGCTCACATCGAAGTGATTCACGAAAAAAAGCTGCCCGTAGATGAGATTGCGGCGTATAATCATCTGGCGATTTATCTGCGTTGGTGCATTGAGCATGAGCTGATGAATGAAGTGTTTCTTGAGAGGTATCCGGATATCGTTTCAGAAGTCAAAGCGGGGGCGGGGCCTGATCTCCGTGTTTTTCTGCGGGATAGTCAGGAACTCTGTCAAAGCCTGTTTCTTTTTTATTTCAATGAACCGGGGTCAGAATTCAGCTGGTGGTATTATGGAGAATGTGATGATGAGACGCATTTTTTCCCGTATGATATAGAAGAACATGCTCGCAAATTTTTTGGCGAGCAACGGTATGAAAGCGAAGAATTTCAGGGCGAGGCCTATCTGTTCGTGCCATGGAATGAAGCATATTATGAGGAGATGTCGGCTGTTATGGACGCGCAGTTTACTCGCTGGCAAAGGAGTTTTACAGGGGAATGCGAGGAGCCGGAACCGTATGACGGCTTGCCTTCAGCATTCGCGTGGAACGGGTTTGAAAGTCTAATAGAGTCGTGGGAAGGGATGGATAAATCGACGAAGTCTTTTTCTTTGAAGAAACGTCTGCACTGATGATTGGGGAGGAAGGCACGCCGAATGAGGTGCAAGTATAAAAAGATAAATGAACGAATCCACCCGGTAAACGCAGGTTGCAGATTCAGAAACGCGCGGCAAAGGCGGCGAACGGAACCGATACACGCAGGCTGATCAAATGTTTGCAGATGTTTGTATGTACACTTGGCGAAAGTACCGACAGATGCGGCGGCACATACCATCCGGTGCAAACGGTCTGTGTAGATGCGGTTGGCATATTCAGCATAGCGAAGCGCGGGCGACAGCATGAAGAATGCGCACGACAGATAATCTGCAAGTGATCTATCGACAAATGGTATATAATTTGTAAAAGCCAGCAATTCACGGATAATTTACGACAACGGAGGCAGCTTAATCTATGAAAATCTCGGATTTTGGCGTTGAAATGTGGCTCAATGAAAATGAAAACGACTGCGCCTATAATCTTTCAGAAACGTGTGCGGCCGCATTGCTCACAAATGAGCTTCTTGAGCTTACCGGAAAAAAGGACGAATATCTCAGCAAACTTCTCGCTCTCAAACTTGACTACGGCGATATTACGGGATCGGAACGGCTGAAACATGAAATTTCGCGCCTTTACGGTCAGTCTTTTGAGGGAAAAATTACGGCGGCTCATGGTGGAATTGGCGCAAATTCCCTCGTGTTTCTTTCACTGATTGAACCCGGAGATCATGTGATAAGCGTTGTTCCGACATATCAGCAGCTTTACTCCATGCCTCAGGCGATGGGGGCACATGTTGACATCATACGTCTCAGCGAAGAAAATGGCTGGCAGATTGACCCGCAGGAATTGGAAGCTCTTGTAACTGACAAGACGAAGCTGATCTGCCTGAATAACCCGAATAATCCGACGGGGACATTGATTCCGACTGAAGTTCTCGGCAGAATTGCCGAAACGGCGCGCCGTCACAACGCTTACCTCCTTTGCGACGAGGCGTACCGCGGCCTGAGTTACGAAGGAAATTTTCTGCAGCCGTCTGTTGTCGATATTTATGAAAGAGGAATCGCCACCGGCAGTATGTCGAAGGCGTTTTCTATGGCCGGCGTCAGATTCGGCTGGATTGCAGGGCCCGCCGAAGTCATTGATGACATTAACCGCCACCGCGATTACCATGTCATCAGCATCGGAAAGATTGATGATTTTCTGGCTTGTATCGCTCTTGAAAACCGGGATCTGATTCTCGACCGCAATCGCCGGCTTTGCAGGGAAAATCTTTCTGTTATATCGGAATGGGTCGATTCTGAATCACGCCTTTCATTTGTTAAACCCCGGAGCGGTACTACGTGTTTTATAAAATTCGATTTTGATATAGATTCCGTGACGCTGTGTACGCGTCTTCTTAAAGAGGCCGGCACGCTTCTCGTCCCGGGCAGATATTTTGAATTTGACAATCATTTCCGGCTGGGGTTCGGAAACGATCGGAAAACTATAAAAAACGGGATTCAATCAATTTCCGGCTGGATGAGAAAAAACGGATATCAATAGATTAAATTAGATGATACCAGCTGAATTCACCTGTGAAAATCGGAAATGATCCGGATTTCCATAGGTGAATTTGTTAATCTGGCTTTTAATAAAATGTTGTCATGATGAAATAGTATGATTATGAACAGATTGAATTGGAATATTTATGAGTCTGATGAAAAGCATTGATAAATTGACCGGAGAAACAGCGATGAGCAAAACTCCGATTTGTTCACAGGAGTAAACAGCATATCGTTCCTGATTCCGATGAGCAAATTATGTATTATTGTTCTACTCTGCAAAAGGTATGTTTTTCTCACCTCTACGAAGAAAAAAGAGAGGAAGTTTATTATGATCAAAGCCATGACAAAATATGGAGAGATCAGAGGAAAGGAAAAAGACGGCTACCTCATATTTCGCGGCGTTCCTTATGCGCGCCCGCCTGTCGGGGAATTGCGTTTCCGACCGCCGCAGGAACCTGAACCGTGGGAAGGGGTTCTTGACTGTACCAGTTTCGGCCCGCCTGCTCTCCAGCTTTTTTCGATGAACCATGTACCGCAGGAGCAGATTCTTGAGATTTCGTCGGAGGACTGTCTTTACTTGAATATTAATACACCGGCTTTCAAACGGTGCGGCAGCCATGGTGTTGACATCATGCCGGATTCCGGTGCGAAATTACCTGTTTATATTTTTATCCATGGCGGCGCCTATGAAACGGGCGGCGGCAATATGCCGCTTTACCACGGCGAGAATTTTGTAAAGAATGGGATTATTTATGTAAATATAAATTATCGCATGAATATTTTCGGTTTTCTTGCATTGGAGGAATTTCGGAAAGAAAGTGGAACTACCGGAAATTTTGGCGTTCTCGATGCGCTTCAGGCCGTTCGCTGGGTTCACGAGAATATTGAAGCTTTTGGCGGGGATTCCGAAAATATAACGTTGGGCGGGGAATCTGCCGGAGCTTTTACGACGTCGATTTTGATGGGAATGAAACAAGCGAAGGGTTTATTTCGGAGGTGTATTCTTGAAAGCGGTGCTGTGCTCGGACTTGCACCCGTGGCGCTTTACGGAAAAGGCAGTCCCAGAGTTTATCGGGAACTTTCCGCTCAAATCGCTGCCGACGTGGGGGCTTCCGACACACCGGAGGGAGCAGCTGTGCTGCGCCGCCTTCCCGCAGAAGAACTGATCCGCGCCTGGTTCTTTAAAAATGATGGCACGCGGCGCGGGATGCGAAGCGACCCCATACTCAGCGATCTCCTCTTTGATGGCGACAGGATTCCCGATCCGCGGAATGATTATATGAATGACGTTGACCTTCTGTTCGGATTTAATTCGGATGAGGGTACGATTTTTGCAGATCCTTCGATAACACCGGAGGGGTATCTTGCATACCTTCAGACTGTTTGCCCAAAACACGCGCAGCAGATTTATGAAAAATACCGTCCTGATGATGAGCACACGGCATTTTCCAGACTGGCTGATCTCATCGGTATGACTGCATTTAAGGGCTGCATGGTTCCATATGCTGATCGCCTCAGTGATAGGGGAAGCAGTGTGTACGGTTACCATTTTGCTTATATGACAGAGCGCCTCAAAGCCGAGGGACTAGGGTGCCGCCATATTGCCGAGCTTCCTTTTGTCTTCCGCAAGGATCTGCATATCGTCGGTGCCAACGATATGCGGGGCCGCCGGATTGCTGAGCTGATGAGCAGCGCCTGGTGCAATTTCATTAAAACGGGTGATCCCGGTTTCGGCTGGCCGCGCTACGATAAGAAGAACAAAATGATGATGCGCTTTGACGAAAATCCGTGCTCTGAAAAGCTGGAACGCGCCGATGAGATTGAATTTTTGAACAGACTTATTTTATTTAATGAATGATAGAAATTGAATTTAAATCGAAAATTGCAATTACAAATTGAACAGTTGGTATCATTAAGTTGCCTGTTGTTTTGAGAGTGAGTATATCTTGTCAAGGAAGCCGTCAAAGAGTTCGGTCGGAGTGGATAATCGAGATGTTTTCGGGACAGATCGTTCATTTCATCAGCGAACATGAAAATCTGTTCTGCCGAACAGTTTCCGATGGAGACTCCCTTGGGGAGGTATTTTCGACACAGGCGGTTGTGCCGCTCGTTCCGTGGTCTCTCCCATGAGGAGTACGGTGGGCGAAGTAACGCGACATTCGGTGCGTACAGCAGAATAGCAAAATGGCAGAATGACAAAAAATAGAACAATAGATGGAATGGCAAGATATGCGATATTCTGTGGTCGCCTTCTTTCTGCGATGATTTGCCGGGCGAACAAGAAACTGGAAAATATGAAAGTATGAATTTCGAGCGTTTCCTGATGCGGCCAGCGCTTTTAAAATGATGTCCGGCAGGCTGCTGTGCGTATAATCGAATGTACGCAGTAAGCATCAGCGACTTGCCGGATAACATTTTCAACAGTCTGGTCTTCGGAGAAGTCCTGCGGCTGTTTTACTCATACTGCGGGAAAATTCTTGTTCATTCTTGGAATTTCCATGGGATTATCTTCAATATTCCCCTTCTATTTCAAGATTTTTTCTGAAAATCATCCATGCAGAAGTTTTTCATTATAAATGCCGTTTAGATCGTATTTTTTCAGACGCTTTCTCACAACTTCACTGTCTGTCGTGTATAATCCTCGTTCCTTCATACGTTCAAAAAATTCGACGCCGGCGAAGGTATATCTCGTTTTCAGCCCGTCGTCTTCTTCACTGCGGGCATTGGCGTAGGAGATCAGGTCACCGACGGCAAGGCCGTCGGGCAGTTCCAGCAGCGGCAGCCCTTTTAGATAGCGGCACGCATTATATCCCGCCAGACTGCCTGTCGTAATCGCTTCTGTATGGCCGACGAACAGCCCTGATTTTTCACCGCCGCAGAACATATTTTCCACACCGCGCACCAGCATGGAATCTTTTCTCTGAGCGACGGAAAGGTAGCGGATGGAATTACCTTTTCCACCTGCGTAAGGATCTGCATATCTTGCGTTTTCAAATCCCTCGATTTCACGCAGCTGATCGAGAGGCATAAACGGCATCATGAGCTTCGCATTTCCTGTGTCAAGCAGAATTATATTTTCAGCGTATTCGTCGAGTGCATATTGCTGGCATACTTTCAGATCCAGTTTTTCCTTGTGAATCTGCTCTTTTTTCAGGCGCACTATGACGACGCCCTTGCTGTCAAGTTCATCCTGAAGCTCCTTTGACAGCGAAGTTTTGATCAGCTTGCAGGAACCGCTGAAAGCACCGAAAGCCCCGTCCTTGCGCCGCCCCATGAGGTCTGTCAGACCGATCCTGTTCGTAATGCTTGTACGCGGGCCGAACGAAGGGCATCTGAGAATGCACATGGAGCATCCGTTTCCATATGTCAGACAGTTACCAGTCCTATGAAATGGACAGATGTTTTGTTCATCAGCAGCAGATGGGCGCATTATAAAATTGTATACGGAAAAAGGAATGGATAGAGGGCTGTATGTATGATAAAATATTATACAAAACAATAAGATGAAAGGAATATTATGCGTCTCAACAAATATATTGCACACAGCGGAGTTTGTTCCCGAAGAAAGGCCGACGAACTCATCGGGCAGGGGAAAGTTGCTGTCAACGGGCAGACTGCGGAACATGGTTACGACGTTCAGGACAATGATGTTGTTTCCATTTGCGGGAGGCCGATCCGTCTCGAAAAAAAATTTGTATATTACATTTTAAATAAACCTGCGGGATATATTACGACAGCGGACGACGAGCAGAACAGACCCACAGTCCTTGAACTTATGCCTGACATCAAAGAACGGATTTATCCGGTGGGCCGCCTCGATTACAATACATCAGGTATGCTTATTATGACGAACGATGGCGATCTCGCCTATAAACTCACAAGCCCGCATAAAAATATTTACAAAACATACGTGGCCGAGGTTTCCGGCCTGTTTCTGCGAAAAGATGCAGAGAAACTGAAACGCGGCGTGGACATCGGCGGATACGTGACGAAACCTGCGATGGTCGACATTATCAGACAGTCAGACGGCGTTTCCACGGTTCAGATCAGCATCAGGGAGGGAAAGAACCGACAGGTCAGAAAAATGTTTGAAGTCGTGGGTCACACTGTTTTATCGCTTCACCGCACGGCAATCGGTGATTTGAAAATGGCTCATCTGCGCGAAGGCATGTACCGGAAAATGTCTGCCAGCGAGCTGGAATATCTGAAAAGATTGTAAACCATAGTGGGTACGGAAATTAAATTATTTTATGCAGTATAAAAACAGGTATTCTGAAAAGAACAGAAAGGCAGGAAGGTTTCTATGGCATATGAAAATGACAACGAAAATCTTATCGTCAGGACAACATCACTTGCCATGCATATCATCCGGGAATACATACAGCCCGGCGACACTGTCGTAGACTGCACTATGGGAAATGGCTACGATACATATTCTCTCGCTTGCGCTGTAGGCTACGCTGATGCTTTTTGCGAACAGGGACAGGAGCATGATCAGGAAAGAAATCTGAAAAATAGTCGTCTGGGAGACAGAATTCATCTTTTTTCCGGCAGATCTTTGAAAAATGCGGGAACATTAGACGATGCCTGTACAGGAAAAAGTTACGCGGTTCACTTTGGCGAAAATTTTGATGTTTCCGCTGCAAAAACAGAAGTCTGCTGCGCGGTTCCTCACACAAGAGGAAAAGTCTATGCGTTTGATGTTCAGGAAACGGCTCTCAACATGACACGAACATATCTTGCAGCAAACGGTATCAAAGATCCTGAAAAAAACGGCATTTATCTGATTCGTGCATCTCACGCAGAAATGGACAGGTATCTGGAAAAAGAATCGTCGATTTCGGCCTTCGTTTTTAATCTGGGTTTCCTGCCGGGTTACGATAAGACGGTGATGACAACGTGGCAGACGTCTCTTCCAGCGATCAAAAAGGCGATCCGTATGGTCCGGAAAAACGGAATTGTTTCTATCATGGCGTATTCCGGACACAAAGAAGGCGCCGAAGAATGTGAGCGGATTGCGGAATATCTGAAAAAACTGCCTTCCAAAAAAAATCACGTAGCCTGTATCAATATGATTAATCAGAAAAGAACAGCCCCGTCTCTTTTTTTGATCACTCCGAAAACAGATGACAGAAGCGGGGTATAGATAACAGAAATAAATTAAGATCGAAAGAAGACGAAGCCTGATTTACTCACAGGAGCGAACCGGCAGCTAATGTCCAATGAACAAATTGCATATCGCTGTTCGACCTTACCAAATGAGCGCTTTATTCATTCCCATGTTTGGCATCTGCTTATTTAACGATAAAATCTGTCCAAAGCATCGACTTTTCTGTGTTTACGGGTATTTCATACTTATAATAAAATTGTAAGAAAAATCATCAGTCCACGTCAAAAAACTGCACTTAAGGGAGCCCTTTATGTATAAAAAAGCGGCTTTGCCGACCGAAATTACAGATTCACGTTTGGAAATCGGTATTCATTCAAATGTTACACCGCTTGATATCAATTTTTGAACAGACACTATTGATATATTATAAAAATAAATAAAACCTATCCGAGCAAGATATGATAGCTTAAAAATGGAACACAATGTATTTTATTAAAATCGCGAATTGCAAGAACAAGTCGGACACCCCGCAGTAGAAATTGGAACCTCAGGTGCTTTTGCTGCTGCGGGGATTTTTGCGTTCTGAAACTTGCCGGAAACGACTTTCCTGTGAAATTTCGGCGTGCCGCAAACATGGGTTTGCCGGATCATTCTTCTGTAATGATGAAAAGTTCCGGGTTTGTTAGAGAAACTGCAGCCGTGAATCTCTGCTCAAAATAGAACAGTATAAAAATAGTAAAAAAAATTCAGTAATATATTGACAAATAATGAAAAATAAGTTATCCTTTGGTCAAAAGGTGGTGGTAGGATATGGAAAAAACAAAAGGGAGACAATGGAAAAAAATTGCCCTTATTTCTGTTGTCGTTGTAGCCGCAATAGCTTACGGATTTTTTCATTCCAATGCGGACGATGACGTTCAGATGAGTGAAGGTGCAGACGCTACGGCTGTAGAAGGCGAAATGTCGTCTTCAGAAGAAGGCGGACAGGAAAGTCCCGGAATGGAAAGCCAAAAAAGTGAAGAAGACGAGGAAGACGACATGATTTTTGTAGACGTGGGCGGCGCGGTGAGACATCCGCAGGTTGTCTGTATTGAAAAAGGTTCGCGCATATATGAGGCTGTAGAAGCGGCGGGCGGGGCATCGGAAGACGCGGAAACAAAATATCTGAATATGGCTTCACAATGTGAGGACGGGCAGAAGATTTATATTCCAACTCAGGCAGAGACGGAGGCTGTGCAGTCGGGCGATCCTTCGGCAGAATCATCCGCAGGACTTTTTACAGCTGATCCTCAGATTCTTCAGCCGGAAGGAGGTGCAGCAGCCGGAACTTCAGAAACTGCGGATACAAAAATCAACATTAATACGGCGACATCTGAGGAACTTCAGACTCTGAACGGCATTGGACCTTCCATGGCGGAACGGATTATCGAATACCGCCAGACAAACGGCAATTTCAGTTCCATAGATGACTTGACGAATGTCAGCGGAATCGGAGAAAAAACGCTGGCCAAATTTTCCGCGGACATCTGCGTTTGACCAGAAAAATATCATGTCAGCCGAAATAATTGCATATACCTGGTACTGGTGTGAATAAAAGGCGAAAAAATGAGTTGCGCTATATTGACGTATCTCCGGTAAAATCGGCAGACGACGGGAAGTTCCGTCTCGGTCTGTGGGTCAAGGAGAAGACGGCAGGTATTGGCACGCTGACGTATTACCGACCGTATGACGGCACATTTGGGGCTCTGGGACATGGAATCACTGATGCTGAAACCGGAAGCATCCTGAAAGTAGCCGACGGCCAACTTCTCGACGCGCAGGTTGTCGCTTAAGGAAGGAAAGAAGGGCAGTCCCGGTGAAATTCGCGGCATTTTCTACGAAGCTGACGAGCCGCTGGGCACTCTCGTAAAAAATACGAAATATGGTCTGTTTGGCAAAGCATATGAGGATCTTTCGTCAAAAGAGTATGCGGAGCCGATGGAAGTGGCACAGCCTTCGGAGATCGAAAAAGGAAGTGCATATATCCTGACGCATCATTTTTTTGCTCTGCGGTATCCGGCAGCCTGAGCTTCTTGTTCCGTCTGGAAAATGACGAGGTATTTTGAATCTTTCATTTGTTCATAGGCAGCCTGTCCCGGACAATGATAAATCTTTGACCTGGAATTGCCTCGAATTTCGGTCAGTTCCGCCTGTTGCGAGGAAGAGGCGGCATCAGATGCACCGGAGGACGTTTCTTTCTGGCTTGCGCCCGTGGCGTAATCGATGGAAATTCCCGGCTGAACGTTGTAGACGTAGACATCGAAACAAATTCCATCCCCTTCGTCTTCGACAGAAAGAGCCTCCATCCTCACACCTGAGGCCACCAGGTTATTTCCGTCGAAGACGGGCGTTACACGGTAGAGTACATGGTTTGACGTTTCTTTTATGTAATCGGCTATCATGTTTTCAAACGGAAGCATCCCCTCTGTATTCATATAACGCGTACCGGTGATCAGGTTTCTTTCATTGGCATTTTCAGCTGTAAGCTGATAGCCAATCAGATGACAGCGGTTGTAAAGATATTTGCCGTCAATATTATCGTATTTTACGGTCTGCCATCCGCTGGGCTTTATCTGGCCGATACTGCCGCGTTTTTCCGTCGGCATCAAGTCGCTTCCGACGTTTGCGTAAGCGGCCCCGCAGCGGCCCAGGCTGTCGAGAGAACTGTATGTTTCAAACGACCGGCTTGTCATGTCACTCTCGCTGAAATCCGGAACATTGTCGCTGAGAATAACGAAAGGCTCACCGGAGTAGGAGGGAATCGCATTCAGAGAAATACTGTTATCTTCATCCAAAGAGGCCTGAATCGTTTCCGTGGAAAAAATGTCAGATGAATCCGAAACATACGCATATGATTCGGAAGAACCGCCGGATTCCGGTCCAGGGGCAGCGGTAGCGCAGCCGCAAAGAGATACGGTAGATATTACGGTTATCAGCAACAGGGAAAATAGCTTTTTTATTTTCTGTTTCATAAAGTCCTCCAGCAAATTCGTTTGCAACAAGATAAAAAATGTAAGTCATCAGCACTACCAGATAGTTATAAGTCCACTCATTTTAGTGGGCGGGTAGTTGACCTGATATAGACCTCTCGTGTGATTTCATCGTGAGAGTTGCCTTGGAACACTTTTGTTTCCTGCAGGATAAAGCCCGAAAGTAAAGAATGATCAAATCGCAGATCGGACGGATAATGGCGGTTCCAGCGGTAGATTATGATCCGGCTTACTCTGTCGAAATCGGGGATTTTGTTCGTGTCTTCGACAAAACAGAAGTCTTCCTCATCTGCCAGATTCAGAAAATTGTCATCTGCTGTCTGGCAGTGAAAACCAAAAGAAGCGAACATTTTATCCGAGTATTTGTTCATCAGAAGACGGTGTCCTTGCGACAACTCCGTCAGATCTTCAAGCAGGACGCGGTCACGGCTTTGGCGCCTTCCGCCGAACATCATGCCTTGCCTGTCGTCCATGCAAAAAACGAGCGTCATAAAAACCTCCTGAAATCATCAAAGATGAACGTGCAATATGTGATTAAAGGACACCCTTTGTAGATGGGATCCCCTGCACCCGGGGGTCTGTTTCAGACGCAAACCGAAGTGCACGGGCAAATGACTTGAACATAGCTTCCATAATATGATGGTCGTTCTGTCCGCTGATCTGACGGATGTGAATACTCATGCGGGCTGAACTGCTGACCGCGTAGAAAAATTCCTTAGCCATCTGAGTATCCATATCGCCACACTTTGCGTGAGCGAAAGACGCTTCGTAGATGAGAAAAGAGCGGCCGCTGAGATCGACAGCACAGAGAACGAGAGCTTCATCCATCGGCAGAAGTTCATGGCCGTAGCGTGCGATCCCTTTTTTGTCACCTACGGCCTGGCGAATTGCGTCACCCAGCACGATGCCGACGTCTTCTATTGTGTGATGACAGTCGATATCCGTGTCTCCTTGGCAGGAAACTTTCAGGTCAAATAAACCGTGACGTGCGAATCCGTCCAGCATATGATCGAAAAAGCGAACTCCCGTGTTAATGGTTCGTTTTCCTGTACCGTCAAGATTAATTTCGACGCGGATTTTCGTTTCGTTTGTATTTCTTTCAACGATAGCTTTTCTTTCCATTTCATTCCTCCTGTTTTGCCGGATGAGCCAGTGCTCTGCCGCAGAGTAGGTTTGTTGTAAATCCATAAACCATACATGTTGAGTTTAACACGTGGATTTTTTTGTGTAAAGGTTCAAATGTTCAATTCATTATTTTATCATATGCTTTATATGGCAGCTGTTTTTCG
The DNA here is from genome assembly GCA_964438605.1 of uncultured Oscillospiraceae bacterium. Classification (GTDB taxonomy): domain Bacteria; phylum Bacillota; class Clostridia; order Peptostreptococcales; family Anaerovoracaceae; genus Alangreenwoodia. The sequence continues at coordinate 15,105 of CAYTKT010000009.1, forward strand.
CACATTTCGTATCGAAACCCGGCTAAATTACATGCAAATGTCGAAGCGTGTCGAAATTTATAATTTTTTGATTATCAATTCGGTTGCTATGTGCGAAGAAAGTCTTTAAAATTATGGTATAGAAAATACTTGACGGGAAGAAGCGTAATATGTCTAAAATTAAAGTAGCTGTTGCTGACGACAACAAAGATTTTTGTGATATTTTATGCGATGTTCTCTGCGAAAAAGAGGATATTGAAGTTTGCTGGGTTGCAAATGACAGCAGAAAAGCTTTGGAAGAAATCGAACGTGATATTCCTGACGTGCTCATTCTTGACAATATCATGCCATATGTCGACGGCTTTGAGGTTCTCGAACAACTCAACCGGACGGAACTTGAACGAGATTGCGAATATCATTCACAATATTGGAGTTCCGGCGCATATCAAAGGGTATCAATATCTGCACATGGGCATCGCACTATGTGTAGAAAACATAGATTTGATCAGTGCAGTTACGAAAGAACTTTATCCAATGATTGCGAAGACGTATAATACGACGCCGAGCCGTGTGGAACGGGCGATCCGCCATGCAAACGAAGTCGCGTGGAATCGCGGACCTATCGAAACGATCAACGAACTGTTCGGATATACTGTTCACAATGGAAAGGGCAAACCGACAAACAGCGAGTTTATTGCTATCATCGCTGACAAACTGATACTGGAACGCGCCGGATGAGCATAGATGAGCACGTAACGTGAAAAAAATAACAGGGATCATAAAAATAATCGATAAAAATAATACAATTTGACAGAAAAAGCGGGTGGCTTTCCGGCAGAGTACAAGCAAAGGAACAGGCCATCCAATTTATTTGTAAACGGAATCGGATACCCGATGCGGGGATTTTGATAGCCGTACTCCTTATGAAATTTGCTCGTAGAAAACAGGATGTCAGTGAAATGGTTATAGAATAACAACGAAATAATATAAAACGAAATAATATAAATAATATAAAAAATGGAAATAGTTTAAAGACGGAAGGAAGAATCAATTTTTTTACAGGAGTTGCAGTATGAGTAGCAGAAAACAGACAAAAAACGATGAATATCAGCGTGTATTTCACGAGTTCGGTCCGGTATATGACGAGAATTCAAAGATTCTGATTCTTGGCAGTTTTCCGTCCGTCAAGTCACGCCAGCAGGCGTTTTACTACGGGCATCCTCAAAACCGGTTCTGGAAGCTTCTGGCGCAGCTTTTGGAGGAAGAAGTGCCTGAAACGGTGGAGGAGAAGCGGATGATGCTGCTCAGACACGGAATCGCACTGTGGGATGTGATCGAAAGCTGTGAAATCATCGGATCAAGTGACAGCAGCATCAGAAATGTCGTACCTGTGGATCTTAACGTCATATTGTCATCCTGCAATATCGCACAGATTTATGCGAACGGCACCACAGCAAGGCGGCTTTTTGAGAAATATCACAGAGCGCAGACAGGTCGGGAAATCGTTGGACTTCCGTCTACAAGCCCGGCAAATGCGGCCTGGAATATGGAGCGGCTGCTCGAAGCGTGGAGCTGCATTGGCGAGGCTCTGTGAAAATGAAGCTTGCCAATCGCGTCTACAATATATACTGGCCCGGTCTTTTACGCGTCAATCGCACCATGCGTCAGTCAAACGGTTCCGTGCTTTCATGCTGAAGTTCTTCCAACTTCAGTTCATTCAGATATTCAAGCACGCGGAACGCAAGTTCGAGTGTAAATGCATTTTCGTAATCGTTAATATCGAGGTAAAGCAGGTCTTCGATGCGCCGGATTCTGTAATTGATCGTGTTTCTATGACAGGAGAGCTCCGACGCCACACGCTGGATGCTGCGTCCCGACTTCATGTAGACGGCCAGCGTCTTGACGAGATCAGAATTATGTTTTCTGTCATAGCTGATAATCGGTTCAAGGCACGTCGTATAATCCGCCAGGCGCTCCTGCTCATCAGAGGAGAACAGCATTTTATAAAAACCCAGTTCATCAAAGGAAATATTGCTGATATTTTTAAACTTTGCGTAACTGAGTGCCGCACGTGCATTGCGGAAACTGCTTTTTATGTCACATATGGAGTGGACGCACGTGCCTATACCGCAGCGAATCGTTTCGTCGCTATGAATTTCAGTCAGATTTGTTACAATATCGACAGCATACGATTCAATCTTTTCCTCATCCGAGCTGTTGATCAGAATGATACCGTAGCCAGCCTCTCTGAAATAGAAAAATCTCTCGCCGAGATGGAAGAAAAATCTGTTGAGAAATTCATAATTTCTTTCGTCCGCCTGATAAAAGGAAGTTTCCGCATCGTCCTGAAAGGCGAGGATCGTATATTCATCCTCCAGTCGGAATCCGAAGCGGCGAATCTGTTCCATATTTTTATTGGTAATGTTGGTGTCGTACAGCAGTCCCGACAAAATATCATAGATGACGTCGTAACTGTGGTCGAATTCAAACAGCATCATGCATGTTTCGCGAATAATATCCATAATATGGATTTTTTCTTGAACCAAAAGGAGAGGGAAATGGAATTCGTTGCAATAAGAAATAACTTTGTCAGAGATAATAAATTCGTTGTTCAAGAGCACCTCACTGTCTTCGATGGAATTTTTTGAGGGAGCGTCAGTTTTCGAGATGTTTTCGGACTGCGGGGCGGAAATATCCGCAGAAGCAACAGACTCAGCATCCGGCCGTCCGGCAGGGGAAACGCTGTAATCTGTTCCCGGATGAATGATAAGTCCGCAGGCGTTCAGTTTTATGAGACGATTGATATAATGAATCATCTTGTCAGGTTCTGCATCCCATCCGGTGTATCCGGTGGTAATGACGAGATCACCGCTGCGGAGCAGCTCAAAACCGGCAGGATGATCGTCCAGCTGAATCCAGCGGATGGTTCTGTAAAATCCATCGTTTCCGGCAACAGGAGTCAAAGGTATCTTTTTCGTTAACCTTTCGTAAAGCGAATTGAACATCAGTTCCAATGGAAAAACCTCCCTTTAAAATCCAAACTTTAATATTATCATTGTTTATGACGCGCAAAACACACGTAGAAAACTTTTCGCTATGATTATACCATCTTCTTGTGCTTTTGGCACAAGAAAATTTCTGAAGCATATCATTTTTTTATAAATATTGTTAATTATTTATCCTTCCTTTAGATAAAATTGTGATTTGGCCTAACAAATTTAAGATCCGTATTTGAAGGCGGAAAAGCAGGAAATGTAAATCCAACTTGCCTGGAAGTACAGTTTGTCATATAATGATTCAGAAGTGAAAATGAGACGGAAAATTCAATAACGAAAAATCCATGAAAGGAGAAGGAAGGAATGTCAGGGCGTAGACCCAGCGAGAACTGATAGGGTAAGCATATGGATATAGATCGGCAGAACAAAATCATCAATCATTCCATTCATTTATGGGGGATGGAATAAAACTTTAAAGGGATATCGGGAGAGATATTGACAAATTTCAAATATTGAGATAGGAGGTGCATAGAATATGGTAGTACCCGATAAGACGTTGGCACGGATCAACGAACTGGCAAAAAAAGCAAAGACAAAGGGACTGACGGAGGAGGAAATCGCGGAACGCGATATGCTGCGTCAGGAGTATCTGAGCAATTTCAGAAAGCAGTTCCGCAGCCAGATTGAGCAGATCCAGATCGTCGAACCTGACGGCAGCATTACACCGGTCAGACGGCACCCGAAGCAGAAAAATAAGTTGAATTAACCTTAATTTTTTAGATCTCTTCTGATTCATTTGTTGTCATTTTATGGGGATGGAGTTCTCTTTTTTGTAAAAAACAGGCGGTTTTCAGAAAAAAAACATAAAAAAACAGGCAGATGCGGCGCGGAATCTTCAAATTTCGCGTTTCTTTTTTTCTATCATGTAACAAACCGAAAGTAATATTCATATATTCAGGAGGTGCGTGATGAAAAAAAGGAACGTGGCGCAGAACTGCCGTGCTGTTAGTCAGCGTAGCGACAGCTTTGATTTTTTCGGGCTTTACAGGCGCGGGAGATTCGACGGATGAGAGAAATGTCTGTCGTCTTTTGATGGAGCGGACGGCGATTATGCAGCGCGCAGCCTTTCGGCAGATGAGGGAAGCCGATATTTATTCGGAACTGTCGAAGATCGAAGGTCATCCGCTGCTGAGAGCGGACATGCTGTCTGTGTCGGAACTCTGCGACAGCGACACGGACAGGATTGTCAATATGAAAATTACGGGTTGCCGAACGGTCAGTCAGAAAATTGTAATCAATTTTTATGAAATTACAGTGCGTTGGTATATGTCGGGATTTGACGGATATTATACCGAAGATGAAACGTATACGGTTCGGGCCGTTATCGACGATGAGAAAATGAAGATCACGGGTATGGAGCCGGCATAGCGTGCAGATGCATAGACATGTGAAAATTCGAGTATCCCCACAGCCGGGCATGACTGTGGGCGGTAGCGTGCCTTTTCACATTTTTGCCTGGACTGCGATAAAATTGAAAAAATTTTTTCAAAAAAACTGAAATTGAATGTGCAAAAAGCTTGATTTATTTTAAAAAAGATTGATAAATTGATATAAATATACTATAGTATATAAAAAATATCTGATTTGCCAAAAAAACGGTTTATCTTCTTCGGAAAACAGGTATAATATAATCCAGCAAAACATTTGTGTTGCAAAACGAAATAGAAAACAGATATTTTCACGGCCAAAGCAGAAGGAAAATGCCGAAAAAATAATCAGGAAGGAAATTTACAGGTATTAAATAATGGAAGAAAAAAGACAGGTATACCTCGATTATTCCGCAACGACGCCTGTCAAGCAGGAAGTCGTTGACGAGATGATCCCGTATTTTACGAAAAATTTTGGAAACGCGTCAGCAATCTATACTGTCGGTGCGACGGCAAAAGATGCACTGGAAAAGGCGCGCGGCCAGGTTGCTTCCCTGATTAATGCTGATCCGAAGGAAATTATTTTTACGTCCGGAGGCACAGAATCAGACAACTGGGCGCTGATCGCAATGGCGAGAAAGCTGAAAAACAAGGGACGCCATATCATTACGTCGCAGATTGAGCATCACGCAATTCTTCATACCTGCGATTTTCTGAAAAAAAGAGAGGGGTTTGAGATTACGTATCTGGGCGTCAATTCAGACGGTCTTGTGGATCCGGCAGAACTGGAAGCGGCAATTCGTCCCGATACGATTCTCGTCAGCATCATGTATGTGAACAATGAAGTCGGAAGCGTGCAGCCGATTAAGGAACTGGCCGCCATCGCCAAATCACACGGCGTTCTGTTTCATACAGATGCTGTTCAGGCGGCTGGAAATGTGCCTGTTGACGTAAAGGATCTCGATGTCGATATGTTGTCCATGTCTTCTCATAAAATTTACGGACCGAAGGGTTCCGGCGCGTTATTTGTCCGCACGGGCGTCATCCTGCCTACATATATTCATGGCGGAGCGCAGGAAAATAAAAAGCGTGCGGGTACGGAAAACATTCCGGGTATCGTGGGATTTGGAAAAGCAGCTGAGATTGCCAAGCGAGATTTTGAAAGTCATGTAGCGCATATCAGCGCCGTCAGAGATCATTTCGTAGAAAGAATTCTAGCAGAAATCCCTCATACGTATTATAATGGAAGCAAAGAACACCGTCATCCGGGCAACGCAAATATCACATTTGAGTACGTGGAAGGCGAGGCAATCCTGCTTCGTCTCGATTTTGCCGGAATCAGCGCATCCTCAGGTTCAGCATGTTCCTCAAGATCCCTTCAGCCATCTCATGTGCTGACGGCCATGGGGATTCCGGTGGAACTGATCCACGGTTCAATCCGTTTCACATTCGGTGATTTTACGACGATGGAAGATGCGGATTATGTAGTAGAACAATTAAAGACGATTATTGCGAAACTCAGAGAAATTTCCTCTATCTCTGAGAAGAAAGGGTGGTAAATAAAATGGCAATGTATAATGATACGGTAATTGAACACTTCATGAATCCGCACAACGTAGGCGAGGTCGAAGACGCTTCCGGAATTGGAACTTACGGCAGCCCTGTATGCGGCGATATGATGCAGATGTCGATTAAAGTAGATGAGGATACGGGAATTATTACAGACGCAAAGTTTAAGACTTACGGCTGTGGCTCCGCAATTGCATCTTCCAGCGTCGCTACCGATATGATCATCGGCAAAACGTGTGAAGAAGCGCTTAAGGTGACGAACGACGACGTTCTCGAAGTGCTGGGCGGCCTGCCTGCCGTGAAGATTCACTGCTCAGTTCTTTCTGAGCAGTCGATCAAATCAGCGATTTACGATTACGCGCAGAAGAATGGGCTCGAATTTGAAGGACTGAAGGGTTTTGACCCAAATGCTGATGAGGAGGATCATGAGTCCGATGAAGAAGAAACTGAGATTTAATAAGATTATATATTTCTAAAGAAATCAGTTTGGTTTAAATGGAAAATGTTAGGGGGATGTCTTGAAAGAGACACCCCTTTTTCCACTTTAAACAGTATGGAGAAAGAAACATGAAAAAAAAGCAGATCACTCCAATGATGCAGCAATATCTTGAAATAAAAGAAAAATATAGCGACTGTATTCTTTTTTTCCGGCTCGGTGATTTTTATGAGATGTTTTTTGACGATGCTGTCACCGCCTCGCGTGAGATGGAAGTGACGCTGACAGGGAAAAACTGCGGCATGGAGGAACGGGCGCCCATGTGCGGCGTACCGTATCATTCTGTGGATACTTATATTTCAAAACTCGTGGAAAAAGGGTATAAGGTGGCTATCTGCGAGCAGACGGAGGATCCCGCCTCGGCAAAGGGAATCGTTAAGCGCGAAGTAATTCGTATCGTGACGCCGGGAACCGTGGTGAACCAGAATATGCTGGACGAAAAGACGAATAACTACTTGGCGAGCATTTTCGGGTCTTCGGACGGCGCCGGGATCGCTTACTGCGATATTTCTACGGGCGAGTTGAAAACCGGAGAATTTCACGGGGACGAGCAGATCTGGAGTGATTTGTTTAATGAACTTAACCGCATTGAGACGAAAGAACTGATTTTAAACGAAAATCTGAAAGGCAGCGGGTTTCACGAAAAGATATCGAATCTGACAGGTGCATATCTTTCGTTTTTGCCGGAAGCGTATTTTGAGAAGGAACATGCGGAGAAGACAGTGAAACGTCAATTTCAGATTAAATCGCTGACAGGAATCGGATTAGGTGAGAGCGAGTTCGCTCTGAGGGCTTTGGGAGGCCTTTTGTCATATCTTTCCGAAACGCAGATGAACAGCCTGGAACAGTTGACACGTGTTGAAATGATTGACAATCGCGCTCATATGGCGTTAGATCGCTCGGCGATTAAAAATCTGGAACTGACGGAAACGTTGTTTGAAAAAAAGGTGAAAGGTTCGCTATTGGGAGTTCTCGACAGGACGCAGACGGCCATGGGCTCACGGAAGATGAAAAAATGGATTCGTGAACCGCTTAACAGATCGGAGGAAATCAATCTGCGGCTCAACGCGGTGGAAACTCTTGTGGACGATGTTATTTTGCGCAACAATCTGCGAGAGTCGCTTAAAATGGTTTACGATCTTGAACGTCTTTCAGGCCGTATCGCAGGCGAAAACGCAAATGCCAGGGATATGCTTGCTCTCAGAAATTCCGCTGCGGCTCTACCTGAAATCAGGGAAGATCTGGCAACCTGCGGCGATGAGATGCTGCAGAGTATTGCGGCAAAAATTGATACGCTCGATGAAGCGTCCTCGCGAATTGAGCGGGCCATTCGCGAGGACGCGCCTGTTTCCATCAAGGAGGGCGGACTTATTCTTGACGGATATTCTGAGGAACTTGACGCGGTAAAAGAGGCGTCAAGCGACAGTCTTTCCTGGATAATGAATCTTGAATCTGCCGAGCGGGAGAGAACAGGAATTAAGAAACTTAAAGTAGGTTTTAATAAAATATTCGGTTATTACATCGAAGTATCAAAGGCGCAGGCAGAAAACGTTCCTGATGATTACATACGAAAACAGACACTCGTAAATTCTGAGCGTTACGTGACGCCAAAGCTCAAGGAAATGGAATCTCTTGTGCTGAACGCGGAAACCAGGATCAATACGATGGAATACGAATTGTTTACGGAACTCCGAGAATATTTGAAGACATTTACAAAGCGGATTCAGGACACGGCGAACGCGATTTCTGATCTCGATGTGCTGGCGTCATTTGCGGAGGTCAGCAGCAAAAACGGATACACGAAACCGCAGGTGGATGACGGCGATGTCATCAGCATTATCCAGGGCCGCCACCCGGTTATTGAGCAGACGATTACTCACGGAGTTTTCGTTTCCAATGATACTTACGTCGATCGTTCAAAGCAGAGTATGCTTTTGATTACAGGACCGAATATGGCTGGAAAATCCACGTATATGCGTCAGACAGCACTGATCGTTCTGATGGCTCAGATCGGCTGTTTTATTCCGGCGCAAAGAGCTCAGATCGGCGTCGTGGACAGGATTTACACGAGAATCGGCGCATCCGACAATCTGACACAGGGGCAGAGTACTTTTTTCGTTGAAATGAGTGAACTGGCATATATCTTGAATACGGCCACCGACCGCAGTCTCGTTATTCTCGATGAAATCGGGCGCGGCACGAGTACGTATGACGGCCTTTCCATCGCATGGGCGGCCGTCGATTATCTTTGCAATGAGAAGCGGCGGGTCAGGACGCTGTTTGCCTCTCATTATCATGAACTGACCGTGCTTGAAAAGACAATGCCGGGATTTAAAAATCTCAATGTTTCGGTCAGTGAGAAGGATGGCGAAGTCGTGTTTCTCCACAAGATCACGGAAGGAAGCGCAAGCCGGAGCTATGGGATTCATGTGGCAAAACTGGCCGGCGTACCCGCCTCATTGCTGAAAATCGCCGAAGAAAAACTGCGTGAACTTGAAAGTGACTCGGTTGCCGCTCAAAATTCTGCCGGACTGCTTTTTCTGAAAAATGACGAAAGTGTCGAGAGCAGTACAGGGAATGAAGCGGCGGAGAGTGTCTCAAAAATTGATGAGCCGAAAGAAGGACTGACATTAGAGACATCACTGTCGGATACTGCGGCAGACGAAAGTACGGAAGAATCACAGCAGATGTCGTTTCTGACGTTTATAAACCATCCGGTCGTCGAAATGCTTAAATCGCTTGATTTAATGAATATCACGCCGTCGGGGGCAATCGCCGTTTTGGAAAAGCTGAAAGCGGCTGTTGAGGAAATTTAGACGCTTGTGAAATTCAGCGCAATTCAGTATATCAGTATATTTTAAGAAATTTCGATAATTTTATCGGCCTGGCAAAATGGAGAAAGGAGCCGGAAATGGAGAGGACAGGAGGCGAAGGTTCGGGAAGAAATAAGATAGCAGAACTGCCGAAGCAGCTGGCAGACAAGATCGCCGCAGGTGAGGTGGTGGAACGGCCTCTATCTATTGTCAAAGAACTCGTGGAAAATTCGATTGACGCGGGAGCCACTTTTATTACGGTAGAAATAAAAAAGGGCGGAAAGTCATATATCCGCGTCACCGACAACGGCTGTGGAATTCCGAAAGCCGAGGTTAAGATGGCATTCCGGCGCCATGCAACGAGCAAAATCACACAGCTTCGTGACCTGGATTCCATCGTGACGCTCGGATTCCGGGGAGAAGCTCTGGCCAGTATCGCTGCCGTTTCCCGCACGGAGATCATTACAAAATCGCCCGATGAGGAAATCGGCACGTCTGTCACGAATGAAGGCGGCGTGATTTCGGCTATTTCCGACACGGGTTGTCCCAATGGCATGACAATCATTGTCAGCGACTTATTTTATAATACACCGGCACGCCTTAAGTTTTTGAAGAAGGATAATACGGAAAGCACACTGATTATTGATTTCGTTACGAAAATCGCGCTCGCTTATCCGTGGATCAGAGTTCGGCTGATAAACAATGGAAGCACATTATTTACGACGCCGGGCCGCGGAGACAGGTTTTCAGCCATCGCCACGGTATACGATCCGCATACGGCGGAACGCATGATACGCATTGATGCCCAAAACGATGAAACGATGAAAATGGAAGGCTATATTTCTCCACCGGAATATACAAAAAACAACAGAAAAAGCCAGATTTTTTTCGTAAACGGCAGATATGTCCAAAGCCGCATCCTTGAAAAAGCAGTATCGGATGCTTACCGCCAGCGGCTCTTTGAAGGCAGGTATCCTATGGTCTTTCTGTTTCTCGATATCAGTCCGGGATTGCTCGACGTCAACATTCATCCCAATAAGCGGGAAATCAGGTTTGATGACGAGGAACGCGTATGGAATTTTGTGACGCATGTGATTAAAGAGGGACTTCAGGGGCAGGAAGCTGTGGGCAGCATTTCGTTCAAAAAGGATAAAAAAGAGGAAAAAAGCAGGTATTCAAACGAGGAAGGCGAAAAGGCCGCAAAGAATAAAACTGAAACACAGACCCAGATGGACATTCGCTCGCTGCTGAGAGAAAAACGGTCGGAACGCGGATACGGACAGGTGGCCGGAAGCAGTATAGTTTCAGCGCCATCGGCATTTATGGATGATGTTGATGACAGCGAATCCGGAAAAAATCATGCGACGGAGCGAAAAGCAGGGCAATTTTCGGAAGTTTCCAGCCTGAATGATAAAACCGGGCGGACAGGGCAGGGGCTGGAGGCATTCGGCAGACAGTCATCCAAATTATCCGAAAAATCAGAGGAAGAAGAAGTCGTGAAGGCGGACGGAACGGAATCGTCAGAAAATGCATCAGGATTATCAGGACAGCCTCAGCGATCAGCGGAACCGGAAAGCAGCGGACAGATTTCAAACATTTCAGAGTTAAATAGCTCGGCCGGTTTGGATGCGGAGGAGGTCTGTGAAAATCAGATGCCTTACTCGTCCGAGATTTCAGCGGAGGAACAAAAGGACCGTCGTCTGCATGAAAACATCTTTGCGCCGGAAAATGCGCCCGTAGAATACGTACCTTTTGATATTTCAACGATCAAACCTGTAGGTTCCATTTTCGCTACCTATATTCTCGGCGTCAGCGATGACACGTTTTACATGATCGACCAGCATGCCGCTCATGAGCGCATATTTTACGAGAAGTTGACAAGAGAATATTATGGTCAACAAAAAGCTTCCCAGCTAATCACCATTCCCATTCGTCTTGATGTGGAATATTCTGTTAAAAATCGAGAAGAAGAATGGATCGGATTTCTTGAGGGCATCGGATTTGAAATTGAAGAATTTGGCCCCAAAAATTATGCGGTTAAGGCGATTCCAATGTATATGAGCTATGAGGAGGCAGAGGCATTTCTCAGAGATTTTCTCGACAGCCTCGATGATCCTCGCGCCTTTCGCGACAGGAGAACAGCTGGAAAAATTTTAACGAAAGCATGTAAATCAGCCGTCAAAGCGAATGATCGGCTTGATCCGCTGGAAATCAACCAGTTGCTACGCGACCTTGCAGCCGCGGCTAATCCGTTTTCCTGCCCTCACGGCAGACCTACGATTGTCAAAATGACACGCCGCGAGATCGAAGCCTTATTTAAAAGATGAACCATAATGTAAATTGATATTACGGATTGTTGAAATCAGTATTAAATTTATGTTAAGGAAAATATTTGGCACAAAGAATAAAAGAACTTTTGATGCAAAGTCGGAATTTAAGAAAAAATTAGGAAAATAATAACAAAAATAAACTTTTCCATCAGCGGAGGTTCTGGTACAATGGAAAAAAGAAAGATTCTTGTCGTCGTCGGTCCGACGGCAGCAGGGAAGACAGAATACGCCATCCGGCTTGCCCAGGCTCTTGACGGCGAAATCGTGTCGGCAGATTCCATGCAGATCTATAAATTTATGGATATCGGCAGCGCGAAACCGACATCGCAGGAACAGGCGGCTGCAAAGCATTATCTTGTCGGTGAGATCGATCCGCGGGAGCCTTTCAGTGTCGCTGAATACTGCAAGCTGGCAAAGAAATATATCGCGGCAATTTTCGAGGCAGGAAAATTACCGATCATTTCCGGAGGTACGGGGCTTTACGTCAACTCGCTGATATATGACATGGATTTTTCGGCAACGCCCGGAAACAGCAGACTTCGTGAAAAATACAGTATACTTGCACAGGAAAAGGGGCCGGAATATATTCACGAGCTGTTGTACGCTATCGATCCGGCGGCTGCGGAACGGATACATCCAAATAATGTAAAGAAAGTAATCCGTGCGTTAGAGGCGGCAGAATCAGGTGAAAAAATACCGCCTTTTGAGAATTCTTTTCGGAAAACGGCAGATTATGACTGCATTCTGATCGGTCTTACGCGAGAGCGCGAGGAACTTTATGAACGAATCAACAAGCGCGTCGATCTGATGATAGAGGCCGGTCTTGAGGAGGAAATCCGAAAGCTGGCCGATATGGGGCTTTCCTCGGAAGATATCTCGATGAAGGGTATCGGATATAAAGAGATGTTTTCCTACCTGGCAGGTGAATGTTCAAAGGAGGAAGCTGTGGAACTGATCCGCCGCAACAGCAGACGGTACGCGAAACGTCAGATAACCTGGTTCCGCAGGTATCCTGATATCCGCTGGTTCCTTCTGGCGGAGGACGGCGCCGACCGTCTGCCGGATATTCTGTGCTTTCTTGAAGAAAACGGGATTCACGCAAAAGACGGAACAGAGATGGATTCGGTACAGGGAAATGATGGGAAGCAGCAGTACGCAGGCGGATTTAACAAAGGTGAATAACAGCAAACAGTGAAATACAGGCGGGTTCAGCCGGTGAGAAAGATAAAAACGGCGGGATGTTGATGGATTCAGAAGGAGAATGAAAAAATAGCGGGATTAAAGGTGAATTTGACAGAGGAAAATGACAGAATACATCAAGACACGGGAAAAAGAAGCAAAAGGAAATTATAAAAGATAGCAGCAAACAAGATAAACTCACGATGATATAATGGGATTTGGTGATATTATGGCTGGACGACAAGAAAAGAAAATAAAAACGGGTGATACTGACGGACAAAAAATTCGTATTCAAAATAAAGGAAACAAACCGGATAATGTTGTTCTCAAAGAGATACAGATCGAGACAGAGTGTGAAGAAATCCAGTCACAACTGCCTTCTTTTCTGCGTGGTTTTTTTGTATATATGAAACAGTCGCTTCTGCCGATGTCGCGTCTGGCATATCTTCGCGATATCCGTTTTTTCTGCCAGTATCTGATCGATCAGACGAATCTGACGGAGGCAACTGAAATCAGACAGATTAAAGCCTCGGAATTTGACGCGATTTCGGGAGCTGACGTTAATTTTTTTATCGATTACTGTCGAAGATACCGGGTCGAAAATGAGGACGGCGAAGTCATTTTTTTAGAAAATAATAATAAAACGCTTGCCAGGAAGAAATCATCGCTTTCCGTGCTTTTCCGCTATCTTTACCGTGAGGAGATTGTTTCACGCAATATTACGGATCAATTTGATCCGATTCGCGTACAGCGGGCGTCAGATCGTGAGATCAAAGCGCTTCAGGATAACGAGGTTATGATAATGCTTGACGCTGTTACCACAGGCGAGCATTTGACGAAAAAAGAACGCCAATACTGGGAAAAGACAAAGAAGCGGGATAAGGCGATTCTCGTCATGTTTCTGACATATGGACTGCGTCTTTCAGAACTTCAGCAGCTCAACGTATCGTCTTTTAATTTCCAACGCGGCGAATTTGTGATTTACAGAAAGCGTGGAAAGGAATCTGTTATGCCGCTGAACAACCGGACTGTGCTCAAGGCGCTTCACGAATATATAGACGGAGAACGCATGAGCGAAGAAAAAATCAAACCGGGCAGCGAAGATGCGTTGTTTTTATCGCTTCAGGGCAACCGGATGACAGAGCGTCAGATCAGAGAGCTTGTCAGGAAATATACGTCGATTGGAATGTCCGCGCCGCGTTCGGCAGGTTACAGTCCCCATAAGCTGCGGGCAACGGCGGCCACATCGCTGATCGGTCGCGGAAACTCAATTTTTGATGTTCAACAGCTTCTCGATCACGAAAATGTATCGACGACACAGCTTTATGCGGCACATAAGTTGAATACGAAACGTGACCTCATCGGCAGTTTCGAATGGGATGATGAGTTTGATATGAAAAATCCGGAAGGGTTAACGGTAGAAAAGAAACGACAGGAATAAGACAAAAAGACAAAAATAAGAATTGAACGGGAAATCAGGGATAAAAAGACAGACATAAGAAAGCATAAAAAGAGAGAAAATAATAGAAATATGCAAAACCGTACACATGATTTACTTATAAATAAATTCTCAATATCAGAAGAAGTCCTTCAGGCCGCTGATCGGGCGGAAAAGCGGATTGCCGGTGAATTCGGAAGACTTGATGATATTTGTTCGTACAATCAGTACAAAGTGCTCGACGTTTTCCGGAAAAACAGGATCAGCGACCGGCACTTCGCCTGGAATACGGGCTATGGATACGATGATTCCGGACGGGAAGCGTTGGAATGTCTTTACGCTGACGCGTTTCATACGGAAAGTGCAATCGTCAGGCCGTTGATTGTCAACGGAACCCATGCACTGACACTGACGCTGACCGGCATTCTGAGGCCGGGAGATGAGTTGGTCTACTGCACCGGAAAGCCTTATGATACGCTGGAAGAAGTCATCGGCATCCGTGGGGAAGGATGCGGTTCGCTGAAGGATTTTGGCATTACGTATCGTCAGGTGGAACTGACATCCGACGGACGAATAGATATAGAGGGTGTTAAAGGCGCAATTAACGAAAAGACCCGAATGATGTGTGTCCAGCGTGCTACAGGATACGCCTGGAGACGCGCCATCACGATACCGGAAATTGCGGAATGGGTTTCCGCCGTAAAATCAGTCCGACCGGATATTATCTGCATGGTTGATAATTGCTATGGGGAATTTCTTGATACAAAAGAACCGACAGATGTCGGCGTCGATGTGATGGCCGGTTCTCTCATCAAAAATCCGGGCGGCGGCCTTGCTCTGGCAGGCGGCTATATCGCAGGGCGCGAGGACTTGATCAGGCAAATCTCGTACCGCATGACTTCACCGGGAATCGGCAAAGAATGTGGCCTGATGTTCGGCCAGACGAGAAGCATGATGCAGGGATTTTTCATGGCGCCCAGTATTGTAAACGGAGCTGTCAAAGGAGCCGTTTTTTGTTCAGCTGTTTTTGAAGACTTGGGCTTTGAAGTCTGTCCTTCTACGACTGATGAGCGCAGTGATATTATTGAAGCCGTAAAACTCGGTTCTCCGCAAGCGATGGCTGCCTTCTGCCGTGGAATTCAGAGTGCGGCACCGATAGATTCTTATGTCGTTCCGGAAGCATGGGACATGCCCGGTTACAGCGATCCTGTGATCATGGCGGCAGGCGCTTTCGTTCAAGGGTCTTCTATCGAGCTGTCGGCCGACGGCCCGGTCAGAGAGCCTTATATCGTCTATTTTCAGGGCGGACTTAGCTATGAACACTCGAAGTTTGGCGTAATGAAGGCGCTTCAGGCGCTCTATGATGAGAAACTGATCCGTTTCTGACAGCAAACATACAAAATCACACTCAGGGGGAGTTGTAAACTATGGGAAAGAATGGAGATCATTCAAATTATTCAAATGAGGATTATGAAAAAGACAGAACTTCTGCAGAGAATTTAAATACTGCGGGTACTGCTGATGTGGCAATCAATAAAAAAGAAAAAAGAAAGCAGCCGCCAACGAGAAAGGTTATTGCTTTTGCCCAGTTGCTGCTGCTGCTCACTATCGTTATCGGAATTCCAACACTGATCATTGTTTCAAATCCTGGATTTCTTGATCATTTCCGCTCTGTAGAAAAGTTTGACGCGTGGATTTCGGAATATACAGGCATTGGACTTATTATATATGTTATATGTCAGGTGATGCAGATTATCATCAGCGTTCTGCCGGGACAGATCATCCAGATCGCCGGCGGATATATTTTCGGATTTCCGCTGACATTTATTGCGTCTCTTATCGGTGCGACGGTCGGTACGATGATCACGTTTTTCCTCGCAAAGCTGCTTGGCAAAAACGCGGTTGAAGTGATCTGCGGCGAAGAGCGTTTCCATAAATATCAGGCGATCATGTCAACCTCCCGGGCGCGTAAGGTCATCTTTCTGCTCTATCTGATTCCCGGACTTCCGAAAGACGTGGTGTCTTATGCGGCGGGCGTATCGGAGATGAATCCTCTGGAATTTCTGTTCCTTTCATTGATGGGTAGGACGCCGGCTATGACGATTTCCATTCTTTTCGGTGTCATGCTCGATTCCGATAACTACGTAAGCGCCGTGATTCTGGCTATCGTCGTTCTCGTGATCTTTTCCATCTGCATCATGCGCAGAAAACAGATTTCCGTATTTCTTGAACGGGGCAAAACGGAATTTTCTGAGCGGAAAGCTGAATTTCACGAAAAAAACGATATGCATAAAAATGATCATTAAAATATAAAGATTCAAATAGAATCGAAGGGTGTGAAGGGTGTAGTATAAAAAATAATTAGTTGATATGAGGATCAAAAGTCCCTGTGGGAAAATGAGATAAATATGTGTTTGCAAGTTTGTTTGCAAAACAACATCTTGTTATGTCTGGTTGGGGCGTAACGTCCTTTTAATTCCAGATCTGAATATTATTTAAGTACAAAGGAGCAGTTGCTTTATGCATGAACTTATTTTAAATCTTTTTTTACTCCTGGTTGGATTTATCTTGCTCATCAAAGGCGCCGATTTTTTTATCGACGGAGCAACAAGTGCAGCTGCCAGGTTTCGGATACCGATGATTGTCATAGGCCTTACGGTGGCGGCTTTCGGTACCTCTCTGCCCGAAGCAGCAATTAGCATTACTGCGGCTTATAAGGACAACGCCGGAATCTCTGTGGGAAATGTAATCGGCAGTAATATTTTGAATATTTTGTTAATACTCGGCGTGGCTGCATGTATTATGCCGCTTGTCGTCCGGAAGAACACGGTTAGAGTTGAAATTCCTCTCGTCATCGGGATCAGCATTTTACTGACAGGATTCGGTGCGCTTCAGGGGCAGATTTCTTTTTTATGCGGAATTGTTCTCTGGATCATCTTTATTATTTTTCTAGTTTATCTGTTTAGACTTGCAAAAAGCGGACAGTCGGAGATTATCGCAGAAAACGGTGAAGCGGAAATACTTCCGATCCCGAAATCAATATTTTATATTGCAGCCGGACTTGTGGCCATCGTTTTAGGAAGCGATGTAGCTGTTGACAGTGCGACGGAAGTTGCCAAATCCTTCGGCATCAGCGACCGGATTATCGGCTTGACCGTGATAGCTTTCGGAACAAGCCTGCCAGAACTTGTGACGAGCGTGACTGCAGCTTTGAAGGGCAATGCGGATATTGCCGTCGGAAACATCGTCGGAAGCAATATATTTAATATATTGTTTGTTCTTGGCACATCGAGCCTGCTGTCGCCGCTGGAATTCAATACGGAGTTTGTCATCGACGGTGTCATCAGCATTGTGCCGCATCTGTTCTTTTGTTCGTCTGTGTATTCCGCAGCCAGCGACTGACGAGAACTCACGGTATTCTGATGCTTGCATGTTACGCGGTTTACTTCGTTTATCTCATGATCCGTTAAAGATAACATTGTAATTTTTCGGTGAATAAATATTTAGCAATACATATTATTTATGTTAAACAACAGGCGTCGGGTGATGATGAGCGTAAGTCCAAACGGGTTTGCGCTTTTTTCATGTGTCCGGCAAGAATACGTTCTAACGGCCTAACTGCTGAAAAAAATCCCAAATCCGCTTGGATAGCGGAAAAGGGTATGGCCAAAGGCAAGAGCGGAAGCGGCAGACAAAGTTATTCCACCGGTTTTCTGTGGAAAGCAAGCTGGCCGGAGTTTCCATTCTCAGCGTTATTACTTATCATAAGCGGACGCCAACCGATATTCGCTTATGCAGTCTTTTCAAAAAAACTGGAAATGAACATATTAAAATTCCCAGATGTTTGGTTTGAGTAAAATGAGGGCGTAGGAAAAGAATATCTGAAAGGGAATACCGGACGAAAGGAGGAAAAGTGACAAAGCATAAATTTCGATGAAAATACTGCGAAAACACTGCGATTGGGGTAATTGGGGTAATATCGAGTATAACTATGCCGAAAATTTATATTTAAGGAATAGTTACATGTCGGTGTATGTCGGACAGAATCCTGTCACCTGTCTGTTACTTTACAATAAAAAACCGCGTCTGTTTATGATGTTTCCTGCAGAGGAACAACTATACTTCAACAGACGCGCTTTTCGATAAATCATTCGATAAATCATATGATGTGATCAAAACGTTCAAAACTTAATTGAACGAAATCCTTGTCATTCCTACATCGAGTTCAAATCTGATGATACGCTACAATTTGTATTCGTTTGTATTCGTCGGATTCTGTCTGGTCTTGCCTGGCCTGTGTCAGCGCAAGCCGGTACTTCTCATAAAGCTCTGCAATCAGACTTGCCGCAAGTTCATTGATACCGGAAAAAGATTCATATCCAGTCTCTTTGCCATGCCACAGGTTTCTGCGTTATTCACCATTTTTTACTGCCGTATCCGTTTTCTTCAAATTTCTTCAAAGAGTTCCAAAGTTGTCTTCAAAATGTTTTTATTCTTGCCATTTCTCGTTTCAAACACCTTACTTCTCGTTCTTCTTTGCATTTCTCTTTGCAAGCCACAGAGCTTCTCTGTAAAGCCTGACCGTTTTCTTTGCGAGATGCTTTCTGCCGCTCTTTGTCTCGATGTCATCTACAATCGCGTAGAGAATCGGAATGATAAAGAGCGTGATCAGTGTAGATGCCACGAGCCCGCCGATCACGGACACAGCCATTGGCGCCATGAGTTCCTGCCCTTCTCCAAGACCAAGTGCCAGCGGAACCATGCCGATAATCGTCGTCATCGTTGTCATAAGAATCGGACGCATACGCGTGCTGCCCGCCTCGGCAATCGCCTCGTCGCGGCCCATCTTTTCTCTGTTTTGGCCGATAAATTCGACTAACAGAATCGCATTGTTGACAACGATTCCGATCAGCATAATCAGACCGACAAATGACGGCATAGACAGCTTCATTCCTGTCAGGAAAAGTGCGAGGAAAGCACCTGACATGGCAAAAGGAATCGACATCATGACCATAATCGGCAGAATAAAGGATTCAAATTGTGCGGCCATGACGATATACACGAGAAGAAGTGCAATAATCAGTGCCAAAACCAGATCCTTAAATGCGTCCTTCATCTCTTGCTGAAGACCGCTCTGACCGTAGTATACGCCATTCGGGAAATCATATTTTTCCACGAGGCTGTAAATTTGTTCGGCTGCATCTTTAGATTCGACGTTCTCTTTCAGTGTAATGTCAATATTTTGAACTACCTTCCGATTCTGTTTGTTAATCGCTACCGGTGAGTTGTCCGAAATGAAATCGGCGATCTGGTAGACGGGAACAGAAATACCGGAAGAACCCGTAACCATAATATTTTTCAGGCTTTCCACCGATTCTGAATACTGATCAGACAGCGCTAGAACTACATCGATATTCTCCCCGTCCATCGTCATACTTGTCGCTGTCGTTCCGGAGAGAGAACCAGAGAGCGCAGACGCCATCTGGTAAGCGGTAACGCCGTAATTCGCTGCGTTTGTACGGTTTAAGACTACCTTAATCTCAGGAGTTCCTTCTTCGACATCTGTCGTGATTTCTTCGACAGTGTCGATCTGTTCCAGCTGATCGGCCAGTTTTAGCGTTGCATTTCCTACCGTATCAACATCGTTGCCCATAATCTGGACAGTGATGTCCGCACCTGTCAGATTTGCGCTCATACTTGAAGACAACTCATAAGTGACTTCGGCACCAGCCAGGTTCCGGAAGTGCGTTTTTACATCCTTTAAAACTTTTTCGGTGCTTCGCGTCCGTTTTTCTTCATCTTTTAATGTTACTGTAATCTGATTAGAGTCGGAGGAAAGCAGCTGTGATGAAGATGCGCCCGCACTGAGAGAAACGTGCTCCACTTCGGGCAGTGTGAGACAGTATTCTTCGATCGGAGTCATAAACGCATCTTTGTCGTCGAGAGATGTTCCGTAAGGCATGGTGACATGAATTGAGAACATTCCTTCGTCTGTTTGCGGAAGAAGTTCCCTTCCCACCATGGAAACAAGCGAGATTGAGGCGAGAAATATAGCCAGAAGCAGCGCTAAAACGCGTTTCTTTCGCTTGAGCACCCACTTACAGCTCGATTTATAACTTTTCATCAGGCTTTCGATCAATGCAGCAAACCGATTGACGATTTTGTATCTGTAAAAGAATCTGCCGATTCTGACATATTGCTGTGAGATCGAACTGTCAAGAAGTTTTGAACAGAGCATCGGCACGGCTGTCAGTGATATGAGCAGCGACGCGATAAGTGCCCCGACAATCGTAAAGCAGAAATCTTTGAAGAGCATTCCTGAAAGTCCGCCGGAGAATGCAATCGGAAGATAGACAACAACGCTCGTCATTGTGGAAGCCATAACGGCAAGCCCAACTTCCCGGCTGCCTTCAACAGCAGCTTCATTTGCTCCAAGGCCCGTCTGATTTCGCCGGAAGATATTTTCCAGTACGACGACAGAATTGTCTACTACCATACCGATCGCAAGCGTCAGCGCTCCCAGTGTAATCATATTCATCGACATACCAAGCAGCTTCATGATGCCAAATGTCGCAAGTACTGATGTCGGGATAGAAATTGCGATGACGAGAGTCGATCTGAAATTTCTGAGAAAGAAAAAGATAACGATAATCGCGAGAATCGCTCCCTGGATGGCGGACTTTCCGACGGAGCGAATGGAATCTCTGATGAAGTCAGACTGATCAAAGCCAACTGTGAAGCGCACTTCATCTCCAAATTTTTTTTCGAGTTCTTTAAGTGCGTCTTTGACTTTATCTGATAACTCCACGATATTTGCTCCAGAAGCCTGCGAAATTCCCAGTGCAATTGTTTCCTGACCGTCGAAACGGCTGATAGAAGTCGCGTCCGATTCTTCCAGATTGATATTCGCAATATCCTTTAATGTAACGATGCTGCCGTCATTCAGCGTAATCGGCATATCGGAGATTTCAGCAACAGTTTCAAACTCGCCGTATGTACGAATGATTACTTCCTGCGATCCATTTTGTGCGGTTCCACTCGGAAGATTGACATTTTCCGACTGAAGAAGCGTCGCCACCGTAGACAAGCTTAACCCGTAGCCCGTCAGCTTGTCCTGGTCGAAGTTAATCGCCAGATGCGTCTCGGTACTGCCCAGCATCGAAACAGAACCAACGTCTGAAATCCGTTCAAAGCGGGGAATAATATTATCCTCAAGGTATTGCGCCAGTTCCGCGGTATCCTTATCTGAATAAGCATAGATCTGCATGACAGGCGCACTATCCATGTTCAACTTCAGGATTGTAGGAGAAGACGCGTCCTTTGGAAAGGAATTTTGCACAAGAGAAAGCTTTTCACGCATATCAAGCGTCGCAAAGTTCATGTCAACGTCCATATCGAATTCGAGCATAACGATAGAAGAACCTTCTGAAGTGACAGAAATCATGTCTTTCACTCCTTCGACCGAAGCAAAAGACTGCTCCATCGGTTCGGTAATCATCGTATTGATTTCCTCCGGACCGGCTTGCGGATATGTGACCATTGCAAGTGCATAAGGGTAGTCAATATCAGGCAGAAGAGCCTGGGGAAGTTTCATGAGAGAAACTGTGCCCAGGATGATAACAGCCATAATGGCCATGATCATGGTGATCGGTTTTTTTACTGCGAATCTGGATAACATAACTGACTCCTATTCTACGACGTTTACACGCTCGCCATCGCTGACATAATTTTGTCCTTTCACGACCAGGGAAGCGCCGGGAGTCAGTCCCGATTTGATTTCGACATTCGTTCCGCTGTCGAGGCCGACCGTTACGGGACGCAGTTCAATCGTATTTTTCCCGTTGAGAAGCGCAACGTATGTCTCGCCTTTCTTTCTTACAACAGAGTTTGACGGAACCGTAACGACACCTGATTTTTGCTGCGTAACGACAGAGATCTCGGCAAACATACCTGCTTTCAGATCCGTATACCTATCGAGCGCAATTTTCATCTCATATGTATATGTTCCCTCCGCCGGGGCATCAGCTACATTAGTCACAGTTCCGCTGAAAGGTTCTTCGGAAACCGATCTGATATAAACATCCACTTTTTGACCTTCCGTAACACTGTTGATCAGAAATTCTGAAACGTGGGCCTCAAGCTCAAGCGAATCCGTATCGGAAATGACGACAGCCGGAGAAGTCTGAGTTGCCACGCCGCCTGCAACAATATTGACCGTCGTGGCACATCCGCTGGAAGGAGCCGTAACTGTGTAGTAATCGAGTGAGGAGTTTGCCGCCTGTCCGCTGAGTTTCGCCTGCTCCAGCGAATTCAGCGCGCTTGTATATTGTGACTGTACAGATTCCAGATCTGAAAGAGAAACAGAGCCGGCATCATAAAGAGCTTGCATTCTGTCAAGGGATTTTTTGAGCGAATCTACTCCGTCCTGGGCCGATTTGATATTTAACCGTGCTTGTTCGCTCTGAATCTGCGCCTGCTGGCTGTCGATTGTAAAGAGAACCTGTCCCTTCAGTACATACTCGCCTTCTTTTACAAAAACCTCACGGACCTCGCCTGAAACGAGCGGAATCACATTGACCGCGTTTGTGGAAACGAGCCTGCCTGAGACGGGTGACTGCACCGAAACGCTGCCTCGCTCCACCGTTTGTACGATTACATTCGTAAGGGTTTGTCCTGTTTTCGTTTCCTGCGTATCGGCCATCTGAATCTGTATGATTCTAAGAACAGCAAATATGATAAACACCGCAATGATTAAGAGAACGATCTTCCCTGCTCTGCTCCGCTTCGGAACAGCTTCTTCGGCTTCTGTAATTTTTTGCTGAATTTCCGGAATCATATCCTCCGCGGTTTTTGCGTCAGCATTAGCGGCCAGATTTCTGACCTCCAGCGCTTCGTTCTTGTCTTCCTGAGTCATTGTATTCTCCTTGATCCATTTTCTGCCCTTTAAGTTAGCTTAAATATACTACTTGAACGTATCAAAGTCAATCGGAAAGCTGACCTCTGCGATATTTCAGACGAGAGCAGAAAACAGGAAAAAATAAACATTCGATTCATTTTTTTCTATATATAGTGATATTTTTTTCTCTGCGTAATAAAAAATGTCGTCGTTACAAAAAGAGCCAGTAGTTCAGCGCAAAAGATTGAAAGCCAGATCCCGTCGATTCCAAAGAAATACGGCAGGATTATCAGGACTGCCATCTGAAATACAAGAGTTCTCAGAAACGAAATGACTGCCGAGATTACACCATTGTTCAAAGCTGTAAAAAAGGAGGAGCCGTAAATGTTAAAGCCATTCACAAGAAAAGCCAGAGAGTACAGCCGAAATCCGCGGCATGTCATATGAAACAGATTTTCATCATATCCTACGAAAAAATCAGTCAGCGGGGATGACATCAATTCGGCCAGCAGCAGAATACTCACGCCAAATATCCCGATCAGCCGCAGACTCCGTCGGAAAAGGTTCTTAAGTTCGTCGTGATTCTGAGCGCCGAAATGAAACCCGACCAGCGGAGCGCTGCCGATTGAAAAGCCGAGGAAGAGCGAGATGAAAATAAAATTGACGTACATGATGACGCCGTAAGCGGCAATGCCGTTTTCTCCGGCAATTTTCATCAGTTGAAAATTGTACATCATATTGACAAGAGACATTGATAAGTTTGTCATCAATTCTGAAGATCCATTCGTGCAGGTTTTCAACAGAATAGATGCATTTAGACGGCATTTTGTCAGATGCAGTAAGCTGCTGTTGTTTTTCCTTGCAAAATAGAATACGGGGACGAAACCGCCGATAAACTCGCTGACGGCCGTAGCTGACGCTGCGCCTGCCACACCCCACCGGAATATGGCGATAAAGACAAAATCAAGAGCCATATTTGCGACGCCGGCCGCTACGATAACGGCCAATCCAAGCTGAGGTTTTTCCGCAGTTACGAAAAAGCTTTGAAAGACGTTCTGCATCATAAACGGAGTAATGGAAATCAGACTGATTTTTCCATAGGTAATACAGTATTCCGCCATCTTTCCGCTGGCCCCCAGCGCATATGTGATAGGTTCCATCAATAACTCGCCGATAACAGCTAAAACGAACCCGCCCGCCATAGTGACATATACGAGCATCGAAAAATACTGGTTTGCCTGCTCCGTTTTGCCTTCTCCCAGAGTTTTGGCAACGATAGCGCTGCCGCCGGTTCCGACCATAAAGCCGAGCGTTCCGATAATCATGATTACCGGCATAATGAGATTGACAGCCGCAAACTGTGTCTTGCCTGCAAAATTTGATATAAAAAAGCCGTCTACCACACCGTAGATCGACGTGAAAATCATCATGACGATAGATGGCAGGGTAAATCGCAGTAATTTTTTATATGTGAAATGATCCGAAAGTTGAATCTTCAAAAATTTCTCCTCCTTTGTCGTTCTTTATCCGCCGCAGTCCCGTTGAGGCCGTCTTATATAGCATGATGGCGGCGCGGTTTTAATTCGCGCGACGTCGGCAGCCTGTTTCAGCATAGCATGTAAATAAAAAAGCCCGGCTAAACTGATTAACCGGGCACACTCGACATCTTTTCCGATATGTGATTGCGACCATTTCTCCTCTCATCGGTACGGCTCAATGGACGTTATGGCCTTAAATTTCGGATTTTTGATTACCGCCGCACTGCTATGTTGTCGTCATGCTTTATACGGGATTATCCTTTCCAAGATTGGCCAGGGCAATTCTCTCACCGGCTGTCGAGCCAGCTCTGAAGGATAATAACCGCAGCCTGCTTGTCTATAACACGTTTTCGTTTTTTTCTCGAAATGTCGGCTTCAATCAGCACGTTTTCAGCGATAACTGTCGTAAAACGCTCATCTTGAAAGACAGTCTGGACACCTTTCAAGGCTGTGCTCATCATTTTGTTATCGAGCATTTTTTTGAAATCTCTTACTTTCTGCGTCTGTACGCTGTTGCTGCCGTCGAGATTCAGAGGCAGTCCGATAACGATAGTGTCACAGTCGTATTCTTTTACAAGTGAGAGAACTTTGTCCGCATCTTTTCGTATTCCAATCCGCTCCATCGTCATCAGTCCGTTTGCTGAAATGCCAAGAGGATCGCTTATCGCCACACCGATCGTCTTATCACCTACATCGAGTGAAATTGCGCGCATATCGTTCTTCCCTTTCGTTTGCTTTCATTTATTTTTGTAATACGCAGTTATATATAAATATCCGATCGCGATAAATGCCCGGACGGAAAACGCGCCCGGGCATCGTACCATCTGACAAATTATTTGTTTAAAAAGTTCTTGAGCAGCGCTTCGACGAGATCATCTCTCTCGATCTGTTTCACGAGATTTCTCGCGTTATTATGACCTGTAATATAGGAAGGATCACCGGACAGAATATATCCAACCATCTGATCGATAGGCTGGTATCCTTTTTCCTCCAAGGCTTCATATACGCTTCGCAGGATAATCTCTATCGTTTTGTTCTGAACCTTTTCCGGATTATTGAACATAATCGTATCCTTATCCATCTCTGTCTCACCTCCCCCTTGTGTCGAGAAGAAATCGTACCCATTGCAATGATAATCTTATATTAAATCAAAGTTTCCGCAAATGCAAGTGCATCTTCAATTTTGGAAGGATCCTTTGCCCCTGCCTGAGCTATATCTGCTTTTCCGCCGCCGCCGCCGCCGGCAACTTTGGCGATTTGTTTAATCATATTGCCCGCGTGATACCCTTTATCGAGAAGCGAATCGGAAACAGAAACCAGGAACGTAATTTTTCCACCGTTTTCTGCGGCCAGAACATTGATAATATCCTTTTCCGAAGCTTTCAGCTGATCAGACAGCGACCTGAGATCGGCAATATCCATATTTTTGAATTTTGCCGTGACGAGCCGGATTCCGTTAATCACCTTCGCATTTCTTATCAAATCTTCGGATGAATCGCCCATAGACTGGCGTTTCCGTTCTTCGAGTTCCTTCTTCAGCGTTTTTACTTCTTCTGTCAGCGCAGAAACTCTGTTGACAATATTTCCGGCAGGCGTCTTCAGTTTTTCGGCAACCTCGGTGATCAGTGCGTCATCCTTTACAATATGGTCGTACAGGCCGCTGCCGGTAATGGCTTCAATTCTTCGGGTACCTGCCGCAATCCCGCTTTCGCTTATAATCTTGACGGCGCCAATCTGTCCCGCATTCTTCAAATGCGTACCGCCACAGAGTTCCTTGCTGAAATCGCCAACAGAAACCACCCGGACCTCATCACCATATTTTTCGCCAAAGAGAGCCGTTGCCCCTGACTTTTTTGCATCTTCAAGACTGAGAATTTCCGTGGATACGTCGTCAAATCTGTTGATAACATTGTTTGCAAGATTTTCGATCTTTTGAAGATCTGCCGGAGAAATCGCTTCAAAGTGAGTAAAGTCAAATCTCAGTCCTTCCGGTGTAACGCTGGAGCCTGCCTGTGCCACGTGATCACCGAGCACAGTTCTCAGCGCGGCATGAAGAATATGTGTCGCCGTATGATTTCGTGCGATCTTATTTCTGTTGATTTCATCGACATGCGCTGTAACTGTCGAGCCACTTTTTACGCTGCCGGATTGTACCGTGACTTTGTGGATATAGAGATTTTTCGCTTTCGTCGTGTCTTTGACGGCCATGCGGCAGTTCGGTGTTTCGATAATGCCCTGATCGCCAACCTGACCGCCCATTTCAGCATAAAACGGCGTATGATCGAGGATCACGACAGCTTCATCGCCCTCTGAAATGGCTTCGACAGGTTTTTTGTTTTTGAGAATTGCAACGATTTCACATTCGTCAACGAGTGTCTCATAGCCGGTAAACACCGTGGCTTCGTCAGACGTGAAAAAGCCCAGTTCTTCATCCTGCCATGCGACCTCATCGTCTGATTTTCTTGCGGCACGCGCCTTTTGCTTCTGTTTTTCCATGCAGGCCTGGAAACCTTTTTCATCCGCCCGGATGCCGCTTTCTTCAAGAATTTCTACGGTAAGTTCAAGCGGGAACCCGTAAGTATCATATAACTTGAAGACTTTTTCACCTTCGAGGACCGTTTTCCCTTCTTTTTTCAGATCGGCGATGTATTCGTTAATAATCATCGTACCCTGATCTATCGTTTCACTGAATTTATCTTCTTCCACAGAAAGAATCCGGAAAATATAATCCTGACGTTCCACGAGATTCGGATACGCGTCACCCGACATTTCGATTACGCGTTTTGAAAGTTCTGCAAGGAATTTGCCTTGGATTCCAAGAATTCTACCGTGTCTTGCCGCTCTTCTCAACAGCCTTCTGAGAACGTAACCTCTGCCTTCATTGCTGGGAATAATGCCGTCGCCAATCATGAATGTAACGGAACGAATATGGTCTGTAATGATTCTGATTGAAACGTCAGTTTCTGCTTTGCCGTTTTCATACGCAACACCAGAGAGTTCAACAACGCCGTCGAGAATATACTTAATCGTATCTATCGCGAAGATAGAATCTGTTTCCTGCATAATACAGGCCATTCTCTCAAGTCCCATGCCCGTGTCGATATTCGGGTGTTCGAGCGGATTGTAATTGCCGTCCTCATCTCTGTCGAACTGAGTAAAGACGTGGTTCCAGAATTCAATATACCTGTCGCAGTCGCAGCCCGGCTTACAGTCAGGCTTTCCACAGCCGTATTCCGGACCCCGGTCAAAATACACTTCGGAACACGGGCCGCACGGACCGATACCTATTTCCCAAAAATTATCGTCCTTTCCAAGTCTTACGATTCTTTCCTCAGGCATCCCGATTACATCGCGCCAGATCGCAAATGCCTCGTCGTCATCCTCATAGACGGTGGCCCAAATCCGTTCTTCCGGAAGCTTTAACCACTTCGTAATGAATTCCCATCCCCATGTCAGCGACTGTTCTTTGAAATAATCGCCAAATGAAAAATTGCCGAGCATTTCAAAAAACGTGCCGTGCCTGTCCGTATAACCAATATTTTCAATATCTCCTGTTCTAATACATTTTTGACAGGTCGTCATCCTCTTTTTAGGCGGAGTTTCAAGACCTGCAAAATAAGGCTTCAGCGGAGCCATGCCGGAATTGATAAGAATCAGACTCTTGTCCTTTTCCGGAACGAGAGAAAAACTCGGATGTACGAGATGATCTTTGCTCTCAAAGAATTCGAGGAACATCTTCCTGATTTGGTTTACACCTAACTTTTCCATATTGAATGATCTCCTTATATATTATTATGATCGATTTTACGAGCTGATGACGGCGCAAATCGAGCGGAGCGGATTTTCCTTAGAAGTCGCTTTCAAATTCGTCGGCAGCTGCGCCTATGTTGAACTTTCCCCACAGAACGGACACGCCCGTCATACTAAAAAACGCCCCTGCACAGGGGCGAATATGAATCGCGGTACCACCCTGATTGCCGAAGGGCCATACACAGAAAAAAATCAAGACGAATTGAATGAAAACGAATCGAAAAATTTCTGCGGATTCGCACTGCCGGCCTGCCGGTATCTTTCTGACATATAACGCTGCCGGACGCTCCGGGATTGCTCATAAATAGCCATACATATGGTCGTTTCCGTCAAACGCTGAATGTCAAATGAAACGCCAAACAGCCGCAGACACAGAAAACACGCACATCAAATGATGTGCTTTCCCCGAAGAACTTCAGAAGCTGCTTCAAAAAACGCCGCTAAAAGGCTTTCACCGTCCCTTCCTCTCTGTCCGCGGACTGAATTTTTTACTGTTCTTCCTCTAAGTTTTTTCTTAAGTAAAATTACTAAATCATTATACTAAAATGATTTCCGCCTTGTCAACACTTAATGCCGCACAATCAAAGAGCATAGTATTTAAAATCTGAGATGACATGATCTAACCTGAAAGGACAAAGCAAACGCATCAGGATTGAGAGAAGTGCGGAACCTTTTCTTCTGATCGCGCCCAGGGGAATCGATTGATTGACGCCTTCATAAGTCTCATATGCTTTTGGAAATAATACGATTGGCCGTGCTGAATCCGGCGCGGTTTTTGACTGCGAAATTCAAGTGGAAGGGAAAAAATAATAGCAGAAGAAGTCAGCCGGCGAGCCTGGCAATCATTTATAGCAAAAATTAATCGGTGACGAGCCAAAAGATGGAGAGCAGGATTAAAAGAACAGCGTTGACGGCGGTAAATTCCAAAAGGTATTTGCCGGGGCGTGAATTCTCTGTGATGGAGTAGAGTTTCAGACTGATCAGACTTGCAAGACTGGCAACAGGCGTTCCGAGACCACCGATGTCAACGCCTAAAAGCAAAGCCGTCGCGTTATCGGTAAAGCCGGAAAGTGTCAGAGCGGCAGGAACATTACTGATGATCTGACTTGCAAGAAGCGATGTAAGAAACTCTCTGCCCTCAAGCAGTGAGCCAAGCAGGCTTTCTACAGCACCAATCCGGGCCAGGTTCCCGGCAAAGATGAAGAATGCGACAAATGTCAGCAGAAGTATAAAATCGGCGTCCAGCAGCGTGCGGCGGTCAAATGCAAGAATGACGGCAACGATGACCAGAAGCATAACGGGCCAGCTCACGATTCTCACGACGGAGAGGAGACAGACGCCGAAAAGGGCAAGGTAAATGAATAAATGGCGCCGTCTGACGTCTGATATCTTCTGGGGGAATTTGTGAATTTTTGCTTTCGGAAGAAGCAGACAGCCTGCCAGCAGTAAAAGGAGCGACAGCAGCCAGACGGCCGATGTCGCTGCAAGGAAACTGCGGAACGACATATTGTAAAAAGAATACAGATACAGGTTTTGCGGGTTGCCCACCGGTGTCAGAATACTGCCCAGATTCGCGGCCGCCGTTTCCAGGACGATAATCCGGATCATGTCCTGTTTCCGTTCTGCGATGCTCAGGACGATTACGGTAAACGGAATGAATACGAGCAACGCTATGTCATTCGTAATCAGCATAGAACTGAAGAAACAAAGACAGACTAACATGATGCCGGCGGTGCGAACGCTATTGGCTTTCGTACAGAGCCCATGGGCCAGCGCCGTGAAGACGCCGGCCTTTCTCATTCCTGCGACGACGACCATCAGGCAGTAAAGCAGGGCGAGTGTGCGCATATCAATGTATTCCGCGTATTTTGCGTCCGGCGTCACCAAAAAGCAGCTGAAAACGGCAGCCAGAAAAGCAATCGTAAAGACGGGTTCGCGGCGGATAAAGGAACAGATCACAGACATCTGATTTTCTCCTTTGTTCCGGTCTATTCTAAAGTCAGGTCCCCTTCGCGGATCCAGCCGATTTTTCTCAGAATCAGGCCAAAGACCCAACAGAGCACTGCGGGCAGGACAAACGAGATCAAAATCAATCCGAGCCAGTCGAAAGCGCTCGGTGAAATGGCAGAGGCTCCGTTGGCGATAGCTTCGTCACTCGGAGAAACCCAGCCGGTCCATACGCCGATCTGACCGACAAGTCCGCAGGTTCCCATGCCGGCTGATACCGGAGGGCCATTCATTTCCAGATGGAAGACACATGTGGCGATCGGGCCCGTAATGGCTGAGGTCAGAATTGCCGGAATCCAGATGCGCGGATTTCTGACGATGTTCGGCATCTGAAGCATGGAGGTGCCGAGTCCCTGACTGATCAGGCCGCCCCAACGGTTTTCACGAAATGAAAGGACGGCAAAACCGATCATATTGGCGCAGCATCCGGCAACTGCGGCGCCGCCCGCAAGTCCTGTCAGCCCGAAAGCCGTACAGATAGCGGCCGATGAAATGGGAAGTGTCAGCGCAATACCGATAATGACGGAAACGATAATGCCCATGAGGAACGGCTGAAGGTCGGTCGCCCACATGATAATATTCCCGACGGCGGTAGCCGCTGTACCGATTGCCGGAGCCCACCAGGCGGACAGTCCGACGCCGATCAAAATTGTGACAAGAGGTGTGACAAGGATGTCGATTTTCGTCTCTTTTGCGACGGCTTTTCCAAATTCGGCGGAAATAACTGCGATAACGAGAACGGCAAGAGGACCGCCTGCGCCTGCTTCTCCGGAGAGTGTTGTGGAGCCGAGAGTATTTGCGGCATAGCCCACGGTAGCCAGAGAAAAGAGGACGAGCGGCGGCGCTTTCAGCGCCCAGCCGATTGCTACAGCCATGGCGGGACCGCTCATGGCGGAGGCATATGTACCTACATCCACAAGAAAATCAAGTCCGAACTGCTGGCCGAGCGTTTTTACGATTGTGCCAATGAGCAGAGAACAGAATAATCCCTGGGCCATCGCGCCTAATGCATCGATACCGTAACGCTTGGCAGAAATTACGATGTCTTTCCGCTTGAGAAATGATTTAATTTTTTCCATTGAAATACCTCATTTTGATAAGAGATTGAAAATGCCTGTTCGGTGCTTCACTCATTCTGATATGGAATGGAAACAGGCTTTTCGACACAATGTATATATTATAATCGTATTTATGGAAAATTTCAACTCTTTCTTTCGCTTTCGGCGGAGACGTGTCAAGTTGTTATGGAGTTTTTTCTCGACGGTTTCAAAGTGATTGATGAGTTCAGCAAAGAGTTTCTGCATGTTCCGATTTTATTGATCCAGAATCGCCTCCCGCTGGATATATCCGATTTAACAGAAATAATCATGCTATTTTATTTACAAGTTTATTTACAAGAATGAGTTTTCAGACAAATCAACTGATTTATTTGAAAACTCATAATAATTTATCCAATTCATTTAATACTAATCTGAAACAGTCAAAATCAATCCGGCAGTTTCTGTGAATCCGAATATTACAGCGCTTTATGAAATGTTGCTACCGCTTCACGCGTCAAATCTCTGACGACCTCTCCGGCAAGAATCATTCCTGCCACCGGCGGAACAAACGGCACAGAACCCGGCGCGCTGTGCCGGCCAGCGTTTTCATCAACCTCCCCATCGCCGGATTCAACCGGACGAAGCGGCTTCTCCCTGGAATATACGACTTTCAGACTTTCGACGTTCCGTTTTTTCAGTTCCCTGCGCATAACCTTCGCCAACGGGCAGACAGATGTTTCGTAAATATCGGCCACCTGAAATCCCGACGGGTCCAGTTTATTTCCCGCGCCCATACTGCTGATGACCGGCACACCGGCCTCCTTTGCCTGCATCACAATCTGAATCTTTGCGGCCACCGTATCCACCGCATCGACTACATAAGAATATTTGGAAAAATCGAATTCCTCCTTTGTTTCCGGCAGATAAAAACACTTGTGTGCGTTTACGACAGCCTGCGGATTGATGTTCATAATCCGCTCTTTCATCACGTCCACCTTATTCCTGCCGATAGAATCCATGACGGCAATAAGCTGCCTGTTCAAATTCGTCAGACTGACCTGATCCGCGTCGATAATATCTATTGTCCCAACGCCGCTTCTCGCAAGCGCCTCAACCGCATAACCTCCGACGCCTCCGACACCAAATACAGTAACACGAGCGCGTTGCAGAATTTCAACAGCTTCCGGCCCCAGCAAAAGTCGCGTCCTTGAAAATTGATCCGTCATCCTTTCCTCACTTTACGCTTGATTTTCAGTGTATCTATTCACGATTTTTCAATAGTGCCCATCTTTAGATATATAAAAATGATAAAATTATTGTCTATATTATATTATCGTAAACCATTCTCTCACTTCATTTTTACATCAATTTTTTCATATATCCTTCCATATATCTTTCGACTGCTTATACTTCTACTTCCGGATTTTCTAATTTTCCCCATCTCGAATCGTACCGCCCCTTAAAGACCGGAAATAATAAAAACGTTTCTTACGATATTACAAAAAAACATATCAAATATATGACGTTTCCTCGATTCTTATTTCAATTTTCCGCCGTCTTCAAAAGCATTCCCCACTTTGCCGCCAAGCACAAGATAATCGTGGTGAATCGGATCAAATGTAATCGGCTGAAGCTTTGCCGGATCAATCTCACCGTTTGCGTCAAGAACAGATTCCGCTGCGCTGACGTTGACGATCTCTCCGATAATATTACCATCTTCGTTTATTTTGAGAAGTCTGCACTCAAGCGCCACAGGCAGCTCATCGATCAGCGGCGCGTTTACAAAACCGGCCTTCGTCGTGTGAAAGCCTACCCGTTCTAACTTGTCGGGTACATCGTTGGCTGAAACAAGTCCGATATAATCAGCTTCCGTCACATGAGCCGCGTCCGCAAAACTCACGGTAAACGAACCACGCATCTTGATATTACGCGTCGTCTTATGGCTCTCGCCGAGAGAGAGAATGACCTGATTTTCGTCGTAAATTCCTCCCCAGGCAGCATTCATCGCATCCGGATTGTCGTTTTCGTCGTAAGTCCCGATGATAAGCACCGGCAGTGGATACATCCATGTATGATTTCCAAAATCTTTTCTCATAAATTTGTTCTCCCTTCATTCCAAATAAAAGCGCATATCGCTGTCCCGCAGCTGTTAAATAGCCTCGTTCCGCTTTACAGCCCATCCGCCGCTTCGCTGTAAATTTCGGAACGCAGTCGCTTCTGCAAAACAGCATATCGTTTACAGCAAACTATAACAAAACGATCAGACAATTTTACAGAAACTCCGTTTCACTGTAAGCTTTGAAGCGCAGCGCCGCTCGGATGATTACAGTAAAAGCCCTGTTTTCTGATTAACATTTGATATATGACAACAGCATCTGCGCCGTTTCCTGAATGTCGTAATCATCCGTCTCGACTGCGACCGCATCAGCCGCTCTGACCAGCGGATTTAATGCGCGCGTCGTATCGTTGATATCACGTTTCCTGAGATCCTCGCAGACTTCCTCGTATGTGACATTCTGGCCCCTTTCCCGCAATTCTGCCAACCGGCGGCGCGCCCTGGTTTCAAGAGACGCCGTAACATAAAATTTGAAAGGGGCGTCCGGCAGAACGTGCGTCCCGATATCCCGGCCATCCATAACAACACTTTTTTCTGAGGCAATTCTGCGCTGAATGTCCGCCAGTTTTTCCCGGCAACCTGCCAATTTTGAAATCTGGGACGCCGCATTTGAAATTTCCAGCGTTCTTATGCGGTCGTTTATGTTTTCCCCATCGAGAAAAACATTCCCATCCCGAAAATCGATTTCCGTTTCTGACAGCATCCGCGAAACCGCTCCGTCATCCGTCAGTGAAACACCCGTCTTCAGTGCTTTATATGCCGCTGCCCGGTACATGGCGCCCGTGTCAATATATTCGATACCAAGCGCCGCAGCCACATTCTTTGCCGCCGTACTCTTTCCGGAACCGCTCGTCCCGTCGATGGCAATATTGATTACTTTACTCATTTTTTCGTCCTTATTTTCCGTTTTTTATATCCGGCGAGCCTGGCGCAAAAACGGTGTTTTTGCGCCAGGCCCGCAGCGCTCGTTTGATCAGCATTTTGCATCATGGACTGCGTTTTTATTCAATTTCAAACTGCATGTCGGTCCTTTCACTGCGGTGCAGTTCACACGCACTTGCCGCACAGTCATGGATTTTCTTCGGAAGCTCCGTCTTTTTCTTTATATTTATACACATCGGTCGCACCCTTCTTTCGGCAGCAGCATGATTCCAGCGACCATCCGGCCCGTAACACCGTTGTCCCTGCGATAAGAAAAAAACAGATCGCCGCTGCAACTCGTGCAGTAATCCGTTACAAAAATATTTTTAATCCCGTTGCGGCGCAGCAATTCCGCGTTAATCTCCTTGAGATCGAGATGGTACTTGCCGTTGCCGTCCTTCGTGCCAAACTGCCCTGTTTTGCCTAAAACAGAACCCCTACCTAACATTTCGTCAAATTCCTCTGCCACCTCCGCTCCCGTTTCAAAACAACAGCGACTGATCCCCGGTCCGATGAAAGCCAGAATATTTTCCTTTTGGCAACCGAATTTGTCACTCATTTTTTGAGCTGTCTTCGCCGCAATATCAGCCCTTGTGCCGCGCCAGCCGGCGTGCGCCAGGCCCGCCGCATTCCGCTCCGTGTCGTAAAGCCACACGGGAATGCAGTCGGCGTGCAGACTTGTCAGTATGACATTTTCAGCGTCCGTAATAACGGCGTCCGTTTCCGGAAATAGAAGGCGCTCGCCACGTTTTGTCCCGGATTCCGATCCGTATGCGTCAGCTTCCGCCCAAAGCACATAATCAGCGCCGGCACTCTGTTTCATCCATGGTTTTACTTTGTTTGTATCATTTTCGGTACGAAATCCGGCGCTTTCACCGGCATTGTGCTTCTGTAAGCGCTTTGTATTGTCCGCTTCCTGATTGATAAAGCCGCCTGCTTGCGGACCTGGCTTCCGATTTTCCCTGGAATTCTCTGAAAAATCCGGCTCCGACTTCCTGATACAGGCAATTCCAGCACGGTGCACCTGTCCGAGTGCAACCTCCGTATATCCGGCAAGCCCGATATGATTCAGCACGCGCCGCCTGTTTTCCTCCACACGCGCCGGTTCATCCATCGTAGAAAAACTCATATTCAGCGAACCAAACGGGCCCTCACTGACGCCGCCATTTCTTCCCGTAAAAAAGGTCCGGACGGGATACTGCCCGTCCAGTTTTTCAATGTAAAAATACTCCGCACCGTCTTCTGTTTTCGCCGCACGAAATACTCTGTCTTCCGTCATCAGCAAACCCCTTCTATTTTTATGCTTTCTTCTTATTCAGCTTCTCAATCTCCCGAATAAACGTTTCCACGTCCTCAAACTGCCTGTACACCGATGCAAACCTGACGTAAGCTACCTCATCGAGTTCCTTCAGATTGTCGAGAATCACTTCACCGATTACCGTGCTTGAAATCTCTTTTTCCATCATATTATTCAGGCCGCGTTCAATATCGTCAACAATCTTTTCGATCTGATCGGTACTGATCGGCCGCTTCTTACACGCATTGATAATACCGTTACGAACCTTTGATCTATTAAACAGTTCACGGCTGCCATCCTTTTTGACCACCATGAACATGATTTCTTCCACCTTTTCATACGTGGTAAATCGCTTTTTACAGCTGTCACAGACGCGCCGCCTCCTGATTACCTGTCCCTCATCCGTAGGCCG
Organism: uncultured Oscillospiraceae bacterium; assembly: GCA_964438605.1. Taxonomy (GTDB): domain Bacteria; phylum Bacillota; class Clostridia; order Peptostreptococcales; family Anaerovoracaceae; genus Alangreenwoodia. The sequence goes on from CAYTKT010000009.1 coordinate 51,369, forward strand.
CGAATCGATCACGCGCGTGTCGTCGTGGCCGCAAAACGGACACTTCATAACAACCCCCTCCTCTTTTCATGCCGAATCATGCCAAAGCTAACATACGCTTCGGATTTTCCGGGCTGTCAGAAAGATAAAATATATTCCAACATTATACTATACACGAAAGCGGCAATCAAGGTTTCCGTTTCCCCAAAAACTCCTAACGCTCCGGTTCCTGATAAGGCGCGTCATAAAGATACTGACCGTCGCGTACGCCCGAAAAATCGACGAAAATCACATCATTTTCAATTCCCCTCCGCTCATTTCCTCTCCACATTTTATTTGAGCTTTTTCTTCCCATCGGCTCAAAGCGCTGCGCCCCGACAGTTTTTCACCATTCGTATCGGCGCCGGCAAGTCCATCTTCTATCTGCCCGCGGTTCAACGGCGCCGTACCCGTTTCGCGCCCTTCACTGCCGTTTTTATTCCATACATCATATGCCGTGCTCAAAAAAAATATGACTTTTCTCCAGAACGATTGACAGAAAGATAAAATTTCATTTATACTAAACCACAGTGGAAAAATCCGCTGAAACACAAATTTTATCGCAATAATGAAAGGACTTATTATCATGGCTAAAGATGGAAAAAAAGGATTCCGTGCTGAGTTCAAAGAATTCATCACCCGCGGTAATGTCATCGACCTGGCAGTTGGTGTCATCGTCGGTTCCGCTTTCACAGCAATCGTCAATTCACTCGTAAACGACATTTTTAACCCGATTATCGGTTATTTTATCGGCGGCATCAATTTCGACCAGCTGATTATCAAACTGCCGGAAACGATACCGGGTACAGAAAGCGCCACAATCACATACGGCGCATTTATCAACAGCGTGGTCACATTCCTGCTGACAGCCCTTGTCGTCTTCTGTCTCGTTAAATTTATCAACAGCTTCCACCGTAAAAAGGATGTGGAAGCCGAAGAAGCGGCTGCTGAAGCGGAGCTTCCTCCGGATGTTCAGCTCCTTACGGAAATCCGCGATCTGCTGAAAAACGGCGCTTCTCTGCCTTCCGAAACGGCGTCAGTAATCGATGCGGCAGTACTTGAAAAAGAAGAAGTGATTGAACAACCCGAAAAAACGGCGGAAACTGCTGCTGAAGCAGAGAAAGCAAAAACAGAAAAAAAGACGATTGAGTAAATTCTGTGAAATTTTTAAACATTCTCATCATATCTGCAGCATTTACTACAGACTGTGGGAAAACAGCAAACTATAACGTGGGAATATGATAAAATGAAATCAGGCAGTTTTATGGTTTTACAATCATTATAATCTGATGATTTTTGATTATTTCGGCATTGTTTAAAAACATAGTTTGATCATTTCAAAATAATTTACAATTTTGATTTAACAACTTTAAAATCAACTCAAAAAACAGGCACGATTCCATCACGCCTGTTTTTTTATTTCTATAATCATTTCCTGTTGCATATTGCCGATTTCCTGTAAGTTTTTTCGCCCGAAAGAGATTTATGACGTGCCGTTTCCTTCCGGCAATTCCGTGGCAGCTATGGCGCTCTCATCGTGTCTTTTGCAGCAGTCCTTCGTACATTTTCTGCGACACCGGTGTCTCAATCCCCAACCGTTGTGCCTCATGAACGAGATAACCGCTGAACGTCTCAATTTCCGACGGTTTGCCGTCGCGCACGTCCCGCTGCAGTGAACTGGTAGCCCCGTCGTCATATTCAAAATAAAACCTGTGAATAATCGTATCCCTGTGCTCCTGCGTCACTTGAACTCCCTTCGCCAGCGCCACCTGGTACGCCTCATCCACCAGCGCCTCATACTCCTGCGCTTTCCATTCGTCCCGCCTGATCTGCCCGATATTATTGTTATAATACGCAGTCGTCACATTATAAGCACAGTTCAGAATATACTTTCGCCAGATCTCGCACTCAATATCATCAGCCAGGATATAATCGATTCCGGCGCCGTCCAGTAATGACGCCACCTCTCCGACCGCACGCAGAGCAGCCGGATCAGCATATTCCCGCTTCACACCGATCCGCAGATTCGCAAAATTCCCCTCTTGTGTAATCGAAAAATCGTCATTCGCGAAAGCCACAATATAAATCAGCGCATCCACGACGATGCCCTTTCCGACCAGCCGCCGCACCTTATCTGCGCAGTCAACGCCGTTCATCACGGGAACGATAACTGTGTGATTGCCGACCGCCTGCTTCATCTCCTCGCAGACCCGCTCCAGAGAATAATTCTTGACACATACAAAAATATAATCCTGAATGTCCATCTCTCCGACCGTGACAACCTTCTCAGGCAGAAACACGATTTCGCCGTGATAGTCGCTGTGCAGCACAAGTCCGTCCCTTTGGAGAACTTCCTGCCGCCTGCCTCTCGCCCCCAGCGTCACACCAGAATACGTTTTTCCAAGCACTCCGGCCAAGTATCCACCAACACCGCCAATTCCAATTACTGCGATTTTTTTATCACGAAACCAGTCCGGACCCAGTCTGATGTCATCTTTTCGTTCGTTTTCAACTACTTTATCCATGATCCCGCCGTTATTATCTCACTTTCACTCATCATATCCTCTGTTCTGCTTTCCGTTCCGTTTATTACATATATGCTGATTTTTGGAGAAATCATGCATGAAGCCTGCGCGATTTACTTCGCACTTTCTCATGAATCTCCTGTTACGATAAACGGCTGAATTGCCGCAGCCACACCGGTAACCGGCATCGTTTGCAGCCAGATCTTTCCTGGCCCCGTAAGCAGCGTGTTAAAAAAGCCTTCGCCGCCCAAAAATTTATTTTTAATGCCTTTCACCTGCTGAATATCGATCCCAACCGTACTTTCAAATCCCAGCACATTACCCGTATCTACGATAATCTGCTGACCCGGCGCCAGATTATATTCCACAAGTTCCCCATCTACTTCTACAAACGCTATCCCTGAACCTGACAACTTCTGCATAATAAATCCTTCGCCGCCAAACAGCCCTGCCCCTAATTTTTTATTAAAATGAACGCTCAACTGCACGCCCGTCTCCGACGCCAGAAATGCGTTTTTTTGCAGAATAAATTCTTTGCCCGGCGCAATCGGCATTGCCAGGATTTTGCCCGGAAAACTCGATCCGAAAGCAATCATGCCGGCGCCTTTCGCCGTATAAATATTCTGAAACATATTTTCGCCGGAAAAAGCCCTTGAAAACATTTTCCCAAGACCGCCGCCCTTCGTGTCCATTTCCATATTCGGGCTCATCCATACCATCGAGCCTTTTTCGGTAACCATCTGCTCTCCGTTGTCAAGCTGACAGATGACGACCGGAAAAGTTCCGCCTTTGATTTCATATCTCATAAAAATCTCCATTCCGCCGCCATTCGGTCGGCGGCACAAATCGTAATAAAAGTGGTTTATGCCTCTCAGTTTTCGTGCTGCAATAATTTCGATTGTAAGGCATCCCGACAGCAATATCTGATGCACCCGCCCGTTAGAGGTTGAAGTGCAGGCGCGCCTCGCTTTGCCAAGGTGGGAATACAGCTCACTATGTAATCCTTTTCCCTGTGTTTGTGCCGCGGTTTTAACTTAATTTACTTTCTTTCACGCCAAATCTCTTTTCTGCTGCCGAAAAATTTACATAAGAAAAGTATAACATAATTTTATTATATTATAATATTTTTCTTCAGATGAATAAAAATCATTATCTGCAATTATAATACAGAACATTTGTTCTTTTTTCAAGCAGGAATTTCAAATTATCCTGAATTTTTTCTGCCCATTCTGCTACGCTGCACGAACTGCCCGTTTCGCTACGCTGCACGAAAGAAGCGATCCAACACCTGACGAGATTTATCGACGACGTATCCGCTTCCGCCGCGCCCCTTGACGTCTTCAACCATACTGACGATCATCACCTGCTGCTGAGCGCTGTCCGGCGTAAAGACGGCAAACCAGCCCAATTCCGTGCCGGAAGTGTCATCCTGCGACGACTTGATTTCGGCAGTTCCCGTTTTTCCAGCCAACAGAACATCATTCCTGCGCGCCGCGTATCCCGTTCCATGCGGATCGTTGACGACCTTCGTCAGCGCGTTTAAGACAGTTTCCGCTGCATCACCGGAAAACGCTCCCGGAATCCAGTATTCCGTCTGAGCCTTTGGATCAAACAACAACCGGGGACGAAGCACGTTCCCCTGATTGCAAAACGCCGTATAAATACACGCAAGATGCAGCGGATTTACGAGAATCTGTCCCTGACCGTAGCCGCTGTCAGCAAGCTGGATTTCCGATTCAATCTTTTGTGTGTTTGAATACTGTGACTTACTCATCTCGATTTCAAACGGCATTTCTGTGCTAAATCCAATATTTTTCAATGATTCCTCAAATTCATTCGCTCCGATCTTCAGCGCCGCCTTCGCGAAATAAATATTGTCTGAATAAATCAGTGCGTTTTCAAGAACTACCGGAGAATATGTGTGAAGTGTCGTTATATGATAAGACCCCCAGGACGAATCTTTCTGCCAGCTCAGTCCTTCACTGCCGTAATCCTCCGACGGGTCAATGGCGCCTGATATGAGACCGATTGCGGCCGTAACAGGCTTAAATGTCGAGCCGGGACACCATGTCTGCCGAAAACGGTTATACATAGGTTTATTGACATTCTCGCTGAGCTTTGTCCACATTTCGTCTGTCATTCCAAGGACAAAATCATTGCTGTCAAAAGACGGTGTGCTGACAAGCGCCAAAACCTCCCCCGTGTACGGATTTATGGCTGCAGAACAGCTTTTGTCCGTTTGAAACTGCTGATAAAGCAAATTCTGGAGATTTGCGTCAATCGTCAGTTGAACATCCTGACCGTCCTGTCGCGGCAGTTCGGCAACCGCCCCGCGTTCCTGTCCGTCGTCATCCAATATGTAAATCCTGCACCCGTTCTGGCCTCTCAGTTCCTTTTCATACAGACTTTCGATCCCGCTGCGCCCGATTACGCTGCCCTGCGCATAGCCTTCCCCCTCATGCTTCTTGAGGTCTTCCGCCGTAACGCTCTGTACGTACCCGACAAGATGTGCTGCCGCTTTCCCAAGCGGATAACTGCGCACCTGCGTGTCCGTAATCATTACGCCGGGAATCTCCAAAAGACTGGCCTGGCGCGCCCGTTCCTGAGCCAGTTTTGCCTCGTCTTCCGGTATCGTCATCTCCACATTTTCCACCTTCTGAAGTGTCCGGAGCGGTACAAAAGAATCATCCTTAATCCAACTGGCTGACAGCTTTTTTTCTATCGCCTCCGGTGTCATCTCAAGCAGACTTGCTACCTCTTGTACAGCCGCTTCCCTGTTTTTTAGCTTTCCTGGTACGATTCCCACGCTGGACGCGACGTTCGGCCCCGCAAGAACAAGACCGTTTCTGTCAAGAATACTGCCCCGGCTTGCTTCCTCCGTTGCAACTCTCACCTTTTCATCAGACGTCAGACCCGGAAAAATCAGTCCGTCATTCCAGACAAGCCCGTATCCGCCGTTAGTGCGCTTAAAAGACGCGGAATTTTCAAAACTGATCCTGCCAGCCTTCGTATCAAGAGACATCTGATAAGTCACAATCTTTTTTCTCACATTATATTCCTTTATATCTATTTTAATATTACTTGCTCCTATTCCTTCATAAATTGCCGAATTCCGTTCAATAAAACGCTCTTTGCTAATGTCTCCTGACGCAGAAACGTTTACCATATCATACATCTCATCGTATTCCTGTTTTTCTATATGCGCCGCATATTCCCGAATCAAATCTTTAGGCGAATCATCAAACAAGAACGAACAACACATAAAAACTCCTGTAACGACCGCGACCGCTGCGGCCACTGCAATCGCGGCCTTTATTTTCGCGCGTCTGCTTCTCTTGCCGCGATTATCTGAACCCGGCTGGTCCGCTCCGACCTCATTGAAGTCCCTTGCTGCGTCCGAATACGTTCCACCAGTCAATACATCTCTGCTCACGCCCATCTCGCCCGCAGCCGTATTCCGGTTCCAATCTTTTCCACCGTCAGTTTCTTCTCGTCTCATGTCAATTTCGCCGCTTGCAGAGCCTGCAATCGTGCCCGTTTTGGCGGCATCCGCATGTGGTTCTTCATCATTTTCATATCTTTCAATATTCTGGCTCAGTCTGTTTTTCCTCTTGTTTTCAGTATTTTTCTCCATCAAAAACCTCCGTCCCTGTAATTCTCGTCTTTTATTCCCGTATCTGCATCAAAATCTGAAGTTCCTCCGGACCGCAGGTCATTCATCCGGCTTCACGCCTCGCGAACCCGTGTATCCAACATCGTCCATTTAAAACTTTCTTTGTTCATCTGTATAAATATTACAAACTGCAATGCTTGCATGTCAAGCGGCTGGACAAAAAATAATAACCTTTGATGCGCACCCGCATAACGGGTGGTTTTCTTGTCTCCTTCACTTTGCGAACGAAACAGACTTTAAACCTTTAAATAAAAACATAACCTCTCATACAAAAAATACGACAGGGGAAGAACTTCGATCATTTGAAGTCTTTCCCCTGTCTGAAATAAAGCGACTGTTTCGCCGTTATCTCGGCTCGATAATCAGCTTAATCGCAGATGAGCGGCTGCTTTCATGTATGCTCTGTCGCCGCTGCAGACACCCTGCAGAAATCATTGAAAATAAAAATGCTTACTGCACTTACTTTTCATCTAATTTTACGCTGAATATGCACAAAAACGACCGTATTTTCTTCGACAAATATCGACAAATTTCATCATTTTCTCCATTTTTATCTCCTTTCAAAAAACGTATCAACATATCAGCCGAAACGCTGCGGCATTGCGGTATTAGAATTAAATTCAAAAATATTTCTGCATAAGCCTTGATTTTTCTATCTATTTTGCTATAATTAAGCATGTGGTTATCCCCCTGATAACCTTATATTAATCTCTAATCCCAATACCCCTTTTGAAACAACGAAGGCCGCGCCCCTGCGGTTTTCGTTGCTTTTTTTATTACGGGTCGGATAGACCCTGTTGAGTGCGCTGGAGTTTCTCAACAGAGAAACGGAAGTGTACTCAACGTTAAACCACCCGCTATGCGGGTGCGCGACGATTGTTATACAAAAAAACCTTTCCGTTATAATAGTGATGTTCAAGCCACTACTATAAAAGAAAGGAAAGGT
>CAYTKT010000010.1:0-57099 GCA_964438605.1 uncultured Oscillospiraceae bacterium
ACTCATCAATAATTTCTTCTTTCAGTTTAAAATACGCATCTTCAAAACTGGCCTGTTTTGCCGATTTCAGCGTCAGCGAGATCACCGGATACTGCTGCATCTGGCTTGTGTATTTCTCCCCAGCATCCATAATCTTTAGTCCCTCAAACAGTGTACGATTTTCCGCATTTAACGTTTCCTCCCCTGTATCCTCAAAGAAATATTTCAGCATACTCATATTCAGCGTCTTTCCAAATCGTCTGGGGCGCGTAAAGAGCGTGACATCACTTTTATTATCGAGCAATTCTTTTATTAGCAGTGTTTTGTCCACATAATAAGCGTTATTTTGTATGATTTTTTTAAAATCCTCCGTGCCAATTGGCAGCGGTCGGTATTCCTTCGCCATAAAACACCTCTTTATTAAGAAAATCAATTATAACTCACATTTTGTATTTTAGGAAAATCTATTTGCATCATTCAAGACGAATTTCCACCTTTTCCATCTTCACCCGGCATTGCTTGCGGAAAAAGGCGACACCGATGTGCCAACACTCTTTGTAGCCTTCCATCGCCAAATCTTCATCATACGCTTTGCCGGTAATCTGCTCCAGTGCTGCTTGCGCGGCCGCCTCCATACTTTTTTCTCTGAAACTCTCCGCCAGTTTCAGTTCAATAATCGCTGCCGGCTGCTCGGTATCTTCTCCATGGTAGACGCATAAATCATATCTTCCTTTTCCGGACTCACGATTCGACTTGACACAATAACCTTCTGCCATGTTGGATAAAACGCCTGCCAAAAATCCATGGTAAAACGCTTCCACACTGTCCATATAACTGATCGTTCGTTTTAATACTTTGGTCAGTTCTTTTTGAAACGTTTCTTCATCGCCTTCTAACAAAGAACGATACAGTACGCTGAGATCCCGCGTCTGTATTTGTTCATGAAACCACTTTCGGATATGATCCCGGTAAATCGTTCGTATCTCCCTATTCGGAATCGCCAGTGCGATAAGATTTTCGTCTTCATCGCTTTTTTCTTCGATTTCGGGTTCCCACAACACTCTCTTGAGATATCCGGTAAAAAACAGAAAATTCCACAGATTCTCCTGGCTGTCTTTAATCTCCTCGTAAGTGATATCCTCATGAAGCGTTTTCCTTAACACACCTCCCGCGATTAAGCTTTCCAGTTCCTCCCGCATCACGCTGTCCGCCTGACGAATCAGATCGCGCACGATGTCATTCGAACTCGTATTCGCCCAGTAAGGCTTTGGCATTTCTTTTTTATCCGCCCGCAGGTCCACCATGAAGTTGATGACACTCCAGGGATTGTACACTTCCGAATTTCCAAACAGATAGCCGTCATACCATCTGCGGATGTCGTCCATGCGTCCCTCTGCGTCATAATACGCAGCCATCGCTTCTACTTCCTGCGGTGTGAAGCCGAAGTATTCTCCGTAAGCCTTATTAAGAATGGAAACGATACGCAAATTATTCAGTCCGGTAAAGATACTCTCCTTGCTAATACGCAGACACCCAGTGATTACAGCGAACTGAAGATGATCATTCGTCTTGAGCGCTGATTCGAACAGCGAACGGAGGAAGTCGATCATCTCATTATAAAACCCGCGAAAATGCGAATTCTCCAGCGGGACATCGTATTCGTCGATCAGGATGATGCTTTTCTTGCCAGTCGTCTGAAAAATACACTTGCTCAAGAATTTTAGCGCCCCGGAATATTCTTTCGGTTCCGCTTTTCCGTCCATGATCCGTCGATACTGTTCTTTTTGAGAGTTTTCTAATTTGTCATCACCCAAGATCCCCCGATGGTGAATAAACTCATCAATAATTTCTTCTTTCAGTTTAAAATACGCATCCTCAAAACTGGCCTGTTTTGCCGATTTCAGCGTCAGTGAAATGACCGGATATTGCTGCATCTGGCTTGTGTATTTCTCACCGGCCTCCATGATTTTCAGCCCGTCAAACAGCGCACGATTTTCCGCATTTAACGTTTCCTTTCCCGTATCCTCAAAGAAATATTTTAGCATACTCATATTCAGCGTCTTTCCAAATCGCCGTGGACGCGTGAAGAGCGTAACTTTCGATAAATTATCGAGAAGATCTTTGATCAACAAGGTCTTATCCACATAATAGTACCCTGTTTCTATGATTTCCTTAAAATCTTCTGTGCCGATTGGCAGTGGTTTATATTCTTTTGCCATAACAAGTCTCCTTCCCGTATCCCCATATTCGCCATTATGTCAGCTTACTCTGCCGACATCATTTTATCCCACAGTTTTTCTTTCCGTTTCGATTTTAGCTTTATTATATCCGTTTTGCAGGCCTGTGTCATCGCTGTGCAATAAAAAAAGGGGAAAGCACAACTTTCTCATGCTTTCCCTTTTGCATACACCGCGCCACACCGAAGTCCCGGCTACACCATTTTCACTTTCATCATTTTAAAAGCCAATCCGCTGCGCAGCGTCTCCTCTCCGCGCTCCGATTTACGTTTCAGACATTTTACAGAGTGACATACTCCTACCCGCCTACGCTGATGCATAGAGGCGGGGACTTCTCGCTCAACGACACCACTGTACCGAGTATTAACGAACTAACTCCGTGTGTCCCACGGTTTTTATCCAAATGCCCGAAGCCGTGTGCATTTATGTGGGTGGCGAATTGAGCCGAAGCCGCCCGCGTTTTTTTACAAATAAGAATAAACTTACCTCGTCCATCCGGACTTTCGGGAAAAAAGCCTTATCATACCCTGAGCGCCGCTTTCGCAAAATTGCCATGTCGAACGCCGCTCCCGCAAAGTCATCGCGCTCTGAATGGCACTGCAGCTTCTCACAAAGCCGGTATACTCCAGCCAGCGCCTTTCTTTGGCTGTTGCTGTCTGATTTTTATGCTCCAAGCAGGACCTTTGTGAAGTTCTGCATGATCTGCGCCATTTCCGCACGGCTGGCGTTGTTTTCAGAGTTGAGTATTCTTTCCCCGATTCCGTTCAAAATGCCAACGCCAACTGCCCACGCTATCACGTCGCCAGCCCAGGAACTGATCCCGTCCGCATCATGAAACGCCGACCGATCACCTTTTTCCTTTCACGCTGTAATTCATCGTCTGTACATATTGATACAGAATAACCGCCATCTGCTCGCACGTCACATTGTCATCCGCACCGAACGTCCCGCTGTCGCAGCCGTTGACGATGCCGTTAGATGACAGAGATGATTTGGAAGGAGAAGGTCTCCTTCGATTCCTGCTGCGGCTACGCAAAACGGCATGACCTGTTTCCGGCTGACAAGATGGTCTGCACCTATCTCCCTATCCATGGCATGGGGCGGAAAACTGCAAATCCACGTGATAAGGCTGTCAGAGGCCGGAAAGCGAAAGTCAAAAAACACACAAAGCAAATACTTGAAAAATAAAGGAAAAAATATCGTTGCGCTGATGGCAGACGGAGGAAAAAGTACCTGTCATCTATGTATTTTTCATGAATTCACTCTATAAATTATCATAAAGATCCTCTGTGAACGTCAGACTACCTCTGTATCCCGCATACGTTCGGTTGAATACCAGCCGTTCGTTCATCGGGAAAGAAGCTGTAATAAACTGTACATCTTTTTCCAGCCCGACTTCGCGTTCATTGCTGCTGCCGATGATCAGCGTAATCTCCTCTTCTTCCGTGCGGAGCGCTTCGTCAATCTCATACTGGTCCGCTGTAAAGACGACTTTCGGCGGTCTTGCATATTCGAGATCCGATATCTGTCCGACGATCCGCCGTTTGTCCTCCTCGCGAAAAATCGGTTCGGCAACCACCACCAGCACCGGTGTAAAGCTGAAATCGTTGGCAAGATATCGTGTCAGTCCGACCGCGTTGTTCGCGTCGGCAACGACAGCAAAACGCTTCCAGCTGACAACGCCAATCGATTGCGCGAGATAGCGGTATACGTAATCCTCTTCCTGCGCGATAACGCGCTCCGTAAGAGCCGGGTCGATATGAAGCGCTTCTGCCACCTGCCGGACAAAATGCGTCGTATCCGTGGCGCCGACCGGCAGTCCCGGGATTCTGAGCGAAGGTGTGCCGAATTTTTCCTCAAATTTTTCCGCAGGCCCTTTGAATAACCACGGATTGACGATAATATTCAGCGCGGCGCCGGAACATCTGCGGATCGTATCGATTCCCTGATGTCCGGTAAAAAACGTATTGACTTTTAAGCCGAGGCGGTTCAGGATCCGCTCGATCTCCTCCAGCGTCCCGCTCCAGAACGGGTCGTGATAAGGCACGATCCCGAAGAGATTGACCAGATTATCTTCTTTCGGAACATTTTCCTCAATTACCTGGTCGATCAGCGCATTCCAGACGACTTCGTATCCAAGATTGCTGTCCCCGGCGAATCCCGGCGTTTCGATCGGATATACAGGGTATCCTTTTTCCTGAAATCCATTCGTGACACTGACAATATCATCGCCGATGATCCCCGCTGTACAGCCTGTCAGCACGAAATAAGCGTCCGCATCGATAATATCAAGCGCGCCCTGAATCGTCGTTTCCAGTTTCTTAACGCCGCCGAATACGACTTCACGTTCGAGCATATTGCTGGAAGGAACGGAAACACCGCTGACAAAGCACGCCGATTTGTGCCCTGACTGTCCCTGTTCCGCCGCCGTCGTCTGCATACAGCAGCCGGGACCCGCATGATACACCGGGCAGACTCTGTCAATGGCCTCCAGCACGGAACAGACACCGGCCAACACACAGCCGCCTCTTGGATTCTCTAATATCTGAGACATTTTTATCTACTCCCTTCGATATATTTAAATGCATCTTCCTCATACCAGCTGTCCTTGTAAGGCAGTTTCACATGCTTTGACAGCTTGACATTGAATCCCGGATTTTCCAGCTGGTCAGCGATCTTGTTCCCAAGGAACAAAAGTCCATCGTAGCCCATCGTCGGGCGCTTGCCGTCGAGGACGTGTGTCGTCGGGATGCCGAGCTTTGCCGCCCAGTCCGGTACGCCGATGAATGCGTCCGGTTTCAGCTTATTCACGAGATTGACCTGTTCAAACGGCTGCATATTGGCCACATCGACCACAAAATCCTCATGAATTCCGTTGAGATATTCCACATCCACTTGCGCATCTTCATCGTAAGTCGGCGTTTCCAACCCTACGAGCTTCATTCCGAAATCGTCGATCAGAGCCGCCGCCGCGAAGGAGCGTCCGGTTCCGCCGCAGACGAATACGCGTTTTCCTTCCAGACGCTTTCTCAGCTTTTCCACGAGCGGTTCAATTCGCTCGTGCTCTTTCGCGATGATTTCTTCGACTTCCCGCTCTTTTCCGAGAACTTTGGCAATGCCCCGGTACCATTTATCCGTATTGCGGATGCCGATCGGCATCACGGTATGGGAATACGGAATCTCGTAATCCTCCCACAAAGTCTTCATGAATTCGTCAGCGAAAACTTTACAGATGGAAGTCGACGCTTCCGCCGCCGGAATTCTCCTGATCTTTTCTAGCGAACTGTAAAACGGGATGTAATTAACCCTGACGCCGATGGCTGCGAGCATCCGCTCCATCTCTTTCTGATCAGCATAGCTGACCGTGGTCGGCGCGAACAGATTAACAAGTCCCTTTTCCTTCGGAATCTGCTTTCCTTTTAATATGTATTTATTGATGGAAAGAAACGCTGCGTCAAAACCGGAAGCACAGATCTTCGACTTGAATCCCTCGCAGTGAATTGGAATGATCAGCGTGTCCGGGTATTGTTTCTGCAGATCAGCCGAAATGTCGTCGATATCGTCTCCGATGATGCCTGACGCACAGGACGCATAGATGAACGCCAGCTTCGGATGATAACGTTCCACCGCTTTCTTTACGGAATTCCGCAGTTTTTCATCCCCGCCGAAAACGACACTCTTCTGGTCGAGATTTGTGACGATGATCCGCGGATTTTTAATATTTTTAATTCCTCTGTGCGCCTGTCCGACGCGGTACATATCGACCGCCATGATCGTACAGCCGACACAGCCCTGCGGCGAATGAGAAATAAATACGGCATCTTCCAGCGACATCAGTGCCGCCATACTGTTGATCTGCTGACACTGCAGACCCTGCGCGAAACTCCGGTCCGCCCGCTTCAGACAACCTTTTTTGAAATCCTCCTCCGCCTGCCTGCTCGTCGTCCCCAGATCATTCAGCCTGCCGGGTACGCTTTCCCGCACGCCTGAATACTGCACGTTTGACATATCTGAACCTCCTATCTCAATATTTGAAATTTGTCAATATCTCTCCCGATATCCCTTTGAAGTTTTATTCCATCCCCCATAAATGGATGGAATGATTGATGATTTTCTTCTGCCGATTTATATCCATATGCTTCCCCGATCAGTTCTCGCTGGGTCTACGCCCTGACATTCCTTCCTTCTGTTTTATGAATAAAAGCACGGGGCAGACTTGTGCTTCGATGCTGTCTCTTTTTTCTACACGTTTGCCGCCGGAAATCTCCGCCGCAAACCTCTTTTCCCGTAAAAAAATTTCAAAAATGCTTCTTAAAATCCTATGGATGGGCATATAGCATATAAAGTTTTTATATGTAATACATATCTTTTGGTAAAATCCTCGATAAAAATTCCCGCGTCCGTTCTTCTTTGGGATTGGTAAATATCTGGTTCGGTGTTCCTTCTTCCACGACAAATCCACCGTCCATGAAGACAATTTTGTTGGCCACGTCTTCGGCAAACGACATTTCATGCGTCACAATGACCATCGTAATACCGGTTTTTGCGACTTTCTTGATGACATCCAGCGTCTCTCCCACAAGTTCCGGATCGAGCGCGGAAGTAGGCTCGTCGAAAAGGATGACCTCCGGTTTGAGCGCTACAGCCCTGGCGATACCCACGCGTTGCTGCTGGCCGCCCGAAAGCTGAATCGGATAATAATCTTTTTTGTCGAGTACACCGACCCACTCAAGCGCCTCCTCGGCAATCTGTTTCGCCTCCTCCTTCGATTTTTTCTGGACAGTCACAAGCCCCTCCATCACATTCTGGAGCGCCGTCTTATGAGAAAAAAGCCCGTAATTCTGAAAAACAAACGCGGTCCGTCTCCTCACATCCAGGATTTCTTTTTTCGTCGCATGCTTTAAGTCGATTTCTTTTTCGTCGATACTCATTTTTCCCGCGTCCGCTCGTTCCAGAAAATTGATACACCGCAAAAGCGTCGTCTTTCCCGAACCGCTGGGACCCAGAATGACAATGACTTCACCATCGTCGACGTCCAGTGATACATCTTTCAGGACTTCGAGTTTTCCGAAGGATTTTTCTACATTTCTCAGTCTTATCATGTTCTTCTCCTGTACTTTCCACTGTGCTGTTCCAGTATTTTCCCCAGTTGTTCGATGATAACGACGATCACCCAGTAAATCACTGCCGCCGCCAGATACCCTTCCAGATAACTGTACGTCCTGCCGCACGGAATCGTTGCTCCGCCCATCACTTCGATCAGACCGATGGCCGAAATCAAGCTCACATTCTTTACAGTGCCGCAAAGCCAGTTTATGAGATTTGGAAGCACGACAGGCACCATCTGCGGCAGCACGATCCGCCTCAGCGTCTGGACCGTCGTCAAACCTACGCTGTACCCCGCTTCAAACTGCACTTTTTCGATGGCCTGATAACCTCCCCGGAAACTCTCGCTCATCCAGCAGGAATTGCTCAGGATCATTGTGAAATACGCCACGCACATGAAATTCACGTCTTTCAGCGTAAACGGCAGATGGAAAAATAACGCCACGCTGTTAAACGTCATGACGACGATCAGGTAATACACATTCAGAGCCAGCATATGTGGGATTCCCATATAGATCGTGATGAAACCGGCGAAAAATTTCGACAGAAACGGGATTCGGAAAAAGCGTACCGTCGCGATGATCCATCCCAGAAACGCGGAGACACAGAAGATGATGGCTGCCAGCTTTAATGTGACCGGTATATATGCTGCACCGGACTTCAGACATTCGAGAAAATAATCTATTCGAAACGACATACACTTTTCACCGCCTTCCGTATGCTGTCTTTTTTTCCGCGTAACTGAACGCGAATTTTATCAATAAACTGAATGTGATATAGATGATTGCGATGACCGCATAGGCTTCCAGAGAATGATTCGTCGATGCGTTGATGCTCTTTGCTCTTGCCATCATGTCCACGATTCCCACCATGTAGAGCATGGATGTATTCTGAAAGACGGCCACGATCTCCGTGCCGTAAGACGGAATCAGAATTCTGACAGCCTGCGGAAAGACGATCCTCCGGAAAGTCTGCATCTGTGTCATACCGATGGAAAACCCTGCTTCCGACTGGATGGTCGGAATCGAAAGAATTACGCCCCGGATGGTTTCGCCAAGAAACGCGGATTCGTTCATGATCATGGCGATTTCAGCAAACAGCAGCGCATCCCAACGATTGATGTTTACACCGAACAGCCCCTCGACCAGCACGGGCAGCCCATAATATACGACCATCATCTGCACCAAAAACGGTGTCCCCCTCATGTAGGAGATATACACACCGAGGATCTGATGGATCACAGGAATCTTTTTAATCCGCAGAACCGCCAGAATCACGGCGAATATAGTCATCCATATCGTACAAACGACAAGGAATCGAAATGTAATCCCCAGATGTTCAAAGATTTGAGGAAACGCTTTTATAAATCTGTCAAAGCTGAACAAATCATTCATAACTGCTTCTCTCTAATTATAATAAGCCGGTGTTCCGTACCATTCTTCGGCCAGCTCATTCAGTGTTCCATCCTCTTTCAATTCCTTGACCGCCTGATCTACGGCATCCTTCAACGCTTCGTGTTCCCCGTCATCCGGGTACAGATAATACGCTTCCGACTCAGTGACCGTTTCGCCCAGCTCGTATTTATCTCCGAACGTTTCTTGTCTCTGTTCAAAATCGCTCTGAGTGCCCACTACGGCCTCCCATCTCCCTTCTTCAAGCGTCTTCATGATCACATCCGTGCCGGTGCCCTCGCCATAATAATCAAAGTGGATGGCTTTCTCCGGATTTTTCTCATTATATTTCTGGATTTGAAGACCCGCGTTGTCTGTTTCAGAGATTATTCCGATCGTCTTTCCGGCCAGACTTTCCAGTGTAGTATAACCGCTGCCCTTCATCGCGATCAAATGTACGCTGAAATCGCGGTAGCCTTCGTCGCCATACAGATATTTCTGTGCGCGTTCCTCGCTGTACTCGAACATATGCGCACCCATATCAATCTTACCACTGTCGAGCGAGAGCAGGATATTGTCGAACTGTGACTGCTGAAATTCAAATTCATAATTGTCGAGTTTTTCATCAATTTTCGTTAAAAGGTCGATCTCGTATCCTTTCAACTCACCGTCTTCATCCAAAAAAGACGTATTTTCAAAGTTCGTAGGCACGCCGACCAGGATCTTCTGCACTTCCCCGTCGCTTGACTGGCCTGACGCTTCGGAATCTCCGCACGCCGTAAGCGTTCCCGCCACGAGAGCAACAATCAGAAATAATGCTGCTGATTTTTTTGATAACTTATGGTCATTTCTTCCTTTCATTTTCATTTCCTTTCTTTTCACATATTTTTTTACATGTTGTTCATTAAAAAACCGGAAGTATGTTAAAATATTTAACAAAACCTCCGGTTTTCCAGTCAGTCTTTTCATTTTTCATTTTGCATTTTTCCGTTCTGCCGATCCGGACGGTCTGTCTCTCCCGTGATGATCAGCGCAACGCTCCCATAGTTCCGGCTTCTTAGCGATAACGACTCCGTTTCAGACTCGACATTTCGACGATCTGTTTCAATGCGCTTTCTTTGATTTCCACATGGTAATTTTCTCCTTTCTTTTATAACCTATCTCTTACATATGTTTCATAGGATTTTGAGATGTATTATAATCTACCCGCTTTCTCCTGTCAAGCTTATTTTATTATTTCAATTATTTTTTTAGACAGACGGGACACAGAGACTGTTTTCCATGAAACTCAAGGTTCTCCTTCCGTTACGCTGAAACGCAAGGAGAAGGAACGAAACCTGATCGATGCTCTATATCTTTCAAAACAGCACTTTACGCAACAGGGGCTGGCAAATGCAATAAAAATCAGTCGTTCGAGCATTACTATTACCAGGATAAAATCTTTAAAAAATATGGTTGATTGTAAAATCAAGTTGGACACTTCGATAACAAAGAAAATCCATAGCGACGCCACGTGGTAAAAGGAATGGAATCCAAATATCATCTACGACAGGTGACAATCACCATGAACAATGTCTGGAGTTCCAATTTCTACTGTAAAGTATCCCACTTGTCCCTGCAATTTGTGGTTGAAAAAGGAATTTTTATAATCGCGCCTCTTAATTTATAATATTTTCCTAATTTTTCTAAATTCCTCCATCTTGGGAAAATTAAAAAAATGTTGACAAAACTCTGCCTGCGTTGTAAACTGAATAAGTCGGCGATGTGAAACTGCTGAAACAGAAAGATGCACGCGTGGCGGAACTGGCAGACGCGCACGGTTCAGGTCCGTGTGGATTAACCTCCGTGGAAGTTCGAATCTTCTCGCGTGCACCAAATTTCACAAAGCCGTAATTAACATGGTTTCATAAGCCTGGAAGACAGTTGTTCTTCCGGGTTTTTTACGTTTCGCTATCAATTTTTTGCAGCTTTCTGTGGAATCCTGAAAATCAACTCCTTTCTTCGATGTCCCGCAGATACCTGGCAATATTTTGGAGGAATTAAACATGACGAAAGACGATCTGATCCGAAAGGCCGCCGATATGAAAGCCCGTGCCTACTGTCCTTACTCAGGCTTTGCCGTAGGCGCCGCGCTGGAATGCTCTGACGGAACGGTCTACATGGGATGCAACATTGAAAACTCCGCGTTTGGAGCGACAATCTGTGCCGAGCGCACTGCCGCCGCAAAGGCCGTCAGCGAGGGACACCGTGATTTCACCCGAATTGCCATCGTCGGCAGCAGCGAAAATTATTGCACGCCCTGCGGTACATGCCGTCAGTTTCTCGCTGAATTTGCATCTGCGGATATGGAAATCATCTGCGTCAGCAACAATGGCGCTCAGCGAATATTTACGCTTTCCCAACTGCTTCCGGAATCTTTTAAAAGCTGATTTTATCTTCGATCATTTCTTTGGAAAGCATCGTCATCCGCTTTCCTGGATATTCAGATAATTGTAATATGAACTGGGACAGATTTTCAGACATCTGAGCAGTCAGCGGATGCCAAATGAAACTGTTACAGCGCTATCATATTTCATCCGGCATGAAAACAAAAAAGCCCCGTCCGGCAGGCAAATTGATTTGCACCGGGCGGGGTTCGTCAAGCATATCATAATACAGATGTTCTTCTTTATGCCGGATAATGAATATATGGATCATTTCATTATATTCTATCGAGATTGAGCAAAACACACATCTCGCAAAGCTGAATAACAAGATATCGTTTGTTTTTTAACATCACGAACCATATGTCGGTTATTTTGTGAATAAATCGGAGTTTTGCTCATCTCCGTATGTTCTATATTGTCAATCCGCTTTTTCTTGTTCTTATTTTATCACTGCTTTTTCTTCCGGCAAACAAATTTATCACAGAGTGCGAGCAGCCCCGGCAGGACGAACAGAATCAGTATCGTAGCAAACAGAGCACCGATAGAGATCGTTCCTACGATGGCGGAAACCGTCGGCTCCTTAAAGAAATTGCCAACGATCGCCGTTACAAGAATCAGGATCAGCCCTGATGTCAAAATCGTATGCACGGAACCCGCATAAGCCGCCTTCAGAGCATCTTTTACCGGAAGGGAAACTCTGTTTTCCCGATAATAATTTGTGAACAGGATTCCGTAATCGATGGTTGCCCCCATCAGGATACATTCCACGATCAAAAGCGCCAGATAATACATACTGCCGCCGTTAAATCCAACGACAGATACCGTCGCATAGACTCCCGCCTGCACCACCAGTACAAGAAGAAGCGGGATAAACAGGGAGCGGAAGGTCAGTGCAACAATGAGGAAAATGGCAAAGGCGGTGAGCAGTGTAATAAAGGTCAGTTCTTTGTCAAAAATCTTCTGCATTTCATAGACCATGGCGGAATTGCCGACAAAATGATACTCTCCCGTAAGCAATTCCTCGCAGCGGGCGTTCAACGCATCAAGAAACGCGGTGGTTTCCGGTGATTCCTCCAGATAGGAGGTAGTGATAATCAAGCGGGAATACCTGTCCGAAACGAGCTGCGCCTTGCCGTCGTCCAGTTCTGCCTTTGCATCCAGCAAATCGCTGCGCATCTTATCATCGATCAACTTTGAAAAACGAGCATCGTCCAAAACCTCATCGGTCAGATAGCGGAACAGCGTCTCCACCGACATCGTGCGTTCTGCAAGGTCGGCATTTTCGCTGGAAGCGTACAGATACAAAAGTTCCACCATGTTTGTATCCAAATCGCCGCTCAATCCCGCAAGAAGTTCGCTCATCTCGCCGGCCGTATATGTTTTGCCGGACAGAACCGCATCTACAAGACTTTGAGTTGAATAGAGCAATTCTGCGGTATTGTCGTCAAATTGATCAGAAAAATCGGGATCAGACAATATATCGCTGCAAACAAAGTCTACGAACTCTTTGACAGAAAGCGTCCAGCCGGATGTATCCCCGTGGCGGCTGATATATAAAAGATAAAGCTGCTGAACCTGATCTTCGGATATTCCGAGAAGATCGGCAAGTCCCTTTGCGGAGTAAAGCGTACCGTTTGCGGAAGCATTTATCAGTTCCTGTGTCATCTGAAGCTGCTCGAACTGCGCACCGCTGATCATCGATCCAAACTGTTCCCTGTGATTCAGCAGGAAATCAACCAGCGCCTTCATCGAAATCCGCCACGAATCCATCTGCACTTTGGAATCATGATAAGTGAAAACCATTTTCAGCATATTGCTGTCCATACCCAGCATTGTTGAAAGCTCAGAATAGGAAAAAGCCATACCGCTTTGCGTCGCTTCGATCAGTCCCTGTATCATGGTAAGTCGGGCAACCGTTTCTTCGTCTAAAAATCCCTGTATAGCGGGATCGGCGAGAATGAGATGAACCATTTCTGAAAGCGACATGGTTGTTTCGCTGATCTGACTGCCGTCGGCATCCTGCGCATTTGCCGATGCAAAAATCGTATTGACTATATTTTCGTCCATACCCAGCAACTCTGCAAGTTCAGCCGGGGTGTGGCGGGCTTCCAGCGCCGTCTTGTCTGTGAACATCGCTATCTGACTGATCTGCGCCTTTGCATTGTCGTCAATAAACGAAGCAAAGGTATCGTCATTCATCACATCTGATTGCAGGAATGTCACAAACTCCGGCAGCGTCATCGTGCCAGGAGTATAGCTGTCAGACAAAGCGTAATAATAGATAAACAGCAGTTTCACGGTATCTGCGTCCATTCCCGTTAAAGAAGCGATATCCGTATAGCTCACCGGCGCGTTCATTTTTTCCGCGTTCGTGAAGCCGGCAAGCTGATGCATCTGAGAAAGGGTTTTCTCATCGAACATCGAACCATACGTTTCATCTGACGCCACTTCGTTCAGAACAAAATCGGTAAATGCCGGCAGCGTCATGGAACCGGCGGGAACGCCTCCGTTTTTGATTGTATAAAACAGCACAAGCTCTTGGATATCGTCTTTTTCCATATCAAAGAAATCCGCAAGTTCATCGGCCGTCATAGGCGCAGTGAGAGCGGTTTTTTCGGAGAACCTGTCAAGCATATCCATCCGATCCCGCATATCCTCATCAATATATCCGGCAAAGGTTTCGTTTTTAAGAACAGTATCGGAAAGAAAACGCAAAAAACCGGATGCCGTCATCGGTTGTACCGTTCCGTTGAAATAGTCGTAATACAGCATTTTAATCACGCTTACGTCAAGACCCATTCCGCTGTCCATTTCGGAAATTTCCGCCGCCAGTTCTTCGGCAGTGCAGGGTTTTGCCAGCGTCGTACTGTATCCGTTGACAGATTTTATGTTATCGTTTTCCTCTAACTCAGCGGCAAGTTCTGCAACTTTATCTTCGTCTTTATTTTCATAAACCATCACTAGCGTATTGTCAGCGGGAAACACAGACGCTACAGGATCATCTCTTGCAAGCGTATAGGCAATCCCCGTCCGTGTTTGCAAAAAACATGCTCCGATAAAGAAAATCAGGAAAAAAACTCCAATGACGTAACGCAGTTTGTAGCTGAAAGCAGCCGCCCAGCCCATGGGAATATGCGGCGATTTCTTCGCTGTTTTCACGATCAGTTTGTCGAATGCAAGGATCACACCGGGCAGCATGGTAAGAACGCAGACCATACTGATAAAAACACCTTTGGCAAGTACGATACCGAGATCCATCCCGATCTTAAAACTCATAAAAACCAGCATCAAAAGTCCCACAACGGTCGTGAGCGAGCTGGATGCAATCGAAGAAAACGCATTGGTCAGCGCGTTTTTCATGGCGGTTTCTTTATCTGCGGCCAGCTCCCGCTCCTGACGATAACGGTTGATGAGAATAATCGAATAGTCCATCGAGAGAACAAGCTGCAAAATAGCCGCTATGGAAAAGGTTATATCGGAAACGCTTCCCATAAAAATATTCGTTCCCATGTTAATGACGATAGCTGCGCTTATGACCGCAAGGAATAGAAGCGGCTCGATCCACGATCCGCACATTACAAAAAGAATCACCATTAAAAGCGAAACCGCCACAATCATAATCCATGCCGGAATCTCCATCGTACCCGTGTCATCGGCATGCCAAACCATGCTGTATTTCCCAAAATCTTCGTCCAGCGCCTTTTCGACAGATAACTCCTCTTTGCTGCCGAAATCATAAGTTGTTCCTATCACATAAAGGGTGTGATTATCCTTATTGTACTCCGCACTGTCCTCATGCGTCACACTGTCCGTATAAGGGATAGCGTCCAGTTTTCTTTGGATCTCTACTTTCTGTTCCGCCGTCAAATCGTCAAACATCACACGGATCGTATTTGTCGTTTCCATCTCCGGAAATTCATTCGCCATAATATCCGCACCGGCTTTCATGGAGGAATCATCCGGCAGATACTTTGTCATATCCTCGTTTTTTTCTACCTTCTGCATAAGAAAGCCGCTGACTACCACTAAAGCGATCATCAGCACTGCAATCCAGCGGCGCTTGTTTACAATGAATACCGATACTCTTTTCAGCATTTCGATTCCTCCGCTTTGGCTCTGACAGAAACCATCTTCAGCAAGAACTAATACCTCATATTATAATAAACATGTGCAGATTTTGCAACCGACAGATGATTTTAGACGATATCGAGATCATTCCTTTCTATGACACTTGGAGATTCCATTTATTTATCACCATCGCTTCGCCAATACCACTGCAAAAAACAGCAGAAGGACCGCGCTCACTCCGAACGTCCGGCCCTTCTTTTTATTGGAAATAAACAGTATGCTTTGAGGTAACAGATATTGTCAAATCATATTTGTTGGCCGCCTTTGCTGTCATTCGGCGTCCGGCCTTGTCACACTCTGACAGTGCCACGCCACGGTTTATGATTTCATCAAGCTGCTATCGCCTCATATCTCTGCCGCTTTGCCCGATATTATCGCAACCCGCGCTGCAAATTATGATTTTAACGTATGATTCATTTTTGATTCTTCTGCATAATCCTCAAGATCAGTAAAAACACTGCCGCGACAGCAGGCGCAGTCACCGCCGCATCCGCCTCCGCAAAGAGATTTCCCCGCTTTTTGGTCCTTTCTGAGAGAACGCACCGCCAAAAACACGACCCCTATCACGATCAACCCTACAATCGCAGTCGATATGTAACTCATCATCTTACAGTACCTCCTGTAAATTCACAAACCTAACATTCGTTCTGTTGCCCTCTGCTTCCAAATTCCGCAGAGTTTCGCCTTCCTTTATCATATCACGATTCCGGATATTTGTGATTTCCGAGGACAAAAAGTTTTCGCCTGTCCGATTTCTATTCAGTTCCATCAAGTCCATTCCGTTTTTAAAAGAACAGCATCGCTACCAGATGAACTATGAACGCCATAATATACGCGAAAATCGTCTGATAACCGATAGCAAACCAGAACCACTTCGTGTTGTTCATCTCCCGCTTGATGGCGCCCATCGCCGCGAAGCAAGGTGCACAGAGCAGATTGAACGTCAGGAACGACAACGCTGCTGCAGGAGTAAAGTCTGCTGCCACATTGCCCCAGATTTGATTGCCAGCCTCTGCAACTTCCGCGAAGCCGTACAGAATCCCAAACGTGCCGACGACGTTTTCTTTCGCAACCAGTCCCGTAATCGTCGCAACGGCAGCTTTCCACGTACCCCAGCCAAGAGGAATAAAGATCCATGCGATCGCTCTACCAAGATAAGACAGGATACTGTGATCCATCTGAGATTCATCCAACATTCTGAAACCGCCGTTTACAAATCCAAAGTAAGAAGTAAACCATACGAAAATTGTAGACAGAAGGATAATCGTTCCGGCCTTCTTGATGAAAGACCATGCGCGCTCCCACATACTTCTGAGCACGCTGCCGACAGTCGGCAGATGATAAGCCGGCAGTTCCATAACAAACGGCGCCGGATCACCCTTAAACATTTTCGTCTTCTTCAGGAAAATACCCGAAATGATAATAGAAAATACACCCAGGAAATAAGCGCCTGGAGCGACCCATGGCGAGCCGTTGAAAACTGCGCCCGCAATCAGAGCGATAATCGGCAGTTTAGCGCCGCAAGGGATAAATGTGGTCGTCATAATCGTCATACGGCGGTCACGCTCATTTTCGATAGTTCTAGAAGCCATGACACCCGGCACGCCGCAGCCCGTTCCGATGAGCATCGGAATAAACGATTTTCCGGACAACCCGAATTTTCTGAAAATACGGTCCATGATGAATGCGACTCTCGCCATATATCCGCAACCTTCCAGGAAGCCGAGAAAAAGAAACAGGACCAGCATCTGAGGAATGAAACCGAGCACCGCACCGACGCCGGCGACAATACCGTCGAGAATCAATCCTGACAGCCAGTCAGCGCAGCCGATAGCATCCAGCAGTTTTCCGATCAGCACCGGAATCCCCGGCACAGTAATACTTTCGATTCCAAACAGATGCCATCCGTCGCCGAACACACCGTCGTTGACCCAGTCAGTCGCCCAGCCGCCTACCGTAGTTACGGAAATATAATATACGACAAACATCACTACTGCGAAAATCGGCAGCGCCAGCCATCTGTTGGTCACAATCCGGTCAATCTTATCCGATGTCGTCAGATTATCTCCCGTCTTGGCCTTGTTGATGCAGTGATCAATAATTGATGTAATATATGTATACCGCTCATTCGTGATAATGCTTTCCGCGTCATCGTCATATTCCGCCTCACAAGCCTTAATATCCTGTTCAATATGCTCCAGCAGATTCTTATCTACGTTTATCATTTCGAGGATCTTGGGATCTCTCTCAAACAGTTTGACAGCGTACCATCGCTGCTGTTCCTCCGGATAATTATGGAGCAGCGCTTCTTCGATATGTGCGATAGCATGTTCCACACTTCCCGTAAAACTATGCTTCGGCACAAACTTTCCGCCTGACGCCGCCTTAACGGCTGCATCAGCCGCTTCCTCAACGCCGGTACCTTTCAACGCCGAAATTTCAATAACTGGACATCCCAGTTCCTGAGAAAGCTGCTTTGAATTCAGCTTATCTCCGCGTTTTTTCAGAATATCCATCATATTGACAGCGACAACCATCGGAATCCCCACTTCGAGCAGCTGCGTCGTCAGATACAGGTTTCGTTCGAGATTCGTACCGTCGATAATATTTAAAATCGCGTCCGGACGTTCATTGATCAGATAATTTCTCGCCACAACCTCTTCCAGCGTATACGGCGAAAGTGAATAAATCCCCGGTAAATCGGCGATCATCACATCCTTGTGGCCTTTCAAACGACCTTCCTTCTTTTCCACCGTAACGCCCGGCCAGTTGCCTACGTACTGATTGGCGCCTGTTAAAGCGTTAAACAGCGTTGTTTTTCCGCAGTTCGGATTCCCTGCGAGCGCAATCTTCATCATATGTCAAAATTTCCTTTCATGCAATCACTCATCTGTTCATAAAACAGCGCGGCCCAAAAAATACGGGCTAAATCAATTAAATACAATCAATTCGATATTTTTCGTCATCAATCAAAAAATACACCGCGCACTTCCATTTACTCTACGAAAATACTCTCAGCATCCGCTTTTCTCAGCGACAATTCAAAGCCTCTCACCGTAAGCTCGATCGGATCGCCCAGCGGAGCGACCTTTCTTACGTAAATCGTCGTTCCCTTCGTGATTCCCATGTCCATGATACGACGCTTCACAGCTCCGCTGCCTTGAATTTTGACCACCTTCACAGTTTCGCCGATCTTGGTTTCCCTCA
Source organism: uncultured Oscillospiraceae bacterium (assembly GCA_964438605.1). Lineage (GTDB taxonomy): Bacteria > Bacillota > Clostridia > Peptostreptococcales > Anaerovoracaceae > Alangreenwoodia. Next base: position 18,475 of record CAYTKT010000010.1, read on the forward strand.
AAGTTTTCATACGTTTATTTCCTTCCTGCAACTATCTGAAACTATAACTAACAAATATATCAGACGATAATCTTCATCGCCATAGATCTGTCTATCGCGATCCGCGAATCCTTAATATTGACGATGAGATTACCCTGATTAAATGACACGACCTTCAGAAATGTGCCGTTCACAAAGCCCAGACTTTCCAAAAACTTTTTCGTTTCCGGATTTCCGCCGACTTTTTTTATTACGTACACTTCTCCCGTCTTTGCCATCGCCAGAGGCATCTGCCTATTCCTCCCTTCGTAATAAATAACCTCAATCAGCTTTTCCGCCGTATCTTTTTGCTGCGTGCCGATGCGGCCCTGTCTTGGTCTGCTGTACCGCTTATACATTTCACCCACATTACCCCTCGTCTTTCGGCCCGCCGGACAATAATACAGCTGCTACGTGTGTATCATGTCGTCCTGCCTGCGCAGAACTTCGTTAAAACATCATTCAATGCCGAAACACTGCTGGAATGAGATCTCGCGATAGGAATACTGTTTTTTTTCGCCTCTGATACGGCACTGTGAACCATTTTATGCGATACGGTACTCGTAAACAAAATCATCAGGTCCGGACTTCCCATTCTCTTGGAAAACCCGCCGTTTTCCTTTACATATACCTTCGCCCTGCATCCATGCTCTTTGCAGGTTTCCTGATACTGATTAACCATGCACTCATTGCCGCCGATGATAACAACACTCATTCAAAACGCCTCCTTTCCGCTTTAATCTCCGTAAATCCATTGTTTCCAAGATAGTTATTTATTTCTAACTGTTAAACAAAATATACGTGGTTAGAATCTTCTAACCACGTATTTAGAATATCATGCCATCGTTCTTCTGTCAAGCAGAATCCGACATAATTTATCAGAGGTTGTAAAACAGACCCGATTCTGCCGCTTTGTCATTCAATCCTGTTATCATTTCTTACCGCCATTTAATACAATATTTTTCAATTCAATGAATTCTTCACAAATTATCTATACAGGCTTCCCATTAGAAGATTTCTACAATGCCGCGAATTTTTCTTCCCATTCCTTTTCCTTGAACCCGACCAGCACCGCGCCGTCCATCACGACAATCGGGCGTTTCACCAACATTCCGTCAGTTGCCAGCAGTGCAAACTGTTCATCTTCCGACATCTCCAAAAGACGATCCTTTAGATTTCTCTCGCGATACAACTGGCCGCTCGTATTAAAAAATCTCCTGAGTGGCAGTCCGCTGACACCATGCCATTCACGCAACTCTGCCTCCGTCGGATTTTCCGCCTTAATATCCCGCGTCTCAAAATCAATGCCATGATCTTCAAGCCATTTCTTTGCCTTCTTACAGGTTGAACACTTTGGATATTCAATAAATCTGACCATACTTTTACTCCATCCTTTCTTCCGTTCCTATATAAAACCATCATTTTTTATTGTAATATCATGTTGTCATATTTTTCCCATCCGGCCATCATCATGCTTCTTACAGCCTGCCGCCGCACTTTGCTCCAATTCACGCAATCTACAAGATTTACGGGATTCGTCCCGGTTCCGTTCACTTAATTCACAGAATTCATAAAATCCACCGGATTTCGTGACATCTTTTTCCACATGTAGAGCCCGTTAAAAAAACTCAGCGAATCGAATGATACGATTCGCAGAGTTTTTCAGAGTTATTTAATATATAAAGTTTTACCCTTTTGCTGATATTTGCGTCCTGCCCGACACTGCACCACCCCGCCGGATTTCACAAACACACGGCTCCTAAGCCAGCCGTTCTTCCTCTTCAGGCTCCTGCCAGTCGCTGACGCGTTCAATATCCGCGCCCAGTCGTCTGAGTTTTTCTACAAATTGAGAATATCCGCGTTCAATATGATAAATCTCGGAAATCTCTGTTACGCCCTCGGCGGCCAAACCCGCCAGAACAAGCGCCGCACCAGCCCTGAGATCAGTAGACATGACCTGACATCCCCGCAGATGCGCCGGTCCCTGAACTACAGCGGTCCTGCCCTCGATGCCGATTTTCGCGCCCATACGGTTCAACTCGTTAATATGCATATATCTGTTTTCAAAAACAGTTTCGACAATATTGCTCTTTCCTCTGACTGTCGTCAGCAGCGCCATGAACGGCGACTGCATATCCGTCGGAAAACCGGGATACGGCAGCGTCGTAATATCGGTCGATACCAGCTCATTTTCATCCGCCTTGACGCGCAGCCCATCCCCCGTTTCGATGATGCTACAGCCACATTCCGTCAGCTTTGAAATAATCGGTCTTACATGATCGGAAACTACATTTTTCAGAAGTACGTCGCCTCGCGTGATGGCCGCCGCCACCATAAACGTTCCCGTCTCAATCCGGTCGGGTATTACGAAATGCTTCGTTCCATGCAGGCGCTCCACGCCTTCTATCTTTATCGTATCTGTACCCGCACCTTTGACCCTTGCGCCCATCTTGTTCAAAAAACTGGCGAGATCGACGATTTCCGGTTCCTTAGCGGCATTTTCGATGATAGTCGTGCCCTCAGCCAGCGTTGCGGCAGCCATAATATTTTCCGTGGCACCTACGCTCGGATAGTCGAGATAGATCCTTGCGCCTCTGAGCCTGTCCGCCGTAACTTCCACATAGCTCGGCGCGTATTCCACAGCGGCTCCGAGAAGTTCAAATCCTTTCAGATGAAGATCTATCGGCCTGGCGCCAATAGGACACCCGCCCGGCATCGCCACGCGGGCGCGCTTGTTCCTGACAAGAAGCGGTCCCAGCATCAGGATTGACGCCCGCATCCGCTTGACAAGCTCAAAAGGGGCTTCGATTTTTGTTATTTCTTCTGCCTGAAGATGCAGCGTATTTTCTTTTACATCAGCCCTGACTCTGACGTCAAGTCCCCTGAGAAGGCGGCACATCACGTCCACGTCCCTCAGATCAGGAGCGTCGCAGATGACACACTCCTCATCGGTCAGCAGAGTTGCAGCCATGATCGGAAGAACCGAATTTTTTGCTCCGCTGATCGTAACCTCGCCTTTGAGAGGCCCATTATTTTTTACTAAAAACTTAGCCACTTTTCTCCTCCGAAAATGTGTTCCCGCAAAACAACGGAACACACGTTACTACTCCACACAAGGGTATCATTAATATTTTATGCGATACAACCTGCGGTGTCAAGACAGCCAAAAAACATCATTCGATGAAATTTATGATGATTCTGAAATCCCTTTGCTTCGCCGGAAAAACCTTTCGGCCGAAAACGAAAAAGACACCGGCACGTCATCTGTATTAATTATTATACACCAGATACGAATTCCCGACAATCCGGCTGTTTTAAATGATTATGTCCTTATCCGCCATTTTGTCAAAACTTATTCGCAATTTTTTAAAATTTATTTGAATCTCTCCGGATATCGCCCGCTTCTGTGGGCAAACCGGGACCTATCTCCGTATTCCGTATATGGCAGATGATGAGAAAAAGCACATTTCATAAAATCAAGCAACAATATACCGTTTATTTTTTACATTGTAATCTATGTGTTGATTCTTCTTACGAACAAATCGGAATTTTGCTCATCCCTGTATCTGGTCGTTTGGAGGTGATTGGAACCATGTTCTGTTTGATTCTTTGGAAACAGCCAGTATCAATGTTTAAATGCTGCTGCCCTGCGTCTGTTTCTTGCCAGCAGGCACGAAAACTGATAAAATAAAAAATACATAAAATGAGAAAATTTGCTTGAGTTTTCATGGATTTTCACAAGTTATTTGATTCATTTGAGCATCAATAAAGAAAACCGCATGAATGATATGAACTGAGGAATGATACCATGAGCAAAGATTATAAAGATGTCACGATAGTCGCTGCCACAGGCAATCGCCACAAAATCGCCGAAATTGAATCGATTACGAAGCTTTTCGGCATGAATGTGATCCCGAAAAGTGAAACGGCTGCCGCCGGCCTCGACGTCGAAGAAACAGGCACCACTTTTGAAGAAAATTCTCTGATCAAGGCCAAAGCCATTATGGAGGCCACAGGTATGACGGCTATCGCCGATGACTCCGGCCTGATAGTCGACGCGTTGAACGGCGCTCCCGGTGTCTATTCGGCCCGGTTCGCCGGCGAAAATGCAGACGATCAGAAAAATAACGACAAACTGCTGGCACTGATGGAACATGTGCCTGATAACAAGCGCAGCGCCCGTTTTGTTTCCGTCGTCACGCTGATTCGCCCAGACGGCACGACACTTGTCGCCCGCGGGGAGTGTCCCGGTAGAATTAACAGGGCGCCCATGGGGACAAACGGTTTCGGTTATGACCCGTTGTTCGTGCCTGACGGTTATTCCGTTACTTATGCTCAGCTAACTGCGGAACAGAAAAACGGCATCAGTCATCGTGCAAAAGCGTTGGAAATACTCCGGCAAAAGTTAGAATCGGAGGAATAGCGGTTGAAACGAAAAATTCTCTATAAAACGATGACATTGATCCGGCGGCTTCAGGACCCGTATTATAACGGTGCGGCTGCCGAACTGGGATTTTACTTCATATTATCTATTGTCCCTATCATCACACTTTTGACACAGGCTCTCGGATATTTTGGCGTCACGGGCGGCTTTTCCAGCATCATCGAAACGACGTTTGCCAGCAACTCGTTTCTGTCGTCATTCCTAAATTCCTTTGAGCACACGCTCTCAGGCGGGATAAATATCGTTTTCCTGATTGGCGCATTATGGGCGTCTTCGAAAATTGAATTTTCACTGATCAGGATTTCAAATTATACCTATCGGATCGACGGCGGGAACCAAATCACAGGATATTTTAAGATCAGGCTCCGCGCCGTATTTACCATAGCGCTGCTGATCCTGCTGATTCTCGCCAGTCTGCTGATTCTCGTTTATGGAAATACGATCTTATCTCTGATTTCCAACGGACTCAGCCGCTTTTTCAATATCGAATTTCATATCGAACGGATCTACCTAGTCCTGCGGTGGCCGATCATTTTCCTGGTTTATTTCCTGTTCATCGCAGTCAACTACTCGATCCTGCCGAATAAAAAGATTCCGCTGCGTCACACACTGCCGGGAAGTCTGTTTGCATCTGTCGGCATTATCGTCGCCAGCATGGTCTATCAGGTCTATTTTTCGTCGTTTTCAAACCTGAACCTGATTTACGGAAGTCTTGCAACTATTATCGCGCTGCTTCTCTGGTTCTATTGGCTTAGCTATATTCTGCTGGTCGGCCTTGTTTTGAATGCGGTCTGGTTTGAAAACACGCCAGAGACGTGATATTCCGTCACGCCTCTATGCCCGACGGCAAACATAGATTCTTCCCTATATATTGCAAAATATCTGTCTATCTACAAAAAACGCATATTCGACAAAAAAGTATCCTGTAAAACGGCTTACAGCGTCAAGACGATATATACTGCAAAATATCTGCCGCAGAGGTCGCGCAGGACAGCGCGACCCCTGCGGCTTTTTCCGCGATCAACCGGTTGGAAAGGTTGACAATTTCATCTGTTTAAATAACATTTCCATAGAATTGATTAGATTTAGAGCCTTTCTATTGTTTTATACGCTGGCCGATTTTCGAATCATTCTTAATAACATTTATGATCATCGTTTTGTTCTCACTTAAAATGAATATCGCTGCTCACATAGTGCAAAAACCATACCGGGCTGCGGGAGCTAAAATGACTTAGCTCCCGCAGCCCGGATTCGATTTGTCTGAACAGGATTGATCCGTTTCTTCTATTTAAATAAGAAGAATACAAGCGTATCAATAATAAAGACCGGTACGAGAATTCCGAAAGACCACGCCATGTAGCCGAAAAAGCTCGGCATCTTGATCTTATTTTCTTCCGCAATCGACTTAACCATAAAATTCGGAGCATTTCCGATGTAAGTATTCGCACCCATAAATACAGCGCCCGCAGAAATTGCTTCCAACATAATCTGAGAAATGGTCCCCACAGTCGTCTGGATACCCGCCTGTCCCAACGCACCTGCAGTCTGCAGGAATACCAAGTAAGTCGGCGTGTTGTCCAGGAAGGACGAAAGCAGACCTGTACTCCAGAACATCTGCCACGGCTGGTCGATGCCGAGCTGACCGCCATGTACTTTTAACAGCGCCAGAGCCGGAATCATCGTAATGAAAATCCCGATAAACAACTTTGCAACTTCCAGAATCGGCCCGTAACTGAATTCGTTAAGCTGACGCGTCGATTTTTTTGTCGTCTTCAGCGACAGGAAGCACGCCAGCAGAATCAGAGCAATTTCAACTATCGTCGCATAAGGGAACACGATATCATCAAAAATATGAACGCCTGCGCCATCAGCGAAGAAATCGAACATCTTAGGGAGCATGCCGCTGGAAATCACCCCAAGGATGATCAACGCGATGAAAATGATATTATGAGCGCCTTCGATTCTAATCGGCTCTTTTGTGGAATTGCCGACCATATCCTGAGGCGATCTGCCCGCCGCAATTTCCTTTTTGTAAAAACGCCTGTCAATAAGGATGAAAATGACAAACAGAATTACCATGTTGAAGATGAGAATCGGCAGCAGATGGAACGTCCACGTAAAAGGAATTCCCCTCTGGAATCCCATGAAAAGCGGTGGATCGCCCAGCGGTGTCAGACATCCGCCCATATTCGCTACGAGGAATATGAAGAAAACGACAACGTGAACCTTTTTTTCTCTCCAGGCGTTTGCCCTGAGAACCGGACGAATCATCAGCATCGCAGCGCCCGTCGTACCGATCCAGCTTGCAAGAACTGTGCCGATAAGGAGCAGAATTGCGTTGACTTTTGTCGTACCCGCAAGCGTACCCTTCAGCGCAATACCGCCCGCAACGACAAACAGACCGAGCAGCAGTACGATAAACGGAACGTAATCGAGGAGCACCGATTCGAGAAAACGGAACAACGCTTCCCCCGGCCCGAAAGCAATCGTGAACGGAACGAGAAATACGAGCGACCAGAGAATCGCAACTTTGAACATATTGCGTTCCCACCATTCCGGTTTTATGAGCGGAAAAATCGCGATGGAAAGCAACATTCCGACGAAGGGAATAACACTCCAGATCGGCAGCGCCTCACTAACAGCTTCATGAGCAGCCTCGTCGGCAAATACAGCCGGCGTGCTGACCATCAGCAGGCAGAAGGCGCTAAGAAGTATTTTCATAATTCTTTTCATACTAAGTACCTCTCCATAATGATAACTGACACGGTTTTCAGAAGCACGACAAACAATGAATGCTGAGTGGAGCGTTTTCCTTGCGCCTTTTTCACGTTCCTTTTCGCGGCTCGTATGCCGCAGTTTTTCCGAAAACCGGTGATATGATTGATAAATTATTTCTTTTCTTTCCGGCAGAACCGCATTTCCCGTCGAAAACACGGGAAATCAGTAAATATGCCAGAGCATAACTATATTGTATCTGATTTTTTTCCCATGTCAATCAAATATCAATCGATACTTTTTTAACTATTGAAATCACAAAATAACAAAAAAGCGACAGACAAGGCTAAAAATTCATCTGTCGCCCAATCATTCTGTTGAGAATTAAACAATTCCGCTTGAGTGCGAATCAACTCTCCAAGATTCCGCCTTTCTACCGTCTTCACTGCCGCCATTTTCGCTGTCTCAATCCGCGCGCAGTCATAATTCAACACCCTGACGCAGTTGCGACGTATAAAGACAAAGCCCGCTCGCCGCCGCGCATCGCCTGCACTGCGCATTTTCTGCCCGTTTTCGGCCGCTAATCGAGCCGGCTTCGCCATTTACGCCTGCGCCATTTTTTCCAGAATATCCGTACTGATTCCTGTAATGTCCGAAATCAGTGAAAAATCCATCTGCTGTCTCTGCTTGACCTGTACATAAATCGTCAATCCCTGCTCCTCAGTAATCACGCCGTTCGCCGAGCAAAAATTGAGATAACACGCCGCTTCTTCCAGCAGTTCCTCACTGATCTCAACATTCTCATCAGGATCAATCCTTGAAATCACGTCGTTTATCATATCACACAGTGCCAGCCTGACCATGCTCGCCCGCACGAAATCCTCAGGTTCCTTCGCTTTAAACGCAAACTCATTTTTCCGTATCTGGTAAATCGGAATCCCTGTAAACTCGGCGATTTTCTCATCTGACATCGCCACATGATTTCTGCCTTCAAACACATCGTCGCGCTCCTGCGGCGTAATAATCTGTGCCACCGTACAAAAGTTTACAGATTTTTCATACTTATTCTGAATCACTTCCTCCTTTTGCCCAATCTCAGGATTTGCCGGCGGGAAGTTTCTCATATCGCAAAGCGCCTTTCTGCAGATCTGATCAATCGTGATATATTTCACAACAGTCCTGTAATTGCTGTTTTTTCTTGATTTTTTCTTCGTTCCTTTGATCGACATTTTATTACCGTTTCCTCAAAAATTCCTCATGTCAGCCGTTTACCTTCTGAATTGCCGCCGCAATCTTCGCCGGAATCACACGACACGCCGCTTCACTGATCGCCGAAATTGCAATCCGGATTCCACCGCCGATCGCAATCGCAAAAATACGTTCCTTCTGCAATTCTTCATTTACCGCATCATCATTTTCACATGGAATCGTAATAAAAAACCCCGCATTAAACGGACAAGTCGTCAGTCCTGCATCAGCCGCAGCTTCCTTAAACGCTGTACATCGCGCCGACAGCAAATCCTCATACTTCTTGCGCTCCTCAAAAACTTTTGCTAAAAGCGTCTTGTCATTAAATACCTTCGCGATTGCTGCCTGACCGGCCCTCGCCGAATTGGACCACGCCCCGCGGCTCGAAAATGACGCGACCCTCTTAAACTCTGCCGCAATTTCCGGATTCTGCGTAACACATAACATAGCACCCGTTCGCAGACCATAAAAAGTGAACCCCTTCGACGCGCTGAACCCTACGACCGTCAGAATATTATCCGGCATATCTCCAAACTTCGGAAGAAATTCCCTCGCCTTGTCGGGATCCCCCGCAAAATCGATATATGCAATATCCAGGAAAAACGTAATCTTCTTCCCGGGTACGGCACATTCTTTCAAAATCTCAATAATCCGGTCCCATGTTTCGTCAGAAGGCGAATAACCCGTCGGATTGTGCGCCGGCGCGTTAAAAATGATCACCAGTCCGTCCTGCTTGCTGAGCAATTCCCTGATCTTTGAGCGGAACGCTTCAAAATAAAATGCTCCTTCACTGTCAAACATCTCATATGTTTCTATGGTGCGCCCAATCTCCGACGCGATGGTCTGATACGGACTCCAATGCCAGTTCGACGTCAGCACCTTGTCACCAGGCTTCGAATAATTAGAAATCGTATTTCTGATGGAACCTGTGCCGCCCGGCGTCGCGCAGGCTTCAATATATCCTTTCGGCACATGGTTTCCGAAAGCGACCGTTTTTATGACGTCGAGATACTCCGGAATTCCTGCAATCGGCGCGTATTCCGCAAACTCCTGGGGTGTCAGTGCCTTCAGCACATCCACCATCGAGGACAAAACGATCAGCTTGCCGTCGTCATCAAGCAGTGCTCCAATCGTTGCATTTACAATATTTTCTCTGCCGTACTCGGCTGCCGCCTGCTTCGCTAACTGGCTGATCCCGAAGATTTTGTCCTTTCCGGTTATTTCACGTCCGTTTCCCTCTGCAAAAATATAATCCATTTGGCCTCCTTCTGCTATTCACTTAACTTTCTTCTTCTCCATGTAGAATGTTTTGTATCAAATATCTTTATAATAATGAAAACGATATGCGTCTTTATCAATTTCGTCTGCCAATTTTGTCTTTGCTTCTATCAAAAAATACTGAAACCACAAAAAATGTCAGATTTCGCTGAACCTGTCTTATTCTATCCGGTTCGTCAAAATTCCAGTCAGCTCATTCGATTTCCATGAATTCTCCTTATTTCCAATGAATCTGATTCATTTTATTATGGTTTTCTATAAAGCTTTAAAGCTTTATAAAAATGGGAGAAAATATAACATTGTTTCTATCTCATATTTCAATCCACGCAGATTTTTCGTGTATTTCGTTTCATTTTGCTTATAATTATATTATCTCCAATATACTGAATCAAGGCAAAAACTGCATTTTTTACTCGCAGCGCGCACCAAATTACAAACGGATATCATGGGAGTTTCTATACAAAACAAACCCACAAAAAAACTTTCGTTTTTCAGTCTATTTCAGCGACTCCCGCCTTCCTTCGCCAAACGCCCCGGCGATCTTTCCGCTCAAATGCATGAAACATCGTACCTTTAACGCAGAAAAGATGTCATTCCCACCGTATGTTTGGCATTTATCGAGGCAAGAATAAAGATGGAGGTGGTTTGAGTGGAACAATCAAAATAACAAGAATGAACATTCTTCCAGATCCGGCACCATGCGGAAAATTGTCGCGGCGCTGATAGTGCTTGCGCTGATGAGCGGACTTACCATCTATGCCGTCAATCGCGCCATATCAAACGCAAATATATCGTCAGAAATATCCTATGAGAGCGATCTCGACACATCTGCCGAGCCGAGCGTCAGCGCCCCAGCGGAAATCCCGATTACGGACAGTCTTGACGATACATCCGACAACAGCCAGAACGGCACAGACTCCGGTGAAACGGAATCCTCTGCAAATATGATGCCGGTTCAGGGCGACATCACGAAAGCTTACAGTGGAGAAAGTCTCGTCTACTCCGCGACGCTTGACCAGTATCTGAGCCATAAAGCCCTGGATATCGCCGCTCCCGCCGGCAGCCCGGTTTCCGCAGTAATGGAGGGAACTGTTACAGACGTCGGCCAGGATGACCGTGATGGCACTTACGTGACGGTCGCCCATGGGAACGGTCTTGAAACGAAATACTGTTTGCCTGGGCGAAACGTCAGTTTCACGCAGCGATGTCGTAAACAAGAGCGACCAGATCGGAACAGTCGGCGAAGACGCTCTGTTTGAAAAAGCGGACGGTCCTCACCTGCATTTTGAAGCCTACGAAAACGGTGAACTCATTGACCCTGTTGAAGTAATAAAATAAGCCGCCCCAACACGCAAAATCAGCGGCCCGGCAACTTGGTCAATACACCATTCTGCAACACAACAATGCGGCTTTTGTCTCTAAATCTGCGCCATCTGCGCCATACTGCCGCGTTTTACGAAACGCAGCGGTACGGCGCGTCGTATTTCAAACCCGAACCTCTTACGTCCCGCTTTTTCCAAACAGCATAGCACATTGTGCCGCCTTCCCGATATGCGTGCCACACTCGTCAGCCCAAAATCAAAATCATCTGCTCAACAGTACGAAAAGGGAGAATGCCTGCGCTCAGGACATTCCCCTTTTTTGCATATACTTGTTTTTAGTCGCCATGCCACCCCGGATATGCCGCTCCACCTTGTTGTTCTCCAGCACGTTCTTTACTTCTGCTGCCAGCGCCGGATTCAGTTCCGTCAGTCTTTCTGTCAAATCCTTATGTACTGTTGATCTGCTGATTTTAAAATGTTTCGCAGCTTTGCGCACCGTCGTCTGCGTCTCCAGGACATAAGCAGCCAACTCCATAACACGTGCCTCAATATAATCTTTCATAGTAATTGTGGCCCCTTTCGAGATGAAAAAGTCTATAGAAAAATATATGCCTGAAATATTTTTCCTATGTCTTGGAATAGCCGTTTCGGCGTTCTCACCCCGTTTTTTTCGCACATAAACGAAAAACTCCCTCCTTCTGACTTTCCCAAGAAACAGAGGAGAGAGTTTTTTGCCACATATCATATTTAGAAAAAATCATTTCGAGTTCTGACCTGAATTCCGATCAGATACGTTCCGATTTATTTAAAATCCTTCTCGAATTCGTTTACAGCATCCTGCAGAACAGTAGCGGAATATGCCATGCTCGGACCTGCGCCAAAGCCACCCATCGCAACCATAGCCGCTTCAAGAATTTCTTCTTTCGTAGCGCCAGCCTGATACGCATTGTATACATGAACGACGATGCAGTACTGACATCTGTTGTAAACACCGATTGCGACGCTGATCAGTTCCTTTGTCTTATTGGAAAGCGCGCCGTCGCCAAATACAGCGTCCTGAAGACCCATAAATGCATCGACAACGCCGCCGTTCGACTCGGAAAGGCCACCTACACCGTTCTGAAAATCCGCTAAAATCTGTCTTACATCCTGCATTACACTTACCTCCTGTGGATCGAGTATCTACCGCGTAAAAACACTTATAATTGTATTTTAATTTAGATTATTTTCTATGTCAACATCTGTAATCTTTCATCATACAAAAATATATAACATTCTCCGGTTTCCACATCCAGATTAAAAATTGCCCGTGCGCTGATTTCCCGACGCATACGCCTGCCATTTCAGACTTGCATGGTAACGCTGCTTCAGAGCGGGCAAAACACCGCGCATGATATGGACCGTTTTGGTTTTAGAGTATATTTTATGAAGTTTTTTAATTTTTAATTGAAAACGCCGTGATGCAGCGTTTCCGACTCATTGTCAATAGCACGGAATTCATAGCCGTGCGCCTGATAGAAACTGATAATTTCTGGAAGCGCTTCCACCGTTGATTCCTTTCCATTTCCATCATGACAGAGCAGCATGATATGATTTATCCCGTCAACTGATTCCGCCCGTCTTTCCAGCTCAGCAGCCGGAAGGTCGCCTTCACCGTCGCCGCACTCAGCGTTCCAGTCGTAATAACGATATCCTCGCTCCTGAACGTCCCGCGTCAGCAGCGTCATGATCCCCGGACAATAGTGCTGTGACACCGAATTGGAACTTCCGCCCGGAAATCTGATATAGCGCGGCACATATCCGATTTGTTCCATACACACGTTGGAAATCTGCTCCAAATCCTCATAATACGCCTGAATAGACCCGTAAATCTTCTCATACGAATGAGAATAAGAATGCATCCCGATCGTATGGCCTTCCTCCTTGGCCTGCCGGATATATCCGGCGCACTGCGGATTCATTCCCGTCACAAAAAAAGTCGCCTTCACATCGTATTCCCGAAGAACTTCCAAAACACGCGGCGTCAGATATGACGGTCCATCGTCAAATGTCAGATAGATAACCTTTGAAACACTGCCCATATTTTCTGTGTCATCTGAACTCGCGGCCAGAACTCCATCGCCGTCAATTCCTGTATTTCCATTTCCTGACGCTCCGCCGTCTGTGGCTTTGCCGTCTAAGGACGCAGTATCCTCGTCCGAACCGGAACCCGACGGACTTCCGTCGCCAAGATACAGCGTTTCCTGCGCATTTTCCTCAATCTGCCCCACCACGCGGATAACCGGCACAACAAGAAACGCCAGTACAAAAAACAAAATCAGGCAGAGCGTAATCTTTTTTGAGAAAAGATGTTTCATCTAAAAACCTCCCACGTTTAAGGATATTTTCACGCTGCTGCCCTCATGCAAAAAAGATTCGATTTTTAACGGCTCATTAGCGAAAGCCTATACACAGGGAGCGTCCCGTGAAGTGATATAATCTGAATCTCACCCCTCCCAAAAAAAATGATTCGGGTGATTTTTTTCTACGTTGCCTGCACAGGATACCAAGCGGATGTTCCCGGTCTGTCCTGACCAGGCGGACGGTCGTTCTTCTCATGTCTTAAAATTCAAAACAAAACTTTAAAAGGTGAGCCGTAAAAAAAGCGATAAAGATGTGTGAAACCCTCATCTTTTGAAAGCTGCCTTTCGCATTGAACACAGTGCGGAGCGCCGCAAAAAGTCAAAAAACAATTCAGCCCGGAGCCTGTATTTTCACAGCGCTTCGGGCTTTTCTTCTAACAATTTCCGGAAAATTTTCTAAAGATAAAATATACCAGGATGAAAACGCTGCTGAACAAGAAACTGATTGAAACCATCTCTCATCAATCCATGTTAAATACATGATTATCCGCTTACTTTTTACTAAACCGATGCCATTTTGCGCCGCACAAACGCAATCACTACGATAACGGCTGCCACCATAAAGCTGATTGCCGTCAGAATCGACTGATAACCGCCGAACAGCGCAGAAATCGCCGTTCCAAGCAGCGGTCCGAGAACACCGGCAAGATTTTGAAACATTCCGATCCAGCCAAACAGCGCGCCCCGGGCCGAAGGTTCCGTATTTTCAGAGAGGGCCGCCGTAATAATCGGCTCAATCGCGCCGTAGACGAAATAATATATCGTATATCCAGCGGCGAAAAAGACAAGAGAAATATTCGGAATCAGCAGTATCGCAATCGGCAGGCTGATTATCGCATAAAGAAGGATCAAATTCATTTTATTATATTTATCGGCAAGTCTCACCAGAGTGACCGATGAAACGGATGTAGCCACGCAGATACATCCATTGATGATGCCCGTAATTCCAGACGCCCATTCCAGCGTCCCGCGAACGTGCTCCACATAAAGCGCGAGAAACGGCGTAAACGTCGTCCTGCAGATCCTCTGAATCAGTAAAACGGCAAACAGCATGATGACGACAGGCGACAGCGTTTTAAACATTCCGCCGCCCGATTGCTCTTTTGCGAGTTTCTTTGCCGCCTTGTTTTGCGCGACCAGTTCTTTTCCATATGTAGACGGGTCTTCCACCGTAAAAATAACGACGACTGCCGTCGCAAACACCATAATGCCTGCGGCTACATAAAAACAGTTGGTATATCCGATTAATTCGGACAGCAGTCCGCCGATGACCGGCCCAATCGAATAGCCGATAAAGTTTGACGCTGACAGCAGGCCGATGGATGAGCTCATGTGTTCTCCCGGCGTATTCGCCGAAACAAACGCCATGGAAGCTGTTACCGTACCCGTAAAAAATCCCTGCATCAGCCGCAGAAACAGAAACATACCAACGCTATTGACGAGCCCCATCAACAGCAGCAGCACTCCGGCACAGATGCTGGCCCGAACCAGCATCGACTTTCGCCCGTAACGGTCTGACATCATACCCCAGATCGGCGACGCCACCGTCATGCCGAGAGCCGGCAGCGTATTAGCCAGACTGACCGCAAAGTCAAGGCTCGATCCCATTTTCATGCCCATTTCCTGAAAATAAAATGCGATAAACGGTGAAACGAGGCCGAAACCGATCATGCAGCAAATCTGCGATGTCACCATTGTATACAAATTTTTCCGCCATTGTGCCATAATGAATTACCTCTTAATATTCTACCAATTTCATTGATTATTAACTGCTCTCATTATATTCAATTAAATTTTGTCTGTTTTTATCCGTTTTCAGTTTCCACGTCTGCTCTTTTCTCAAAAAACAGAAACGACGCATGTGGAATGCTGCGCATTTCTGCGATATAATATGAATCGAAGTGGCAACGACGCAGTTATACCAAAACACAATGCGGCCTACCGCCCACATACGGCTCCGCTGCTGACTGCAACGCCGCCGGTTTTTCTACAATAACATAAAGCAAGCTGCCCAAAATGACAGCCGATAAACAGCTGTCCACACGCGGCTCTGCCGGCTACTGCAAGGCGACCGGCTTTTCCACAATAACATGAAGCAAGCTGCCCAAAATGACAGTTGATAAATGGCTGTCCACACGCGGCTCTGCCGGCTACTGCAACGCGACCGGCTTTTCCACAATAACATGAAGCAAGCTGCCCAAAATGACAGTTGATAAATGGCTGTCCACACGCGGCTCTGCCGGCTACTGCAACGCCGCCGGCCAAAAAACGCGAAAAAATCATCGGCTGCTTCAGCACATCATAATACATCTGGACATCTGGGAAAAAATCAAGATACGGTTCAAATAACGGAGGTTTTTATGAAACATACAAAACAGACAGAATCCATTTTTGATGAAATTATTGAGCGCAGAAACACTGACGCACTCAAATACGATATGAAGCGCTACGGAAAGCCGGAAAATATGCTGCCTTTCTGGATCGCAGACATGGATTTCCGCTCACCGGAACCCGTTTCCGAGGCTCTCATGAACCGTGTTGCCCATGGAATCTTCGGATACGGCGCACCAAACGACGCCTATTACGACGCACTTCGCGGCTGGTTTCGCAATAACTTCCATTTTGATTTTCCTCAGACCTGGGTCGTCCGCACGCCGGGCGTCATATTTGCGTTGTCGACTGCAATCCGCGCTCTGACAGACGAAGGCGACGCCGTCCTGATCAACCGCCCAGTTTATTACCCATTCAGCAACCTGATCAACCGCCTGGACCGCAAACTCGTCAACAGCCCTCTCGTCCTGAAAGACGGCCATTACGAGATTGATTTTGATGACTTGGAGAAAAAAATCGACGAAAACGACGTCCGTCTCTACCTGCTCTGCAGTCCCCATAACCCTGTCGGACGTGTCTGGACGCGGGATGAGCTCAAAAAACTGGCCGATATCTGCCTGCAACATGACGTCATCGTCGTCAGTGATGAAATTCACTGCGATTTCGTCTGGTCCGATCACCCGCACACGATTTTCGCCTCCTTAGGAGAGAAATACCAGAAAAACTGCATCATCTGTACGGCACCGAGCAAGACGTTTAACCTGGCAGGCCTGAACACATCGAATATCATTATTCCCGACTCCAAACTGCGCCGCGCCTTCCGCAATTGCAGAGACAATACAGGCGTCAGCGTCAATATCATCGGCCCGGTGGCCTGCCAGGCGGCTTATGAAAAAGGATTGCCATGGCTGACGGAACTGCGGGCCTACATCAGAGGCAATATCGACTTTGTCGATAATTATCTTAAAGAAAATATCCCGCAAATCAGCCTGATTCGTCCAGAAGGCACATACCTGCTCTGGCTCGATATGCGATCTCTCGGCCTCTCCGAAAAAAATCTCGAACGCCTGATCTGCGAGGACGCTCTGTTATGGTTAGACAGCGG
This sequence comes from uncultured Oscillospiraceae bacterium, assembly GCA_964438605.1. GTDB lineage: Bacteria > Bacillota > Clostridia > Peptostreptococcales > Anaerovoracaceae > Alangreenwoodia. The sequence goes on from CAYTKT010000010.1 coordinate 35,338, forward strand.
AAGTATGTTCGGCCCGGAAGGAATTGGGTTTCAGCGGATTAACGCGGCCTGCCCGCGTTCTCTGCTGACACAGGCGATGGAAAATCTCAATTCGGCCGTCCGGAAACTTCAATAAAAAATGAAACTGCTGCACGTCTTATGCCTTTTAATTTGAAAATGATTTCCGTTCAATGCGGTCGCGCGTCTTATCATACGCATATTCCGTACCGTCCTCCACACAGATGATTTCACCGCCGCGCAGCTCAATCTCGTCATATTCACATTCCAGTAGAAGTGCCGCCACAATCCTGTGCAGACGGCTGTCGCCCATAATCCGCAGCAGCCCCTTCTTTCCGTCCTGCACCGTGACGACATAACCGTCGTCTTCCCCGCCCAAATCATAAAGCGATTCGCACAAATGGGGATAAATCCACCGGCCGCCTGCCGCGTCAAACAGGCCGCTGCCTTCAGACGTCCTGATAATATGAATCCCCGCGCGGTACTTCTCGCGGAAAAGGCCGCCTTCCGACGCGTAATTGTTCTGAATATGGCAAAGCGTCCGCTCAATTTGCACATCGTCATCGTAAACGGGCACCAAAACTCCGCCAAAAGATTCGGGTACGTCTTCGGACACGACACGTGCACCGAAATAAAGGGAACCGGCCGCTTGCAAAAGGCTACGCGCTTCTTCCCCGGATCTGCAGAACGCGTAAAGACCGAGATTTTCATTCGGCGGCAGCGCCGGAATTTCAGACAGCGGCACTACCCGGTAGGACAGCGGCACATCCGGCATATGGTGCAGCGCCATATTTTCCGATGCATATAAATCCTGTGTGTGATTTCCCCGGTATCCCAGCGCTTCGCACTTGAGATACTCAATAAACGACGATTCATCGGTAAAACGGATGACACAGGCCGCCTCAAACATACTTTCATTCTCAGGCAGATATTTGAGGAACAGCTCGTCCGCTTCCTGCCTGGAAGCGCCAATCATGCAGTACTGCCAGGTATCGTCGCCGCCATCCCAGTAAAACCCGTCTCTGTTCCAGCGCGGCAGTTCTTCATAAGATTCGTCCGGCATCTGGCCCGGATATAGCACATAGTAAAAAATTTCAAGCGGGTCCATCGGCGCGTCTTCCTCATCGCAGACCTGATCGGTAAACGACGATGTGTCGATCACGTAACGGAGTCCGCGCCCGGAGCGCTCCGGCTCTCCTGCGTATTTCCATTCGGAAAAAGCCGCTTCCACAGCGGCTGTATCTCCATAAAAATTCATGTAAAATTTGTCATTCAGTTGATTCATGATTGTCCTTCCCGTAATTATCGGCGCAGTTTCAACCCAAGGGGGCGGAAGGGCGGCGTTTTTCAACGCCACCCTTTTGCCCCTCCTCCTAAACCTTATATTCCAGCTCCGGATTCTTCATCAGAACTGTCGTATGCGGCGGCACAGACGATGTAACAAAAGCGTTGCCGCCGATCGTGCTGCCTTCGCCAATAACAGTCCTGCCGCCGAGGATCGACGCGCCTGAATAAATCGTCACATAATTCTCAATATCAGGATGGCGCTTTGTTCCACGGATTGCCTGACCACCCTTCGTCGAAAGACCGCCGAGCGTTACTCCTTGGTAAATTTTCACATGATGTCCGATCCGCGTCGTTTCACCGATCACGATGCCGGTACCGTGATCGATAAAGAAATACTTGTCGATCTGAGCCCCCGGATGAATATCAATGCCTGTCTTGCCGTGTGCATACTCCGTCATAATCCTCGGAATCAGCGGTACACCCATCGCAAACAGTTCGTGCGCCATCCGGTAAACCGAAATCGCATAAATGCCCGGATAAGAATAAATAATTTCTTCTATATTATATGCCGCCGGGTCGCCGTCATAAGCCGCCTGAACATCCGTTTCAAGATATTCCCTGATCAGCGGAATCCGGCTCAGGAATTCATCGCATTTTTCAGTGACTTCCCGCTCAATAGCGCTGGCAAATCCGCAGTTCGACGCGTCGCAACACAGATAGGCTTTCATCATCTGCTTCTGGAGATTGTACCGGATTTCTTCCACCAATTCCCCGACATAATATTTTATGTAATCCGAGGACAGTTTTTTGACCTCAAAAAAGCCCGGAAAAACCAACTTTCGAAGAGATTCCACAATATCTATGACGACCGACCTGTTCGGCTGCGATGACTGATCGATCTGAGCTGTCATCGTCTGTTCGTCGTAACTTTTCAGGATCTGATCTACGATATTCTCAATTTTATCCGACATAAAAAACCTGCTTTCTGTTGTTTTAACGCGCAGCCGGACGGCCGACCGGATATATCAAAACTACATTTAAACCAATTCCATCAATTTTTATATATAAATTTCCGAAACGATCCGCCCAAAATATATGTAAATAAATTACTTTCCATGATGGAAACACCGGTATCGTGCCGAACCTTCCGGCAAAACCACGCAAAAATGAACTAATCCCACTATTCTGACCGCACAAATTACTGGAAATGCCCGTCAGAACTGCGAGTAAGCGAGTTAGTCTAAAATTGTGATGATGTCACCTCTTTTCGCGGTACCCGGCTCAAGAATTTTGACGAAAATGCCTTCCCTCGGCATAATGCAATCACCGGCTGCCTCACGAATCGCGCATCCCTGATGACATTCCTTTCCAATCTGAGTAACTTCTGCCAGTGCCGTGCCAATTTTCATCCGTGTGCCCACCGGCAGATCAAACAGGACAATGCCCTCTGTCACCACATTTTCGCCGAAATCACCCGGCTTCAATTTTATCTTCGTCAGAAGTTCCTGAAGTTCGTCTACGCTTTCCTGAGCCAGAAGCGACACCTGGCGGTGCCAGTTGCCCGCATGAGCGTCACCTTCTATGCCCCAGTCAGGCCTCATTTCGATTTGATCTACGGGAACCTTCTGGACACCTTTCTTTTCACTGATGCAGACGTCTAAAATCTTTGCTGTTTTCATTATATTATTGCCTTTCTTTAAAATATTTACAATATATATCCTTTTTATTTTTCCATCCGGAAAAGTAAAAATCCTATTGCACCATTTTCATCATTTATATGTTATCTTCTATCGACGTTTCAATCAATAAAAATTTTTAGTTGATTGTAAAATCAAGTTGGACACTTAGAGAAAAAAGTCCATAGCGACGTCACGCGGTAGAAGGAACGAAATCGAAATACCATCTACAACAGGCGACAATCACCATGGACCACCATTTTGGAAAGAAAACCGCGGAACTATCTAGACATGAAAGACACAGGGACGCTCGAACAGAGGCGTGGCTCGAAGCATTGGACGCTGGATGCTCTCCCACCACGGTTGGCCATGAGCCGGAAACGGGGCACGCTGTCTTATAAGAGCAACAAGAGCTAAGTTTTAGGATACTTCGCCAAGCGTGGAGAGGTGATTTGCCGGAAACACCGAAAGAAGTGCCACAAGCACAGCAACAGGCCGCAACGCGGCAGGTTCTTCCTCTGGATGACAGATCCCTGTAATTCAGCCCTTGCTTAAACGCCTGATCGAAAGAATCCACGACATAATTACAGATACATAAGAACCTGTCATCATCCACATACTGTAAAAATCTACATTTTAAATCAGGATTCATCAGACAGCTTCACGCAGCGCTCTTTGCCGCCCAGTTCCTCTATGATGTCATTCAATTTCAGTAAAACGATGAGATATATGCCCTCGCGGAGGAGGAAATCAAAAGAGCCAAAACCGTTTCCCACGTCAGGCAAAATGATAAAAAGGCGCTGTGGAATTGCTTTTTCCTAGCAATCCCACAGCACATGATGAACTGTCAGTTTCATCGCTTGCAGGCGCCACACTGACTGCATCCGTTACAGATCAGCCGGCTTCCACAGGCTCCACAGGGGCGTCCGCTGAAATCAGGCTGATAGAGCTGCTCTTGGGGAACAGGTAGTCCAAAATTGTCAGTCAGAAGAAATTCTATTGGCCTGCCTCTGTAATTCATGCCCGATTTATACGCCATTTGGCTTTGGAGCGATTTTGACGGCATATGATATTGTTTTCCGTCTTTTATAAAATTTGTACCTGTTTCGATAAAACAAAATGTAATTTGTCGTGCTTCACACTGATTTCTGAGCGACTGAACCCACTCAAAGCGACATGGTCTGGCACCGTCATAATTTTCGCCGCCGGCGATCACCTGCTCAATCTGTCCGGAATCAAGATATTTTCCGACTTCTATCTGTCCGATCAGCGGCGCGCACATAATTCCTTTATGATGAAAAGGCAGCGACAGCAAAATCGGTATGCGTTCCTCTGCACGCTGCTGATTTTCGCAGGTTACATTGAAAAACACATTGGGCCATCCGCTGCCCCAGTCGCGAGGCAAACAGCCTTCGACACGCTCCGGTCGCTTCGTCAAAAGGAAAAACTTTACGTCTTTGCGCTGCCAGATGATGTCCCAGGCTTCCTCGCGCCATTCGTCGGCTTCTTCGAGAAAAAAATCTGATGTCATGCAGACGCGGAGCATCTCACCGCTTTTAACGCGGTATGCGCCGCCGCGATTCCGTTTCAGCGGATAATCGAAGCCGCCCTTCGTCCGATAGACTGACGACCCGTTCTGATCCCGCATACGGTCGAGAAAGTACATATAACAATTTTCGCAGCCTTCACTGCATTTTTTACAGCCGTGCCACGGATTCCAGATGTCATGCATCGCCTTCCCCGGCTTTCTCCGCCTGCACGGCGCTCTGTCCATTTTCCTGAGTTTTGCTCAGTCCGCCGCTCTGCGCATCATCCTGATTGCCGGACTGCACGTCTTCCTGTTCCTGACCGCCGCCGGCCTGTTCTTCGTTCTCCACATCGCTTTTCCCGCCATTTTTCGCCTCGCCTCGATTCCGGTCCGGTTTCACAATTTCGAGAGCTATTCCGTCACGCCGCATAGTCGGTTCGAGAACCTGTTTGATGGCAAGCTCAGCCTGATCCTCGGCTTCAGTCAAAAGTCCGCCTTCGAGAGCCTTCGCTTCGATTTCATCCTTTTGCTCTGCGTAAAACTGGTTGTAATTTTCGATTGTCAGCGGATTGAAAATATTTTTCGTTTCATCGAAAACTTCGAGACTGTTCTCATCAATTTCGTGAGAGAGAATTTTCGCCTCCGGCAGCGTTATACTCACCTTTGATGCGGATACTTTAATCTCGGCTTTCGACAGATCGACACCTGCCAGAATCGTGCCGTCATAAGAAACGATGAAGTGCTTGCCACTGAACGGAATCTTGACGCCGTAAAAATCATTGCTCTGCTCAAACTGGCCCATATTCGTATAATGATATTGAGCCGTAGCCAGTTCGCTAATCTGTTCCAGTTGATTCTGAACGACGACTGTTGACAGCTTTGGTGATTCGTCGTCCGACCGGCCTCCCGTCAGAAAGCCGACTCCAAAACACAGCGCCGCGATCAGTACAAGGATCAGCACAAGTGTTAGAATTTTACGTGCTTCCCGTATGGAACGAAATTTTTCCCGTTTCTCTGCCATAATCAGTACCCTCTCTTTCATCATATTCTCTGCTGCATTTGATTCTTCGTACTTCTATTTTGGCTTTGGTTCCAAAGCCGGCGTCACAGCGCGGGTATTATCACCGGCCCCAACCCGTATCGGTAAAGTACGAGCCGATCTGTTTAACGAGGCTGCCACACAACATGACAGTTTCCAATGCCGGTATACAAAAATGCATCCCTCACGATTTATTACCCATTCTATCATGGCCAAAACGAACCTTTCATCTGATTTTTTTCTGATTTTTCAGACACATGAAACAATTTGTAGCTTCCCATCATTTAAGACCCATAATTTCATAAATCCTGTGTATATCGAGGCTCTGTCGGATGATGGCAGCCAGCCGGTCGTACTGCGCCTCTTTATACGCAATACGGTCAGGAACATGGAAATTGTCAGGATTAAGACCTTTACGCCGCGCCGCGATTTGCAGCAGCGCTTCAGTAAACTCTCGGCTGTCAAAAATGCCATGCAGATAAGTGCCCAAAACGCTGCCCATCGTACATCCACATGCCGGAAGCTGATAGCAGACTTGAGAATATTCGGGCTGAATTACAGATCTGCCCATGTGAATTTCGTAGCCACGAACAGAGATTTGGGACAGAGCGGACAGAGGGCCGTCTGGAATTTCAATGATGCCCGCTGTCTGACGCAATTTTTTCCCGGACTCAAAGTAGGTATCGACCGGCAGCAGGCCCAGGGCGGCGGCCTGCACAGGATGTTCGGATTCGGTGCACGTCATGTCAACAATGGAGTTTCCGAGCATCTGATAGCCGCCGCAAATTCCGATGACGACGGCGCCCGACCGGCCTCGCCTCACAATCTGTTCGGCGAGGCCGGTCCTTCGGAGCCATGCCAGATCGCTCATCGTGCTTTTCGAGCCGGGCAGCACGATGATGTCAGCGCGGGCCAGCTCCGAAGGCGCGTCCGCGTAGCGGACGCGGGCGCCGTCTGCCGCTTCCAGCGCTCCAAAGTCCGTAAAATTTGAAATGCGCGGCAGACGAATTACAGCAACATCCACAAATCCACGTTCCTCCTTCTGTCCCTTTCCTTCTGTCTCAAATCCATCATACTGTTTCCTGCTTCCGCTCCTTTCTCTCCATCCATTTTGATTCCGTTTTATTTTATATTCCTGTTCCTCATCTTGTTCTGATTTAATATTCCTATTTATCAGTTCTTCATCTTTCTTTAATTCAAACCGTTTTTTTTCAAGTCTTTCTGACAAACTATCCTCATCTTCAATATCCAGTCGCTCATACGGCACAACCCCCAAAATCGGCTTCCCGCAAATCTCCTCAATCATCTGAAGCCCCGGCTCTAAAATCGACACATCTCCCCTGAATTTGTTAATTATCATCCCGCAAATTCTCTGCCGCTCATCCTCATCCAGCAGCATCACCGTGCCCGCAAGCTGCGCAAATACGCCGCCTCTGTCGATGTCCCCGACCAGCAGCACCGGTGCGTCCACCATCTTTGCGAGCCCCATATTTACAATATCATCCGATTTCAGATTGATCTCTGCCGGACTTCCTGCCCCTTCGATGACGATAATATCGTTCTCCCGATCAAGTCGCTGATACGCCTCCAGGATCTCCGGAACCAGCTCCTTTTTATACTGAAAATAATCAACAGCCTTCATATTCGCCCGCACCTTTCCCATAACGATCACCTGCGAGCCCACATCGGTTGTCGGTTTCAACAGCACCGGATTCATCCGAACAGATGGCTTTCTGCCGCAGGCTTCCGCCTGAACCACCTGCGCCCTGCCCATTTCCAGTCCTTCCTCGGTCACATAAGAATTAAGCGCCATATTCTGCGACTTAAATGGCGCTACCCGGTAACCGTCCTGTGCAAAAACACGGCACAGCCCCGCCGCAATCAGGCTTTTTCCTACGTTAGACATCGTTCCCTGAATCATAATATTTACAGCCATTTCAAGCACCTCCCGATTTCCTCAAGAAGCAGCCGATTCTCCGCACTCGTCCTCACAGCCGCCCTGTAATATATGCCATCCTGCTGTTCTTCCTCACTGATTTCTTTCCCATTCAGGAAATCATATCCATCCGTCGCTGTCTGCGCAGTCTTCTCACCAAGTCCCCTGTAATCGGAACAATTCCGTATCGCAAACCCCGCCTGGGCCATTCTTTCATCAAGTCCCCTCGGCCCATGAAAAAGGATAAAATTCGCCGCTCCTTTCACTGTCCGCAGCCCCAAATTGCGAAGGCCCTCATCCAAAAAACGCCGCTCATTCTCAACATATACAGCCGTCCGCAAAATAAAATCTCCGTAAATATCGCCGCCAAAATCATCCCCGCAGCTAAAGCACGCAACACCCGACGTATTCCATTCCCTTCCATCAATATCGGCTGCCGTCCGCTCGGTTTCTTTTCTTTTACCGTCGGTTCCTACATTCCGTCTGCCTTCATCCACACCGAGTATTGCCAGTCCAGCCGCCTGTGCCGGCCCTGAAACCTGCCACGGCGCTCCGAAGCACGCCGTCTGCTGCGCCAGCTTCCTGCGTCCAAACAGTACAAATCCCAATCTCAATCCGGCCATAGCAAAAATTTTCGTAAATGCCTTAATTACCACGACATCTAGCCCTTCTGCCGCCGCAAAAACAGCACTGTGCTCCTTACCGTCACGCACAAAATCTAAAAAACACTCATCAACAACAAGCGTCACGCCTTTCTCGTCGCATCGCCTCACAATTTCTTCCATCAGCCCGCGCTCTATCAGGCCGCCCGCCGGATTTCCCGGATTACAGAGAAACAGCGCATCAAAATCCTCCGAAATCATTTCAATCTGCTCTTTCCCCATCACAAACCCGTTTTCCTCATCTGTAACAAAATACTCCGTATCACACCCATACATCTGCAGTGCCCGCTCATACTCAGAAAATGTCGGTACTCCCAATAAAGCCCTCTGAAATCCAGCGCATCCACACAATCTATAAATCAGATCTGACGCTCCATTCCCGCAGACAATCCGTCCGCTGTCCATACCATAACGGGCCGCCAGCGCCTCCCTCAGCATCAGACAGGAATCGTCAGGATATTTCTCAAAAATATTCCATCCACTAAGCAGCGCCTCTTTTGCTTCCTCCGGCATCCCCAACGGATTCAGATTGACCGAAAAATCCCGGCAAAGCTCCCCTATTTTCCCTTCCCCACCATGATGATTCCTCTCCATTATGCCTTTTTCCTTCATAATCCAATCATTCCTTTCGTAATAATCACTATACCTTTCAGTTAATAATTTTTATTCCATTTCCATATTCTTTCCATATTATCTATTCTTTTTAGATAATGCAATTCAGATATTTCTCATATTTCCCCGATATTTTTCATAGCACTATATTCTTATACAAATTTTTGGAGCATTTCCTTATACTTCCAATTCCATCCTAGCTAAATTAAATTAAAAACAATCCATATTATTCCTGCCGATAAAATTACTGCCGAAATCCCCGCCAATGACGCTATATACATCATTTTATTTGCCCGCCGAATATCTTCTTTTTCAATCCTCCGAATCGCGTCTCCGATAAACGGCTTCTCATGCAGTCTTCCAAAATATACAGCCGGCCCCGCCAGTTTCACCCCAAGCGCACCAGCACAAACAGACTCCGTCTGGGCTGAATTCGGACTTGCGTGAAGATGCCTGTCCCGCAGAAAAATCCGCATCGCTCTCGCCGGATCAATCCTGCCGGATTCCCCCTTAAAAAATAGCGCACAGACAGCCGCTGCAAAAATCATTAGAATCGCTGAAATCCGCGCCGGAATGAAATTAAGCAAATCGTCGAGGCGCGCCGCGCACTTGCCGAAATATTCATATTTTTGATTGCGATATCCGATCATGGAATCCATCGTATTGACCGACTTATAAAAATACGCACCCGCCGGCCCTGCAAGCGTCATAAAAAACATCGGCGCAATCACCCCGTCTGACGTATTTTCCGCAACCGTCTCCACGGCCGCCTTGATGATTCCTTCCTCATCGAGTGCTGACGTATCGCGTCCCACAATCATGGAAACAGCTCGCCTTGCCCCCTCCCGGTCGTCTGCCGCCAGCGCTTCATATACCTTCATGCTCTCCTGCCGCAGTCCCTTCGCTGCGTACATCTGCCAGCACATCAAAGACGCCGCCGCGACGCCAATCCATTTGTTGAGCGCACAACACGCCGCTATGACAGCCACCGGAAAAGCTGTCGAAATAACACAGACGGCAGCAGCCGTCACACATCCCTCTGCAAATTGCCGCCTTTCTGCCGGATGCCATCTTTTCCGCTCATTCTCTCCCTTTTTTAAAGCCACGCCGCTATTTTTCTTCATCACCACACTCTTTTCAGAAGATACCTCGCCGTTTTTCTCCATCCCGTTTCTTTTTTCAAAAGACATGACGCCATTTTTCGCTGTCGCCGTTTCTTTTGGAGAAGATATTTCGCTGCTTTTCTTCGCCTCTTTTCCTTTTTCAAAAGATGCCCCGCAGTCTTTCTTCGCATCTTTCCTTTTTTCAAAAGATGCTCCGCAGTTTTTCTCTACTCCCGCTCCCGTTTCAAAAGACACGTCATTGCCACACACACTGTTTCCCAACAGTTTTCGCTCAAAAAATGAAATCAGCCGCCCGATTAACACGACTGGATGAAGAATCTCTCGCGGATCTCCAAGCAGCAAATCTATAAAAAATCCTGCCACCGCAGGCAGAATACAAAATTCAATCCAATCCACCAACATACCGCATTTCCCCGATTAGTCATACTATTTTCTGACATATCAATTTATAATTACCGTATTTTTTCTTATATAATCCTCATTCGTTCCCTTCTTAGCGCCGTATCTCATTCTCCAAATTCTTTTCATTTATTTCCACTATCCTCACATCACTTCCATGTTTGGCTTTGCATTTTATAACTTTTTACTTATCTCATGCCTTCTCATTTTTCAATGCACGCGTTTCAAATCCTTCTCATTTATTCCCGCTATCCTTGCATCATTTTTTTATATAATTTCACATCTTACAACTTTTTTTATCATCCGCGTTTTGATTCCTAAGTTCTTCCGTTCTAATTCTTTTCATTGTTTTTATAAAATCCATTAAATTTCATATAAAACAGTCAATTTCTCGTTTTCCCCGTCAAATTCGCAGATATATCCGCCGCCATTCTCCACCCGGCGGTCAAAATATCCGGCCTTTGGTTCCTCAAATCCGGAAAGAACCGACATAATCGTCCCTCCATGCACGACAAAAGCCGCTGTCACCTCAGTGTTGCTTGACAAAGTATCTGCTTTTGTCCCTGTCTCACGTACAAGTCGCCGCGCAATCTTTAAAAAAGCGTCACGGCACCTGCGCCGGAAAACGTCAGGATCCTCACCACCCGGAAACGACAAAACCCCGCCGCTGTTAATCCATTTCTGATAAACCGGCCATTCGCGCATCTCAATATAATTCTTATACTCAAACTCACCAAAATCTGTCTCACGAAAATCAGCTTCTATGTAAACTTCCGATTTCGGATAAATCAGCCCCGCTGTCTGCACACAACGCTTCATCGGGCTCGATAAAACAATCTGTGCCGCCGGATAAACGCCGTCTCTGGCCTTCTTCACGATTTCCGCCGCACCGTTCTCCGACAACATCTCATCCGTTCGCCCGACATAACGGCCTTCCTCGTTTCCTGCCGTCTTTCCATGACGTATCAATACCAATTTCATTGAAATATTCCTATTTTTCCAAATTCTTTCACTTCTCAATATTTACTGACGTGTTTTCCGTTTCCACACCAGTCACTTATCGTATCTTCCGCATTTCCTTCTTCATTTTCCATTTTCACGCTATCAATCGCTATATTTCCTGTAATTTCTCTACTGCGTTCCCATTTTCTGTGTCAACCTCAAAAACTATCCACGTTTCCGCCCCATCAACCGCTATATTTTCTGCAATTTTTCTGCTATACTCCCGTTTCCACGCTGACTCCCGCTATATTTCCCGCATTTCCGCTCCATTTTCTATTCACACCGACGTATTCCTCATGCTTCCTGCTTCCATCCCAGCTTTGTCAAAATAAGAACCGCGCCGATTCCCAGCAGAACGCCCGTGACCGTTCCTGAAATCAAAAGCACCGGCATATAAAAATAAATTTTCACATTCTCAATAATCAGTGCAGCCACCGTCAACTGGCCTGCATTATGCATAACGCCCCCTGCCATACTGACACCTATCGGACTGAACAGTCCCGTCTTTTTCAGCAGCAGCATCACCACAAAACTCAGCAGCCCGCCTGCCAGACTATACATCATAGCGGACACGCCGCCAAACAACAGTCCGGACAACAAAATCCGCGTTATATTAACGCCAAAAGCATATCCTGCTCCCATTCCATAAAGTGCCACTAAAACCACGAGATTCGATAATCCCAGCTTAATCCCCGGAATTCCAAAATTAAACGGCAAAATCGCTTCAATATAAGAAAAAATCATCGCAAGCGCTGTCAGCACCGCACAGACAGAAATTTTATATGCCTTACTCTGCATCGAAGAATCCCGATTCTTCCTAATGTTTTTCACTCCCGCCTCCTTTCTGCACCTTTGCAAAAAAATCCGCTTCCGCTGTCTGCAATCCTGGCCAGGCTGACTGTTTCTCTCAATTTCCGATTCACCGCGCTTCCTGCCGCTTCGTTTCCGCTTTCTGCACTTTCGTTTCTTTCATTCGCCTGCTGCCCGTCACGCCATCCTGAAACCCTCCCGCGACGCTTCCATTCATACGCGCCGCGTCATCCCGATTTCCTCTCGTATCATTTTCTCTTATTTCGCTGCATTCCCAGATTCTTCAGTGTTTCCCTCACCCTCCGAATCTGTTTTTACGTCTGCCTCACCGTTTCCAGATTTCTTTGCATCAGCCGCCGCGCCGCCATCCACAGCCTGCCCCACAATCGCATCCGGCACCGGCGCGCCGTCCTGTTCACCGTCTTTCCCGTTCACCCTGACAGAGACGGCCACCCTGTTCGGCAGGCAAACAATCGTCTGATTCGAAGCATCAATCCCGCCCTGCTGCTTATACTGATTCAGACAATACCCGTCCGGACAGCTCGCCTCCGTCATAACAGCCTTCCCGTCACGAATGGTCAATGTATTGTGTCCGTACTCCGAATCAATATCGACGCTCGTATCCTCCGCCAGTGAATACGTTCCGTAAATTTCTCCATTCACCGTGACTTCCGCAAAAGCGCCTGCCGTTCCCGTCGAATACGCATATCTGCACGCCGCCGCACACACAATCGCGAGCAGAATTCCCAGCACAATATCTGCTTTCCGCACGATTCCCTTCATTCTTCTTCCTTCTCATTCTCCAAATTTATCCACATATTAAAAAGTCAGAAAATAGTCCATCCAACATACCGTGTTATTTATCATTATGCATTTAAAATCCTGCAAAATAAATATTTAAAAATCTGCCCCAGCGAAACGATATATATATACCAAAGAAATACTTGCATCACCAGCCGTCACTGTTCAGAAAATTTTCAAAATTTTCTGAACAAACTGCACCATTTTACCTCGCTTCATTTTATAACAAACAGCATTTTTCATCCAATCCTTCTTACATTCACTTAATATTACAAATACTCTTATATCCGCAATATCGGCAAGCGTCCGAATACCTCGTCTTCATCGGCAGAATATCAGTACAGCCTGACGCAAACCGTGATGCCGCCTGATACAGATTTTCGTCATTTTCCCGAATCAATCCGTCAAATTCATCTTCGGTCAGCAGATTCGCACCCGACAACACTCCGTCTTTATTCCTGTACAGCGGCAAGATTTCCGACTGACCCGCCAGTTTGGAATCCATACTATCAACCACACCGCTGTCATTCAGCACAATCCCGTCAAGTCTCGTATCCTTCCGAAGCTGTTCGGCCACCTTTTTTTCCACATCGGCGTCCTGCGTATCGCTAACCTCCGTCAGCCCGTCCCCGATTCGGAAATAAAATACGCCCGCTGGCCGCGCTTCCTCGATGCCGCCCATCGCACCTTTCAGATAGAGCATCAACTGAAGCCGGTATCCTTGCCTGACCTCGTCGAGATGAAATTTTTCACTGCCTGACTTATAATCTATAATCCGCACATAAGTTCTCTCTCTGCCTGCCGATTGCACACCTGCAGCTTTCGCAGCTTCATCGCTCATGCTGCCGCTTCTAGCTATCTCGGTACGGTACGGATCTGTTCCCGCTTTGGCCCGTCCGCCATCCATTCCCGTATCAACAGTGCTCAAGCCTGATTCCGCCCCGCTTTGCCCGTCGTCCGGCTTTATATTAAAGCCTCCGGCATTTTGCACCGTTCTATCGCCTGCGCCGTCATCTCCACTTTCCAACCTGCTTTCCACAGTGCCCTCCGCCTGCTTGGGCACGGCCGTCAAAATATCGACACGGTCAATAATCCCTTCAATAAAAACGGAACTTCCGTCCTCAAGTTTGATTCTCACCGGTGGAAACAGGGCGTCGGAACGCAACCCGAACCGCCGTTCAAACTGAATTTCCTTCGTTTTGCCGCTACGTACCTGAAAAATCATCATCCATGCCGTTCGGAAGCAGACCTCCTTAACCCGACTGCGCACATAATTATCACGCCCCTCAGTCTGAAAAACGCCTTCGCGGTAAGTTTTAGCAAACTCGTCAACAAATCTATCAGTCAACCGATGGCATTCTTCCTGACCGATCGTCATCCAGCGAGAATTTTCCGCTGTAATCTCCACGCCCTCCTCGGTCAGATTATCGGCCAGCCGCCTGAGACAATCGTGATAAATATCACCGATGGAACGCAAGTCCACCTCGAAATTGCGCAATTCCTGCGGCCGTAACCCGTAACTTACGAGAAACGAAAACGGACATCTGCTAAACTGCTCCATTGAAGATGCGCTGAGAATCAACTCTTTGTGCGCACCGCGCCCATAAAGCGCCCTGACCGCCTTGCGTTCAAGCCGTTCCGTCTTATTCTTAAAAAACAGTCCTTTCTTAACATTTTCAAACGATTCCTGCCCTTCAAAAAACGGTATAGCCGCCTTCCAAACCTGATGAAGCGGCTCTCCGTCTGCCGCGCGTCTCAGCGCCTGCGTCAGATGAGGCAGTGCGCCATCCTGCGTCTGAATCAGCCGCAAAGGGTTTTCCTCAGAAAAGACATCGTGATCCACGTCAAACGACGATGCCCGGTTCAAAACCCCCGGAACCGACCCGCTCTCCTTCATCCGCGTCACCAGTTCAGACGCCCTCAGTTCTCTGCCGTCCGAATCAAGCCTCGCCCAGGAAACAAAGAGATATTCCTCCGCCTTTGCCAGCATTTTATACATCGCAAGCTGCTGCTCCATCTCGCGCAGCTCGTCAGTTTCACATATCCGCCGATTCTTTTCGCTAATCCGCTGCTTTTCCTCCTCGGTAAAAAGCCCCCACGACGAAGATTCCTCTGGCAGCACGCCGTCATTCGCACCGCAGACAAAAAGCGCACGGATACTGCCCGTCCTCGTCCGCTGCATCGTTCCAAAAATTACCTGGTCATTCGTCGGCGGCAGCAGCCCGATCTCCATCTCGGAAAATCCCTGGGTTAGAATCTGTACATATTCCTCGTCCGGAATCACTTCATCGCCGATAACTTCCACAATCTGATCGAAAATTGAAAGAATCGCTGCCCAGACCTGAGCCGTACTTTCTGCTGCTTCAAAATATCCACGTTCCTCCAGTTTCAGTCTTGCCCCATCAATCCGCTGCGGCATCTGCGCCGTTTCAGCCAGAAATACAAACAGAGCTTCCGTCTTTTCCCGCACCGTCTTTCTGCCACGGAACAGTTTTTCTGCTTTGGAAACAAATGCGTCAATCTCCTCGCGCCAACTGTTGAGCCGCTGCAGCTTATCCTCACCTTCATCTTTTACGCCGTAAACAAACGGCTTTTTCCAGCGTCCGCTGCGAATCCTGTACTTCTGGCAATAATTTTCCAGTTCCTCACAGGCATCGTCCGCAAGCGGCGAATACCCCGTCTTCATCATCCGGAACATATCGTGAAATTTCCGCCCATTTCGCACAACATCAAGCATCGCAAATATAAATTCTACCGCAGGATCATGTAAAATGCCCGATTTTCTGTCAATAAACAATGGAATCCCGTACCTGTCAAAAACACGCTGGAAAATGGAACCTCGCACTTCTGCGTCGTTGCAGATAATTACAATATCACGATACCTCATACCTTCCTCGCGTACCAGTTCCGCAATTCTGACGGCCGCCGTCTCCGCCTCTGCATAAAAATCGCTGCACTCCGTCAGTCTGATCTTCGGTGCCGGCGTTACTTTTCTGTATTTTTCAGGAATCGGCGCCTCGTGATATTCAATCCCCCGCCTTTGCGCCATCTCTCTGAGAGAGTTCTGCATACGCCTGAAAATCGCAAATATTTCCTCATCCGGCCTGTCTTCTCCCGTAAAAACGATACTGACTTTCGGTGCCGTACAGACAATCGCTTCCACCATAGACAGCAGCTTCGGCGTCATATAGTCAAACCCGTCGATCCAGAATTCATGGCTTTTGACAGTCTTTGAACCGTAAATTTTCTCTGAAACGATCCTGAGAAAATCCTCAGAATCCGTATATCTGCCGCTGATCTCCGCGCTGTAACGCTCAAACACATCGAGAATATCGTCAAGCTTTTCCTTCAGCACGCTGCCCTGCGGGAAACTCTCCGCAATCTGCGCCAGCTCATCTGGCTCCACATCGTACTGCTTCAAGTCGGAAATCATATCGTTCATCAGCGATAAAAACGATTTTTTCCTGCGCACCGCCGCAAAAATGCCGCCGCTTTCCCGCATACCGCCGACAGCTGTGTCGCCGTTTTCAATCATATTCTCGCTCGGTCCGCCTGCATCCTTCGCGTTACCGCTCCTACCTGCCGCATCCGTTGCATTTTCTGCGCCGCCGGCAGCCATTTTTCCATCCATTCTGCCGACATTTTCCGCGTCTCTCAGACCGGATACAGCCGCGCTGCCGCTCGCTTCACCTGTATTCGCCACACCGACCGCGCCGTTTGCCACAATTTTTCCGTCAATTCTGTCGATATTGGCCGCATCTTCTTCTCCAACCTTCGTCTTTTTATGAGCCTTGTCCAGGTCCGCTGCGTCTTCCAGCATCAGCTTCGCCAATAACATAAAACGCCCATATTTGTCAACCGGAATCCCTGCCGGACGCCCCTCCTGTGACACTATGCGCCGCGTGAAGCCCGACCTGCTGACTACCTCAAACTCCAGCAAAGCATCTGCGTTCATGTACTCAAACGCGTTTCGCTCCGCCTGCAGCGTAAACTGATCGGGAACCAGCAAAAAGATGTCTGACGGCATCGCTGATGCAATCTCTTGAAACATGAACATGTCCTTATCTTTATCGGCGCCGCCGAAATAAACATTAAGCATGGATTCCTCCAAAAAACACGATCATCCTCGATACAAACAAAGCTGCCTCACTCCGAGACAGCCGTATTTTACCCGCAAAATATAAAAAGACAAACGGAAAGACGCTCCGGACAAAACACGCACCGCTGCCGCACCCGACGCACCATACTTTATTCCCGTGCAGGCAGCATTCGTTTTCCACTCCTGTCAGACCGGACCGTTTCTGCCTTTACACATCTCACGCTCCAATGCTGCGAATCGCTTTTGCCAGCTGGTCCGGACACGAAGTCGTTTTAAAGCCGCAGCGTATGCCTTCCAGTTTGTCCGCCACGTCAGCCGCCTTCATTCCTTCGAGAAGTACACCAATCCCTTTCAGATTGCCGTTGCATCCGCCAACGTAGCGAACATTTCTGAGACATCCCTCGTCGTCAATTTCAAACGTAATTTCCGAAGCACAAACTCCCGATGTGTGATATACATAATTCCCCATAACGCCGCATCTCCTGTCAATTCAACACTTAACTTTATCCTGTAATTCTTTGTAAGATAATTGATATTTTTATTACCGTTCCCGATTTTTTCGCTGTAAGCAATTCAGACTTCACCTTTTCGCGTATTTCCCGCTTTTTATACCGCATCCGAACTTTGTCCCATGCGTTACAAGCTCTGGAAAAACAAGAGCATCAAAACACCGGGGATTCCCAGAATACCTGCGATGGCAGCCGTCAATAGATTCAGGCCGATATGAATCACCTTCCCGATCAGATTGATAACTACAATGGCAACACCGCCGAGAAGACTGTTAAATATTACCTTTCCAGCGTATTTCAGCGGCACGATAAACATACAGATCAGCACAAACAATCCGAACATTCCCACAGTATAAGCCAGCAGGATACCTGCTTCACTCGTCAACGACATCTCATCACCTCCGATGAAATATCTTATTCGCAGTCAGCCTGTCCTGATTCAAAAAACGGGACATCTTTTTCTGCGCTGTTTTCCTCAGAAATGTATCCGTTCCTCTGCCCTTCACCGGCATCATATCTGCGCTGCGTCTTCTGTCAAAAGAATCTGCTCCGTTTTCCCCTGAAATTCATCAGGCCGCGCTGTTTCTTTTAACAAAAATGGGGTTCACTGTTTTGATTGCTTTACGCCCGCCGCATCAGAGCGGTCTTCTGCCTTCCATCGCCTTAGACAGCGTAACCTCGTCGGCATACTCCAGATCGCCGCCCACCGGAATCCCGTGGGCAATTCTCGTTACCCGGATTCCTGACGGCTTAATCAGTCTCGCTATGTACATGGCAGTCGCTTCGCCTTCAATCGTCGGGTTCGTCGCCAGAATAACTTCATCAATATCATTCTGCTGAAGCCTGATAATCAGCTGTTTCAGATTAATGTCTTCCGGCCCGATGCCATCCATCGGTGAAATCGCGCCATTAAGTACGTGATAAAGCCCGTCGTACTCTCTCATCCGCTCCATCGCCGCCACATCACGCGCCTGCTCGACAACACATATGACGCTGCGGTCGCGCCGCTCGTCGCTGCAAATCTCGCAAGGGTCCTGATCCGTCAGGTTACCGCAGACCGAACAATACCGCATCGTTGATTTTGCGTTCGTAATGGCCGATGCCAGCAGATTTGCTTCCTTGTCATCCATCGAGAGAATATGAAATGCCAGGCGCTGTGCGCTTTTTCCACCGATCCCCGGCAGCTTCGACAATTCCCGGATCAGATTTGCCAGTGGTTTTGCATACTGAGCCATCCTGTCACCTTAGAAAAGACCCGGAATACTGATGCCGTCAGTCGCTTTTCCCATCTCAGCCTCGCTGATCTCATCGATCTGTCTCATCGCCTCATTGACGGTGACAATAATCAAATCCTGAAGCATTTCGATATCCTCCGGATCTACGATCTCCGGCTTTAAATTGACTTCAAGCAGTTCCTTCTTTCCGTTCATCTTTACCGAAACGGCACCGCCGCCAGCCGAAGTTTCGATCTCCTTTGCTTCAATCTCTGCCTGCGCCTGCTCCATGCGTGCCTGCATCATCTGAACCTGCGCCAGCTGCTTCTGCACATTTCCTGACTTTCCAGCACTCGGTTTCTTGCCTGCTTTCATACCTTTTCCCATAATAAATTCCTCCTGTCCGGCCCGGCGTATCATACGCCATCCTTCATATTTTATCGCGTTTTGGCCCTTCCATGATTCATCCCGCTATTTTTTACAGATTGAAACAGCCAAACGAGCCGGTTTCATTCAGGTCCAACCCGCAGTTTTTCTCCTTGCCGTGCACCGTGCTGCCATTTTCCGTTCTGTTCATTCGAGATCCACTTTCATATGGAAACGCTGCCCGATTTGAAGCGCCAGTTCCTCAGCGCTCGGTCCCGCGTCCTGCTGCACGTCTTCGCTCCGCGGCATCTTACCCATAGCAGCCGCCCCATTGTCAATCCGAAGTGACAGATGACTGCCGTAATACATTTCGAGCTTCGACTCAATTAAAGTCTTGCCCTTTTCCATCAGAACTTTTTCCGTATAATCATCGTCGACCGTCACGTAAAAATCGTCGTTCGAAATGCGCACCGGATGAGCCTTCGTTTCAATACGAATCAGCATCGGCTTTTCCCCCACAGCCTTTTTGACCGCCGTCTTCCAAAGTTCTTCGACGTCACATTCGTCTGCCTGCGCATCAGACTGAGACTGCAAATCATCTGCCTCCATTCCGTCCGCCAAAGCAGAACCATACGCCGGCGGCTGCGTCTGCATTTGTGGTTCTCCACCAGCACTTATGCCTGTATTCCGGACATTTTCTGTATTCCACATCGCCTGGTCTGCCGCACTTTTCACAGAATCCGCCGCTTCCGCGCCCGTGTTCTGTTCGCCTGCCATATCGCCGGCCTTGTCGGTGTGCTCTTTTATCTCCTGCATCGGCATTTGCGGATAAATTCCTGCTTCCTCATCCGACTGCCACGGCGGAATTTGTATCATTTCCTCTGCATCGTGCCCCGTATTCTGTGCCGGATTCCACATATTTTCAAAATCGCCAGCTTTACCTGTTGCAACATTCTCCGCACTTTCCGCGGCGGCAAAAGCACCGGCTGCCAGTTCTGCATTTCCTATATTTTCTGCGATGCCAACCGCACCTGTTCTAACATTCTCTGCACTTTCCGTAGCGGCAGAAGCACCGACTGCCAGTTCTGCACTTCTTATATTTTCCGCGATGCCAGCCGCACCCGTTCTAACGTTCTTCGTACTTTTCGCGGCGGCGGAAGTACCAGCTGCTGACTGTACCGACGCTCCGTCAAAGCGGAACACCGGCTCCATTTCCGGCTGTGAGCCCGCACCAAGACGAACGACGCACATCTCCAGCAGAAGCCGCGGCTGCATCGACCATTTGGCATCGGAAATCGTCTTTGTCAGATCAGTAATCGACCTGTTCAGCAATTCTGTCGTAATTGCTGCTGCCTGTGCGCGCACGCGCTCTACATTTTCAGTCGACATATTCAATACATTTTCAGGATTCCTGACGTACTTCGCCATCAACAGATTTCTGAAATGGACAAGCCACTCTTTCATCAGCTGTTTTATATCACTGCCCGATCTGATCATCTGATCCAGAAAAATCAACGCCTCGGAAACATTTCCATCCATGATATAACCCGTCAGCGTAATCAGCGATTCCTCGCCTGCCGCACCCAGCAGTTCCGCCACATCATCCCTGGAAATTCGATCCTCCCCTGTTGAAATACACTGCTCAAGAATGCTCAAACTGTCACGAACCGAACCGTCCGCATTCGCTGCAATCAGTGCCAGCGCCGCACGATCCGCATTGACGCCCCGGACGCCGCAAATCATCTCCATATTCTCAATCAGCGCATCTTCGCTCACCCGGCGGAAATTAAGACGTATACAGCGTGAAAGAATCGTCGGCAAAAGCCTCTGCGGCTCCGTTGTTGCCAGAATAAACACAACGTGTTCCGGCGGTTCCTCCAGTGTCTTGAGAAGCGCATTTTCCGCGTTCGGCGACAGTACATGAACCTCGTCGATAATATACACTTTATTCCGCCCGCGCACCGGCGGATATTTTACGCTCTCTCGCAGATCCCGAATGTTGTCGACGCCGCTGTTTGATGCCGCGTCAATTTCAATCACATCGATAAACGATCCTTCCTGAATCGCCTTGCAGTTTTCGCAGACACAGCACGGTCTTTCACCGTCACTCTCACAGTTGAGCGCCTTTGCGAGAATCCGGGCAGTCGTCGTCTTTCCCGTACCCCGCGTGCCGCAAAACAGATAGGCATGCCCCGTCTGCCCCGCAGCGATTTGATTTTTCAAGATCTTTACTATATGATCCTGACCAATAATCTGATCAAATCTGTCCGGCCTGAAATCTCTGTATATCGCTGAATACATAAAACCGCCTCCATAAAAAAGAAAAAGCTGCCCTTTGAAAGCTCCGCAGAGTGAAAAAGGCTTATCTGCGGCACATAAGAGGTCCCGCTTATCGCTGCTTCCTTCCGGACCTGACGAGGTTCACAGGTTCTTATTGCGCAGGACCCCAGTCACTCTTACGAAGCCATCAAAGGACAACTGCATAACTTATTATATATATCTTCTGCTGGATCGTCAAGTGAAAATATAGTCGGGATAATGTCAAGATTTTGCAGGAAAAGGAACCGCAAGAATCCCTTGAGAAGATTACAGATTGCTTCATCTTTTGCGTATAACTCATATTTTGCGCATCCCTGCCGGCAGGGATGCCGGGAGTTCGACAGTTAGAACGCAAAAAAATCCCTGAAAGCATTGAAAATGC
>CAYTKT010000011.1:0-56396 GCA_964438605.1 uncultured Oscillospiraceae bacterium
GATTATCGAACGGTAAAAGAAGTATTCAGTCCGAAGGAATATGCGGATCTGGTTGCACAGACCGATGCAATTTTTCAAAGCGGCCAAAGTGCGGACGCTGTGATTCAGGCGATAGCGAACAAAATTGCCATCGCGTTGCAAAAAGATGAACAGAAACGACGGAAACAAACCCAGTTAGAAGGGATTGCGGCAGCCAGAGCGAGGGGAGTTCACCTCGGAAGGCCGCGGATTCAGCCGCCGGCGAACTTTCCGCTGGTACTGAAACAATATCTTGACGGGAATCTGACGGCGAACGTAGCAGCCGGACTTTGCGGCGTAGCGGTCAGCACCTTTTACCGCATGAAGCGGGACGTGATGGAACAGGAAATGCAAGACCGAACGGAAACGGTATAACAATGGGAAGTTCTGTATGGACTGCGCAAGAGATCGCAGCAGAATTTTAAGAGATCTGAAAGAATCCGCGCAGAGTTTCTGCTTAATAAAAAAGAAAGACTCTCGATTCCCCCGGCGACCGGAGTGCTGCTTGGGAGTTGAGAGTCTGTTTTTATCTATTTTTCTTGAAGGGTCCTCCAGAGTGTGGAAGCATACGGATGCGAACTGTAACAGGGAGAACGGAGGAAGAAGGCAAAGAAGCGGAGATTTTCTTCCCGGACGGTAGTTAGATTGTATCACGGCAGGATACCTATGAGCATAAGCTTTGAAATTACAACGTTCGTTGCGAACCGGTCAGTTTCAGTGCACCGATAGCTTCCTGCAAGGTTCTGATACCGATGATCTGAATACCGGAAATATTTTTTAGTTTTTCGGCGTTTTGCAGCGGCAGGATAATGCGGATGAAGCCCATCCGCACGGCTTCTCTGATGATTTTATCCGCGTGACTGACAGAGCGCAGGTCCCCAGTCAGGCTGATTTCTCCGAGACTGAGAGTTCTTCCGGGAAGCGGGATGCCGCGGTAAGATGAGTAGACTGCCAGTGCTACGGCGAGGTCGGCTGATGTGCCTTCGGGCTTGATTCCGCCGACGATATTCAGATAGACGTCCTGAGATGCTAAAGAAATGCCGACGCGCCGTTCGAGGACGGCGAGAATCATATTCAGTCTGTTATTGTCGATTCCGATCGAGGTGCGCCGTGGAAATCCTGCGTTTGCAGGAGAGGTAAGAGCCTGAATTTCTAAGACGAGAGGGCGCGTGCCCTCGTAGACGGCGGTGACTGCGGAACCTTCGGATGATGTGTTCATCTCCTCGATCAGCGTTTCCGAGAGATTGTTCACCTGTTTCAGGCCTTCCTGACCCATTTCAAAAGCGCCGATTTCGTTCGTTGTACCGAATCTGTTTTTCAGCGAGCGCAGGATGCGCAGATCGTGGCTCCGTTCTCCGGTAAAATAAAGAACGGTATCGACGAGGTGTTCTACGATTTTCGGCCCCGCCAAGTCGCCTGATTTTGTGACGTGAGCGACGATCAGAACTGGAAGTTCGCTGCCTTTGCCGATACGCATCAGCTCATTTCCGCAGACGCGCACCTGAGAGACGGTGCCGGGTGCAGAGTCGATCTGGGCGGAATACATCGTTTGAATCGAGTCGATGATCAAAAAGACGGGTTCGATCTTCTCTTTCTGTGCGATAATATTTTCCATATTCGTTTCTGATAGAATATACAGCGTTTCCGGAATTTTGGAACAGATTCTATCGGCACGCATTTTGATCTGTTCTTCTGATTCTTCACCACTGACGTAGAGAACTTTTCCGACAGTTTCAGCGATTTTCACGGCGGACTGAAGGATCAGTGTTGATTTTCCGATGCCGGGTTCGCCGGAAATCAGTGTCAGGGAACCTCTGACAAGACCGCCGCCCAGCACTCTGTTAAATTCTTCGATGCCGGTGTCGATGCGGTCGTTTTCGCCGGATCTGACAGAATAAAGAGGCACCGGTTTGCCGCGGCGGTCCGGAGAAATCTCCGGACCGCCGCGGCTCTGCATCAATGACGCCCTGCCGCTGCCCGTTCTGCGGCGCCTGTCCTCCTGGTCAATCGGCATGACTTTTTGTTCTTCCATCGTGTTCCATGCGCCGCAGACACACTGACCCATCCATTTCGGACTTTCGTATCCGCAGTCTGTGCAGACGAAAACGGTCTGTATTTTTTTCGCCATATTAGTGTCCCGCCTTTCTATGTTTACTCTTTATTCGCTATTCGCTGTTTCGGATGGTCGTGTTCTCTGCTTTCGACCGGCTCTATTTTTCATCGGCCTGCGCATATTCGCTCAGTATGATTTACTATTTTTTGTATTATTTCTTTATTCTATCAGCCGTTTCGGCTGGTGTCTTGCCGGAATTATTCTCTGTTCGACCTTCTCTTCCGGCTTTTCGGCTGCGTCTGAGATGTTTCAGATTTTGTCTTTTTCAGTTCAAACCAGAATGTGCTTCCAACATTTTCCTGACTCTGCACACCGTAGTTCGCATCATGCAGCAGGAAAATCTGCTTGACGATAGACAGTCCAAGGCCCGAACCTTTCGTATTTCGGCTCCGATTGCTGCTCGACTGGTAATATCTGTCCCAAATCGAGGTAAGGTCTTCCTCGCTGATGCCCTGGCCGCGGTCGGCAACCTCGCACCTGACAGCGTCATTTGTTTCTTTGATCCGGACGGTGATTTCTTTCGTGTCACCGGAATAACGGACTGCATTTCCGATCAGATTGGAAAATACCTGGTAAATTTTCTTTTCATCAGCAGGAACGACGGTGTTACCTTCTGCTTCGAGTGAAAATACGAAACCATCCTGCTCCTCGTGCAGCGAGAAACTTTCAATGACCTCTGATGCGATGGCACGCAGATCCACGTCTGTCATATGAGCCGTGTCAACGCCGGCTTGCATCTTTGACAGCGATGTGAGATCATTGACGAGCAGATTGAGCCGGTCGGCTTCGTTTATAATCACTTGGAGATGGCGATTCCGTTTTTCCGGATCGTCACCGGAAATGTCGCGTATCATTTCGGCATACGATTTTACCATGGTCAGCGGCGTTTTTAAATCGTGGGATACGTTTGCCACAAGGTCTTTTTGAAGCTGGTCCGATTTGGAAAGTTCACCAGCCGCGTAATTCAGCGTGGCGGCCAGTTCTTCCGTTTCAGCGTAGCCCGTACCGTCAAATGTAATATCGTAACGTCCTTCGGCAAGCTCGCCGGCCGAAGCCGTAATCCGGTACAGCGGTTTTGCCAGACGCCTGGAAATGACGAATGACATACACATACCGGAAATAACTGAAATGATTGTCACGATGATCAGCAGCTTCGCCAGAATATTCACCGTGGAACTCACTGGCGTCAGCGGCGTAAAAATAAACAGGTAAATCGGTTCCGACGTAACGCTGTCCTTGCCGAGAATCGATCCGTAAATCATGATTTCAGAGCTTCCGGGACTAATGATCTGTGTCGTCGTGACAGATGTTTTGTCTTCATCGAGTTTTGCTTTCAGCGACGCCGTATTATACCGCCTGGCAAACATTTCAGTACGGCTTGACGGAACCGGGTCGGTAGACGCGAAGAGGGGCGTGCTGCCGTCATCGCCGCTGCCGCGTTCCACCTGGATATACATATCGGAGCGGACGGTCAGGCTGTTTATAATATCGTACAGGGATTCTGTTCCGACGCTTTGTTCAATAGTCTTGGCCACGCTGTGGAGCTCGCTGCTTTTCATCATCTGGTAAAATGTCTGCAAAAAAAGAATCTGAAGCGCCCAGAGCACCATCATGATGATGACAGAAAACGCTGTAAAATAAGTAAAAATCCGATAATTTATTGTCTTGCTTCTGGGGCCGCGGGCAGATTTCGCGGCCGGTTTATTTCGATGCATCAAATTTATATCCAACTCCTCTGAGTGTTACGATCATATCACGGTAAGGGCCGAGATTGTTTCTTAAATTTTTGATATGGGTATCTATTGTGCGGTCGTCTCCGAAGAAATCATAGCCCCAGACGTCCTGCAGCAGTTTGTCGCGGGAGAGAGCGATGTTCTTGTTTTCCACGAGGTAAAACAGCAGGTCGTATTCCTTCGGCGTCAACTCGATCTTTTTGCCATCGACAGAAACGCTGCGTCCTGCGATGTCGATTGTCAGACCGCGGAACGTCATGATGGCCGGCGTATCATCAGCCGGAGAAGCCATCGTTCGGCTGAGAACCGCGTTGACGCGTGCCATGAGTTCTTTTGGACTGAAAGGTTTCGTCACGTAGTCGTCGATACCCAGTTCAAAACCAAACAACTTGTCGTATTCCTCATTTCGTGCGGACATCATGATAATCGGTGTGCTGCGGATTTTCCGGATCTCTTTGCAGGCCGAAAAACCGTCTAGCTTCGGCATCATAATATCCATGATAATCAGGTCGAAGTCCTCAATGCGGCACAAAGAAACGGCTTCAAGCCCGTCCGCAGCTTCCGCGACCTCATATCCGCTGAATTCGGCGTATTCTCTGACGACCTCTCTGATTTTTTCCTCGTCGTCAACGATTAGTAATTTTGCCATATAAGCACCGTCCTTTTCGTCAATATATATTTAAGTTGATTTATATTGATACCAACCAAATTAAAATGATATATATTGTATCAAGTTGGCAAGTTTGAATCATAAAATACATATTATATACATTTTATATACATTACAACATATTTAAAATGCCAATCACAATATATTCAAATTATACACAATGCCAAAGTACACGCCTTCCATGGAAACTTACGTACCGGTATGCACCGGCATCCCTCAGAGCGCGTCAAAATTCACGGGTATCAATATTTTTCGGCTGCTGTTGCGCAATAACGCGGACTGCAGATCGTTAAACTGTATGATTTCATGGTTTTGCAATCTGTCACCCTATACTATAACATGATTGTGAACGTCATGTGAGAAAAACATGAGTCCTTTTCAAAAGAAGAAAAAGAAATAATTTATAAATCTACGATTTTGATATTGACATATGATATTTGGTGAAGTATTATTAAAAGTTTATTTATTGACAACATCAAAATAATGCTGTATACTCCATTATATAGGAGGGATAGAATGTTTGCAATTGGCGATAAGATTGCTTACCCGCTTCACGGTGCGGGTGTGATAGAGGATATCGAGGAACAGACGATACTTGGCGTACCGCGGCGCTATTACGTGCTCAGGCTGTCCCACGGCGATATGAAAGTCATGGTGCCGATAGATACCTCCGGACAGGTAGGTGTGCGTTTTATTGTTGACGAAGAAACTCTTGATGACGTGGCAAAGGTGCTGAATTCAGAATCTACGCCCATGGCGGACAACTGGAACAAAAGAAACCGCGATAATATGCAGAAGCTCAAGACAGGCGATCTGAGAGAAATCGCCGAGGTCGTGCGCAATTTGCTGAGAGCAGATCACCGGAAAAAATTATCGACCGGCGAAAAAAAGCTGCTGGCGAATGCAAGACAGCTGCTTCTTAGCGAAGTCGTCTTGGTAAAAAATATAACGCCTGACAGGGCGGAACGCTTTATTGACGAAGCCGTTTTTGGAACGGCGGAAACATGAACAGCAGGCCGTATGACAACAGTGCGGAGTCAAAATAATCAGAAAATCAATAAAAAATATGGTAATTTATTCAGGCTGCGGATTGTTTCAATTGGCAGCTTGTTATATTATATAAAAGATTGTATGCTGGTGATGGACAAAACTCCGATTTGTTCACAGGCGTAAACGGTATATAATCCATAATGTTTGATGAAAAAGATGTCTGCTGAACAAACTGTGTATTATTGTTTTCCTTTGCAAACTGTGTGTTTTGCTTATCTCTGTGTACATTTGAAAGGAGGTGAAATAATGTTTCAGAAAATGTTCCGGGCCATCTTTACGTTACTGGGTATGATCTGCGGCGGCGGCGTATTTATTCTCGCAACAATGCTTATTCCTTCGGTAAGGAATTTGTCAGGGAAGATGAATCTCGTGATTATTCTCGTCTGCATGGCAGTTACTGGACTTATATTCTTTTTTATCGCGCCTCAGATTCAGCGAAGCAGTGAAAAGTTTGCTCAGAAACTCGATCAGAATCTGAAGAAGCTGCCGCTGCACGAATTTTTATGCAGCGTGGCCGGCCTGATTGTCGGACTGCTGATCGCCATGATGATCAACGGGATGTGGCAGGGCCTTAAAGTGCCCGTTATAGGCACTGTCCTGTCACTGCTGGTTTATATTTTTTTCGGTTACATAGGCATCTATCTGGCACGTAAAAAAGCGCATGATATTGTAATCGGAGTGCGGCGCCTGACCGGGGCGGCGGGTCTGAGAAACAGTGCGCGTGCAAAAGCGGGAGAAAAGGCGTTAGGCCAGGCGGCTCCAAAGATTCTTGATACGAGTGTCATCATTGACGGCCGAATTGCCGACATTATGAAGACGGGGTTTATCGAGGGACAGATTATTATTCCCGGATTCGTCCTGGTGGAGCTGCGCCATATCGCCGATTCTTCGGATTCTTTGAAACGCAACAGAGGACGGCGCGGACTTGATATTCTCAATAAGATTCAGGATCAGTACGGTGTGGAAATTTACAACACGGAGTCGGACAAGTTGCTGGCTGAGATTCCGGAGGTTGATGCGAAACTGCTGCGGCTTGCCGAAACTCTGAAGGGAAAGATTGTGACGAACGATTATAATTTGAACAAAGTGGCGTCGATCAAGGGTGTTCCCGTACTCAATATTAACGAACTGGCGAATACGCTGAAGCCGGTAGTACTGCCGGGTGAGGAAATGGTTCTGTCGCCTGTCAGAGAGGGAAAAGAAAACAGTCAGGCACTTGCTTATCTGGACGACGGCACGATGATCGTTATCGAGGGCGGCAGGAAATATATCGGCAAAAAGGTTACGACGATAGTTACGAGCGTGCTCCAGACGTCGGCGGGACGCATGATTTTCGCAAAGCCGAAACAGAACTGAATATAATCGGACATGACAGGATAAACACAGATGAACCTTTATAAATAAAAAAGAATAATTTGTAGAAAAAATAAATTAGATTAGACTGCATGAAATATGATATAGATGTATCAAACCTGGGATTTAAGACAAAATCGATCCAATTGGGATTAACTGAATGAAAGAAAAAGAATAGACTGTCTGAAGTTATACGACATCTGATAAATACGGACGAACCAAGCGATGCAATGGAAACTGAATCCGAATGGATTTAACTGAATAAAACATGCACAAGGACTCAGTTAGCTGACAAAAATGCGATAGACGGGTACGGCGCATGAATCTGGTTGGAGAAAACTAAATCCAATTAAATTAACCCGGCCAAACCGCAGAAGAACCGTGTAAAACAGGAAGACCACGAAATGCGGCACAGAATTGAATGAAACAAGCCGGGAGAGGCATGGAAGAACAGAGTATCTGCTGGGAGGATACGAATGTATAAAGATAAAAAAGTCAGTGTAATTATAGCTGCGGCGGGCAATGCGACCCGCATGGGTGGAATTAATAAACAATATATTGAAATCGGCGGCATGTCGGTGCTGGCGAGGTCGGCAAAAGCCTTTGAGCGGAACGCGTATACGGACGAAATTATTATCGCTGTACGTGCTGGAGATGAAGAAAATTGTGCTCAAAATATCGTTGAACAGTATAATCTGCGAAAGGTTAAACAAATCGTTACGGGAGGCGAAAAGCGTGTTTATTCGGTCCTTAACGCGCTGAAAGCTATTTCGCAGGACGTTGGAATCGTGCTTGTGCATGACGGCGTTCGCCCGTTTGTAACGCAGCGGCTTATCCATGATATTATAGTTGCGGCCGATGAGACGGGAGCTGCGGTTCCGTGCGTCAGCGTTAAAGATACGATCAAGATGGTCGGCGGCGGGTTTGTGACGCAGACGCCTGACCGCGCGGCGCTGCGGGCCGTTCAGACCCCGCAGGGCTTTCAAATGGATCTGCTGAAGGCGGCTTATGAAAAAGCGATTCACGATGACCGGCTCAACGTGACAGACGATTCCTCTGTTGTGGAAGCCTTCGGGCATACAGTAGCCGTTGTCGACAGCGATGAAACAAATTTGAAGATTACGACGCAGGCCGATGTCCGCACGGCGGTTTCTCTGGTGGAAGAAGAAAATCAGAAGTCGGCGAGGCCGGCCGATATGGCGGAGAAACAGGAGAGCAGTGCAATGTCACCGGAGTACGGTGGGTTTTCAGGAAGTTCGGGAAGAAAGCTTTCTCAGGAAGCCGGAGCGACTGCTGGAGGTGCTGTCGGTTTCAATAGTCCGGGCATTTCCGGGGCATCGGATGTTTCGGGCGATGCAGGTGTTTCGGGCGTGGGCGCTCAGAGCGTTTCTGTCTGGAGATCTCAGCAGGAAAATGATAGGAGAGAGCAGCGGGAAGCGGAAAGAATACAGGCCTTCTCGGCGGCTGCTTCTGCCGCACGTCATGCGACAGCCGCTCCTCATATCGGAATCGGATATGACGTTCACGCCTTTGCGGAGGGGCGCAAGCTGATTCTTGGCGGCGTTGAAATTCCGCACGAGCGCGGGCTGCTTGGCTATTCCGATGCTGATGTTCTCGTTCACGCGGTCATGGATGCGCTTTTGGGCGCAGCAGGTTTTGGCGACATCGGGACAAACTTTCCCGACAGTGATCCGCAGTATGAGAATATCAGCAGTCTGACGCTGCTTGAGCGGGTCGGTGAAATGATTGCAGGAGGCGGCATGAGCGTTGTCAACATAGATGCTGTCCTTATTGCAGAGCGGCCGAAAATTGCCGCGTTTATTGGCAGGATGCGTGATAATATGGCGAATGCGCTGAAAATTCCATCTTCTCAGATCAATATTAAAGGTACGACGACAGAGGGACTTGGCTTTGAGGGAAGACAGGAAGGAATTGCCGCACAAGCAGCTGTTTGCGTTGCACAGCTGCCGAGAGTTGTCAAAATCCAGTAAAGACGAAAGCGATGGGATTTGAAAAGTCAGAAAATGATTCGAATTCGCAGGCTTAAAAATGAGATGAATAAAAAAATACGGAGCGGTTTAATTTTTCAGGTTCGAGGAGAATCTGAAAGCGTGAAAAGAACATGAAAATTGTCTGGATCGGTGAACTCGAAGGAATTCGGCTCCGGCAGATTCGAGTGTAATTCGGGTCAGGTAAGCGACAGGAGGAAAACAGGACATGAAGATGTCAAAGATGTATTTCAGAACGCTCAGAGAGGTTCCGGCGGAAGCAGTTTTGCCGAGCCATATCTATATGCTCAGGGCGGGGATCATTCGGAAGCTCGTTTCGGGAGTTTACGGATTTATGCCAATGGGTAACAGAGTTTTGAGGAAAATAGAAAATATTGTAAGAGAAGAAATGGACGCGGCAGGCGGACAGGAGATTTTAATGTCGGCCATTCAGCCGGCGGAGCTTTGGAAAGAATCAGGAAGATGGTCAGCTTACGGCCCTGAAATGTGGCGCCTCAAGGACAGAAATGACCGTGAGTTCTGTCTCGGGCCGACACATGAGGAAATTTTTACTGATATTATCCGTAATGAAGTCAGTTCCTATCGCCAACTCCCGATTAATCTCTATCAAATTCAGACAAAGTACAGAGATGAGGCGCGCCCACGCTTCGGGTTGATGCGCAGCCGTGAATTTATCATGAAGGATGCGTATTCTTTTGACCGTGACGCGCAAGGACTCGACGAAAGTTATCGTATCATGTATGATACTTATACAAAGATATTTACCAGATGCGGCCTCGTGTTCCGTGCGGTAGAGGCAGATTCCGGGGCAATCGGCGGCAACGCGTCCCATGAGTTTACAGCTCTTGCCGAAAACGGAGAAAGTCAGATCGTTTACTGTAATAAGTGTGATATGGCGGCGACAGACGAGCGTGCAGAGTGTGTTGACGCACCCGCTTCTGATGAAGCGGAACTGCCGATGCAGGAGGTTCATACTCCGGGAATGAAAACGATAGATGCTGTGGCTGAGTATCTCAAGCTTCCGAAGGAAAAGACGATCAAAGCGCTTCTTTATGAAACTTACGATGACGATTCCAACGTGACGGGTTATGTGGCGGCCTTTGTCCGCGGCGACCGCGAGGCAAACATGGTTAAGATTGTCAATGCGCTGAATATCCCGGAGCACGCCATCGCGTTTGCTGACGAAGCAAAAATGGCGGCGGCCACGGGATGCGTGGGCGGCTTTACGGGGCCGGTGGGCCTGAAGAACTGCACGGTAATCATCGACAGCGAACTTGTCGGTCAGAAAAATCTCTGCGCCGGAGCCAATAAGGAAAATTATCACTGCCTTAACGTGAATTACGGCCGTGACTATACGGGCGATATGGTGACGAATATAAAGATGATCTCCGAAGGCGATCCGTGTCCGAAGTGCGGTGCGCCTGTCAGGTTTACGCGCGGCATTGAAGTGGGCCAGATCTTTAAACTCGGCACGAAGTACAGTCACGCTATGGGCGCTGTATATAAGGATGAAAACATGAAGGAACATGACATCGTGATGGGATGCTACGGAATCGGCGTCAGCAGGACGATGGCGGCTGTCGTGGAGCAGTCTCACGACGAAAACGGCATTATCTGGCCGGTTACGGTTGCGCCTTATCATGTAATTATCACGGTCATCAAGGCGAAGGACGAAACGCAGATGGCGCTGGCGGAGCAGATGGAAGCGGAACTGACGGCCAGAGGAGTGGAAGTCATCGTTGACGACAGAGAGGAACGGCCGGGCGTCAAGTTTAAGGACGCTGATCTTTTGGGGATTCCTGTAAGAATTACAGTTGGGAAAAAAGCCGGCGAAGGCATCGTTGAGTATAAACTCCGGAGCGGGATTGCCGCGGCAGAGGAAAAAACGGCCAGCCAGGCGGTGGACGATGCGTCGGCATATGTGATTGACGCGCTGACCGCACATTTGGCGCAAAAATAAATATGGATTGCAAAATAGATAGTCATACATCGCAAATAGGCGATTTGATGATCTGCCGGCGTCTGAACCGGAACCAGCCGGTAGCGAAAGTTGTTGATTTCCATGGAAAACAAAATAATCAGCGTACATTGTAAATAGACGATGTGTTTTGAGCCAGCCGGCGGGAACGGTTGATTTTTGCGGAAAACAGCATATAATCGTATATCGGAACAAATAATTTGCCGGTAAAAGCGAAAAACACTGAATAAGAGGAGATAAGAGGAGGAAAAGCGATGAAAAAATTTATTATTGAGATGGAAGAAGGCGGAAAAATGGAAGGCGAACTTTATCCTGAGATCGCGCCGATTTCCTGTGCGAATTTTGAAGAATTGGCCAACCAGGGCTTTTATGACGGAGTGATTTTTCACAGAGTGATTCCGGGCTTTATGATTCAGGGCGGCGACCCTCAGGGCACGGGCATGGGCGGCTCCGGAAAGACGATTCCGGGAGAATTTTCGAGCAACGGTTTCCGCAACGATTTAAAGCACACGAGGGGCGTTCTTTCGATGGCGCGTTCGATGATGCCGGATTCCGCAAGTTCCCAGTTTTTTATTATGGTAGCTGACGCGCCGCATCTCAACGGTGATTATGCCGCTTTCGGCAAGGTGCTTACCGGGATGGAAACGGCAGATGATATTGTCAACGTGCCGAGAGACAGCAGAGATAAGCCGCTCAAAGAGCAGAAGATCAAGAGTATCCGTGTCGAGACGATTTAAAAATCAGGAATGATTTGGTGAAATAACGCCCTAAAGCGTTTTGGGATTGAAGCGAATCAACAAACAGACAGGCAAGGAAAAGTTATGAAAATATATAATACGATGACGCGCAGGAAGGAAGAATTCATTCCGATTGACGAGAATGAAATTAAAATCTATGTCTGCGGACCAACTGTCTATAATTATATCCATATCGGAAATGCCCGTCCTGCCGTCGTATTTGACACGTTGAGAAGGTATCTTGAGCATCGTGGGAAAAATGTAAGATTTGTTCAGAATTTTACGGACGTGGATGATAAAATTATTAACAAATCAATCGAAGAAGGCATCAGCGCGTCGGAAGTCAGTGAGAAATATATCAAAGAATATTTTAAGGATGCCGAGGCTCTGAACCTGAAAAAGGCCACCGTTCATCCGAGGGTCACGGAAAATATAGACGAAATCATTGATTTTGTCAAGGGCCTGATTGACAGAGGATACGCCTACGAGGCGGATGGCGATGTGTATTACCGCACGCGAAGGTTTTCCGGCTACGGAAAGCTGTCGGGCCAGAATATTGAGGACCTGGAATCGGGAGTGCGTATCAGCGTCGGTGAAAAGAAGGAGGATCCGCTGGATTTTGCGCTGTGGAAAGCGCGTAAGATTGACGGGGAACCGGCATGGGAAAGTCCGTGGGGACTGGGGCGTCCGGGCTGGCATATTGAGTGTTCGGCCATGTCGAATAAATATCTCGGCGAAACGATTGACATTCACGGCGGCGGTCAGGACCTGGCGTTTCCGCACCACGAGAATGAGATTGCTCAGTCGGAAGCGTATACAGGCAAGAGATTTGCGAATTACTGGATGCATAACGCGTATATTACTATAAATAACGAGAAAATGTCGAAATCAAAGGGCAATTTCTTTACTGTCCGAGATATTCTGAAAGAGTATACAGGCGAGGAAGTGCGTTATTTTCTGCTCAGCGGCCATTACAGAAGTCCGATCAATTTCAGTGAGGAACTGATGATGCAGGCCAGAAACGGCCTGGCGCGTATGCACCATGCAAAGCAGAATCTGGAGCATTTGAAGAAGAACGGAAACGACAAAATGACGCCGGGGGAAGCTGAAATTCTGGCGCGGCTTAAGGAATACAGCGGGAAGTTTGACGAAGCGATGGAAGATGACTTGAATACGGCAGATGCCATTAGTATCATTTTTGAGCTGATTCGCGACATCAATACGGCTGTTATCGACGGCGCGTCGAAAGAATTTGCATCGGAGTGTCTGGCACTGCTCGGTGAGTTAACAGGAGTTCTCGGAATTCTCAGAGATGATGAGCAGAGCGATGGTATTTCGGAGGAAATTAGAGCGCTCGTTGAGGAACGGCAGGCGGCGCGAAAGGCGAAGAATTATGCGCGGGCCGATGAGATTCGTGACATTTTGAAGGAGAAGGGCCTTGCGGTTGAGGATACGCCGCAGGGGCCAAGAATTGTTAAACTGTAAACCACGAATATTCACGAACATTGAATTATAAATTGTAAGTTGTAGATTGTTGCTTGCGGATTACGGATTGTAAATTAGCGGTTGCCGGCTGCGACAGATTACTGACTGCAAGTCTCAGCGATATGGGCGCAGGATGAAAGCCGGAAAGGCCGAGAAAGCTGGAAACGACGGGTCGCAGACCGAAATTTGCCGGTTGAAAACCGGCAAATGCAGACAGGAGATGATGAACCGCAGGCTGAGAATTGTGAGGAACTGAAAACTGTAAAATATAAATTCTGATGTCGGCGTCGCAGGCATCGGCGTTTTGAATAAGCCACAGGTACAGTGCGTGGCAGGCGGCGAAATGCCCCGGCGAAAACCGGCAAATTTCACCGCACGGAGGCGGAGCATGAAAACAAAGCGGATCAAAATTACACAGAATCATATCGCGTGGGGACTTACTGCTCTTGTGGTTATCTGTCTGAGCATTACGTTTTATCTGATCTTTACGCGGATGCCAAAGTTCCGGGAGCAGATCGGTACGGTGCTGGGCGTGCTGATGCCCATTATTCTGGGCATTGGCATGGCTTACGTATTACTTCCCGTGTATAATCTCATATTCCGGAAACTGAAACCGCCTCTGGAACGTATTGCGCAGAAGAAACACGCGGCCAGTATCGCACGCGGTGTTTCGGCTTTCGTCAGTCTGGCGCTGATGCTGACAATCGTTTTGGGACTTCTGCTACTCGCAGTTCCGCAGCTGGCACAAAGTATCATTTCAATCGCTTATGCGATTCCGTCGAATGTAGAAAAGCTGTCTGATTACGTTGGAAATCTGCTTCAGAATCATCCACTGCTTCAGGAAGCCGTAGATGATGTATTCAATACGGCAGAGACGAATCTTAATACGATTTTGCGCACCCATGTTATTCCGTATTTTACGGATATTCTTGGTATCGTTACGAAAGGAATCATGAATATTGCAGGATTCCTGTTGGATTTCGTTGTTGGAATAATCGTCTGCGTTTACGTTTTGCTCAATAAGGATAAATTCAGCGGCCAGGCAAAAAAATTCGTTTATCGCGTTTTTAAAGTGGAAAAGGCTAATCAAATCATCGGCGATGCGAGAAAAGTACATATGGTTTTCAGCGGATTTATTTCCGGCAGTATCATCGACTCTCTGATTATCGGACTGATTACTTTTGTAGCGCTCTCCATTATGCGTATGCCGTATGTAATGATGATCAGCGTTATTATTGGTCTGACGAATCTGATTCCATTTTTCGGGCCGTTTATCGGAGCAGTGCCGAGTTTTCTGATCGTGCTGATGGTCGATCCGGTCAAGAGTGTCTATCTTCTGATTTATATTGTGATCGTTCAGCAGCTGGACGGCAACGTGATTAAACCGAAAACGCTGGGAACGTCTACCGGACTGCCAAGTTTCTGGGTTCTTTTTGCGATTCTCGTAGGCGGCGGATTCTTCGGATTTGCCGGACTGATTTTCGGAGTTCCCGTATTTGCAACGTTCTATATGTTTATTACCCGTTGGGTCAACCGCGGACTGCGGCGCAAAGGGCTGCCTTACAAACCGGATATTTATTATAATTTAAGTTATATAGACCCGTCCGATCTTGAACCGGCTGAACGTCCGGACGAAGAATACAAGGATGATTTTTCGTTTTATTCATCCGAAACGATGCAGGGAAAGGGCGGCGTGCTGACGAGACGGCTGCGGCAGCGCATGGAGCAGTACCGCACGAAAACAAATGCCGCCGTTAGGGCGGAATTAGAAGCGGCTCCCGAAATCGTGGAGGAAGAAGAATCCGGGATCACGGACAAAATGGAAATTGGTGAGCAGACGGAGCACAAAGAAAGCGGGGAAGGTAGGGAAAATGGACATAAATAAACTCGCACTGGAAAAACACAAGGAATGGGGCGGAAAAATTGAAATCGTTTCACGGGCGGAACTTGAAACCCGTGAGGATATGGCGGTGGCGTACACACCGGGTGTTGCGGCAGCCAGCCTTGCGATAAAAGACGACAAAAATCTTGTTTACGATTATACGAGCCGCGGCAACATCGTTGCAGTTATTACGGACGGTACGGCTGTTCTGGGTCTTGGCGATATCGGGCCGGAAGCGGCTATGCCGGTTATGGAAGGAAAATGTGCGCTGTTTAAGCGCTTTGCGGGAATCGACGCCTTTCCGATCTGTATTGATTCAAAAGATCCGAAGGTTATTATCGAAACGGTAAAAAATATTTCAAAGAGTTTCGGGGGCATAAATCTTGAAGATATTTCCGCGCCGAGATGTTTCGAGATCGAGCAGACGCTTATTGAAGAATGTGACGTTCCTGTGTTTCACGATGACCAGCATGGTACGGCAATTATCGTGGCGGCGGGCCTTTTAAACGCTGTTAAATTTACTGGCAAGGAAATGGGAAAGCTCAAGATCGTAATAAACGGCGCAGGGGCAGCAGGCATTTCCATCGCTAAACTGCTTCTCAGGATGAAGTTCGGTGACATTATCTTGTGCAACCGTTCCGGCGTTATTTATGACGGAAATCCGAAGAATAACGGACCACAGCAGGAAATTTCAAAGATTACAAATCGCGGTATGCTGAAGGGAACGCTGGCGGATGCTGTTAAAGGTGCAGATGTCTTTATCGGGGTATCGGCGCCGGGTACGATGACGACAGAGATGGTGCGCACGATGGCCGATCAGCCGATCATTTTCGCGCTGGCCAATCCTGTGCCTGAAATTATGCCGGATGACGCGAAAGCAGGCGGGGCAGCCGTCGTCGGCACGGGCAGGAGCGATTTTCCGAATCAGGTCAATAACGCGCTCTGTTTCCCTGGAATTTTCCGGGGTGTGCTCGATGTCAGAGCGCGCAGGATTACGGAGGAAATGAAGATTGCAGCAGCATATGCTATTGCATCGGTAATCAAGGACGAGGAAATGACGGCTGATTATATTCTGCCGGATCCGTTTAACCCAGAAGTCACGAAGGCGATTGCAGAGGCAGTCGCAAAAGAAGCTGTAAAAAGCGGACAAGCCAGAATTTCATAAAGCTTCGCAGATTTGCGTTTAAAGAAAATAAAAAATCGTAACAATAAAACTGATAAAATCAGTCGAAACGAACAGAAAAGGCAGGAGGCTCATGACAGGTGGGGCGAACGAGACGCAGAGACAGTGAGGATGGTACGAGGAGGACGAATTGAATGGGAAAAACAGGAAAAGGCGGGAAAACAGATGGAAAACAGCGGATTTAGAAAAGAGCATGATACCATGGGCGAGGTTTTCGTTCCATCAGATAAATACTGGGGTGCCCAGACGCAGCGCAGTTATATGAATTTTAAAATCGGAACGGAAAAAATGCCGGCTGAGATTATCGAGGCGTTTGCCATACTGAAGAAAGCGGCGGCGCTCGCAAACGTGAAGCTGGGTATGCTTGATACGGCGCAGGGCGAAACGATTGCGCGTGTCTGCGACGAAATTCTTGAAGGAAAGCTCGAAGGCAATTTTCCGCTTGCCGTCTGGCAGACGGGAAGCGGAACGCAGTCCAATATGAACGTGAATGAAGTGATCGCAAACCGGGCCGCTGAAATTACAGGAGGTAAGCCTGATTTTCACCCGAATAATCATGTCAACTGTTCCCAAAGCTCGAACGACACGTTTCCTACGGCGATGCATATTGCGGCGCTGCTGTCTGTGGAGAAAAAGCTGCTGCCGGCTATCGACAGGCTGGCGTCCACATTTGCGGTAAAATCAGAAGAATACGGCGACGTTATCAAGGTGGGACGGACTCACCTGCAGGATGCGACGCCGCTGACTTTCGGCCAAGAGATCAGCGGATGGGCTGAGATGCTGCGCAAGGATCGCGGGTTTATCGCTTCGGCGGCTGAAAGCCTGCGGGAGATCGCTCTCGGCGGTACGGCTGTCGGAACAGGATTGAACGCCCATTGGAAATTTGGAGAGGAAGCGGCAGCGATGATTTCAGAACTGACCGGAACGCGGTTCGTTACGGCGCCTAACAAATTCCATTCTCTTACGTCAAAAGATCAGATCGCTTTTGTCCACGGTGCGATGCGCACGCTGGCAGCAGATCTGATGAAAATTGCAAACGATGTCAGATGGCTGGCTTCCGGACCGAGATGCGGCATCGGTGAGATTTCCATTCCGGAGAACGAGCCAGGCAGTTCGATTATGCCGGGAAAAGTCAATCCGACGCAGTGCGAGGCGCTGACGATGGTGGCCGTCCAGGTTATGGGCAATGATACGACGGTTGCGGTTGCGGCGTCTCAGGGAAATTTTCAGTTAAACGTTTTTATGCCTGTTTTGATTTACAATTTTCTCCAATCATCGCGGCTGCTTGCGGATGCAATGACGTCGTTTCATGACAACTGTGCAGCCGGCATCGTTCCAAACAGGGAAAAAATCGCGGAAAATCTTGAAAAATCACTGATGTTGGTGACGGCGCTCAATCCGCATATCGGTTATGAAAACGCGGCCAAAATCGCGAAAACGGCACATGCCGAAGGAATCACATTAAGAGAGGCGGCAGTTCGCACAGGACTGCTTTCGGCTGAGGATTTTGATGCCCTTGTGCGCCCTGAAAACATGGTGGGACCAAAGCATGAGTGAAAAAGAAACAGCTGCCGCTGAAAGTATGGCGTGTGTATTGGAAAATGGGGTCGATGCGGCTGCTTTATCAGAGTATGCGGACGGCAGCAGAACTTTAGATTTAGAAAGTACTAAAGAAGAAACTGCGAAAGAACTGTGGACGCCGGACAGTGTACCAGACGGGGCAACCGGGAAAAAGGAGCCTGATAAAGATAAAACGGAAGGCACAGACGATGCGGCGGCACATGCCGCGTTCAGGCGGCAGACCGCGCTTGTCAGCACGGCGGTACTGGCGTATATCGGCGATGCCGTCTATGAAACGTATGTCCGTCGCCACGTGTTTCATCAGGGGTTGCTGCGGCCGAACCGTCTTCATCAGGCATCCGTGACGTATGTCCGGGCCGAGGCTCAGGCGGCTGTTTTTGATGCTGTTTGGGACGAGCTGACGCCGGAAGAACAGGCGGTGGCGCGGCGCGGGAAAAATCATAAGATTACATCTATGCCTCATAACGTGGATGCAGCTACTTACAAAAAAGCCACAGGCTTTGAAGCGTTGATCGGTTTTCTGAATCTTTCCGGTGAATCGGAACGGGAACATTATCTGATGCAGAGGGCGTTTCACATCATTGAAAAGGCCGGCGTTACGCCGATGAGACGTGATCATGACACAAAGCAGTCCGGCAGATGAATCATAAAATAATAAAATGAGCAAATAACAGAACGATTAAATAATTAACGCAGAAAATAAAATAATTTATTTCAGAAAAAGAGGATAAAAGACATGAGCAGAGCAGACGCTATTTTTGTCGATATGTGTCGGGATATTCTCGACAACGGATATTCCACGGAAGGACAGAACGTGCGGGCGCGATGGGCCGACGGTTCTTCCGCTTATACGATTAAACGCTTCGGTGTCGTCAATCGCTATAATCTTGCGCAGGAATTTCCGATTATGACGCTGCGTCCTACGGGCTGGAAAAATGCTATCGACGAGTTGTTGTGGATCTGGCAGAAGAAGTCAAGCGATATTTCCGAATTGAACAGCCATATCTGGGACGCCTGGGCAGGAACAGACAATACGATCGGCAAGGCTTACGGCTATCAGATGGGAAAGAAATATAAATTCCGCCAGGGAATTATGGACCAGGTGGATAATGTGATCTGGCAGCTTAAAAATATGCCTTCCAGCCGCAGGATTATCACGAATATTTACAATTTTGAAGATTTGTCGGAAATGGGCCTTGAGCCCTGCGCGTACAGCATGACGTTTAATGTCACGGGAAATAAACTGAACGCCATACTCAACCAGCGTTCTCAGGACGTTCTTGTGGCGAATAACTGGAATGTCGTCCAGTACGCCGTGCTCGTCCATATGCTGGCCCAAGTCTGCGGCTATGAAGTCGGTGAGCTTGTTCATGTCATCGCCGATGCTCATATTTATGATAAACATATTCCGATGATAAAGGATCTGATCGGCCGGACCCAGTATCCGGCGCCGAAATTCGTCATGAATCCTGACGTTAAGGATTTTTATGAGTTTACTCTCGATGATTTCAAGGTTGAAAATTATCAAGCCGGTCCTCAGATAAAAAATATTCCTGTGGCGGAATAAAAGTATGGAAAGGAAAATTCTATGAAACTGCTTGTCGCGGCTGACCGAAAAGGCGGCATTGGAAAAAACGGGACGCTTCTCGTACCTAATCTGTCGGAGGATATGAAATTTTTCCGCCGGACGACGCTCGGAAAGACGGTCATTATGGGCCGTTCTACGCTGGAATCTTTTCCGGGCAAAAGACCGCTGGCGGACCGCAGGAATATCGTTTTATCGCGCACGCTGCCACAGAGCGGTGAATATGAGATTTGCAGGTCGGTGGAAGCGCTGACGAGGCTGATAAAGGATGAACCGGCTGACGATCTGTTTGTTATCGGCGGCGGACAGGTTTACGAAGAACTGTTGCCTTATTGTGATGAAGCGCTTGTCACGGAAATCGACGCGGAATTTGAGGCGGACACGTGGATTCCGCTGCTAAAGGAGATGCCGGAGTGGGAGCGCGTGTCGGAAAGCCAGCCGGTTTTTGAAAGCGGTTTGAGTTATAGATTTGTCGTTTACAGGAGAATCGGGTAATTTAAGTGCGGCAGGCAAGCGGCGTCATGCCGGCGGTCAGCGCGTGATAGGCATAACGGAATATAATGGCGCGTGGCGGTCACGCAGAAAGATCTGTCGTAACGGAAAAGCAAAAAGACGGTGCGGGGCCTGTATGATAGCTTACAAACAGAAAAACAGCGCGATGACTGGCCGATAGCGGCTTGACGTAACGTACCAGGCAAAGAAAGGGCGCGGTGATTGACCGACAGAGACTTGTCGTAGTGTACAAGCAGTGGAACGGCGCGACGGTTGACAGACAAGAAGTCTGGTGAAATAGCAAACAAACAGAGGAATAGCGCGATGGCTCGTAAACAAAGGCATAATCCGATGGCTGACAAACAACGAGAGGGTATCATGACGGGAAAACACAAAAAAGAGAGCGGGTTCGGCGCGTCAACATCCCTTCTGATGGGGCGCAATCCGGTGATCGAGGCTCTGAAAAGCGGCAGGAATATTGACAAACTGGTTGTTTTGAAGGATGCAGGCGGTTCCATGACCAGGATTCTGGCGATGGCGCGGGAAAAAAATATCATGATTAGCTATGCCGACAGGAGTACGTTAGACAGAATGGCAAAGGGCGGAGCGCATCAGGGCGTTGTGGCTTTCGTGTCGGATTTTGAATACTGCAATGTGCAGGATATTCTTGATGCGGCGGCAGAAAAATCGGAAGAACCGTTTCTCGTTGTTTTAGATGGCATCGAAGACCCGCATAATCTCGGAGCTATCATACGCACGGCTGATACGGTGGGTGCTCACGGCATCATTATCCCGAAGCGGCGTGCGGTCATGGTGACGCCTGCCGCCGAAAAATCGTCGGCAGGCGCTTCAGCTTATGTGAAGGTAGCGCGTGTTTCCAATATCGCTCAAACACTGGAAACGCTTAAAAAGCAGGGCATCTGGACGGTGGCCACAGATATGGACGGAAATCTTTATACAAAGACAGACTTAAAAGGCCCTGTCGCCGTCGTTATCGGCGGCGAAGGCAGCGGAATCAGCAGACTTGTCAAAGAAACGTGTGATTTTTGCGTGTCGATCCCGATGCGCGGGAACGTGAATTCGCTGAACGCGTCGAATGCGGCGGCGGTGCTGATGTACGAAGTGCTGCGCCAGCGGGGAATAAGCTGACGGGTTTGTGCAAAAATACAGGTATTTTAGAGTGAGAGCGCAGAGGCAGGCGTCAGAAGATTTTTGTAGCGTATGAATGACATCGGAAAAACAGCTGCCGGCTGTGAGATTAAAAGCTGTGAGATTGAAAATAGAGCGGAAACGGAATGATGTCCGGTGGTCTGTATATGATTTACAATTTTTTAAAGCAACGGTCGCAGGAGGAAAAAATGGCAGAAAAAAAATGCGACGAGGAAATGGTCAGACTGGCGCGTGCTGGAAATCGCGACGCGGAAGAAACACTTCTGCGGAAATATAAGGGTGTCGTGAAAAAACGTGCGGCTTCTTATTATATGGCAGGAGCAGACAGAGACGACGTCATTCAGGAGGGAATGATCGGCGTATTTAAAGCGATTCGTGACTTTGATAGCGCAAAGGGTGCGTCTTTTTCCACATTTGCCGAGCTTTGCATCATACGACAGATTACAGATGCCGTTCGTGCGGCGGCCAGATATAAACATTCTCCGCTCAATGATTCCATGTCGCTTCAAAATTTTCTGCCAGCGGGAGAAGAAGACAATACGACGCTTGAAGAAGTAATCGCATCGAGTACGAGTGAAGACCCCGGAGAAATGCTCGTGCTGAGAGAAGATTTAGATTATATAGAAAAAAACGGAGGGAAAATCTTCAGCCCGCTGGAACAGCGCGCCTGGGAGATGTATCTTGAGGGAATTCCTTACGCCGAAATTGCACGCCGGCTCGGCCGGACGACGAAGACGGTGGACAATGCGATTTCACGCGCAAAAAAAAAGCTAAAGCCAGTGCTGAGAAAATAGGAAATTTCTTCCGAAAAAAACTGATGAAAACTTCAGTTTTTTTGAACGAGATTTCTGAAATATAACAGTTTTCAAAAAATATTTAACTGTGAAAAATGCTGAAAAAACAAGGTGTACAGCTGTTTTAAGGCATGATGACAAAAAAGTTTTGCTTGCTATTTTAGTTACGGTTGGTATAATTATAGGTGGAAAACAAAAAAGTGCGGCAACTCTTGGGGAATGGCAGTCCCCAAAAGTTTGTCCAGGTGCTGCAGACACCTACACAGAGGTCAGCTGACCTTACCGCAAGGTTAGTATACCATTTTTTGGAGTATGTTTCAAGAGGTCTCCCGAAATAACGTTCTTAATTTATGCTTTTTAAGAGCGGTACATTCGGGATACCCCTGAAACTTCCGGTCGTTCCTTATTTATTTACTTCCGAAAACTGGTGTATTGTCGGGTTTTGCCCAACCGGCGGCAGCGTGTGCATCTTAGATTAGTCAATACTCTTCTTTGTTATGCTGTGTAGGAAATGTCTTCCTGCACGGCATTTTTGTTTTTCCCCGGCCGGCCCGGGGCGGAATTCGCTGCCTCGGGGAACCGCACGGGAATTACATTATTATATCAAAGGAGGAAGATATATAATGAAAAGACGATTATTGTCAGTGTTACTATGCGTGTGCATGGTGCT
Organism: uncultured Oscillospiraceae bacterium; assembly: GCA_964438605.1. Taxonomy (GTDB): domain Bacteria; phylum Bacillota; class Clostridia; order Peptostreptococcales; family Anaerovoracaceae; genus Alangreenwoodia. The sequence goes on from CAYTKT010000011.1 coordinate 22,504, forward strand.
GACCCTGACGCCGACCGTGGCGTTTGCGGCGAGTGGACAGGAGGCAAAACCACTGCCGGAACCTACAAATAATAACATTGAGTTGACAGGTAACAATGTAACTTATTCCGTCAATGATAAAACGGTGACTACACCTATTGTTGTAAAAACAGGTGCAATCGTCACCTTGGATATTAACTCAAAATCTATCACGGTCAACAACCAAACAGCCATCACCGTTGAAAACGGCGGCCAGCTGACCATCGAGGGTGAAGGAAATGTTGACACCACAGGCATCAATAGCACTTCCGCTCCGGTGGTGCTGAACGAAGGAAAAACCATCATAAATGGAGGCATCTTTGGCACAAAAAGTGGCAAAATTGGATACACGGTGCAGAACGGAAAAATGTGGCAATTTGGAGATTTGCCAGACCCATACGAAAATAAAACACGACCAGAATTAATTGTCAACGGAGGAACGATACACAACGATTTCATGGCCGCGGTAACTAATAACGATGGAACAGTCGAGATAAACGGAGGAGTATACGAGGGATCTTCCCAAGACACGGTAATTAACACAAAAAATAAACGCACTACAAAAGTAATAAACAGACTAAAAATTACAGGTGGAACGATCAATCGAACCACGGAAAATGGTGAAATATTCCTTCAAGGAAGCGCACTAAAAAACGAATCGTATGCAGAGATCACAGGAGGGTGTTTAAACGGAGCCGTAAAGAACTTTACAAATAAAAATGCCTCTGCTTCTACGAATGACGCAGATCAGATACAACCCGCCCATCTCGCGATCAGAGGTGGTGAATTCAACGGTGACGTATATGCTGTTAATGGCATAACGAAAGAATCGAGACTACAAGCCACAGACGTGGAAATTACGGGGGGTACATTTAAAGGCGGCATCTGGGTACAAATGCAGGACAGACAACCGAACCTGTTCGAGAAAAATCCTAATGCCAACTTACAGGATATGGACTTGGTAGACATAACAGGGGGAACATTCGACGGAGATCAATCGTCTATTACACCTTTTTTAAATTCTGAATCCGGTTGTGAAATGTTCAATAATATCGTAGGAACAAGTGCTAAAACATCAAACAGCGTCGCATCCGTAAGCACGGATTCGTCTGTAATCTACTTTGACAACCTGCAAGATGCCATGAACTACGCTGTACGATGTGATAATACAGCAGCTATAACGTTGCTGAAAGATATTGCAAACGACGGAGATACCTACACCATCTGTGGTGAGAATAGTCTTAAACTTAATCGGACTATTACTTTGCAACTTGACCAACATAAAATTGCTAACACTCTTGGCAGAACAGCTATAAAAACAAAAGGGTTACATCTAGCAATAGAGAATGGAACGATCGAAACCCAGGCTGCGGAGCCAACTGACAATGAGGCGGCGGATGCTATTGCTGCTTTTGCAAGTACTGCAGAAGGAAGTCTGACCGTTGACAGGAATGCATACTTAAAAGGAGAACACGCAGGAATCGGTGTTTATGGCTCAGAAAAGGATAAAACTGAAAGTTATACTGTAAACGTGAAAACTGCAGTTCTGGAGGAGACAAGCGACGTGAATTCTGAGAATTCAAACGCTGGCCTCTATGTCGACGGAAAGAGTATCGACAGTCAAGATAACATTAATGTTACCGTAACAGACGACGCTGTTGTCAAGGGACAAACAGGCATTTATGCCGCAGGCGAAACCAAACTGGAAATCTATGGAGGAACGCTCACAGGAAAGAATAACGGCATGGTAATCCGTGCTGGGTCACTGTTAGTAAAAGGCGGGATCATTGAATCAACCTCTGAACAGCCGACTACATCGGATTCGACCGGTAATGACCCTGCTGTCAGCAACGCAGGAATCGGCGTTTTTCCTCAAAGTGGAGAAAACGTTAACGTTAACATCGAAGGCGGAGTCATCAAAGGACCTACCGGTGTTTACTTCGCAGATGTACCGATGCCTAAAGGTACATCAATTGAAGCTAAAATTTCCGGCGGATCTATCGTCGGAACACATAGTGAGCACAACGCTATTGGTTCAAACAATCGAGGGAGCGCTGTAAGTGGTAACTTGAAACAAATTGTTTATGGTGGTTTCTTCTCAAACGATGTAAAACAATATCTGGCGGAATCGGTAAATGTAAAAACAAATATTCAGGACCAAAAACATGTAGGTGTTGTTTACGGATACTTCTCTAGCGAAGACAGTGCTTTGAAACAGATTGATGAAGCCGGCTATGACATCGATGGAGAACTACAAATTATAGACAATAATAAAGCTATGTTTGTCAAAGGTGGCGCAGGCTTTATCGGCACCGGGAGAAAGGATGGGAATGATGTTCTTAACCGTTTAGCTCCGCTGGTAAAAGGTGATGGCGCACACTGGGGTGATACAGAACAAGGAATTACTGACTGCAGTGATAACACCCTGTACGCCGCTTTCAAGGCTGCGAAGGATGATGAACAAACTGGTAAATCTTATCAGGTGACGTTTGCGGGTAAAGACGAGAAATCATATTCTAGTAACATCAGAAACGTGACAAAGGGTGACATCGTCTACTTTACTCCTGCCACTCAAGGTGCTGACGGTGACATTCCGGAGACAGATTTTCAGGGCAGGTACATGGTGGATCTGACCGATGAAAGTACACAAAAGATTATCAGTGAGACATTTGTCGATGTTTATAAAATCATATTGACGGCTGATGGTACAACAGTGACAGGAGAATGTGATCCCGTTTACACCGACAAAGCAGGAACTGACCCAGGAAAAATCGCAAAGCCTGACAGTTTTGAGCTCGCACCTGGATTTAACACTATAAAGTGGAGTGAACCAATAGTAAGCGATGATGGTTACACGATTGAGCTTACCGCTTCCGGCAGCTCTGGCAGTTCCAACGGTTCCGGCAATTCCAGCGGTTCTAATGGTTCCGGCGGCAGTAGCAGTTCCAGCGGTTCCGGTAATTCCGGCAGCAGCGCTGCAGTGACCACTCCGAGTTCCTCAAACGGTAGCTTCTCCGTTTCCAACAAAAACGCCAAGGCCGGCGATACCGTTACGGTAACACCGAAACCAGACGAAGGCTACGTTGTTGACGAGGTCACAGTTACCGACAAAAATGGAAACACGATTGACGTCAAAATGAACGCCGACGGCACTTACAGTTTCGTGATGCCGGAAAAAGCGGCCCAGCCGGTCAAAGTGGAAGTGACGTTCAAACAGGAAGCTGGTGCTGGAGATAATCCGTCTGCACAGTTTACCGACATCGTTCCGGGTGCATGGTATCAGGACGCAGTTAATTACGCGATTGAAAACGGTCTGATGGAAGGCACATCTGCGACGACATTTGAACCGAACACGAAAACGTCACGCGGAATGGTCGTTACGATCCTGCACCGTCTCGAAGGAACGCCTTCGGCAGCGGCAGCAGGCTTCGGCGATGTAGCTTCCGGCCAGTGGTATTCTGACGCAGTAGCGTGGGCAGCGGCACACGGTATTGTTACAGGTTACGACAACGGCAATTTCGGACCGAACGACATCGTTACCAGAGAACAGATGGCAGCCATTTTATATCGCTATGCATCGTATAAGGCATACGGTACAGACGCACAGGCGAACCTGACGTCTTATACGGACGCAGGAGCAATCAGCGGTTATGCAGAAAGCGCCATGAAATGGGCAAATGCAGAGGGCTTGATTACCGGTACGACGACGACGACGCTGTCTCCTGCAGGCGATGCGTCCCGTGCGGAAGTCGCAACGATTCTGATGCGTTTCTGCGAAGAAGTCGCAAAATAACAGTTCTCTGAGAAATATCGTGAAATTCATGGAATCCTGAATTTTGAGAATGATACGCGATGGGCAATAAACGTATTATTTGCGAAAAATAAAGATTTGAAATTCCAGAGGTTCTGGATTTTATCTGGAATCGGCGGAATGAATAGAGTTTTAGCGATAATTTGAAAAAATATGTTATAGTGATATGACATAAATTAAGGGATAACGATTTTTAGAGAGGGGCCGGAGGAACGAGGAATTCCTTCGGCCTTTTCATTCAGAGAGGTGTGAGAAGTGGAAAAACGGAATGTAATCGGACTTTTCAGTCCGGAGGAATATGCGGATCTTGTGGCACAGACCGATGCAATTTTTCAAAGCAGCCAAAGCGCGGACGATGTGATTCAGGCGGTGGCTGACAGAATTGCGGAAGCGCTTGAGCAGGATCAGCGCGCGCGGCACAGAGCGGTGCAGGCCAAGGGCATTGCGGCAGCCAGAGAAAAGGGAGTCCACCTCGGTCGCCCGCGCATTGAGCCGCCGGCCAATTTCCCGATGGTATTGAAGCAGTATCTTGATGGAAACCTGACAGCGACTATCGCTGCAAGTCTCTGCGGCGTAGCGGTCAGCACGTTTTACCGGATGAAACGGGAGGTAATGGCGAAAGCGCCGGAGGAATATGGCGAAAATCGTGGTGAAAATCGTACAGAAATGAATCGTGCGGAAATGATTTAAAGATGTGTAGACCGCGCTGATGCGCCGAGTGACATGAAGTGAAAAATGTGGGAGCATAATTCCTTTGAAAAAATCAAAGCACTGGCATGGAATTAAAAAAATGTGTGCGATTGACATGAAAATGCAGGGTACGAAAGCAGAACTGCATGAGATTGTCACAGGTGCAGGAAGCGCGAGCGCGCACAAGTACGGTTTAAAATTATAAATTGAAAAAGATTTTTCAATCAAATGGGCACGATACACCCTCAATCTGTCAGACTGCAATGTCTGTTCGGATTGAGGGTGTGTCGCATCTGTCAAAAATCACGCCGCGCCGGCGGCCAGCGCAAACAGGTCTGTACAGATCAACAATTCAACAATTATTGTCAGACCGCCGCTGTGCTGTTTCCGATGCTGTCTGGATTCCGGACGGCATCGGTTATGACAATGTATTCATCAGCGGTGTGATGCAGCGCTAACTATATTGTGACGCCTTCTAATTTCAGGAGGCGTATTTTTTTGTCGAGGCCGCCGGTGTAGCCGGTGAGACTTCCGTCGGTACCGATGACGCGGTGGCAGGGGATGATAATGGAGATCGGATTGTGGCTGACAGCACCGCCTACGGCCTGGGCAGACATCACAGGTTTGCCCAGGTCGGCGGCGATTTTTTTCGCAATCGCACCGTATGTAGTCGTTTTACCATATGGTATTTCGCACAGGTATTTCCAGACGGCAAGGCGGAACGGAGTGCCGGATGGGGCGAGAGGAAGTTCACCGGGCGTTGGTTTTTCCCCTGCAAAGTAGCGGTCGAGCCAGTTTTTTGCGGAAGTGAAGACAGGGAGGTCGTCACGCGGGACGGGCTTTTCGGTATCGGAATGTTGATCGTATTTTTGCTGGCCGAACCAGAGGCCGCAAATGCTTGCGCCGTCGCTGACGAGCGAGAGCTGTCCGAGAGGGGAGTCGTATTTTGTTTCGTAAAGCATGATGTTTTCCTTTCAAATGTTTGCATGGCCGCTGACCAGCAGGAATTATCCGGATGGAGAGCCGTATTTTTGTTTTTTGCAGTACGGTGTTTTCCGGACGCTTGTGGGGAATTGTTATTCCGATAATAGTTTACATCGTTATCTGGTGAAAGTCTTGCATTATTTTATTAGATCAGAGGTTTCGCAAAGGCAGATATTTTGCAAAGAAAAACGCACTTTGATGAAAAAATTTTCAACCGCTTCTTCCACAAGAGTGTATTCAATATGTGAAGCGATTGACTTGCAGTTTCCCTAATTTCATGACATCAAATGACATCAGGGGTAAGACCGCTATCCTCTTACTTTTTGCAGACAAAAAAGGCGCCGCGTTAACGTAAAATATTCGTTCCTGTTAATGCGGCAGCCTCGTTTTCTTTTTTGACGACGGCTTATTCGGCCTGATTTGGATTTTTTTACAGAATAACTTTATTTTTTGTACAATACGAAAAAAGTGCTCGTAATACCGCACTTATTTTCGCTGTGCTGAGTTCGCCGCGGTTACTGCATCGACGGCATAGACTGCTGAGCAGCCTGAACACTGAATTTCTGCTGTCAGTTTTGTCATCGTGGACGTGCCATAGGAATATTCATGCTCTTGCGGCGGCACAGGTCTATTACGGATGCCGGATTTGCAATCGGCGTCTTCGGAAAATGTCAGGGCGATGCAAAGCTGGGGTGTAGTATGCAGATTTCAATTGTTCCGGGTAGTGTAAGCTGTTTTGCTTTTTCTGTCTGCACTTATAACTGACACCAACACCGCGTTAGAGTATTTGTAAGAACATTCATACTTGTACTTGCGTGCCTAAAATCGTGATGAAATGTTAAAAAATACTGTACTTTTCTTAAAAAATCTGAAATAATTAAGTTGACTGGATAGCAGTTCAGAATACAATTCAACCAGGGAAAAAACAGAAAATGACAATGATATGCAGTATACGGAGGTAAAACGTTTTGTCCTTAACAGCGGTATTATCCCTAGCAGGCGGTGTCGGCATGTTTCTTTACGGGATGAATCTCGTCGGGGAAGCGCTGAGTTCGCTTGCGAGTGAAAAAATGGAAACGCTACTGGAAAAACTAACCAATAGCAAGTTAAAGGGTACATTTCTCGGAACGCTTATTACGGGTATCATACAGAGCTCGGCGGCGACGTGCATCATCGTTCTGGGGTTTATTAACGCGGGTATTATGAACCTTTCTCAGGGGCTTCCTGTCATTTTCGGGGCAAATATCGGCTCCACAGTGACAGGTCAGATTCTGCGGCTCGGAGATATTAACTCGCAGAACATATTTCTGGTTCTGTTGAAGCCGTCGTCCTTCGCACCGATTATCATTGTTGTAGGCGCGTTTGTTTTACTCTTTGTTAAAAAGAAAAGGGCGAAAAGTATTGCAAAAATATTGATTGGATTCGGCATCCTGTTTCTCGGAATGTCAATGATGGAACAGACGATGAGTACGGCGCTCCGCGAAAGTCCGCAGTTTGAGGCCATGATGGTCAAATTTTCAAATCCGCTGACCGGGATTGTCGTAGGTATAGTTCTGACCGCACTGATTCAGAGTTCATCCGCGTCGGTGGGGATTCTGCAGGCATTGTCAGCAACGGGCGTCGTCACTTTTTCGACGGCGGTGCCGATTATTCTGGGACAGAATATCGGAAAATGTCTCACGGTATGGCTTGGCGCGATAGGAACGAACAAAAAAGCGCGCAGAGCCGCATTTCTTCATACTTTTTTTAACGTATTCGGCGTCATCGTGTTTGGAACAATACTGATAATCTGCGAATACGTTTTCGACGATCTGAGTATCTGGTCCCATGTGGTCAACAGAGGCAACGTGGCAGATATTCATTCCATGTTTAATCTGCTGACAACAGTCATGCTTCTGCCGTTCTGCGAGCCGCTGATCCGCCTGTCAGGCAAAATATTCAGAGATGACGATAGAGCGACGACTCACCGACTTGATATCCTGGACGATCTTTTTGTCAATAATCCGCCTATTGCGCTTGATCAGTGCCGCAAGGTGCTGTTTGATATGTCGGATACGGTGCAGTCTAATTTTGAGATTTCCCTTAAACTTCTCGATGAATTTTCTACTCAAAAGCAGAATGAACTGACGGAAAACGAGCATTTTCTTGACAGGGCGGACACGGCGCTGAATAATTACCTTGTAAAAATTGCGGAGCACAGTCTGCGGCCGTCGGAAATGATGGCTGTTACAGAGATGATGCATCTGATCGGCGATTTTGAACGTCTGGGTGACTATTGTGTGGAGATTTCAAATGTGGCTGAGTATAATAAAACGAATAACATTAGCATTTCGCCCAAGGGGATTCAGGAATTGGATCAAATGACAGCTGCCGCGCGGCATATCCTGACGATGACGATTCACGCTTATGAAAGTGACGATGCTGTGATTGCGGCCCGTGTGGAACCTCTGGCCGATGTGATGCATTCGTTGAAAGATATGCTGACGGAGCGCCATATTTACAGGTTGCAGAGCGGAAACTGTACGATTCAAGCCGGTGTGTCTTTCATGGAGCTGTTGACAAATTACGACCGGATTGCCAGCCATTGCCGGAGTATATCGCTGTATACGGTTCAGCGCGCTTCCGGCAGTGAAAAGTTTGATGCGCATTATCATCCGAAATATATCAACGGCGAAATCTCAGATGAGTATAAGGCGATGTTTATGTTTTATGAGGCGCAGTATTGTGATCCTCTGGACGATATGGAGATGTAGCAAGGCGGAAGGAAGTGGCAGCAGTCTGAACCGCCTGAAAGCAGGAAAGCGATGGAAATTTTGGATGGGGATACGAAAACGCATGGAAGAGGCTGAAAACGTTTGAGAACCTTCAAATGGCAGCAGTTCTTCGAGAACTGGAAGTAAGACGGTCAGAAGTAAAGTGGAACATAAATTGTAGAAGAAAAGATTGATTTCTTGTCAGGGATGCTTTCTTTAGAAAGTGTCCCTGATTTTTCAGTTTTGTCTTTCATATATTTTTATATGTGTTATCTTCATACATCGCTTTATATTGTCAAGGGACGGTACTTTATAAAGAGCTGTTCTGCGGGGGAGTTATCAGGGTCGTTGAAATCGAAGTCTTATCTGTTCACGCGTTGTCGTTCCCAGTTTTTTATCCGAATCTGTTTTTATGTATACTATATATATGAGTGATTGTATTGAAAAAATATATATCTATAGATATAATATAAAAGTAATCGATATTTTATCGTGTTGATTTTTTGCAAATATTATGGGCAGATAGAAACAATCGAAAATCGTAAATAGACGATGCGTATGTTTTTCCAACGCATTAAGTGTGATAGCCAATTGTTTTTTATATTTTTCGCTAGAATATCTAGAATATAAAAAACGTTTTGGGAAAAGCAAAGAACGGGAGGTCGAAGACGATGAATTATGTTTTGACTGAAAAGAAAGGAACTGTCGGCAAGGTGACGCTGAACCGGCCCGCAGAACTGAACGCGCTGAATACGACAGTGCTCGGTGAGCTGAACGCCGCCGTCGATCAAATGAATGAGGACAGTGACGTCAGGGTCATCATTTTTACGGGAGCGGGACGCGCTTTTGCGGCAGGCGCCGATATTGGCGAGATGGCCGATTTGAATATGGACGAGGGCAGGGCTTTCGGAAAGAAAGGCCAGGCTGTTTTTCGTAAGATTGAACAGTTGGAAAAGCCGACAATCGCGGCGGTAAACGGATACGCTCTCGGCGGCGGATGTGAACTGGCGATGGCCTGTGACATGAGACTGGCATCGGAACGCGCCGTTTTCGGCCAGCCGGAGGTAAGCCTTGGCATTACACCGGGATTTTCCGGAACGCAGCGGCTGACGGCACTTGTCGGCAAAGCAAAGGCGGCTGAAATGATTCTCAGTGCGCAGAATATTGATGCTCAGACGGCGGCAGAGATTGGCCTTGTGAATCATGTTTTTCCGGCGGATAAGTTGATGGAGGAGACAGAGGCGCTGGCGGAAAAAATCGCAGGAAACGCGCCTCAAGCCGTCAGATGGGCGAATTCGGCAATCAAGAGGGGCATAGAGGCAGGTCTTGAAACGGGAATTACCATCGAAAGCGATTTGTTTGGAATGTGTTTTGCCACAGAAGATCAAAAAGAAGGGATGCGTGCGTTCCTTGAACGCAGAAAAGCGGAATTTAAGGGCTGTTGACTCACAACGGCGGGGCGCCGCTGTCCGGTGAAAATTCGGCGAAGACGGAAGCCGGCGGCCATGTGCGTGAGGCAGGATTTGTGAGAAGCGTCGCTGAAAGCATGTGCGGCTGAATTGTTGGTAAGAACCCGGTAAAGACAGGAAACGGTGGCCGTGTGCGCAAGGTGCGGCTTGTGAGAAATGCTGCTGATAATATGTTCGGGGCGACGCAGCTGGTTATTTTGGCCGACCAATGGGAAAGCATTTTCTATGATAGAATACACATGAAAAAAGGAGGAGACTATGAAGATAGGCATTGTTGGCGCATCTACCATGGGCGCAGGACTGATCCAGCTCTGTGCGCAGCGTGAATTTGACGTGGTTTATAACGCGAGAAGGCAGGAATCTATCGACTCAGCATACGAAAAGGTTCGTGGAAATTACGATTTTATGATTTCTAAAGGCTGGCTGACCGAGGAAGAAAAAACGGCCAGCATGGCGAGAATTAAGGGGTCTACGGACCTGTCTCTGTTGGCCGATGCCGATTTTATCATCGAAGCGGCCACTGAGAATATGGACACGAAGAAGGATGTATTCCGTCATCTCGATGCACTTTGCAGACCTGAGGTTATTCTGGCTACTAATACGTCGTCTCTGTCTATCACGGAAATCGCTTCGGTGACAGAGAGAGCTGATAAAGTCGTCGGAATGCATTTCTTTAATCCTGTGCCTGTCATGAAGCTGGTGGAACTGATTCCGGGCTATAATACCTCGCAGGAGACGGCTGATTTTGCGGCAGATCTCGCAAAGCAGCTTGGCAAGACGCCGATTACTGTCGCTGAGGCGCCGGGATTCGTCGTAAATCGTATGCTGATTCCGATGATTAACGAATGTGTTGCCGTTCTCGCTGAGGGCCTTGCGAAAGCGGAAGACATCGACTCCGCTATGAAACTGGGCGCGAATCACCCGATGGGGCCGCTTGCTCTGGCGGATCTGGTGGGGCTCGATATCTGTCTTTCCATCATGGACGTACTGCACGAGGAGTTCAAAGATTCAAAGTACAGGGCTCATCCGCTGCTCAGGAAAATGGTCAGAGCCGGAAAACTTGGACAGAAGACGGGCGAAGGTTTTTACAAGTACGATAAGCAGTAGACAGAAAGACTGCGGAGTGTTGAAAACCGGGCAAAACTGAAAACGGCAGGCGCTCGGATAAATGAAAAAATCCCAAAGAGTGAAGAATGTCTCTGGAAACAAAAAAGACCGTTATCAAAGCAAACATACGCCGCAAATGTATGAAAAGATGTCGAAAACCGCTGAAGAACCGGAACTGACGGATTACATGAGAAACTGAAAAATTTCTGAAAATTATCACGGCCGCGTTTGTCGGCCGTTTTTTTTGTTGCGTTTGCATCTAAATAAGTATATGATAAATTATCGGAGGTAAGAAAGGCAATAATATTCATATTAAATAATCAGAAGAATACAAGCAAGAAAGTAGAAGGGAATAGCGGGAAGACAGATATGGCGAAAAGTTTTGTGAAAATATTTTTAATTTGTCTTGTTTTATTTACATTGATTTTGATTCCGGCTATAAGGATCGTGTCGGATGTCAATGTTTTTGAGAGCGATGGAGGCGTCGAGCTGGAAGAAGATCTGAATGTCCTTGTAGATCCGGATAGTCCGTTTTTTGATGCTTTTGCAGACAGCAAGCGGATCAATCTGCTGATGGTCGGTGTAAACGACAATCTGACAGATACGATTATGCTGGTCAGCTGGGATATGGACAATAACGGTGTTGATGTTATTTCCGTGCCGCGTGACACGTATTATGAGAGATCAGGTTATACGAGCGCTTATCAGAAAAAAATAAATGCAGCTTACTCAAGTGACGATGGGATTCTTGCTACGGCGGAGTGTGTCAGCGATGTGCTGATGGGAATTCCAATCAATTATTACGCGATTGTCGATTATGATTCTGTCCGTGAGATCGTGGACGGCGTTGGCGGTGTGCCGATCAACATTCCTGAGGCGATGAAATATTCTGATCCTTATGATGATCCGCCGCTTCAGATAGATTTGCCGGCAGGTCAGCAGACGCTGGACGGGGATGATGCCGTCAAGTATCTCAGATACCGTAAGGGATATGTCAACGGAGATATCGGTCGTGTGGAAGCGCAGCAGGAATTTCTGAAATCCCTGTTCCGTCAGTGTGTGGAACATGGAGTTACGAAGTCTGCAAAACTTATCGCTTCCAATGTAAAATCGGATGTGACGCTGGGTGCGGTTTCAAAGTACGCGCTTGAAGCGATCGGTCTAAAATCTGACTCAATCCATACGTATCTGTTGCCGGGGGAAGGAAAGTATATCGGAAATGTGTCGTATTATGTCCAGGATGAGGAAAAAACCAAGGATATGTTGAAAAAAATTTATGACGTAACGTCGTCAGATGATGAGTCTGGAAGTGATACCAACAGCAGTGCGGAATAACACGATGGAAACAGCAGAAATCGACAAAGTATAAGAGTATATTTGGTAAATTTAAAAAAATCAGGAAAGACCGGACAGTAAGACTGAAATGACCATGAAATTGAATTTAATAACGGGAATGAATTGAAGTATGCGGAGTGAAGTTGTGTGCTTGAGTGCGGCGAAAAGAAGTATTTCCGGAATTTAGGAAAATGTTAAAAATGTGGGAATAAGTGAGAAAGGGTCCGGTGATAGTACGCACGTAAACAGGCGGTCCATGATCGGGACCGGAGAAAAATGATGCATATGGCTTAAAATTTGCAAAAAACAGGAGAAATAATGAAAAAAGACGTTTAGAATGATCGTTTTTTTTATGCGTTTTTGATAAAATGAAATGGTCAGTAGCCGGCAGGCGTTAGGTAAGATGGAGCAGAATCTTAAAAAGAACGAGACGATAGAGGAAAGGTCAGCAAATATGGAAAAAAATCAGAAGGTCATGGACAGAGATCTGGGGCTGGAGCTTGCAAGAGTTACGGAGACAGCGGCGATTGGATCTGCGAAGTGGATGGGACGTGGTGATAAGAACTCGGCGGATCAGGCAGCTGTGACGGGAATGCGCAATATGTTTGATACAGTAAATATTGATGGCGTCGTCGTTATCGGCGAAGGGGAAAAGGACGAAGCTCCTATGCTTTATATCGGCGAGGAGATCGGAATCGGCGGTTCTCACGCAACGAAAGTCGATATTGCGGTTGATCCGCTGGATGGTACGACGTCCACGGCAAAAGGGCTTTCAAATGCGATTTCCGTGATCGCTATCGCGCCAAGAGGTAAATTATACCATACGAAGAATTATTATATGGAAAAACTGGCGGTTGGACCGAGAGCAAAAGGTGTCATCGATCTGGGAAAGCCGCTGAAGGAGAATCTGATACGCGTGGCGGAATCTCTTGACAAGAAGATCGAGGATTTGACTGTTACAATTCTTGAGCGAGACAGACATAAGGATATTATGGCGCAGTGCCGTCAACTGGGCTGTCGGATTAAGCTGTTTACTGACGGCGATGTGGGCGCTGCAATTGCGACTTGTTTTGAAGAGAGCGGCGTTGATGTTCTCGCGGGAATCGGCGGATGCCCGGAGGGGGTGCTCGCGGCAGCGGCGTTAAAATGTCTGGGCGGCGAAATCCAGGGACGGCTGGTAGCTCATACGTCTGAAGAAATTAAAAAGGCGCAGACGGATTCTTCTTATTATAAAATCATGACGACTGATGATCTTGCGTCAGGCGATGACGTTCTGTTTATCGCAACCGGCGTCAGCGATGGAGATATGCTGCGCGGTGTCAGATTCCTGCCCAATAATAAGGTCAGAACTCATACTGTTGTCATGAGAAGCGCTACGGGTACAGTTCGTTTTATCGAAGCCGTTCATGATATGAATAAAAAGCCTACATATGCGCAGGTAAAGGAATAAATAGTCAGGAATCGGTTTTGATTCTGAAATATGTGCGGACCGTTGCTGCAAAGGTCCGCACGTTTTGAAACGGAGGGGTTTATTTCCGGTTATGAGAATAATGAGTGAAGTTGAAGTCAGAAGCATGAAGATTGCTGAACTTCGCAGTCTGGCCGCGGAGATGGGAATTCCTGAAGCAGATGCGATGAGAAAACCTCTGTTGAAGGATGCGATCATAGCAAGGCTTAAGGAAGCTAGTTTGGCGGACGGCGATGATTCGGGGAAAGTGGAATCCGATGAAGCCGCCGCGAAAGAAAGCGATGCGGATCAGTATTCCGGGATGCGGGAAATGGAAGAATATGGCGCGGGACGAGCGTCTGAAGCGCCGCCGGAAACGGAAGGAAGCGAAGCATCGCAAGAAATTGGGACGGAGCTGGAAACAGCAGTGGATGATGCGGATCAGCGTTTTGAAGTGCAGAAAACGGAAACACCGGGTAAGACGCAGGATTTTGAATTGCAGACAACGGAAACGTATAGCGATGGACAAGACGCGGAAGTGTCGGAAATGGGCGTTGCCAGTGGAGAATGGGATTACGGAAGGTGTGAAGTAAAACCGCAAAGCACGGAGTACGGCTTTGAGCCGCAGAAGGCCGAGGCACATGGTTTCCAGCAGCGTTATGAATCAGAGGAGACGCGAGATACGGCACGTCGGTTTGAATCGCGGGAAACGGAAGAGTATGGTGCCGGACACAGTTTTGAATCGTTGGAGACGGAAGGGCGGACTGTGGGACATCCTTACGATATGCAGGATGCGGGACCGCAAAACACAGGGCATCAGACACCGCAGACGGACGAAACAGCGGTTCAGAATACAATTCATCAGAATTCTGAGCATCAAAGCACATTCAGGCAGACTTCGGAGCAATGGAAAACACGTCAGAATTCCGGGACACGAAGTTTAGAACGCCAGGGTCCGCAGAGGCAAACGACAGAATCTTGGCGGCAGCCGCGACAAAATTTTGACCATCAGAATTCCGGAACACGGTATACAGATCATCGAGGGTTTCTTTCCTCGTCGGAATCCGGCGAAACAAAAATTTTTGATAAAAATGCGTCGGGTTTCAAAAATGAGACAGGTTCTAAAAATGACCAGCGCGAAAGAACGGAAAAAAGACAGTATTCAAATGAAGAACGTCCTCAGGTAGAGGGAATTCTCGATATTTCAGAGGGCGGTTTCGGTTTTTTAAGATTTCATAATTTTCTTACAAGTGATAAAGACATTTACGTATCTCCAACACAGATTCGGCGTTTCAATCTTAAAACAGGCGACAGAATAAAAGGCATTTCAAGAAGACCGAATGAAGGTGAACGTTTCGGAGCGTTATTATATGTAAATACGGTAAACGGCGACGAACCGGGAGTTTCCATGCGTCGTCCGAATTTTGAGGATCTGACGCCGATTTTTCCTTACGAACGGATTCGCCTCGAAAGTGGAAACAGAAATCTCGCTATGAGGCTGATCGATTTAATTGCACCTATCGGAAAAGGGCAGCGCGGATTGATTGTTGCACCGCCAAAGGCAGGAAAAACGGTACTTCTCAAGACAATTGCGTCTACGATAGAAAAACAGCATCCGGAAATGCATGTCATTGTGCTGCTGATTGACGAACGGCCGGAGGAAGTGACAGATATGGAACGTTCAATCATCGGTGATGTGATATATTCCACATTCGACGAGCAGCCGGACCATCATGTGAAGGTGGCGGAAATGGTGCTTGCCCATGCGCAGCGTATGGCGGAGCATAAGAAGGATGTCGTGATTCTGCTTGACAGTATTACGCGTCTGGCGCGAGCGTACAATATGATCGTGCCTTCGTCGGGAAAAACGCTTTCGGGTGGACTTGATCCAGGTGCTCTTCACTGGCCGAAAAAATTTTTTGGTGCCGCCAGAAAGCTGGAAGAAGGCGGAAGCATTACGATACTCGCAACAGCGCTTATCGAGACGGGAAGCCGGATGGACGACGTTATTTTTGAGGAATTCAAAGGAACGGGCAATATGGAAATCCATCTTGACAGAAAACTCTCCGAAAAGAGAATTTTCCCGGCGATCAATTTGAATCGTTCGAGTACGCGGCGTGAAGACCTGCTGCTGTCACCGGATGAATTTGAAGTGATGATGAAGGTGCGTCGTGCGTTGTCGAATCAGGGTGTCCAGGAGGTTACGGAGAGTATTATTGACAATCTTGCCCATACGAAGAATAATGAAGATTTTGTTCAAATCATAAAACGTACCAATATATTGGATTGAGGAGTAATCAATGGATTTTAGCAAGATATTTATTAAAGACGCGAATCCGACGAAGATGGGCGGTCAGGCTGTCATGGAAGGAATCATGATGAAAGGCGCTGATCGATCTGCCGTCGCAGTTCGGCGTTCTGATGGAACGATCAATATAAAGGAAACGCCGCTGCCGAAAAAAAAGGAATGGATGAAGTGGCCTGTTTTAAGGGGCGTTATGGCGTTTATCGATTCGCTTGTCACGGGGGTGCGCACGCTGATGTATTCTGCGAGCGTCGTTGAGGAAGATATGGAAGACGAGGAAGCGTATGAACCGGGAAAGGTAGAACGCTGGATTACAGAAAAATTCGGCGAAAAAGGATTGTTTAAATTTTTGCTTTATACTTCGGTTGCGATTGCGCTTGTTGTGTCTGTGGGCGTTTTCGTCCTTCTGCCTACCTGGGTGGTGGGATTCTGCAAATCTTTTATATCGAGTGAAATTTTACTTAATCTCATCGAAGGCGTGCTGAGAATTCTGATGTTTATCGTCTACGTGGCGTTGATTGCGCAAATGCCCGATATTAAACGGGTTTTCCAGTATCATGGTGCGGAGCACCAGACGATTCACTGTTATGAGAACGGGTTGGAACTGACACCGGAAAACTGTGCGAAATTTGAAACTCTGCATCCGAGATGTGGGACGAGTTTTATTATGTTTGTGTTTATTATCAGTCTGCTGCTGTTTTCATTTCTGGGATGGCCGAATATTGCAGTTCGGTTGATTTCAAGGCTTTTGCTGATTCCGGTAGTAGCGGGGTTGTCTTATGAACTGCTGCGCTGGGCGGGTCGGAGCGACAATTTATTTGTGAAAGTTCTGAGTGTGCCTGGGCTTCTAATGCAGAAACTGACGACGCGTGTGCCGGATGAAAGTATGCTCGAAGTGGCAATCGCCGCAGTCAATGTTTGTCTCAGCGATGAGCCGCCGATGGATCGTGTTTTTGATACTGACGGCAAAGGCAATCTGGTCGACAGGATTGAGTGGCAGATCGCTCAAGAGATGGCTGACGGGGATATTAGTCCTGAGGCAAAGCAGGCGATGACCGGAGAGCAGCCGCTGAAGCAAAGTCAGGAAATTGGAGCAGGAACTTATAGTGAGGAGGAATCGCCGGAGGCGGCACAGGAAACGGCGTATTTTGCAAAGTTGTTGAGTGACCTTGAAATCCCGGATCCACCGGAGAAACTTGAGGTTCAGACAACGGCGGAGGCTGAGAGTACCGTAGAAAACGAAAAAACAGAAGACGTTGCGCAGTCCGGCGTGGAGACGGCAGCTGTGGGAACTGTAAAAACCGTGGGAACGGAAGGCGCTGAGGATACCGCAGAGAACATGAGAATAGCAGATATTGAGCAGTCCGGTGCAAAAACGGCGGACGTTAAGGGCACTGCGGAAAACGTGAGAGCAGAGGACGTTGCACAGTCCGGTGTGGAGACGGCAGCTGTGGGAACTGAAAAAAATGTGGGAACGGAAGGCGCTGAGGATACCGCAGAGAGCATGAGAATGGCAGATGTTGAGCAGTCCGGTGCAAACACGGCGGACGTTAAGGGCACTGCGGAAAACGCGAGAACAGAAGACGTTGCACAGTCCGGCGTGGAAATGACAGCGGAAACGCAAAGTGACGTGCAGAGCGTAGAAAGCGGAGTGAACCCGAACGATATAGATGGCGCAGACAATGGCGCGGGCAATGCGGAAAACAAAGCACCTGTTAAAATGGAAGAAAAACCCACACAAAAAGTGAAAAATGATAACGATTCGGACTTTGCGGAAATAAGTAAGAATGATGCAGTAAACGTGAGCGGCATGAATGGTGCAGAAAAACAAAAATCCGGCGTGCAGTCTGAAGTGAGCGTCGAGAGTGAGCCTTACGGCGATGAGATGTCGGCGGAGGCTTCGCAGGGAATGCCTCGAACTTTGAGGGGGCATGACGCGGCGCTGAAAGAAGAAGCTCTGACGGATATATCACAGCTGTTTGCGGAAACTGAATTTTCAAAGAGTCTTCATGAAGATTCAGATGATGGGGTGACTGCGGACAGTGCAGAACTTAACGGGACGAAAGTCTGGCAGCGGCAAAAGAAGACGTCTGTGCCGGAACAGTCCTCTGCACAAAAAGATTTCAGTCCGGAACCGGCAGAACATAAAGCAGGAGATATAGTTGGAGATTAGCAGTAAATGATCATTACGTTTGGGGAAATACTGGATATCGGCATCCGGCGGCTGGAAGAAGCCGGGATTGCCGATGCAAAGCGCGATGCGGAAAGTCTGTTGCTCGTTCTCATGAAGGAAGAACAGAAATTTTTGTTTCTGCACAGGAGAGACGGCACTGACGAATATCATTCGGACGCGTATTTTGATCTGATTGACCGGCGGGCGGCGGGTGAACCGCTGCAGTATATTATCGGTTCGCAGGAGTTTATGGGCCTGCCTTTTGATGTGGACGAATCGGTGATGATTCCGCGCCAGGACACGGAATCCCTGGTAGAATTTGCGCTGGAAAAAGCGAAGGAAATGGGCAGGCGACATTCTTTATCGCTGCTTGATATGTGTTGCGGAAGCGGTGCTATCGCAGTATCGATGGCTCATTTTCTGCCGAAAGCTAAAGTAACGGCGTGTGATATCAGTCCGGCAGCGTTGGAAATTGCGAAGCGCAATGCGGAAAAAAACGGCGTGGGAAACAGGGTTCAGTTTTTGGAATCAAATCTTTTTCTCATAACGAAGAAAAAAAGATCGGGGACAGTCATTGTTCCGATGAAAGAGTCTTTTGACATGATTTTGTCGAATCCACCTTATATTCCGACGAGTGTAATCGGGACACTTCAGGTGGAAATCCGCGATCATGAGCCGATGATAGCGCTGGATGGCGGTGAGGACGGGCTGGATTTTTACAGGCAGATTGCGAAGCAGGCGGCTGAACGGCTTAAAAAGAAGGGAATGCTGATTATGGAGATCGGCTCGGAACAGGCGGCGGATGTAATGTGGCTGCTGTCTGAAACGGGAAACTATGAGGAGATTGAGGTTCATCAGGATTTGGCGGGCCTTGACCGCATCGTAAGCTGCCGGAAGGCGGAATTGAAAAAGTAAAAAAACCGGCGGAGAAAGCTTCGCCGGTTATATCAAATTTAGAATAAATAGAAAAACGGCGTGCGAAGAACTTACGCCGTTTTTTGATTGTTCAATTGCCATAGGCTGGTCAGGATAAGAGCAGTTTTTTGGCGCAGTATGACGGGCTGAAGGAAAAATAGATATGTGCTGAAGTTTTCAGGAATGAAAAAAACCGGAGAATCCGGGGCCTCCGGTATTCTCACGGCAGATGATGAAGTGCCTGATAACGTCTGCGGGACACATGAACGTCGAAATAGGGGATGAAAAGTGAAATAGGATGGTTATTGCAGGCTCAAAAATTTTGTAAACTGAGCTGTCATGTTTTTTGCTCTCTGTGGATTTTATCAATGTTCAAGAAGAATGGTCACAGGTCCGTCATTGACGAGGCTGACCTGCATATCCGCTCCGAATTCGCCGCACTCCACAGGAATGCCGAGTTCATGGATTTTCTCTTTGAAATATTCGTACAACTCGTTTGCAGGCTCAGGCGCTGCAGCGCCGGTGAAGCTGGGACGGTTGCCTTTGCGGCAGTCGGCATACAGGGTAAACTGAGAAACAACAAGGATGCTTCCGCCGATGTCACGCACGGAACGGTTCATCTTTTCCTTCTCGTCTTCAAATATTCTCATATTTACGATTTTTGCGGCGAGGTAATCGGCTGTTTCCGTCGTATCCTTCGGGCCGACGCCCAAAAGTACGAGAAGTCCGGGCCCGATTTGGCCGACTGTTTTGCCGTCGATTTTGACATCGGCGCGGGAAACTCTCTGAATGACTGCTTTCATTGTCGTATTTGTATCCTTTTTATTTGAATTTATGGATTGGGCGTTACCGGACAAGCCGGTAACGCATGTAAGCCGGGCAACGGAGCCGGCAGTCTGGACTTGCGGATAGGATTACGGGAAAACCAATACCGCGCATGAATTTTACAGTTGAGCCGATTTGACCCAATTTATTGGCTTTGAGTACCCCAAAAGCCTGCGACACAGGTAAATTTGGCGCTTGAACCGGCTTGTTCGGACTTTTGGATTGAATGGCGGAGAAACCGAAATCGCAGGTAAATCTGGTGGTTTGATAAACTGTGCGGATTTACGAATCCTCCGGCATGGTTAGCCGGTTTATTTTTTCTTGTCTTCTGGCGTTACCCACCAGTCGAGATCGGCGTATTTGGCCTGAAGTGCCTGGATTTCTTTTCTTGTATCGAGGAAAAGCTGCTTCTTTTCGATGAGGTAATCGGTATGAGCATCGAGGCTTTTATGGGTGAAGTGATTTCTTGTGTCCATCGGGTCATATTCGATTTGAAAACCGTGTTCTCCCTGGGTGAGCCTGCCGGTACCGGCGCAGAGGGCGCATCGGATGCTGCCGTCCGGATTAATATGGAGCGCCGTACTGCTGCAGAATGGACATTCCAGAGCTTCCGAGGTCGGAGCAGGTTTTTCTGTACCACCTGTTTCAAGAAGAGCAGCGAGTGTATGAAGTTTTTCGAGATTTTTGCCTTTCACGCTGTCACCCGGCAGAGTGGCCAGCATAACTTCTGTACCAATGACGTTAAGATGAAGCTTCTTTGCAAACATCAGCAATTCTTCTTTTACAAGGCCTTCCCATCCGGCGTAGCCGTTAAAAAGCGCGAGAACGCAGTCGGACGGATGGAAGGAAGGATAGTCGCTGACGATGGAGATCAGGCGGTCGAGGACTCTTTTAACCATCGTGTGTCCGCCGAGCATATAGGCAGGAGCCGCGATGACGACTTTATCCGAATGTTTGACCATACGGATGAAAAAATCAAGATCATCTGTAAGTCTGCATTTTGAGCCTTCAGGAACGCAGGCATAACAGGCGGTGCAGTTACTGATATTTAATTTGTTGATATTAACCATTGACTTTTCCCATGAATCGGGGAGAGTTTTTAAAATTTCTTTGACGGCGAGTTCCGAATTTCCGCCTTTACGGGGTGAAGATACGATTCCTAACACACGCATTTTATTCCTCCTTTACTTTATTTGAACCGATAATTTTTTTTGTATTTACTATGTATGCTAATATTGTACCATGTCTGTTAAGGTTTGAACATCGCTTTTCAAAATTTTCCGATCTCAATCAAAAATGCCTTCAAAATCATTCATGGATGCGGGCATGTCCGAATAAAATGTGGATAAGGTTACGATAATATGTGGATAACTTTTTTGAAGAAAACGGAAAAATTTAAGAAAATGTTGAAAAATCAAGACTCTAAACCTATAGAGTTTTCCACGCAGTTCTGTGGAAAACTCTGTGGAAACTGTGAAAAATCCGTGGATAACTTTTTGCGGCTTTCAGATTTCAAGGTGTGACAGGCTCGAAACGTATCCTCCATTTTCGTTAAATGGTTGACGATAATCAGGCCGGATAATTATGAAACGAAAAAGAGGCCGTTGAAAACACGGCGGAAACGTGCAGACTGTCCGGAAACTCAAAAGGCAATTTTTAAGGTGGAGGACAGCGTTAATACCATGTCAAAAATAGAAAATAAAGTGGTTTCAGATAATGGCTTTATGGTTCGTTCAGAAGCCAAAGTGGAGAGTGATGACCGGTTAGGGTTAGTTTTCAGACAGTCTGCGTGGAAAATCGAGGTCAAAAGAATGACAGAAGCATCGGAAATGCGGATGAAATATGGGAAACCGGCGGTTGAAAACACGGTGGGAGTATTGAAAATTGGCAACCGGAAATGTGGCTGAGATAGCGGAAATTTGGCCGAAACGTGAAAAATCGTCCTGTGTATAGAGGACAAGGAAATATCAGGAAGGAAAAACGAAAATATTGTAAAAACAAGTGAGAAAAGATATAATAAATACATTGACATATTGAAATTGCAGAAAAAATTTTTTTATAGTTGGAGGTTTTGACATGAAACACGTTTTATCGGCCCTGATGGAAAACAAGCCGGGCGTTCTCAGGCGTATCTCAGGACTTTTCGGCAGACGGGGATACAACATCGATTCCATCGTAGCGAGCGCCACTGAAAACGAAAATCTGACGAGCATGACGATCGTTGTGGACGGCGATGAATATATACTCGATCAGGTAATCAAGCAGTTGTTGAAGTTGCAGGAAATCGTTGCGGTTGAGGATGTTACAAATGCGCCTGCGGTCAAGCGGCAGATGCTTCTGATGAAAGTACAGACAACTCCGGAGACGCGCCTGGATATTATTCAGCTGGCTGAAGCTTTCGGCGCACGCATCGTCGATATTAAAACGGATTCTGTTATTCTCGAAGCTATGGCCGAGGACGAAGTCACGACCTCCATCGTTGAAACATTTGAACCTTACGGGATTCTGTCTCTGATTAAGACGGGCACCGTGGCTCTGAAGAAGTAAAACGGAGGGAGTATGGCGGAAATCATCAGCGCGAAACAGGCGGCAGAATTGATTCAGGATAACGATGTAGTCGTTTTTGCCGCGGACGGACTTGTAAATTTCCCGAATGAGATCGTAGAGGCGGCGGAACAGCGCTTTTTAAAGGAGGGCCATCCGGCAAATATTACAAGCCTGCGTGCGGCCGGAGTCGGCAATTTTATAGATCAGGGTGAGCACGCATGGAGCCGGGAGGGTATGATTTCAAGGACGATTTCATCTTACCTGAGCGTATGCCCGGCGCTTTGCAAAATGGTTGAAGATGAAAAAATTCAGGGGTATATGTTCCCTCTCGGACCGATTATGCAGCTTTTTCAGGAGGTCGGCCGCGGGATGCCGGGCGTAATGACGAAAATTGGACTGGGAACTTTTATGGATCCGCGTTTTGACGGCGGTAAGCTTAACAAACTGACAAAGGAACAGGGCGAAGATCTGGTGGAATATATTCCTGATTTTCTTGGAGAGGAATATCTTTTTTATAAATCGCCGGGGATGGATGTGGCGCTTCTTCGCGGGACGTCGGCTGATCCTCACGGCAATATCAGCTGTGAAAAAGAGGCGCTCAATATCGAAATGACGGCTGTGGCACAGGCGGTGAAGGCCAGCGGAGGCATTGTAATCTGCCAGGTGGAACGGCTCGTCGAACTTCATACGGTCAACCCTCATATGATTAAGACACCGGGAATTTATATTGATTATATCGTTGTGGCTGAAAGACCGGAGAAAATTCCTCAGAATTTTGACAGAAGGAATAATCTTAATTATAATCCGGCGTTTACGGGTGAGAAAATCGTGGAACTGACGCAGGATAATATTCGTATGCCGCTTGATCATAAGAAGGTTATTGCACGCAGAGTTGCAATGGAACTGCGAAAGGGCGATCATGTGAATTTTGGAATCGGGATGCCGACTTTCGTTCCGTCTGTTCTTGCAGAGGCGGGGAAGCAGGATGATATCGTTATGATCTCGGAGACAGGCGCCATCGGCGGTGTGCCGGGAGCGGGACGCGATTTCGGATGCCACTGGAATGCGGAGGCATTTGCCGATCACGGCGAGCATTTTTCTTATTTTGACGGCGGGAATCTCGACGTCGGCGTTTTCGGGCTCAGCGAGGCAGATAAAGACGGCAATATGAATGTGAGCCATTTAAACGGAAGAATTTCAGGCGTCGGAGGATTTACGGATATTTCCACACGAAGCAAAAAGGTCATCTTTATGGGGACGTTTACCGCGGTGGGAATTGAAACGGAAGTTGGCGGCGGTGAGATAAGGATTGTGAAGGAAGGAAAATTTAAAAAGTTTATCAATAAATGCAGTAAAGTTTCTTTCGTCGCAGAGGAATTTTTGAAAAAGAGCGACAGTCTGCTCTATATCACGGAGCGCTGCGTTATCCGCAGGACGAAGGAGGGAATGATTCTCGAAGAAGTTGCGCCGGGGATCGATATTCAGACGCAGATCATAGATCAGTGCGATATTGATTTGATTATGCCGCCGGGCGGGCCGCACCTGATGGACCGGTCAATTTTTATGGAAGACGGGTTCTGTTTGAAATGACGGCAGAATGGAAACAAAAAAACGGGCGCAGGCGACTGCGTCCGTTTTTTTAATCTTCCGGCCCGCCGGTGATGACCGACAGAAATTCATCGAAGTTTTCGAAGTTGCTTTTGAGAAATTCGTGTAGGATGGGCTCACGGAATTCGTATTTTCGCGATATGCGCATATAATTTGTCATCAGGGCCAGGGTGACGTGAAGTTCCGCTTCGTAGACAGCCTCATAGCTGTAAGCGATGACGAGCAGCTGGTCGTAGTCAGACAGGAAGTACATGGCGCGGATATCGTCGTTCATGCGAAATGTCTGCTTGCCTACGTGGTCGTTCGTTTCATAAAAGTCGATGTAGAGCCGTCCTGTTTCGTACAGCGTTTCGGTGAACGTTTCGGCATAGATCTGGAAACATTCCTGGAAGGACTGGCTGTCGATTTCATAAACGGTGATGAATTCCGAGCAGTTCATAACCATTGCGGCTTCTGCGGGAGTGATCGGGAAAGAGGAACACTGCTCTGCATGGATTACACGGCATGGCTCCTGTTGTAATTGAAGTTCGGATGTTACGATATGGTATGTGCCGTTGTACTCGATGACAGACTCGCAAAGGTATCTGCCGCTGCCGGAAACGCCGTAATGCTCAATTGTGTTTCGGCATAGCGCGGACGGATGGTTTTCTGTGTAAAGGTTATCAATGATGCTGTCCGGCCGATAGTCCGGCGTGACAGTAAGAAGGTCCTTGTTTTCAGACTGCGGCAAAGTCAGGAACGCGCATCCTCTCCTGTCATTTGCGAATGTGCGCATCAGGAAGTAATTGATTACGAAATATGGCATGTTGACTGTTCCGCAAAGGCGGCTGAACAGATTGTCGTATTCGTCCAGCGTGAGTTCCTGAACGGGAGAAAGCAGAAATGAATAGTTTTGGTATCCTTCAGGCATATTTTGTTTAAATTTATCATTTATTTTTATATATGATTGCAGGATAAACCGTGCTTCCGCTTCTGTTACGGTAATGACGTCGCCACCGAGTGCGCCCAGCAGACGGCGGCGTTCAAGTTTTATTTTCTCCGGATTATTGCCGTAGTCTTCCGTGTATGATTCCAGTCCGAATTCTTCCGCATCCAGATAAAAAATCTGGTAAAATGTTTCCGGGCGGCCGTGGTAAGTGACTTTCCACTGGAGTTCCATTCCGATTACGCCCATGAGACGTGTATTTGTCGCATATCCGGCGATAAATTCACGTTCGGTATTTTCGTCTGATATTTGTTTTCCACCTTTTATTACAGTAAATTTTGCATTCATATAAATCGCCTCTACAAAATTATATCGTATTTATGACAAATTGTGCATAGGTTCTTCGAAAATATCTGTGAAGTTTGTGTGTTTTTTTTTAAGAGAAGTTGACCCGAACCGGAGGATATTATACAATTTTTAATTAGTACGGGCCGCCGCCGGCCGGTGCAGTTTTTGCGCCGGTGTTCGTGAGATTTATGAATACGGCAATACTGAGAGATGATTATTAAGATAGCAGAGACTTTCTGTTTTCATGCAGGGTGCGCGAAGTCGTAGTCGTATCCTGCGCGTGCTGCGGGCGCTGTGCATCGGAGCGGGGCCGTCAGGCGGGTTACGGGTGCGCGGTACCGCGTACCCGTAACCCGCCATACACCATGGTATTCTGTGCACTGCAAATGGGCGGTATTTAACATAATGAAAGGAACTGAAAAATAAAAATGGGTACAAAGGTAGTGAAATTCGGCGGATCGTCCGTAGCCGACGCGATCCAGCTTCAGAAGGTGAAAAATATTGTTTTGTCGGACCCTGACAGAAAATATGTTGTGGTTTCTGCACCGGGCAAGCGTTATGCGGACGATAATAAAATTACAGACCTGCTTTATCTGTGCAAAGCCCATGTGGATCATAATATTCCGGTAGACCATATTTTCCAGGTAATCTGTGACAGATATAAGATTATGGAGGCCAATCTGGGCGTTGATGCGAATATAACAGCAGAACTGGAAAAAATCAGAAGCAATCTGTACCCAGGCGTTACGGCGGATTACATCGCAAGTCGCGGTGAATACCTCTGCGGTTTGCTGACGGCTGCCTTTTTGGAGTTTGACTTTGTGGATCCGGCGGGTCTGATCAAGTTTGACGAAAGGGGCCGTTATCTTGCGGCAGAAACGCAGGAAGCTCTGTCGGCTGAGCTGGCGAAGCACGAAAAAGCCGTCATTCCGGGATTTTACGGATCGATGCCTGACGGTTCTATCAAGACGTTTTCAAGAGGCGGTTCAGATGTCACGGGTTCTCTTGTAGCAAAAGCTGTAAATGCCGATCTGTACGAGAACTGGACGGACGTTTCGGGCTTTCTGATGGCCGATCCGCGAGTCGTCGACAATCCGAAGCCGATTCAGCAGATTACATATAAAGAGCTTCGGGAGCTGTCTTATATGGGCGCAAGCGTTCTTCACGAGGATGCAGTATTCCCCGTCAGGGAAGTCAATATCCCGATTAACATCAGAAATACGAATGAGCCGGACCATCCAGGCACAATCATTTCAGATACTGCGGTGCCGAGCGAAAATATTATTACGGGCATCGCCGGCAGAAAGGATTTTGCGGTCATCGCGCTTTATAAAAATATGATGAATTCCGAAATTGGTTTCGTCAAAAAACTGCTTACAATTCTGGAAAACAATGATATTTCTTTTGAGCATCTGCCCAGCGGCATCGACACAGTCTGCGTTATCATCTCAGAAAAGCAGCTGGAAGGCAAACTTCAAGATCTGCTCGAAGACATAGAAAGACACCTCAAACCGGATACGCTTGAGGTTTATCAGGATATCGCGCTGATTGCGACTGTTGGAACGGGCATGAGCCGGCGGCTTGGTGTTTCCGCACGTCTTTTCAGTGCGCTGACGGAGGCAGAAGTCAACGTCAGAATGATTGATCAGGGTTCGAGTGAAATGAATATTATCGTCGGCGTTGAAAACAGTCAGTTTGAAACAGCAATCCGGGCGATTTACAATGCATTTGTATCATAGCAGGAAAAGAGGAAAAAATGGGTGTTATGGAGTTTATGTTTGGCGATCTCAATAAAAGAGAGATCAAAAAACTGGAAAAAATAGCGGAAAAGGTAGAATCATATGAGGAAGCGATGCAGCAGCTTACGGACGATGAGCTGCGGGCGAAGACAAAGGAATTTCAAGACAGGTGCCAGAATCAGGGAGAATCTCTCGACAGTCTGTTGCCGGAAGCCTTTGCTGTGTGCCGTGAAGCTG
The DNA here is from genome assembly GCA_964438605.1 of uncultured Oscillospiraceae bacterium. GTDB lineage: Bacteria > Bacillota > Clostridia > Peptostreptococcales > Anaerovoracaceae > Alangreenwoodia. The sequence continues at coordinate 49,740 of CAYTKT010000011.1, forward strand.
CGGATCGTGTACTTGGCATGAAACACTTCCATGTTCAGATTATCGGCGGTATCGTGCTGCATCAGGGGCGCATCGCTGAGATGAAGACAGGCGAAGGAAAGACGCTGGTGGCCACGCTTCCAGCTTATCTCAATGCGCTCGAAGGCAAGGGCGTTCACGTCGTGACGGTCAACGATTATCTGGCAAAGCGAGATATGGAATGGATGGGAAAGGTTTATACATTTCTCGGACTGACTGTAGGCGGCGTATTTCACAATGTGCCGCCTGAGGAACGCAAGAAGGCGTATCAGGCGGACATCACTTATGGAACGAATAACGAATTCGGTTTTGATTATCTTCGTGACAATATGGTCAGCTATCGCGAAGATATGGTACAGCGCGGGCTGAATTACGCGATTGTCGATGAGGTGGACAGTATTCTGATCGATGAAGCGCGGACGCCGCTGATTATTTCCGGTGCGGGCGAAAAGTCGACTGACCTGTATGTCCAGGCGGACCGTTTCGTCAGAAATTTCAAATTGGATCAGGATTTTACGATGGAGGAAAAGGACAAAACAATTTCTCTGACTGAGGAAGGTGTTGCCAGATGTGAGGATTACTTTAATCTGGAAAATTTCTCCGATCCTGAAAATATGGAAATCAATCATCATATTATGCAGGCGCTGCGAGCAAATAATCTGATGAAACGGGACGTGGATTACGTCGTCAACGATGGCGAAGTTATTATCGTCGATGAGTTTACGGGCCGCCTTATGTACGGAAGACGTTACAGCAACGGTCTTCATCAGGCGATTGAAGCGAAGGAAGGACTGTCTGTCCGCAGTGAATCAAAGACGCTGGCGACAATTACGCTTCAGAATTATTTCCGTATGTTTAACAAGCTGGCGGGCATGACGGGTACCGCGAAAACAGAGGAAGAAGAATTCCGCGATATTTACAATATGGATGTCGTCATTATTCCGACAAACCGGGAAATTCAGCGTATCGACATGGAAGACAGTGTTTACGTCAACGAAAACGCGAAATTTAACGCGATCGCCGATGAAATCGTTTCTGTTCATGAGACAGGAAGACCTGTTCTTGTAGGTACGATTTCCATTGAAAAATCGGAGGCTATCAGCAATCTGCTGCGCAAGCGCGGGGTGAAGCATAATGTTTTGAACGCGAAACATCATGAAAAGGAAGCGGAAATCGTTGCGGAAGCCGGCAGACTTGGAATGGTAACGATTGCCACAAATATGGCAGGCCGAGGGACAGATATTATCCTCGGCGGGAATCCGGAATTTGAGGCGAAAAAGGAGATGCGGAAGCTCGGTTATGATGAGAATACGATTTCCTACGCGTCGAGCAGGATTCCACTGGACGACGCAGATCTGCTCGCGGCCAGAGAAGAATACGACAAATTTTACAATAAATTTAAGGAAGAACGCCAGGCGGAACATGAAAAGGTGATCGAACTGGGCGGCCTTCATATTATAGGTACGGAACGCCATGAGTCGAGACGTATCGACAATCAGCTGCGGGGCCGTGCCGGAAGACAGGGCGATCCGGGTTCCACGAAGTTTTTTGTGGCACTTGACGATGATCTGATGCGTCTTTTCGGCGGCGACAGGATTCAGGTGCTGATGCAGAAGATGTCTCCGTCAGAGTCGGAGCCGATTGAGTCAAAAACGCTCACAAAAACGATTGAAAATGCGCAGAAGAAGGTGGAAGGGCGCAATTTTACGTCACGTAAATACGTTCTTCAGTACGACAATGTCATGAATAAGCAGCGTGAAATCATTTATTCGGAGCGCAGGAAGGTTCTCGACGGGGAGGATTTACGTTCCCATATTTTAGGAATGGCTGAGGAGTTTGCGGACGCGGCGATTGAAACGTGTACGGCGGAATCAAGATTCGTAGAGGAATGGGATCTGGCAGGTCTGGAAAACACGATGAAACGTTTGTGGAACGGGTTTAAACTGCCTGAGTACGAGGAAAATGCGGACGTGACGCCGGAATCGCTGAAGGAAGACGTTCATAATATAATCGAGGCGGGTTACGCGGCGAAGGAAGAAGAAATCGGAGCGGAACGTATGCGCGAGCTCGAACGCATGATTTTGATTCGTGTGGTTGACAATAAATGGATGGACCATATTGATGCGATGGACCAGCTCAAGACGGGTATCGGGCTGCGCGGACTGGGCCAGCAGGATCCGGCGATGGCATACGCAGCAGAAGGCTTCGATATGTTTGAAGAAATGATTTCCAATATTAGGGAAGAAGCTGTGAAATTCTGCTTTAATGTGACGATTCAGACAAATACAGAACGGAAACAAGTTATGAAAGTCGGCAGCGCGGAAAAAGAAGAAGCCGCACCGTCTATCGGCGGAGCTTCCGGGGCAGCGCGGGGACGCGGGTCGGAACTGCCGAAAGCAGCGCCGAAGCCGAACGCCGCAGGAGGCGACGCGAAGCCTGAACCTGTCCGCAGAGCGACGCCGAAGGTGGGGCGGAATGATGACTGTCCGTGCGGTTCCGGGTTGAAGTATAAGAAGTGCTGTGGAAAGAATGTGTAAAAGGTAAAGGATGTGCGCAAAGGTTGCAGCCGGCAGATGCGCGCAGGAGTACAGGAGTAATATATAGTTTCAGGGATATTTTTTGAAAGGAAGTGAGAAAATGCTGGAACTCGATCAGATCAAATATGAGATGCCGGGCGTACACGGCAATTTAAAAGAATTGGGTGAGTCCCTTTGACGTCGCAGGGCTCAGGAAAAAATTAGAAACGATTGACACACAGCTGCAAAAAGAAGATCTGTGGAATGATCCTGAAGCTGCACAAAAGATAATGCGCGAAAAGAAGTCGGCGGAGCGCAGTCTTAACGATTATGCGGCGCTGGAAAACAGTTTGTCTGATATTGAAGTGCTGATTGAGATGGCTGAGGAGGAAGACGACGCATCTCTCGTCGGTGAAATTTCAGAGAATTTTGCAGCGCTGAAGGAATCCATGGAAACGCTGCGTCTTCAGACACTGCTCGACGGTGAATATGACAGGAACAATGCAATTATTTCGATCCACGCGGGTTCTGGCGGGGTGGATGCCCAGGACTGGGCCGGAATGTTGCTGCGCATGTATACGCGATGGGCGGAGCGCCGGGGATACCGGGTAAAAACGCTTGATCTCCAACGGGATGACGAGGAAGGCATAAAAAATGCGACGCTGCTGATCGAAGGCGAAAATGCTTACGGTTATCTGAAAAACGAGCGCGGCGTTCACCGGCTCGTCCGAATTTCTCCGTTTGATTCAAATGCGCGGCGTCATACGTCTTTCGCATCTCTCGATGTTTCACCGGAACTTGACGACGATATTACTGTGGAAATCGCACCGGAGGATATACGTATTGATACGTATCGTTCCAGCGGGGCGGGCGGCCAGCATGTCAATACGACGGATTCTGCCGTGCGGATCACTCATCTGCCGACGAATATCGTTGTTTCATGTCAGAACGAGCGTTCCCAGCATCAGAATAAGGAAGTTGCGATGAAGGTTCTGACAGCCAAACTCATAGAGTTAAAAGAGCGGGAAAATAAGGAGCGCATAGATGAACTTCGCGGTGATTATGGACAGATTACCTGGGGAAATCAGATTCGTTCCTATGTTTTCCAACCGTATACCATGGTTAAGGATCACAGAACGAATGCCGAAGTCGGCGATGTGGACCGTGTCATGGACGGTGATCTTGATTATTTCATTAACGAAAAGCTGAAGCAGCGGTAATTTGCCGCTGTTTCGTTTAAACAGAAGGCTTTGACAGAGGGCAGAATGAATATTACAGAAAAACTGGCGCAGGAATTTGGGCTCCGACTGACAGCTGTGGAACAGACGATTGCGCTGATCGATGAAGGAAATACGATTCCGTTTATCGCCCGTTACCGGAAGGAAATGACGGGTGGACTTTCCGACGTGGTGCTTCGCGATATAGATGTGCGTCTGAAATATCTCAGAGGGCTTGAAGAACGCAAGGAAGAAGTCAAAAAGCTGATTGATGAGCAGGGCAAACTGACGCCGGAACTGGCGGAAGCGATTGAGAAGGCTGAAATTCTTCAGCGTGTCGAGGATTTGTATAAGCCGTTTAAGCAGAAAAAGAATACGCGGGCTTCAAAGGCGAAGGAAAAGGGGTTGGAACCGCTGGCGGATTTAATCTGGGCACAGGAGCAAGAGAGCGGTGATCTGCTTGGCGACGCGGTGGCTTATATAAATGAAGAAACAGAGGTTGAGACGGCGGAGGATGCGCTGGCGGGGGCCTGTGATATTCTGGCAGAACGGATTTCCGACGATCCCGATATTACAGAAAAAATCAGAACGCTGACGCGTCAGACGGGGATTCTCGTCTCCGAGGCTGTCGACCCGGACGAAATGACGGTTTACGAAATGTATTATGAATATTCTGAACCTGTCTCAAAAATACCGAACCATCGTGTTCTCGCCCTTAACCGCGGTGAAAAGGAGAAAAAACTGAAGGTTAAGCTTAAGGTTGATGATGAGGCTGTCATTGAAAAAATTTTGACGGAGATTATCAGAAATGAAAAAAGCATCAGTCTGCCGCTGCTTACGGATACTGCCTCAGATGCGTATAAGCGGCTGATGGCGCCGTCAATTGAGCGGGAAATACGCGGGGAACTGACGGAACGTGCCGAAAAGGAAGCCGTCAAGGTGTTCGCAAAAAATACAGAAAATCTGCTGATGGCTCCGCCTGTCAGAGATGCCAAGGTACTTTCCATCGATCCCGGTTACAGGACAGGCTGTAAGGTGGCAGCTCTCAGCGAAACCGGAAAACTACTTGCGTATGCAACTATTTACCCGACGGAACCGAAAAATGATATAGAAGGTGCAGAGCGCATCATTACGAAGCTGATCGACAAGTTTAATCTTAATACGATTGTCATTGGCAACGGTACGGCGTCGAGGGAAACAGAACGGTTTATCGCTGATTATATTAGCAAAACGGGGCGCGACATCAGGTATACGATAGTCAGTGAAGCGGGGGCGTCTGTTTATTCTGCCTCAAAGCTGGCCAGTGAGGAATATCCTGATCTTGACGTGACGACGAGGGGCGCTATGTCTATCGGGCGGCGGCTTCAGGACCCGCTGGCGGAGCTCGTCAAAATCTCGCCCAAGCATATCGGTGTGGGCCAGTATCAGCATGACATCAGTCAGAGTTTGTTAGATGAGGCGCTGACAAATGTGGTGGAGGACTGTGTAAACCGCGTGGGTGTTGATCTGAATACGGCATCACCGTCGCTTTTGTCGTATATTTCAGGTATCAATTCGGGAATTGCGAGGAATATCGTGTCGTACCGTGAGACGAACGGAGTTTTTACGAACCGGAATCAGTTGCTCAATGTGCCAAAACTGGGCGAAAAGACGTTTAAACAGTGTGCAGGCTTCATGCGTATTCGTGACGGGGAAGAACCGCTTGATTCGACAGCGGTTCACCCGGAATCTTATCAGATTACAGAGGAAATGCTGTCAAGGCTGGAATTGGAAAAAGGCGTGATTTCGGCGGGCGGCGCGGAAAGTATTGAGGACAGAATCCGTGAAAAGTATGCACCGGTTGAGGAGCAGCAAGGGCAGTCTGCTTTGCATCAAGAGGAAACTGATGCGAAGGCCGGTGAAAGCGCGGGCGGTACTTCCGGGACTTCCGCCGCGGAAAGTGGCACCGAATACAGCGGGAAACACGAAAAAGACGGACGGAAAACAGAACAAGGCGGGCGCAGTGTGAAAAATACGGACCGCGGGAATGGCAGCATGAGCGGTTCAAGCGCAGGAGGCAAGCATGGCGGAAAAATGCACCCGCGTCAGCTTCCGGCAAATGGACTGGCGGCTCTCGCCGTTCTTCTGGAGGATGACGAATTTATGGGTCGCAATAATAAGAAGAAAAAACCAGCGCCACGCGACCGCGGCGAGGAGCACCGCAGGAAGCTCGAAGAACAGAAACGCAGACAGGAGGAAAAACGGGTGCGCCAGGCGCAACTGAAACAGGGCATTGAGCGTATGGCAGAGGATCTTGGAATCGGTGCGATGACGCTGACAGACATCGTGGCGGAGATCAGGAAACCTGCAAGAGATCCGCGAGAATCTATGCCGCCTGTGATTTTTCGTCAGGATGTCCTCAGTTTTGAGGATCTGAAGCCTGATATGGAACTGACGGGGACTGTCCGTAATGTTGTCGACTTTGGCGCCTTTGTGGATATCGGTGTGAAGACGGACGGGCTTGTTCATATTTCGCAGCTCAGCAGGAATTTTGTCAGTCACCCGATGGATGTCGTCAGTGTCGGCGATATTGTGAAGGTCAGAGTGCTTGAGGTGGATCAGGAGAAGCATAAAATTGCATTGACAATGAAATTTTAAGAATCATCTATCGAAAATGTTGTCCGGCGATTACTGGTTCTTTGCGTGTGTAGCTCAGTTTACAGAGTAGATCGCAGAGGAGAATTCTGGAAAAATCCATGCCGCAAGTCTTAAAAGAAGTGCTGGACGAGTGTTGGCAGTTAATTTGAAGAAAGAATAACAAAAACGGCTAGAATCCTAATATGTCGAGGTTTTTAGCCGTTTTCTTTGTCATTTTATCGCTTATTTGTCGCTTAAATCTGCGAAAAGATACGAAACGATACCAGGCG
>CAYTKT010000012.1:0-49248 GCA_964438605.1 uncultured Oscillospiraceae bacterium
AGTATACAGGTAAATCCATGAAACTACAAATCGGAGGTCATTACATATTGTCTAAGCATTGTTTCATCCACGTCTATTTGGGCGCTCCCAAAATGGGAATCGTCGGCGCGGCTGCGACGATGCTGGTCAGCCGGATCGTCAAACTCTTTATCATTTTGATCTATTCACTTTTTATAGACAAAAAGTGGAAAATAAAATTATCCAATCTTCTGCGCTTCGACTTTACTTATTTACTTATCTTGGCGACTACATAAAAGCATCGACATCAATCGTCATAAGGGATGCTTTGGGGCGTAGCACAGGCGGCACGGGCTTCCGTTCTCGAACATATCAGCGCAACGGTCATCGCGGCAAACAGCATCGTCATCGTCATTTTCCAGATTTTCACCGTTGCCGGAATGTCGTGCGCAAACATCGCCTCCATCACAACAGGCAAAACGATCGGGGAAGGAAAACTCGACATGGTACGCTCTTATGCGAAGACAATGCAGGCAATCTTTCTTTTGCTCGGCGTCATTTTCGGCGGACTGACGTTCCTGTTTAAGGATGCTATCGTCAGCATTTATTCCGTGTGCGGAAACAAAAGAACTGGCGGTCGATTTTCTAACAGTGCTCAGCATTACGACGGTCAGCACCTGTTATGAATATCCGGTGGAAAGCGGGATTATCGTCGGAGGCGGCGTGACAAAATACGTGGCGATTAACGATAATATCTTCATGTGGCTGTTTACTATACCGAGCGCTTTTTTGAGTGCTTTTATATTTCATTTTTCACCGGTCGTCACGTTTTGTTCCCTCAAAGCGGACCAGATTCTCAAATGCATCCCGAATGCCATAACCTGTAACCGGTACCATTGGGTCAGAGTGCTGACGAGACAGAACGGAACGCAGACACAAAATAAAAATTCTGACGAATGCGAAAGTTAAGAGATAATGGAATAACTTGCTGTAAGCTAATTGGGATCAATCTATTATCGCATATCGCAGTTTAAAAAAATAGCATACAAATAATTGACGCAGGAACAGTTTTATGCTATACTTGTTTCCAAGGAAACGAGGTGGTCAGATGTATGATAAACTACTTGACGTTTTTAATGAATATTTAGATAAACAGGATGCTCTTTCCAATCTGTCAGAACACGGAAATCTTCACGATTACGCCTATTCTGAAGTCCATACGTTAGCTGCCATCGGGGATCTGTCCCAGCCTAACGTAACTGCTCTTGCCAGGCATATGCATATGTCAAAAGGGGCCATCAGCAAGATCACCAAACGACTGCAGACTGCCGGGCTGATCGAAACTTACCAGCTGGAAAACAACAAACAGAAAGTGTTTTTCCGCTTAACCCCCGCAGGGCAACTCCTGTACGACGAACACCATGAAAGTCACAGCCGCTGGATGCAGCGCGACCGTGAATTTTTCAAGCGATATGACCCTGAAGTGATCGAATGTATTACGAATTTTATGGTCGACTTTAACGCTTATCTGGAAGAAAAGATTGAGGAGTTAAGCGGGAAAACGAACGCAGACTGATGCTGCGTCCGTTTTCCCGCCCCGACTCGATTTTTCTCGCCACTGACGTACGCAAAAACGCTGAGGATGGAAAAAGAACCGGACGCAGACAAAACGTCGCCTGTCAATCGTAGTCGCAAAGCAACCGCACAGGGTGCTCCGGTTCAGGCTCACATTCCCACGCGCCTATCACCTGACGTTCGGTCAAAATGCGCCAGGCGCACACATAAATCGCCGGGCGCGGAATATACACACCAAGTTTATGGGCAGAAACGGCGCACAGAGCTGTATTCTTTGCTTATTTTATAAATAGCAGCAGACAGGAGGTATTAGTAAAAATATGTTAGCCAATGAAAACATATGGATTCGTGCTTCACACGGATATTTTGAACATAACGATCCCGCCGTATACGGCGTCACGGAATCAAGAGTTGACCTTGCGAAATTTCCGTATGACATCACCGGAAAAAACAGCGGTTTCATCTCCATGAACGGACTCGTTGCCGCCAGCGCTCTGGCCCTGGTTCGCGGCACATTCCACTGCAGCGTCAGCGATGCGCACGGTGAGAATACCGAAAACGGTGAGAAAATTATCTGGGCCGAGTATGCACCGGAAAAAGCTCCTGATGAAAAAAAGAAGACTCTCGTCTATCTTATGAAGATTAAAATCCGTCAGATTGACGGCATCCACTACTCTTATTCACGGATCGTTTCTGCAGAAATTCTAAAATATAACGCAAAGACACATGAATTTTCCCCCGCCTGGACTGACGAGGAACTGGCCACCATGGAATATGCGCCCGCTCTCGCATTCCTGCCTGTCATCGTCGCTTCCAGCGCGTTGGACACCGAGGTCAACACGCGAATCACAAGAATGAGACATATCCCGACGAATAAATACGCTGAAAATCCGAATCTTTACTGGCTGTGCCATCATTTTTTCTCCTCGCGGTCAGAATATTACAGCCATATGAGCGATATCACACCTATCAGCGAAAACGAAGTCCAGCTTTTCATCTCAAAATACCTGGAAAACCTCGTAGGTTGGGAATTTAAAGATATGTATAATTCGAGATTTGATATGACATTCGGCGAAATCAGCTTTGAGCAGCTCGCAACCGTCTTTTCCGGAGAAGTCGACCGTACTACGGAACTCGGCAAACTTGTGCCGGACATCAATCTCGACGACTATTTTATCGACCCAAAGATCAAATCTATCGTCGATCTGCTCGTTCTTGAGCGCAACTCTCATTTCCCGATCAATACAGGTATGCTCTACGGCCCTCCGGCCTCCGGCAAATCGACGGCCGTCATGCTGATGGCCAAGATGCTTGAACTGCCTTACGTTCCGGTGACGTTCAACAGCAACATCTCCATGGATGATCTGTTGGGTTCCTGGCAGCCTACGGAAGACGGAAAAATCCATTTCGTCGAAAGTATGTTTGTTCAGGCTTACCAGTCGCCTTCCGTCATTGAATTTGTGGAATGTTACTACGTCAAACCGGGTGCCTGCGGCGACCTGAATACAGCGCTCGATGAGACAGCTCAGATTACGCTGCCGAACGGTAAAATTATTTACCGCCACCCGGCCTGCTTTATCGTAGCTACAATCAATGCCGGTGAAAACGAAAATGAGTACCGTGCCGTCCGTGAACAGGATGTTTCATTTGACAGGCGTTTTGAAGGGTTCAAGGAATATCTTGACTTTTTCCGCGAAGATGTCTTTGCCGACATGATCCGCAAAAAATCGGGGTACGACGATGTGGACGAAATTCTTCTGATGATTAAAGTCATGAAAGACATGAATAAGAGTGCCGAAGAAACGGGAGACTGGCAGACAGTCTATCCATCGGCCGTCATGCGCTGGGCGCAGCACAGAAAATATAAAGATATTATCACAGCGGCGCGCTCCACGATCCTTCCGGCAGCTTCCAAAAATCTGGAAGTCCAGAAGGAAATCATGGACAGCATCATCAGCAATTACTGGTAAAATAAATCTCACCGCAAAAACTATCGAAAAACGGCGGAACTATCATAATTTACAAGTAATGTTCAGATGATTTACAAACAGTTCCGCTGTCACATAACCCGCTGCAAAAGCGGCGGGACGGAGATAATTTGCTATGAAAGGGAAAAAAACTCTCGTATACATTCCTTCAATTTTAAAATCAGTGCGCGAGCACATGACGCCGGCGGAATTCGTTTCCACCGAGTCGGTGCGCCGCTATGTACAAAGCCGTATGCTGCGCGTCACTTCAAATATTAAAGTCGAAGTCATATACGATCAGATTAATTACACAGACGGAAAAGAAATCCACCTCAATCCGTTTCGCGCTGCAGAACTGACACGAAGCAATTTCGACGCGCTTCTGATGCTTCTGGGGAATGCGTTTCACGAAACGCTTCACGTCATTCATACCGACTTTGAAGTGTGTCATAAATACCATATTGGATATATCAACGGAAAGAAAGTCCTTTACAGCAGCGGAGAATATTTCCTTTACAGGAAACTGATCTCCGATATTATGGAAGACTGTGCCATAGAATTCTGGGCGAAAAAGGAGTACCCCGGAACAATGCGCAAGAGTCTCGAATTTGCCGACGCCGTCTGTTTCGGCGCAGCTGAAAATTTGAAACAACTGCATGAAGCGGGAGCACGTCCCATCGAGATCCTGTTCCGCGCAATGGTCATTTACGGCGTAATGGACATCGTTCCCGAAATTCCGGAGGAATTGACAGAAATCTCATCCCTGTTTCATTCGTGTATGCCGCTGCTGGCCTCCGCCCGCGTCGCGCAGAAAACGGCAGATCGCTGTAAAATTGCAGACGACGTCTTCGGCATCGTTCGCCCGGTCATAGAGCGCTGTATGCAAGCCAACGAAAAGTGTCCGGTTTTTCAGCCGATCCAGCCTTCCACACACAACAGGTTTAACCTCCAGCGACAGGACTTTAACAGTTTTCGGAAACTTCGCGTCGAGCAGTACGATCTGAAGCTCGATATGGAAAGTCTGACGGAAAGCGCCGCCAAAGACGAATACGACCGGAAAATCGACAGGAAATATTCTGATCAGCTCGTGCTGAGCATTTCCAATCTGCAGGATGAAGGACTCGGTCCGTTTCACAATACGATCGAAATCGAATATATTCAGACGAATCCGGCCCTCTTTGCGACCTACCGCGAAGCCTACACGCGCCGCGTGATACGCCTGACTCCGAAAATAAAAATGCTGCTGAAAGGGCTGCTGGCTGTCGTGCAGCGCGAACAGGATGATACTGTCCGGAATCTCTATGCCGGAAACCAGTACCGCCAGCCCTTCCGGGCCGACAAAAAATGCTGTTATTACAGAAAGTCGCTCTCAGATGAAGCTGACCTGTTCCTCTACGTTCTCGTCGACTCGTCGGGTTCCATGGGCACGGTTGCCGAATACGTCAAAGACGCACTGACTATGTTTTATGAGGTCTGTAAAAAAATGAATGTTCCGATTACCATTGTTTCACATACAGCCAACGGAAACGTCGTCACTCTGAGGACATTAGTCGATGCAAATATGCGCAGCGGCGACAACACGGGCATCGAAGGATTTGAGGTCCAGGGCGGAACACGGGATGGCGTAGCGCTCTCCTGCGCCGCTGAATATCTGAAATTCCGCAAGGAAGCTCAAAAAATCCTGATCGCCATATCGGACGGAGAGCCATGGCACACATGTGATCTCGACATCACGCCCCAGCTGCTCCAAATGGCGCGCCAGGCAGGGCTCAAGCCATCTGATGCCGCCGGATTTTTCCGCGAATACTCAAATTATTCAGCGGCCGACGTCAAATCGGTCATCCGCAGCCGGGGTATTCATCCCATCGGCATCGCTCTCGCACCGACGATGGAACTTGCAAATCTGCTCAATATAAAAATGAAGACGCTTTATCCGGAATCTTTCGCGACAGATATCGACCATCTTGCGAAAAAGCTGGCAAAAGTGCTTGAGAAATACTTATATGATTAAACAGCTGAATGATCAGAAAGGAGATACTCAATATGTCGGATCTTACAAAATTCGTCTGGACTGACGGCAGCGAGGACGAAATTTCACTGACGACGATTGACGATAATTTTACCGCAAAATACGGGCGGCAGAAAACAGACCTGAAAGAGCTGGTCGTTGGGGACCACGTCAAAACGATCGCTTCTAATGCGTTTAAAATGTGTAAAAATCTTGAACGTGTCACGATGCCGCCGCGCATGGAGCGCATCGGCGTATTCGCTTTCGCCTGGTGTGAAAAACTCACAGAAATCGTTCTGCCTGACGGAATTACAGAAGTCGCCATCTCTGCGTTCACATTCTGCACTGGCTTAAAAAAAGTCACGATTCCCGACAGCGTTACACTGATCGACGACGAAGCCTTCTCCTACTGCACTGAGCTTTCAGAAATCGTGCTGCCAAAAAATTTAAACTGCATTTACGTCAGCGCGTTTATCAGCTGCAAAAACATAACGTCGATTAAAATTCCGGCAAGCACGGAAAGCATCGACGGCCTGGCGTTTTCCAACTGTGAAAGCCTTGAAACAGTTGAATTTGAAGACGGCGCAAAACTCCGGGAAATCGGCTCCGGTGCATTTTCCGGCTGTCCGAAGCTGAAACTCGTCAACCAGGAAGCTCTGACTCAGCTGAAAGAGATCAGCGATCATGCGTTTGAAAACTGCGTCAGCTTGAAATCATTCGTCCTGCCGGAAAGTCTCACACACATCGGCTCCAGCGCTTTCAGCGGATGTGTTTCCCTTGCCGGCGAAATCGTTTTTCCTCAGGCGCTTACAGAACTCGCAAATGAAATTTTCGCTAATTGTATTTCTCTGGAATCCGTCCGCTTCGTCCCGCGCACAAGATATGATGTAAAAGCCGGCCTTTTCGCTGGATGCGAATCGCTCACAAAAGTCACGGGCCTCAACAACGCTACAGAAATCGGCGCCTGCGCCTTCATGGGCTGCACATCTCTCGAAGAACTCGCCCTCGGAGCGGGGCTTACGTCTATCGGTGATTGGGCTTTCAAAGGCTGCATCTCTATGAATCTCAATGTTCCGTCCTCTGTTTCAAAGATCGGGGAAGACGCCTTCGCCTACATCAGTCAATTCACATATAACGGTCCTGCCGAAGGGGCGCCCTGGGGCGCTTTCTATGTCAGCGCTGATGATTCAGCCGACGGTACAGATACGATCCGCACCGCTGAGACCATATCCGCACATAGCACAAACGGCTCCGTTGAAATGTCAAACTCCGCTGAAATTGCGGCTGCATATGACCTAGCCGGCTCCGCCGGCGCTTCGGACCCGGCAAATTCCACGCCGCACCAGTATTTCAACACATCAAACAGAACTGTTCCACAGGAACACATGATGCGCCTTTTAGCCTTCGATCTCGTGTGGTATCTCCAGTATCTCGGCCGCCGTCAACTGATCAGCAGCCAGATCGCCGCGCCTTATGAGACTGCCATCCTGAAATACGCCCGCGGCGACGATAACGAATACATCCTTGCCAACACACTCGCCGGCTTTGATGAAGTTTATGGTACAGACGAATTTCCGCTGAATGACGACATTGAAAATTTCAGAGATCGTCTCTATATCTTCTCAAAAGAGCTCGTATAAATGATACCCGCCAAAAACGTCGGCATTTGAAGAATCCCAATGTCATGATACCGATTCTGCCGCCATGATAATGACCTGCGGTTTTCCGGCCTGCTCATCCAAATAGTATCTGCCTATTTAGCCATTAAAACCTTTCTAAATGTTGACTTCACTCTATTTTAAGGGATTATGACATAATATATGCTCAGACAGACCTGATTCCCTAATACACGGGGATCAGGCCTGTCCGTTTTTTCTTATTCTGTCAAATCAATCTGTTTGGCAGGCGCTGATTCCGGCAGACGCCCTGCCTTTTCACATTGACGCGCCACGCTGCACACTTCGTCCTTCATTTTGTCTCTGCCGTTCACATTCAGGCCCCCGCGCCGCTTTGAAGTTCCTCTAATCCGAAAATCGCCGCTCCGGTAGCTCCGACGATTTCAGGTTCGTCGCAGATAAACAGGCCGGCGCCCAACTTTTCCTCGATTTCCCTGACGGCGCCCGGATTTTTCGCAACGCCGCCCGTCATCATATAACCCGGCTCCAGACCGACACGCTTCATCAATGAAACCGACTTGTTCGCAATCGCCTTATGGATCCCGTGGGCAATATCGCACTTTTCATGATTATTTGCAATCAACGAGATAACTTCCGATTCCGCAAAAACGGAACACATACTGCTGATGTCCAGATCCTTCCGCCATTTCAGAGATTCCGGCCCCAGTTCATCAATATCAATTTCCAGCGTGCGGGCCATCATCTCCAGGAAGCGCCCTGTACCGGCAGCACATTTATCGTTCATGACAAAATCAACGACATCACCCTTTTCGTTGAGACGGATCGCCTTGCTGTCCTGACCGCCAATGTCGAGCACCGTGCGGACATCAGGATAAAAATAATGGGCGCCTTTGCCGTGGCAGCTGATTTCCGTCACATTTCTGTCGGCAAACGGGATGCTGACACGTCCGTAGCCGGTGGAAACGATCATATCAATATCCTTTCTTGTCAGAGACGCCTTTTTCAGAACCTCCTTTAAAATAGCATCCGCACTCTCCCCGCTCTTTGCTCCCGTCCGGATAATCGCATAAGCCTCAATTTCCCTGTCCTGATTTATAATCACGGCATTCGTCGAGGTAGAGCCGCTGTCGATACCAAGTACGTGTGTCTCTCCGTTCATTCTATGTCTCGGTTCCTCCTTCTTCTTCATAATATCTGTCGTCTGAAGCCCCTTGGCCGCCAAAATCGATTCCAAAAAAGCTTCTACCCTCGTCCTGATCTGACCTTCACACTGCGACGTGGCATCCGTCTCAAATTTCTGAAGCGGAACGTCGATTTTATCATACAGATACGCGTACTCAAAACCGTAATTATCGCAGAATTTGACAGTATGATAAATAATTCCGTCAAGCTGTTCTTTATAGGAATTCAGCGTTTCTTCGCGCTTTGCGTATTCATTCATGCGCATACAGGGAAGCTGATCGAGAAGTTGTCCCGCATAAGCTTCGAGAAGTTCAAAATCCCGGCCGCCCACTTCTGACAGCGGAGAAATCGGCAGAAGTTTTGGTGAATTTTGCATTTCTGTTTTTGTGCCGGAATCCTTCACGCCGGCTGCCTCACCGTTTTCTGCGTCTGAATCCTCCACACCGACATCCAGATTCGCCGCGCCCGACTTAGCCGCCGAATCCCCTGTTTTAAGCAATTCCTGCGGAATTTCAAATCTGCGGCTGACACCGGTACACGTCATATCGAACAACACGTTAATATTATAATTATGAATCATATCGAGAACGCCCTGACTGCACCGCGCTCCCATCAACCCGATATTGACAGGTGCATCGCCCGCCGGCTCTGCTTCTTCAAGAGCACAGTTGTTTTTTTCCAGATATTTACGAAATACATCGGCATCAAACTTTTCCCCACTGAATTTCTCGTAATCTGCAATAAACCGTGTCATACAATCTGCAAAAAATTCCGATGCGCTGCCGCCTGTCGTGCGCGGCACGTCGATCATATAAATAAATTTCTCCGGATAACGATGCTTCAATACGTCGTAAAGTCTGCGCGTACTGTCACAGCAATGCGTCAGAATCAAGCCGTCATACGGCTCACGCCCTTCCGTCCCTTCCAGCGAAATTTCCTCAAGAACGCCCTTGATAAAAGAACACATATTGGAATGCATCAATGTATCGGCCTGATTAAAATCGGTTACGTCAGGCATAATTCGCTCAACTTCAGCGCCCATGGACAATAAAATCTCAATCGGAGCATATTTACAAAGATAACCTATCCTCATTTCTTCATATTCCTCCTGATCTCTACCATTTCGAGGAATGCCTCAAGCCTTGTTCTGAGCTGTCCGTCCTGGTCGTTCCTGCGGTCGAGAGCGTCACCATCAAGCGCCAGCATCGGGATTCCCTTACGGCTCAATGCTTCACGCAGCAGCATAACACCACCGGAAGACTGTTTGCAGCCCCAGTGCCCGTAATGAATCAGCCCGTCCGGCTGAAATTCATCTATAAGACTTTCAATTAACTCGATCTTTCTCGAATAATCTCCGTTATATACATTACAGATCATCTTTTTTGCAATCGCCTCAACCGGATGACGGTCGTCCATTTCTTCCATATAATCCATTGCAAAATCAAAAATATTAATATAATTCCTGTCGGAAAGATTGAAATACTCCCGAAGCGTTTCCTGATAATACGGCAGCAGATGTACCCAGAGAATCCGGTTAACATCGTCGCGCTCAGGATACGTCTTAATATCTTCCGCCATCAAGCGCATTAAATCAAGCGCCTCCTGGCTGCCGATGGAAAGATGCGTCGGATGAAGCAGTGAAAGCAGCGTCGTCAGCGTGTTCGGATACCATCTGGTCTTTGATTCCTTGATCACCGAGCGCAGCAGGCGTTTCGTCTCGTTTTCCCGGCGAATCACCTCAGAAAGCTCATCCATATCAAGCTTTTGGCCCATAATTTCTTCGAGCTGAGCAATCATATCGTAAAGCTGGCGTATCACATAACGGTGTGCCGCTTCCGTATCCTCATGAGGAATATCCAGGCCACAAAAACTCATCCCCTTTTTATTCGCCACATAACGCGCCGTATTGATATTTCCGTCGCAGACAGACGAGGTGACGGCCATAAATTTAGGTGCCGGAATCAGTTCCGACTCCACAACGCCGATGAAATGTTTGTGGTAAGAACAGAGTGTCGGCGCAATGCCCACACGCTCCGCCAGATCGATAAAATAATCCTCCGTTCGGAACCCGGCCATAAATCCCGAAAGCATTTCAATAGATGTTGAATTGAGGCCAAAACACTGAAAAATCTCGACCGGCCCGAAAATATTCGTCCAAACGCTCTTTTCCGGCTCTGCCAGAATATCCTTCGTTGCCTTGACTGCCGCACGGTAAACCTCGCGGTATCCTACGGGAAGCTTGGAATTCGGCAGCTTCGATGACTTTTGATATTCGAGATTCATGCCCAGGCGATACATTTTCAACGCCTTTTTCGGGTCATTTTCGATCTTCTGACGAATCGCGTCACCATATTTTTTCACTATATCCATATCAATACCTCTGATGAACAATTTTTTTCTGAATTTAAAACGACAACCGCCGCTTCAGCCCAAAAATTGAAATCCTTCCGACCGGGGCGGGAACCTGCTTATTTATTATTTTTATCGTCAATTATTTTGACGATAAAAATAATATCACATACAATTATCAGATTCAAGCCTGATTCTCAAATTTTTCCGCTCTGCTGAAGATGTGCAGGTTCCCGTTCATGCGGACAGGAAAATCTAATGACATATACATTTTTCATTTTTTAACTGATCATGAAACTCCCCTTCATGCGAGGAAACAAATTCCCTTTCTCAGCTGACTTTCTCTCATCAGCCGGCCATTTTCCGTTCACACAGCCGACTATCTCCAATCCCGCAACAGATTTACCTGCATCTATCAATCATTTTCCACACATATGTCCTCAAAACTTCCACACGCATCCCTCATCATTCAGCCGATGTAATTTGCCGGCTCATTGAACGATAAAATCTGTTCAAGAGATTGGGGTTTCCACATTTACGGACATTTCATGCTATAATAAAAGTGCAGGAAAATTCGTTAATTCCTGTAAAAAACTTGTATTCAGAGGATGGCTTTATGTATAAAATCGGCTTCATCAGCTGAAATTTACAGATTTGCCTTCAGAAACTGATATTCGAGCGCTAACGCCGCTTGGCACCAGCTTCTGACGGACATTAATTTCGTAAGAAAATCTTTCTAAAATCAGCGAATGTAAAAATTGTTTGAAATATTGAAAAAAGGAACGTCTTATTATAAGATAATCCTTAACAAACAATTTAAAAAATTCATCTGCACTTTTCGCGGCATTCACATTTCACGCTTAAACAAAACAGCAGGATTGGAGAATATGCCGCAGATAGAAACGGAACGATACAACTATGAAAATTCAAAACATGACGCATAAAAAAATCAAAAGTACAAGTCCGGCGGAGGCGGAAACCCCTTCAAATGATTCCGCACTTGAAAACCGCGGTCAAAGTGCCGCCTCTGCGGAAAACACAACAGCTCCGGCTGACGCAGAAAACGCTGTCAACGAAGAAGCGCCCGACGGCCTTTCCTCCATCAGTTCGGACAACTCAACCGCTTCCGTCAATTCCGGCGACTCTGACGGTTCCGGCGATTTAAACAACGTAAGCGACGACGAAACTTCCCAAGCGGACAGCCAAAGCGCCGCCTCTGCGGAAAACACAACGGCTCCGGCTGGAAAACTCACGTTAAAACAGCGCTTCCTCGGTGCTTTTTCCGTCACGAAACGCTCCCTGATATTTGCAGTCATCCTCACAGTCCTCCTGCTCGCCGCCCTGATCCACTACCGGAGCCGCTTTTCCGGCATCGAATCAGGCAGCCTGCTCCTTGGCCTGTCCTTTCTCGGCGTACTGCTGATCGGTTTTCTGGCAGCCATTCACATTAAAGTCTCAAACCGGATTGCGAAAATAATTAACCCTGTCATATTTCTGCTTGTGCCGGTCGCTTCAATGTGCATGGTGGAATGTATGAGTGGCGTTTTCATATATAACTTTTCACCGCAGACATTTTTCTGCAATTATATTGTATACATATTGTTATACCTGCTCGTTATGGTCTTTTCCGGCAGCTTCAGAATGCCGATTATCGTCATGACACCGCTTATCTACATCTTCGGAGTGGTATGCGGCATCGTTCTGACATTCCGAGGTTCACCCGTTGTGCCTCTCGACGTGCTGACCATATCCACCGGCCTTGCGGTAGCTTCAAGCTACCCGTATACCGTATCCTATACGCTCGTCGTCGGCACTGTCATTTTCCTGCTGATCATGATGATCGGTATCCGCATGACGAAAATCAAGTTCAAACACCACGGCAGCTACCTCTGCAGAAGTGTGGCGCTGATTCTGATTCTCACCGTAACGATTCCATTTTATCTGACCGACTACGCCGCAAATCACGGTATAAAGCCAGATTTCTGGAATCAGGCCAGGGGCTATCGCAATTCAGGAACGATGCTCAACTTCGTCCTGAACACAAAATACCTTATCATTGAAAAACCTGCAGATTACAATGCCTCGCAGATTCCGGCAATCGTCGATGCATTTCTTGCGGAAAACCAGGATGATAAAGGAATCGCAGCTTCCGCAAAGGCGATTCAGAAACGCGCCGACGAGCGCGCTGCAGCCGAGGCAGAAACTGAAGCCGCTCAACAGGCGGCGCTTGGAGCAGATTCAACAGCCGCCGGAAATATGGTCGCCGGCGCCAATGAAAATGGTATCAATGCGGCCAATACCGGTGATACCAATGCGAACGGAACTGACACGAATGTTCCGATTATTGATGCCGATACGACTGCCGGCGGCATCGCAGGATTCACAGGCTCTGCTTCGACGAACAACCTTGAAAACCAGGATCCCTATTATTACCTCGGCAACGGTCTCGACGAAAACGGCCAGCCTCTGCCGAATACCGGCCTCGACACTGATCTGGCCGTCAGAGGCACATCGAAAGAAAACCAGCCGGCGTCTTACGGCAAAAAGCGCAAAAACACGGCGCCGAACGTCATCTGTATCATGAATGAAACGTTTGCCGATCTCCGAACACTCGGTCAACTGTCTACGAATACAGACTATATGCCGTTTGTCCGAAATCTTACAAAAAATACGATCAAAGGGAACCTGTATATGCCGGTAACGGGCGCTGGTACGAGCAACTCAGAATTTGAATTTCTGACGGGCAACAGCATGGCCTTCCTGGCCGCCGGAAGCAACGCCTACGAGCTTTACATCAAAAACCAAACGCCTTCGCTTGCTTTCACGCTGGCACGCCAAAATTACGCAAGGCTGGCGCTCCACGTCTACTACCGGACTAGCTGGCAAAGAGACGTCAACTATCCGCTGCTAGGCTTTGAGCGCTACGACAGCATTGAGACATATCTCGACAACAACCTGATCGACAGTTACCGCAGCGGTGATACTACATTCTTTGAATTTGAAAAAGCCGTCAACGAACAGTATCCCGATGAAAACGTGCTGCTGCGCCGCTTCGTCAGTGACCATTTTGACTATAAGCTGCTGACAGATATGTATGAGAACCGCGACAGATCGAAACCTTTCTTCATATTTAATGTCACGATGCAAAACCACGGCAGCTACGCTTCGTCTTACTCGAATTTTGAGCAGAAGGTGCGCCTGACTTCGACGGATAGATATTATCCACAGGCAAACCGTTTCCTGTCCTTGATTTACGAGTCCGACAAGGCGTTTGAGGAACTGGTAAACTATTTCAGTAAGCAAAAGGAACCAACGATTATCTGTATGTTCGGCGACCATCATCCGAATATCGAAACAGGATTTATCGAAAGCCTTCTCGGTGAAAAAATCGATGATCTGACAATCGAGCAGCGGCAGCGCCGTTTCATGACACCGTTTGTCATCTGGGCCAACTACGACATCGATGAAACATACATCGACAAAATGAGCACCAACTACCTGTCGACGCTGCTGCTTCAAACAGCCGGTCTTCAGACGACAGAATATAACGACTATTTGTCCGCCCTTTACCGCAGTCTGCCGGTTATCGACACGAATGGATACATTACGGCTGACGGCGAATATCACACGTATGACGAAACGACGGAATACACGCCGCTGCTGCAGGACTATGAAAAAATCCAGTACAATAATATGTTTGAAACAATCGGGCGGCACGATGAACTGTTTTACATACCGCAAAAAGATGAAGTAGCTGAAGCAACGGATTGATGTCGCCAATCCAACAGGGTTCTGCCTGCGGCGTCAGTCAAATCGCAAAAAGCGGTATGAACCTCTCTGAGAATAACAAATATGTGGTCTGCTCACGGTATCAATCGAATCGCAATCCCGCGATTCGATTGACATGGATCTTCCAGACAGTTCACCAAAACCCCGACCGTCGACGGCGTAGGCAGACAGGGAGATTTTTCCGGGCGGTCTGACGAAAATCCGATTACCGTACAGGCGAACTGAGCCGGATTTTTCCGGAAAGTCCTCGGAAAGCCCGCGAAAATCTGACTATTGACTGCCTGCCGAAATTCGGTCAGCCGTTTGTTGTTCAAACAAGTTCAATGAAGAAAGTTAAAATATTCCATTTTATCCTTCTTTTATTCCGTTCGTCCGTTTCCATAAACGGCCGAACGGAATTTTTTTGTTTTTCATCGAATTATTACGGCAGTTTCCGTTATTTCCCGCTCATTTTCACAAAAATATCTGAAGAATTGCAGTATAAATCATTTTCTGTTAAAATCGTATTTGCAGGCGCAAACGCCTTAACGCAATATTATATACGTTGGGGGCAAAAACCCGTGCTGCAAAACCGGCATAAATACATATGTTTGCAAGCTTGTCTGCAAAACAGCCTATTTTATTTGACCGATGCACAGTGCCGTTTTCCCCCGGTATTATTATATTATTTTAAGAATCAGGAGAGAAATTATGAACGCAATCATCTCAAAATGGAACAGTATTAGTCTGATCAAACGTATTATCTGCGGCCTTATCGTCGGCGCCGTTCTCGCCATCGTTCTTCCTCAGGCATCCATCCTGACGATTCTCGGCGACCTGTTTGTCGGCGCACTCAGAGCGGTCGCACCGATTCTTATCTTCTTCCTCGTTGCCGGCTCCCTGTGCCAGGCAAAAGAAGGCAGCGCGGGCAATATGAAAACAGTTATTGTCCTATATCTGCTCGGTACATTCCTTTCGGCAATCGTCGCCGTCATCGTCAGCTTCATCTTCCCGATGAAGATTACCCTGACGGAAGCAACTACGGAAACAACGCCGCCTGACGGAATCGGTGAAGTCCTTCACAACCTCGTCATGAATGTCGTGGAAAATCCCGTTTCTGCCATCGTAAACGCCAACTTTATCGGTGTTCTCGTCTGGGCGGTTCTGGTGGGAATCGCGCTTAGACCGGCGTCACAACACACCAAGAATATGGTCAGCGAAGCCGCCGAGGCTCTGACGAAAGTCGTCCGCTGGATCATCAACGCCGCGCCGTTTGGAATTATGGGCCTCGTCTATTCCGCCGTCACAAGCAGTGGCCTGTCAATCTTTACAGAATACGGCCGTCTGATTCTGCTGCTCATCTGCACGATGCTGATCGTAGCGCTGGTTCTCAACCCGCTGATCGTATTCGTCTGTATCCGGAAAAATCCGTACCCGCTCGTCTTCAAATGCCTGAAAGAAAGCGGTATCACCGCCTTCTTCACAAGAAGTTCTGCCGCAAATATTCCGATCAATATGCAGTTATGCGAATCGCTTGGTCTCGATGAGGACAATTATTCCGTTTCCATCCCTCTCGGTGCCACGATCAATATGGAAGGCGCAGCTATCACAATCAGTATCATGACACTGGCTGCCACATCAACGCTCGGTATCGACGTCAGCTTACCGACGGCAATCATTCTGAGTATCCTGGCTGCTGTATCCGCCTGCGGTGCATCCGGCGTCGCCGGCGGCTCACTGCTGCTGATTCCTCTCGCCTGCAGCCTGTTCGGTATTTCAAACGATGTCGCGATGCAGGTCGTTGGCGTTGGCTTCATCATCAGCGTTATCCAGGATTCTATGGAAACGGCGTTGAATTCCTCTACGGACGCTCTCTTTACTGCGGCCGCAGAATTCAGAAGCTGGAGAAAGCAGGGACGTGAAATAGTTATCAACAAGAGCAATAAAGAACAAAAACAAGCTGAATAATCAGGATACAAAATATTTATAAATAAAAAGTAAAGATTCGCTGAAAATAAACAAATTAGCCTTATTTCAATATAACAATAATAAATCCGAAGAAACATTCTCAAGTTTTCTTCGGATTTACTGTTTTAAAAAGACGTTTACTCAACAGTCTTGATTTTGTTGTCTTCTGCTGGGGCCGTCTTTTCCTGCGAACCGCTGCAATTTGTCTTACCTGCCCTCCATTTTTCGGATTCCCGCAATCAGTTCAGCCATGATATCCGTCCTGTAAAACGGTGTCATCAGATAATATCCGTCGATATACGGCGCGATTTCTTCGGCAATCTTCAGAGAAATACCGACAGCGAGTTTCGCACATTCCTCTTTTGTCCTGCCTTCGTACAAGTCAATAATTTTTTCATCCACCGTAATTCCGCTGATTTCGTTATTCATAAACCGGCCGTTACGGCTGCTGACCACCGGGATAATACCGCCAAGAATCTTTGCGTCAAGTTCCCTGTACGCGTACTTCAGATTTTCCAGCGCTTCCTTTGTCAAAACGGGCTGCGTTAAAAATCCGCAGATGCCGTTTTCAATCTTCTTCTTCGCAATTTCAAGCTGGACGTCAAACCGGTGCGCATTGACGTTAAGAGCGCCAAAAACGCGGATCGGCTGACTGAATTCCGTTTGATTCAGCGATGTGATATAACGTGCCAGCCGCCTGGAATTAAACTGATAAACAATCTTTACCTCGTCGCGTTCTGCGGTAGGCACCGGGTCGCCCGTGACGGCCAGCACATTCCTCACGCCTTCCATGGACAAGCCTAACAGAAGTGCCTTCGTCGCGTTCAGATTACGATCGCGGCAGGTCATATGCGGAATTGTATCGATTCCCACCTCGCGGCGCACCTTGCAGGCCATCAGACTGCTGTCCATCCGCGCATGAGCTGTCGGGCAGTCGGCCAGCGTCATAGCGTCCACGCCTGCTGACTTCAGAATCCGGGCGCCCTGCATAAATTTCGTTCCGTCGTCGTTACGCGGCGGGTCAAGCTCGGCTGCAATCACACGCTCACCGCGCTCCATCTTCTTCCAGAATAAATTATCGTTATCAGTTTTGGCGGAGGGTTCGTCATATGTACCGTCTGCAGAATCTGCACCGATGGCAGAATCCGTTCCGGACCAAACGCCCGCGCGGACGTCGCGGGCGTTTGGTCCGGTCTGCCCTTTTTCTCCTGACAGATACTTAACGCTCTTTGACACAGCATCTTTGTTTCCTTTTCTATCGTGCTTCAGCATCCTGGCCGCCGCCCGGATAAACTCCGGATTCGTACCACAGCAAGCCCCGACAATAGACGCCCCGCCCGCAACAATTTCGGCCAGCTTCTGCGCAAAATACTCCGGATCGCTGTCAAAAAACATCCTGTTTCCCACGACCCGCGGATAACCGGCATTCGGCATAACGCAGAGCATTTTTCCGCTGAAATCGCATTTTGAAACAAGATCGCTGAGATGCGCGGCACTCGTCACACAATTAAGGCCAAAAGCGTCAATCGCCTCACATGCTCTGACACGCCGCATCAAATCCTCTGCATAAATTCCTTCCCGCGTGTATCCGTCGGGCTGAACAGCAAAAGACACGATGATAAACGCATCCTTTTTCCTTCCTTTTATATACTCCGCAATCCGCTCCAAATGATCGTCGTTGGGATTCGTTTCAAACAGAAAATTTTCTGCTCCCGCTTCGAGAAAAATATCAGCCGTCTTGCGGTAAGCATCCCATATAACCTCCTCCTCGGCGCCAAGAATCGGGCCAATATCTGCAAACACAAAAACTTCGCCTTTTGCTGCCGGCGACTTCGCCGCATCATGCGCCAGTTTCATACCTGCATTCAGCACACTGCGCAGCAATTCCTCATCCCCGCCATAATTCAGCGGATTTGACGCAAATGTATTCGTCTTAATCGCATGACAGCCCGCCTCGATATACTCCCGGTGAATTTCAAGCACCTTCTCCGGTGCCGTCAGATTTGCACGTTCGCAGTTTTCCTGAAACTCGCGGTATTTTTCCGCAAACCACGTACCCATGCTTCCATCAAACAGCAGAATATGTTCTTTTAAATATTGTCTGATATTCATTTGTCGTTCCTTCTCATCTTAAAAACTTATTCTCGTTAATTGATCAATTCTCTAAGTATATGAATCTATATCTAAATCGCTTAATTTATATGTGAAATATCAAGTCCAAATCTCCCATTCCTCACAGGCCGGCCCACGCCTTCGGCCTCCGAAAGCCGGTATTCTTTCCTGCACGACGTACAGACATTCTGTCTGGCTTGCGTCCGCATCCGCGCACGCTCCACTTATAAGACACAGTTTCCTTTTCCTCGTCGTCAGGCGGATTCGCAGCCTTGCCTCGCAGTCCATTCTTCTCCAAAGGCCGCTATTTTGCTGCGACGCGATGCTTTACCTGCTTGATTACCGCAAAAATAATATTCATCACAGTCACCATACAAAGGACGCCCAGCGCGATAGCCGCCGCCAAAAGCAGCGTATGAAGCATCGCCGTTAAAAACTCGTCCCGGTTTCCCTCCACCGCCGAATGCATCGCGTTATAAAGAAAGCCGCCGGGAAACAACGGAATCGCCGCGCAGATAATATAAATCGTATCGGGCGATTTTCTGACACGCGCCATAATTTCCGCGTAAACAGTCAGAAACATAGACGCCAGAAAATAACGTGCCACCTCGTTTTCGACTACAAAGCCGAGACACAGATAAAAACCCCAGGCTAAAAATCCGCCAAACGCACAGCCAAACAACTTCGGCGTTCTAACATTAAACAGCAGTGCGAACCCCACGGAACCTACAAAAATCGAAACCAACTGAACAATGTAATGCATTTCCATTTTCCGTTCCTCCTACTGCCAGATAGCGGCTGCCGCAACGAAACCAACTGCAATCGTCATAGAAAGCAGCATGGCTTCCATAAAGCCGAGAATCCCCGTGATCGTATCACCGTTGACAACATCACGAATCGAATTTGTCAAAGCAAGTCCCGGAATCCGCAACATGATATTGCCGATACTGATCTTATCCATGGAATCCGCCAGCCCGTGATTCACGGCGAAAATCGCGCCAAACCCGCCGATCAGCGAAAAGAGAAACGCTGACAGAAATGGATTGACCTCATACCTGTTAAGCAACTGTTCCAAAACCCGTAAAACCATGCCCAAAACGCCGGAAACAATAGCATCCTTCCAGTTTCCACCGAAAAAAATTGTGAAAGACGCCGAAACCATAGCGTAAATCATCATCTGAGACACAAACGAGTAACGTTTTGAACTCTTAATCTCCGCCAGTTCCTCTGCCGCCTCCTCAAGGGACGGCAGATCGCTGCAGACGTGACGTGAAAGGTGATTCAACTTGTCAAGCCGGTACATATCGTTTGAACGCACTGTAATCTGGCGCGTCTGCGTCAGAGAACCAAATTTTTCGCCATACATTGTCACAATAATCGTTGAAGTAATCGAAAACACATCGACACGCTCTGCACCATAAGCAAGACATATCCGGCGGATGCTGTCCTCCACACGCCGCATCTCCGCGCCGCTGCGCAGCATCTGCTCGCCCACATTCATCGCAAAATACAGATAATTGCTGGCGTAATCTCTCGCGTCCAGTCTCGACGCGTTTTTATACATTAATTCCATATAATTCCCATTTCATCAAAGCAAATCTATGCTTCACCAATACTGTCCTTTTTCATTTTTCCTGCTCCTGGATCAACGCTGACTCCGCTGTTGTGTGTTCGTCTTTCTTATGAGATTTGCAGCCATTCCGTTGCCCGTCAGTCTCCCGTCTCCCGTTCGGAGCCATCCGCTTCCCACTACCGCTGAAAAAATTCCTCACAAATAGTGCGCTTGGCAAAAAGCTGTCATTCGGCCTGTTGTTATAAAACGCAGTTCATCTGCCTCAAACGATAAATGGTGTCGGAAAACAGGACAGCGACACAGACTGACACACATACAATCAACGTCAATAATTGAATTTATAATTTCTTTCAGATTCATTCTTTTATTCGTTTGATCAGCATTTTCTCTCGCCATAAATTCCCAGGAACTTACAATAGTTCTGCGTTCATTTTTCTGACGGCAGTTCGATTTTTTTCTTTTCCGACGGACGATACAACGAAAATTTTCTGCCAATAGACTGGACAAATTCTGCCTTTAGATGTCTTGCCGCCTCATTTGCCGCCCACGAAGCGTCCATGCCGCATCCGTCTTGCAGCTTCACCTTCAAAATTTCATGTGCATTCAGATAATCGTCCATTTCCTGCAGTACATTTGCCGTCAACCCTGCCTTACCCAGCAGGACGGCCGGCTCTATATCGTGTGCTAATTTTTTTAAATAACTCCTCTGTCTTCCTGTAATCACCATCCACTCTCCCTTTCCATCGCCTGGCGACGACGAAGTTTCTCCTGAAAACCCGGTTTCTGCCTACGCATATTGTACTCCACTGAATCAGTGAAGTAAACTCGAATCATCTTTCCCCGGACAATCATTTTTCTGTTTTTTACGGCGATATTTTCGCACGGAACGGGCCAGGATATGTTATAATTTGAGAATAGTCCTATATCTGACAGAGAAATAATTTCAAGGAGGATCATTTTATATGTTAAATCAGAAAATTGCGGATATGATTAACGATCAGATCAACAAGGAATTGTACTCAGGCTATCTCTACTTATCATTTTCCAATTATTACTATGACGAGGGCCTTAGCGGTTATGGAAACTGGTATTACATTCAGGCGCAGGAAGAAAGGGATCATGCGATACTGATGCTCGAATATATGAGAAACAACGGCATGTCTGTCACCCTCGAAGCCATCGCAAAGCCGGATAAGGAGATAAAATCCCTGGAAGACCCGCTCAAATACGGATTAGAGCATGAAATTTACGTAACTTCCCTGATTCACAATATTTATGCCGAGTGCATCAAGGAAAACGATTTCCGCACGATGCAGTTCCTCGACTGGTTCGTCAAGGAACAGGGGGAAGAAGAAGATACGGCGGAAACAAACCTTAAGAGATTCCAGCTTTTCGGATCCGATCCAAAAGGCCTTTACGCTCTCGATACAGAACTCGCTGCACGCGTTTATTCCGCACCTTCCCTGCAACTGTAAATCATAACGGTTACAGTCTTTGACAGGCATATTGAGAATCGGGCCTGCCAGACCGCGCCATGGGCGCCGTGAGAAACGGCGTCCATGGCGCGTTTTTACATCCGTCGGCATTTCTTCCAAACAAAACAGCCTAAAAACAAAGAAGTCTGCCACATCAAGGAAAACAACCCTAAGCGTAATATCATAAGTTGCCCGACGAATCGACGAATCGGGCAACTTATGATATTACGTCAAGATCGCGCTTTTGATCCCTTTGCATCATAAATTAGTGCGGAGTATTCTTTTACCAAAATACTCGACAAATCGCTCAAAATTATGACAGATTTACCAATTAGAAATTATAGAGGACGCAGAAGGAACGCCACAACGCCCTGTTTTGGACGTTCTTCCCCAAAGACGCCCCGATCGAGGCATACACCGACGAAGACATTCTGACTGCGGCGGAACTTCTGAATCGCAAACTACGAAAAAACTGGAAACCGCACCCTGAAGAAACTGTTCGATGACTTCCTGGACACGGTTTACACAGCCTGATGGCTACGCCAACTTCGTCCATGGATGATCCCGCTGGGCTCATCCATGATCCAGGTTTTTATTTCCAAATTTCCACTGCATGATACCCAACTCGCTCTTGCAGTTTGCGAAAAAATTTTATTCTAATCATTTTATTTTACCGTTTTATCCACTCGAACGGATATTCACTCGTAAATCTATCCCTGAGTCCATCGGTGACATAAATCCCGCCATCTTCAGTGACAAAAACGGCTTCAAATCCGTCGTGTGTACGCCAGTATTCCGAACCACCTTCAAGTCCTTTGACAAAAAGCGCCGTAGAAAGGCCGTCCGCCGTCGTACCGTCACTGCTGACGATAGTTACAGAAACGACACCGCTGTTCGCCGGGTACCCCGTTTTCGGATCGATAATATGATGATATGTAACGCCGTCCTCCTCAAAATATCGCTGATAGCTGCCCGACGTAACGACAGCTTCATCTTCCGTCTGTATAACGCCGATAAACGATGCATCTTTATTTTTCAAGTCTGGATTCTGCACAGCTACATTCCATTTGCTTCCGTCTGTCTTCGTGCCAAGTGTCTGAACATTTCCACCAAGCGACACAATTCCTGACTTTACCCCGTCTTTTTGAAAAATTTCCATAATACGCCCTGACAGATAACCTTTCGCAATTCCACCCAGATCAAGCCGCATGTTTTGACGCAGCAAAACAGTGTTTCCTTCCAGCTGAACGCCCGTATAATCTACCGACTTCAGCGTTTCTCTGATTTCATTCGCCACAGGCACATGATAGTCCTGCCCGTAAAAACCCCAAAGATCCATAACAGGCGCCACCGTAATATCAAAGGCTCCTCCCGTGTCTTTGCAAATTTCCAGAGCACGATCAAGCAGCTTTGCCGTCTCATCCGACACATCGGAAGAAATTCCTTCATTTACATTATATATTTCACTGCCTTCGCTGCCCCGGCTCAGCATCTCATCAAGACGCATAATCTCTGTTTCGGCATCTTTAACCGCCTGTTGTGCATTTTCACCGTATGCCCGCAAATCCATCACAGTATCCATGGCATAGACCGTCTTACTCGCCTCATCTCCAAAGCCATCCGCCTGTGCACTTCCCGTACCGTCAACGCTGCCTCCCGTCTTTTCCACGCCGCAGCCAGCAGCCGTTACAAACAGGAAGCAAGTTAGACAAACCGCCGCCGCACGAAAAAAATTTTTTCCTTTCCACATATGACCGACGATTCCTTTCCTTAAACTCCATTTTACAGAATATTATCCAACGAAAACTCCGCGTCAAACGCGGAGTTTTCACATAAAAACAGACAACGCCTTTTCGCTGTTCCTTCTATTCTCCACGCAGCATCCTGACAGACTTCGTAACAATGTCTACAATTCTGTCGGCTTCCTGCTCCGTATTATAGCGACCAAGGGAAATCCGCAGCGAACCGTGGGCCATATTATATGGCACGCCGATTGCGAGCAATACATGACTTGGGTCTACCGAGCCCGATGCACAGGCCGAACCCGATGACGCCGCCACGCCCTTCAGATCAAGATCGAACAAAAGTGATTCTCCGTCAATTCCTTCAAAAGACACGTTGACAATCCCCGGCAGACGCTGCTCCGTATCTCCGTTGAGCTGCGTTCCCGGAATCTTCAGCAGACCTTCCTGAACCCTGTCTCGCATAGCTGTCAGCCGCTGTGCCTTTTCCTCCATCATCCCGCACGCCTCTTTGAGAGCCGCCGCCATGCCAACGATATACGCCACATTTTCCGTCCCCGCCCGGTGGCCGCGCTCCTGTGCGCCGCCGTCCATCAAATTATTCGGATAAAGGCCACGCTTGCAATAGAGAAAACCGACACCTTTCGGACCATGAAATTTATGAGCCGAAACAGACAGCATATCGATATTCTGCGCTTCCACGTCAATCGGCAGCGTACCCGCCGCCTGCACCGCGTCCGTATGGAATAAAACACCTGCGTCCCTGCATACTGCGCCGATCTCAGCCACCGGCTGAATTGTACCGATTTCATTATTTGCATACATAATTGAAACGAGAAACGTCTCCGGTCGAATCGCCGCCTGCACAGCTTCCGGGCTGATGCGGCCTTTCTCATCCGCCTGAAGGTAAGTCACTTCAAATCCGTCCTCCTCGAGAGATTTGGCCGCGTGAAGAATTGCATGATGTTCGATATTACTCGTAATAATATGATTTTTCCCGCTTTTCTTGTATTTTCCGGCCATACCCTTCAGCGCCCAGTTATTCGATTCCGTTCCGCAGGAAGTAAAATAGATGTCCATCGGTCCCGCGTTAATCAGTGAAGCGACCGTCCTCCTGGCCTCCTCTACGGCTTGATGGGAATCACGCCCAATGCCGTAAATTGCTGACGCATTGCCGTAATGTTCTGTAAAATAAGGCATCATTGCCTCAAGGCATTTTTCCGATATTCTCGTTGTCGCCGCATTGTCTGCGTAAATAAATTCTTTCATAGTCCGTATCGCTCCTGTACAATAAAACGCCATCCCGTTTTCGCGCCACCCATGCTCAGTACTTTCATGTCCGTCATGCTTTCCTGCGCACCGTGCTCCCGCGCCGGCATCGCATCGTTACACTTCCGTGCCGTCCTCAATCAGCGCATACATGACGCCGCCGCAGACCATTCCGTCAGACTCCGCCACTTCGCCTGTCATATCAATAAATACCGTCTTATACTCACCCGTTCCAATGATATCGATCGCATCACGAATCACAGCTCCCTCACTGCATCCGCCGCCGATGCTGCCCGTCACCTGCCCTCTCGGATCAACGGCCATCTTTGCGCCTGCTCCTCTCGGCGTGGAACCTTTCGTCTGGATGACTGTGACGACAGCCTTCGGTTCATGATTCTCCGCAAGATACTCGATCATCTCAAGATCCAGATCAGAACCGTTGACATATCTCGACTGCGCAGCATTCTTCTCAGGCAGTCTCTTATATGCGATAATCTCAGCAAGAATAGACACTGCAATCTCTTCCGGCGTTACAGCCCCGATATTCAGACCGATCGGCGTGCAGATACGATCAATGTCCTCCTTACGATAGCCCTCATCGACAAGCATTTCGAGCAGCCCGCGCACTCGCCGCCTCGAACCGATCATTCCGAGATAAGCAGGCTGCTTCCCCGGCAGAATCGCCCTCAGACAGTCAGCATCATGACGGTGGCCCCGCGTAATGACGACAACAAAATCATAAGGCGTAATCTTAAGCTGCGCGATGCCGTTCTCAAAAGAATCACAGATGACACCCGCCGCCCATGGAAATCTCGGTGCGTTTGCAAATGCCGGCCTGTCGTCGATGACATACACCTCAAAACCGCACTTTGCGGCAAATTCACAGACCGGAAGCGCAATATGACCGCCACCGAGAACAATCAGACGCTCTTTCGGAAGCATCGGCTCCTTAATTTCAAAATCATCATTTAATCTGACTGCTGTCGGCTGAACGACAGCAAGCCCCTCTCCCGCATCCTCCTGCGACACGATTTCCAGCGTCCTGCTGAGCCCCTCTGCAATTTTGCCGCTTTCACCTCTGATCGATGTATTCATGGAAACACTTTCTCCATTCTCGATTGCCTCAAGAATCTGCGCATAAATATTCTTCTTGCTCATATCCGCCTTCCTTTCCGTCAGCCTGCTCCTCCGGAATATCCACAGGCCGTATGACAATTTAATAACAAATCTAATAATAATATACCACAGGGAAAAAAAGTTTCAACCAGACAAAGCAAACGTAAACCAATCCCGCAGTCAAAAGAAAATGCGCTTCCCTTTTCCGGCAAGCGAGCTATTCTGTCTATTTTCTGCTTTTTTGACAGCAATCAGGCACACGCCGATGCTGTAAAGCTATATTCAATTTCCCATTTTTCAAACAAAAAATCATAGCACATCTCACTGCCGATTCCATAGCTGCGCCATTCTATCTGTTTTTAACCATCTTCGGCGGCGCCCGGTTCATGCATCACAACATCAGAGACAAGGTAAGGAAAATTAGTATTTACTAACCGATTTCACTCAAAAAGGCCGCCCTCCCAGGCGACCCTGAAATTTTCGTCAGCAAAATAGAACTCCTGCCGCGTTGCATCAGCCTTAGTCGACAACAACAACGTCAACAGCTCTGAGCTTATCTACATTCTTTGGATCAGGCTCCGTCGAAAAAGTCACCTTCTGACCTTCATTCAAAGTCTTAAAGCCGTCCGCAACAATTGCCGAAAAATGTACAAAGACATCATTTCCGCTTTCTTCGTCCTCAATAAAGCCATATCCCTTTTCTGCATTAAACCATTTTACTGTTCCGTTACTCATCTAAAATACCTCCTGACTAACCCTGAAAATTCTGAAACCACAGGAAAGCAAGCTATCATCCTTCCTCCGATGCGTCCAAACGCCCGCTGCAAATTTCAGAATATCTGATCTTTCTTTTCCGGGCCACATTCAAATTACTAATAAACACGTGAAGCCCCTACAGCAGAACCCATAAGAGCGCCGGCAAAACGCTTCCGCCTGCCGCACAGCCAACACGCCGCGTAAATATGTGATAAAAAAAACCACATACTCCTGTAAATCAACCAATGCTAAAGACTTACAAAAATATGCGCATCAATATAACATTCTGCTTACAGCGAGAGTGTATCATACAATATTCCTGATGTCAATTAATTCATACAAACTTCACACAAACTTCACACAAAATCTTTTCATTTTTTACGGTCTTTTGTCGATTTGGAACCAATATTTCGTATAGATTTCCCAAATATGATTCATCCGTTCTATTTTCTGCAGTAATATACGTCTAACTTTAGGCCATCGACACCCCACCTATATTCCCGCTTGTCTTCAGCAGCCGGGCAATCTGCTTTTCGTCACACGCAAAAACAAGAATTATCCAGGCGAAACAGTCCTGTAAGAATCATATGACAATTTCTATATTATCACCGTTGATATTCCTTCACATTGTTTGAAAACATATTTAGCGGCATTGAATTGCATTTATCATTTGCGGTGTTTCTTTAATTGATTCCTGCATAATACCACTATACCACTCGCGCACTAAAACACGGCTCCGCATAAACGCCAGATTTTCTTGTAACAAAAAAAGACCCTTTCTGAGAGTCTCCTTTTGCTTTCACATTTTTTGTCATGCCGATCAACGTCTCGATGGCTCCGGCCGGTCTATTCACCCTTGACCTTAATCTTAGCGGCCTTCCCTGTTCTCTGTCTCATATAATTGAGTTTAGCCCTTCTTACAGAGCCGCGCTTAACGACCTCGATCTTTTCGATCATAGGAGAATGAATCGGGAAAGTCTTTTCAACGCCGACGCCGGACGAAATTTTTCTTACAGTAAATGTTTTACCGAGGCCGCCGTTCTGAATTTTGAGAACGAATCCTTCAAACATCTGGATTCTTTCTCTGTTTCCTTCCTTGATCTTGATGTATACTTTTAAAGTATCACCCACGTTAAATTCCGGAAGATCGTCTCTTTTGTAATCCTGTTCAATCGCTTCAATAATATTCATCTTCAGATTCCTCTTTCTTAAGAAAACGTTCTTGATATGAGCAGAAGCCTCTATCTGTCTTTCCGCAGGAAAAATTTTTAAACACAATGCTCCTGTGCGCGCCCTGTGCGCGCCATATCAGCGGACCGTTCATAATACCGAAATATATTACCATAAATTTAACTCACAGGCAATCATTTTCTGACCGAATTGGGTTGAAATTTCAAAAAATAAACAGACATCAGGGAACCCTGCTTCTGCGTACAGCCCTGTTTCATTTCGACAATACTCCAAGCAATACAGTGGAGAAACCTTGCCGATTTTTCATTCTGCTTTCACTTCAAAGTCCGCTTTCCTCTGATTTACCTTAACAGTGTTGCTGATGTACGCCGCAGAACCTTGCCGGTTTTCCACTGCGTTTTTACTGGCAAACTGCTTTTACGCCCGCGGATGTGTCCTATCGTAGACTTCCTTGATCCTGTTTTTCGTCACCGTTAAATAGACCTGCGTCGTAGCAAGGTCTTCATAACCCATCAATTCCTGGATTGATTTAAGATCCGCGCCGTTCTGAACCATGTGAACCGCAAAAGAATTTCGGAGAATCTGCGGCGTCAGTTTCTTCGAAATGCCGGCCTTATCCGCATAAGTCCGAACAATTTTCCAGATACCTTGCCGGGTCAGTTTCTTTCCTTGATAATTCACAAATACATAATCCATATCGTCATCTTGTCCCTTCGTCTGGGGAACATCCATACGATCCACTTCTGATCCATCCTGTCTGCGCTCTGTATCATTTTCTTCGTTCACTTTGAAAATTTCATTTCCCGCACTCGCTTCCCGCGTGGCAACGACGCTATTATTTCCTGCTCCAGCTTCATGTTCTCTAACTTCTACAATTTTTTCGTCTTTCGTATCTTCTCTGCATGACACTGCGCTTTTACTGTTGACACATTCTACAATTTGCGAACTCTCAGCCGCACATTCCGCATTTTTTTCCAAATTTTCAATCAAAAACGGCCGCGCCTTGTCAAGGTATCGTTCCAGCGCTTCCCTGCAAGGCCGCCCAAGCGGAATAATCCGGGCTTTTCCATATTCACCGGAGCAAGTTACAAACCCGATGCGAAAATTAATATCCTTCATGCGCATCACCGCAGCTTCTGTAACACGAATCCCCGTTCCGTAAAGAATCTCCAGAATCGCCCTGTCCCGCATCCCTTTCGGAGAATCATCCGGCGCCGTCAAAATCCGGTCTACCTCGTCAAGCGTCAGATAATCGAGTTCCTTCTTTTCAGCCTGCGGCGGCCTGATATTCTCCGCAGGATTTTTCGTGAGAACGCCCTCACCGCATAAAAACGCGCAATACGAGCGGAGCGATGCCATTTTTCGATTAATCGTCGAAGATGCCCGGCCATTTTTTCTGAGACTCATGATATAGGAAACCACGTCGGTGTTTGAAATATCTGCCGGACTCGAAATGCCGCTTTTGCGCAGATGATCATGAAATTCCTCAATATCCCTGCGATAGGCTGCCAGTGAATTTTGTGCCATATGCTTAATATTTTTCAAATAATACACAAATAATTCCAAATAGTTATCCATGTTTTTCTCCGACTGTTTCTGCGTTTTAGCTCAATTTCTTTCTCTGTTCCATATCCAATTAAATATTTCCTATCCTTTTCCAGCTATGTTTTTTGCATTTTTCATTTCAAAATAATATGTATCAATTTTTCTGTATTCTTGTGTTTTGCAACAGCTTCCGGTTAATCTTTCTATTTTCGATTCCACTGATTATCAGCTGGTGTAATTCCTTCCGCATATCAACTACAACCAATGCAAAATTTCCGCGTTCCTGCATCCCGGCCTGTAAAACTCCGCAAACATCCATCTATTTCGTCGTTTCACCACTTCCATCTTCCTGCGCCTGTCCTGACGGGCGCATATAACCTCTATCCGAACTCATCCGGCCGGATTACAGATCAGCAGCAGCAGCGGAATCGTTACCATCGACATGACAGTTGTGATAAAAATTGTTTTTGCTGCCAGCTTCTCATTCCCGCCATACTCCGTAGCGAACAGAACACTCGTATTTGCCACAGGCATCAGAATCAAAACGAAAACAATTTCGAGAATAAACGTATCTGCAATTACCAGCTTCAGCACAGGCCAGAGCAGCAGCGGCAGCAGCACCTGCTTGACAACGGAATACAGATAAACACGCCAGTCATTAAATACCGCCCGAATTTCCATCGTCGCCAGTGTTGCTCCAATCACAATCATGGCTAACGGCGTGGTGACAGCTCCCACTGAAGCCACTGCTGACGTAATATCTTCCGGAAAATGAATGTTGAGCAGATAAATTACAATAGAAAGTACAGAAATGCTGACT
The DNA here is from genome assembly GCA_964438605.1 of uncultured Oscillospiraceae bacterium. Lineage (GTDB taxonomy): Bacteria > Bacillota > Clostridia > Peptostreptococcales > Anaerovoracaceae > Alangreenwoodia. Next base: position 30,012 of record CAYTKT010000012.1, read on the forward strand.
CCTGGAGAAAGAAGATTTTTCCATTTAAAGTTTGCTCCATTTTCCCGCCCCGCATTCATCATTACGACCCCACAGGTAAAGACAGATACGTTAAAAACAATATTCAAAATCGCCGCGTAAAAAACGGCCGTCTGCCCAAACAGCGCATCGATCAGTGGAAATCCCATAAAACCGACATTTGAATACGTCATCATAAACGCGTAAAGATTTCTGTCCTGCTTCGGCAGCCGCATCAGACGCACAGCGATCAGACTAACGAGCGGAAGGACGATATAAATGCCAACACTCACAGCAAATGTCTCTGCAACCGCACTCATATCGCGCTTTGCGTCCTGCTCAAGTACCGACGCAAGAATCGTTGCCGGCAGCGTCACATTGAGCAGCAGTTTCGTCAATTTTTTTATGAATTCACTGTCGATCAACTTGACTTTATACAGAAGATAGCCCAATGACATCATAAGAAACAGCTGCAGCATCTGATGCAGGATGATCTCAATTTCCATATTTCTCCACAGCCTCTAACGGATGAAATTCGTGCTGATTTTTGGCTCATCTGCCGGCGCCTCAATACCTGCCTTTTCAATATTTTGAAGCATCCATGCCATATGGTCAGCCAAAGTCCTCATCGTCTGAAGTCCCTCAGCATCCTGGCGCGCCTGCTCGGCAGTCATGCCATGAATGGAATTCCAGTACTGAGACGCAACGACCGGCATCTTTAAAATCGTAAAATATTTGTTCAATCTGTCAAACGTCGCACTGGCGCCGCCCCTTCTGCAGCTCACGACAGCTGCGCCCGGCTTTCTGGCCATCTTGCCGCCCGCCGAATAAAAAACTCTGTCGAGTACCGCGCAAAGCGCCCCGTTTGGTCCCGCAAAATATACAGGCGAACCGATCACTATGCCGTCAGCCTCCGCCATCTTTTCCGCCAACTTATTGCAGACATCATCGTCAAATGCGCATTTTCCAAGCTTGCCACAAGTGCCGCAAGCAATACATCCCCTCACCGGAGCAGTTCCCAGCTGAAACATCTCAGACTCCACACCATTTCTGTCAAGCTGTGCCGCCACTTCTGACAGCGCCGTATAAGTGCATCCCTCCTCATGAGGGCTCCCATTTACAAGTAAAACTTTCATTTTATTTTCTCCTTAATTATGATACAGATTTCACACACAAGAGCCATCTTTCATCACGGTATGCGTTCCACTCACCTTTCAGCAGGCACAGCAGCATCCGCGCTTCGCATATAAAAACCCGCCTGTCGGCTTGAGTTCCATTCGCCGCATACTCGTTCAGCATACATCGTCACACCACGTCTTGTTTATAAAAATACGCGTATCTGTTTGATTCTTGTCCACCGCATCTTTTCTCGCACATCATCTCTGCATTCTGCATATCATTCATCCTTGCGGTTCATCGTCAAATACCTTCGAATAGACCGTCTTCGTCGAGATTCCCGGCAACATTCCGATCTTGCCCGACAGCGAACTGATAATATTGTCCGGCGCGTCAAGAACGATGCTGATAATGGACACACCCTGCTCTCTGTACGGAATCCCCATTCTTCCGATAATATAATTACTGTAATCGGACAGGATCTCGTTCATTTTCGGTGTCGCTGCAGTTTTTTCGACGACGATCCCGATCAACGCTACACGATGTTTCATAAATTCCTCCGTACTTGCCGAATATCAATTTTAGAAAACACAACAAGAACAAATCTGACTGCTCTGACTGCTGGCAAAAAATTGATCTGCTCTATTGATTTGCTCTTACAAACCGTTTTCTCCTTACTGTCTTTATACAACTCATGCATAGAAAAATCAAGTCCTAAAAAGTTTACGTCAAGTGCTCGTTGGCGCTTTGCCTGTTTTCTTTATGAGTTCGTATTTTTATCACAATGAAGGCGGCCAGTTTCCCCCTCCGTATGTCTCATGGCGCAACATCCGGTTAGTCAGCATCGCTTATCCAGGGAATGCCCTCCTGAATGTCTTTCGAGATGCCGTCTGCATTGCGTCACAAAGCGGTACGTGCCTATTGATCAGATCCACATAGGAGTTTCTCCTTCCATCCCTTTGGGAACCTTGGCTACTCTGAATATCTCTAACACCTGCTTCCTCTGCATCGTGAAAATCAGGCTGTCCGTATAGCGCTCCATTGTCCGGATCACTTCCTCGTTCTCCCACCGGTAACAACGCCTTCGCCAGGTTGTTTACCTCTTTGGGCGACCATCTCATCCGCTTTTCCCAAGCGATAACATCATAGAGGAAAACTGTGTGATTGGAAAGTGCTTCGATTTCTTCCTTTTATTTTACCTGCTAAAATTTTAGATTAACGACAGAAATTCGGTTTTAGATAATGTGCAGGAAGAACGGCTCTCCTCCCACCCCTGAAAAGGAGTAGGAGGAGAGCCTGAAATTTTTATGAATTTTACCAGCCGGTTCCGTCTATTTTACCGGGCTGCCTGACATCGTTCGGATTCCCCTGCCATACCAACTTTGCTGATTTTTTCAATCTGCTTCGGTCGGTTTTGCTAACCTGGCTAACATCGGGGAATCCTCTGACGAAGTCGTCTAATTTAATGTGTCGACCGGCATTGATCGGAGTTGCCGGCCTGTTCCATCAGTTTTGCTGAACCGCCTGGTGAGCGGCATCATCGGTTACGGCCTTGGAATTTCACATTCCTGACATCTGACCGCGCTGAATCCGTTGCACGTTTCGCACCTGCCGAAGACGTCACATTCCAGTGAACAGACATCAGCAGGATTGTCGACACGGATTCCTTTTTTACGGCAGTAAGTGTAAATCTCACCCGTTTCGGCGTCCTGGTGCATTTTGTCGAGTTCCTGACAGATGAAATACGTTGAGCCGCCTGATGCCAGCTTAATCGACTGGCCGCCGTGCCAGACGTCATGGTTGACATTGTGCTTCATGGGCTTTGTTTTGATTTTAGTCATCAAATCACATCCTTTCTTTTTCCATGTCATCTGCTGGTTTTATCAGCGAATTTTGATTCATCTGATTTATAAAATATTTAATTAATTTTATTTGAATTCACTTTAACTACGCTTTTAAAATGAATACTGCAAATTCCTATCTTCCCAAACTGCTATGATAATCCGTCTTTCCCCATCTATGAACGGTTTATGGTTGTTCCATTCAGTCGAGACTCAGAACGGCGCCTGTATTTGCCGATGTGACGAGCTTCGCATAGCGAGCAAGATAGCCGGTCTTAACCTTTGGTTCGGGCTGAACGTAAGCCTCTCTGCGAGCTTTGATTTCTTCGTCAGAAAGCTCGACTTCAAGGATTCTATTAGGAATATCAATATGAATCGTGTCACCGTCCTGAAGCAGCCCGATCAGGCCGCCGGACATTGCTTCCGGTGAAACGTGGCCGATAGAAGCGCCCCTGGACGCGCCCGAAAACCTGCCGTCTGTAATCAGTGCCACGTCCCTGTCAAGTCCCATGCCTGCGATGGAAGACGTAGGTGAGAGCATTTCTCTCATGCCAGGACCGCCCTTGGGGCCTTCGTAACGGATGACGATGATGTCACCTTTTTTGATTTTCTTGCCCCAGATTGCTGCCGACGCTTCTTCCTCAGAATTAAAGACGACGGCAGGACCGCTGTGTTCAAGCATTTCAGGCGCTACCGCTGATTCTTTGACGACGGCGCCCAGCGGAGCCAGATTGCCGCGCAGAATCGCCAAGCCTCCTCTGTTTCTGTACGGGGCGTCAATCGGTTTTATTACATTATAATTAAGCACCGGACAGCTTGCTATGTTTTCACCGACCGTCTTTCCTGTGACCGTCATGCAGTCCGTGTGAAGCAGTCCTTTTTTGTTCAGCTCGTTCATCATTGCAGGAATTCCGCCGGCAAGGCCAAGGTCTTCCATATGGTGACGGCCACTCGGACTGAGTTTCGTCAGATTCGGCGTATGCTCGCTGATTGCGTCAAACATGTCGAGATTCAGTTCGATGCCGGCTTCGTGAGCGATCGCCGGCAGATGGAGCACTGTATTTGTGGAACCGGCCATTGCCATATCGACCGTAATTGCGTTTTCAAAGGCTTCTTTTGTAAGAATGTCACGCGGACGTATATTTCTGCGCAGCATTTCCATAACCTGGATGCCGGCCCGCTTTGCCAGACGAATTCGTTCGCCGCTGTCGCAGAGCGCCGTGCCGTTGTAAGGCAGGCCCATGCCGAGAACCTCAGTCAAAGAATTCATGCTGTTTGCCGTAAAAAGGCCGGAACAGGAACCGCAGCCGGGACAGCATCTTTCAGCTACGTCTTCGAGATGTTCTTCTGTAATGTCGCCGTTATGGAAGGCACCGACGCTCTCCATGATGCTGTTAAAATCGAGAATATCTCCCTCAAGACTGCCAGTTCTCATCGGACCGCCAGAAACCATGACAGAAGGGATGTTGAGACGTGCGGCCGCCATCATCATGCCCGGAACGATTTTATCACAATTTGGAATCAGGACGAGGCCGTCAAGTGCATGGCCCTTTGCCATCGCTTCAATAGAGTCACAGATCAGTTCCCGGCTTGCCAGCGGGTATTTCATACCTTCGTGTCCCATAGCGATGCCGTCGCAGATGCCGATAGAAGGAAATTCCACAGGCGTACCGCCGGCGAGGATAATTCCTTTTTTCACAGCCTGAGCCACACGGTCAAGCAGAAGATGGCCCGGAATCAGCTCATTCTGTGCGTTTACAACACCGATCAGCGGCCTGTCAATTTCCTCTCTGATATAGCCCATTCCATAAAAAAGGGAACGCACCGGCGCGCCGCCGGGTCCCTGTTTGATTTTATCGCTGTTCATTTGTTTTATATTTCCTTTCTAGGTGATTTATTGATTTTTTATCCGCTGTTGCCGGAAAAGTTCTGACGCTTTCCGTAGATTGGACTTTATCAATTATTCAATAATATTTTACACTACGGAGTTGCAATGTTCAATATTCATAGGATATAATTTCACTGTATGAATTTCGGTGGACAGGAGGTGAGTTTGTTGAGCGAAGAAAGGGAGCACAAAGCTTTCGATGAATCGGATGAGCAGGAAATGCCCGATTACATGGACGTCAGCGCGCTTGCAGACGAAATTATTTCGCTGCTGCGCAGGAAACATTATGCTGCCGTCCGGGAGAAGCTTTCGGAAACAAATGTCGTAGATATCGCGGAAATTCTGGAAGATATTAACGATGAGCTTGGCCTCGACATGACGATCCTGACGTTCCGGCTCCTTCCGAAGGACGTTTCTGTCGAGGTTTTTGCCTATATCGGTGAGGAGGAGCAGGTGGATATCATCAACGGTATCACGCAGCACGAAATTGATTACATAATCAACGAACTCGGCTTCGACGATATGATCGACCTGCTGGAGGAGCTGCCGGCAAACCTCGTCGATAAGATTTTGCTTAAAACTTCAAAAGAAGAACGGAAGCTGATCAACACCTTCCTGAATTACCCGGAAAACAGCGCCGGCAGTCTGATGACGGTAGATTATATCGATGTCAAGGAAACGCTGACGGCACAGCAGGCGCTTCGCCATATTAAAGAGGTGGGTGACGATTCGGAAACAGTTTATTCGATTTACGTTATGGACAGCAAGCGAAAACTGAAGGGAGTCGTTTCGCTGAGGTCACTCGTTTTGGCGGACAGCGATGAACTGGTTGGCGATCTGATGAAAGAAGTTGTAATGTCTGTTCCGGTCAACATGGACCAGGAGATGGTTTCAAATCTGTTCAAGCGCTATGATTTGCTGGCAATGCCTGTCGTTGATAAGGAAGGACGTCTTGTAGGCATCATCACTGTCGATGATATTTTTGATATCGTTGAAGAAGAAACGACGGAGGATATGCAGAGGATGGCCGGAATCACCGGCGCGGACGATGAGTATCTCGATATGAGCGTATTCAAACACGTCAGGACGCGTGTCACGTGGCTTTTTGTTCTGACGCTTTCTTATATGATTACGGGGGGCATTATTGCGAAGTTCGAGGACATGCTGTCGGAAGTTATCTGCCTGACGGTCTATATGCCGCTGCTGATGGGAACGGGCGGCAATTCGGGTTCCCAGTCAGCGACGCTGATCATACGAAGTCTCGCTACGGGCGATATTGAGGTTTCAGATTTTCCGAAAGTAATATGGAAGGAATTCCGCGTCAGTATTTGCGTGGGGCTGCTGTTGAGCCTGTTTAATTTCCTGCGTGTTGTATTTTTCGACCATAACGGTGTGGGGGTGGCGTTGACGATTTCGGTGGCTATGCTGATTATCGTGATCGTTGCAAAAATCGTGGGCGGGCTGCTGCCGCTGGCGGCCAAAGCGATTGGAATTGACCCGGCACTGATGGCGGGACCATTGGTCGCTTCGCTGACGGATATGTTTTCGCTGGTTATTTATTTTGCCTGCGCGACACTGATTCTTGGAATTTGAAGGAAATTGATGGCGGGCTGCTGCTGCGGTCCAGGCGATTGGAAATTGCTCCGGCACTGATGGCGGGACCGCTAGTCGCTTCGCTGACGGATATGTTTTCACTGGTTATTTATTTTGCCTGCGCGATGAAAAACATCAGAGTGAATCAAATACTTTTTGTTAAAATTAGAAGTTTGAAGAAAGGAAATAACTAATTATGAAAGAATCTTTTAAGAACAACAAAAAACCGATTTTGATAATTGCAGTTCTTCTCGTTTTGATTGCCGGCGTTGTCGGTGTCAATGCGGCGACGTCGGACCCGGGCAGTGATTCAGACCCGCTTGTTACAAAAAGTTACGTCGACAGCGCCATTTCAAACGCTTTGAGCAGCGTGGGCACGGGTTCAGCCGGAAACTCCGGTTATGAAGTCATTCAGGTGGAGGCAGGCAAACAGATTATAGCTACGGGCTGTACGGAAATGATTCTGCGGTCAGGTTCGGCGAAAGCGATCGACAACGGGGTCAACGGCGTATCCGATATGACACAGGGCATCGATCTTCTCAAAAACTACACGGTGTATCAGAATCATCTGCTGCTGGTGCCGAGGGATGATGGCAGAGGCATCCGGACGACTTCGGAATGTTTCGTTATGATTCGCGGACCTTACGTAATTCAATAGTTTTCAAAAAATGGGAAGGATTTAGAGATATGCAGATGAAAGACAGAATAGTAGATGAAGTCAAAATTAAGACAAGAAAAAGAAATCATTCTAGATCGTTTACGGCAGCTGCAGCTGTCGTATTGATGCTTTTATCGACATTTTGCACTGCCTATGCGGGAGAAGCCGGTGAAGGCACGGTGACTTACAGGAATCAGCAGGACCTTGGAAACGGCGTTACGTATACAAATACGATTTCACAGAATCCGACTTACGGGATTCAGCAGAGCTTTTCCTTTACGACGATTCCACTACAAATCGTCAAGCCCATCGTGCTGGCCTGTGATACGATTTATGGATCGCTGAATATTGACAATGTCGTCACCTACGCGCAGCAATTGGGTTATAACGTGCTTGCTGCGATGAATACCGACTTTTTCTCGATGCAAACAGGCATTCCCCTGGGCCTTGTTATCGAAAACGGGGTTTACAAATGCAGTCCGGAGGGATTTCCGGCGGTTGTCTTTGACGCTGACGGCAGAGCCTCTGTTCTCAGCAGTCCGGGGATAACGATTCAGCTGACGAATCAGGGAACGTCTGTTCCAACCGCGTCAATCAGTACGGCTAACGAATCAGGCAACGCAGCCAGCCAGGCAAACGAAGGTATCGGTTCACAGAACGGCCCTATCAGTACACTGAAAGGCGCCGCTGACATGTCAGACAATGCGTCGGGCACATCAAACGACGTGTCCGGCAGAGCAAGCGGAACAGCCGACGTACCAGACAATATATCTGGCACGTTAAACGGAGGATTCAATCGCGAGGATAGCACAGCGAAAGAAACAGCGAACTCGTCAGACAACATATCTGCCTCATCAGACGGCATGGCTGATGAAGCAAACGGGATGACGGATATGTCAAATGGTCGGATCGGTACGTCAGATGCCGCAGCTGGCGAAGCGATTGACAAAACCGATGCGTCAGATGCTTCAGATAACACGACCGATGCGTCAGACGAAACGGTCAGTTCGCCAAGCAGTACAATTTCCGCAGATCTTTCCAGCACTCAGACGGCTGCGGAAACGACCGCGTTGAGCACTATTGCCGATGAACAGACAATGGCAGCGGCAGGAGAAAATACAGGAAAGTACGTGACGCTGACTCATTTTAATAAACTGCGCCAAAGCGGCGGCGGGTTGTATCTGCTGGATCAGTATTTTTCGACTGTTTCCACCAGGACATCGACGCCAGGATGGGCTGTTAAAATGAAGATTGTCGAAGGTACGATGAAGACGAAAGGCACGATGCGTCTTGTCGTCACGGAACTCTACGAGGGTTCAGAAGCTTTGCCGATCGGAGACGGCTACATGGTTCTGACGGCGGATAATCGCTCGAATCTTCACTATGAATTTGAAAAATTCAGCGTTGGTGATGAGGTTCTGCTCGAAACGTCCTGCTGGTCGGATCCGATACTGGAAAACGCCCAATGGGGAACGGGTTCCGGCAATATTATCGTCCAGAACGGTGCGATAACAGATACGTCCGGCTGGGACAGCGCTCTTGTCGGGAAAAATCCGCGAAGCGCACTGGGAATTCGCGCAGACGGCTCCGTCGTATATTATGAGCTGGACGGTCGCCAGCCGGGTTATTCCAATGGAATTACGATGAGGATGCTGGCACAGGAAATGATCGACCGTGGATGTGTAACGGCCGTAAATTTTGACGGCGGCGGTTCGTCGGCCATGGCTGCAAAACTGCCGGGCAGTTCGTCTGTTCAGGTGGTCAGCTCGCCGTCAGACGGCGCTCTTCGAAAGTGCGCGACTTACGTACTGCTCGTTTCAAGTGCAGTCACCAATGGAATTCCTAATGTGCTGACGCTCGATCAGGCGGGCAGTGTCGTCTACCAGGGCGCGTCGATGGGCATGAGTTTCGGGGCGCTTGACACCGGAAACGGCGCGGCTGCCGCACCTGCTGACACGGTGGCAGAAGCAACCGCCGGATACGGAACGATCAGCGGCACGTCTTATACGGCAGGTTGGACTGCCGGAATGGAAACACTTTCCTTGAGTTCGGCGTCTACAGGGCTGACGGGAACGTCGTCCGTCTACGTAACAAATAAGCTGGACAGCGTGTCTGTTACGGCTAACGGCAGTGCGGTATCGGCGCTCAGTCTCAGCGGAGGCGATCAGGTTCAGTTTGAGGAATCAGCGACATATAATGGAAAGCCTGTCATTATCGGACCGGCTAATTTCTCGTATACGCTGTCGGACAGCAGGCTTGGGACGATTTCAGAATCCGGTCTTCTGACGATAAACAAAGGAACTTCCGGCTCGGCGACGCTGACGATTGCAGCAGGTGGAATCACGAAGACCGTCGAAATTACAGTCAACAGCGTATTTTCCGATATTTCAGGCAACTGGGCCGAGTCGTATATTACAGAAATGTATGAAAAAGAAATCGTCAATGGGATCGGCGACGGCAAATTCGGACCGCAGCAGAATATCAGGCGGGCAGATTTTATGGTGATGCTTCACAGAGCGGTAGGTTCGCCGGAATCAGGCAGCGCGGCGGGATTTCACGATGTGGCGGCAGACGCTTATTATGCGAACGCCGTAAAGTGGGCTCAGAGCCTCGGAATTGCGGAAGGCGACGGGTACAGTTTTCTGCCGGAGGCAAATCTGACACGGGAACAGGCTTTCGCGTTCCTGTACCGTTATCTGATGAAGCAGGGCGCGTCGCTGACAGCAGGCGATAACAATACGCTGGCAGCTTTTTCCGACGCAGACAAAATCTCAGAATATGCTCTCGAACCTACGTCTGTACTGACGGCTTCGGGGATCGTCAATGGAATCAACGGACAGATGAGTCCGGCAAAGTTGTTGTCGAGAGCCGAAATGTGCAAGCTCTTGAGCGAGTCGTTTAAACTCGTTTAAATCGAATCAAATTTGAAACAGCAATTTTTCAAAACCGGGAAATATTATTTGAAAAAGTGGCTGTTGCAATTCCATTAGTTTTAGGCGATGGGTTAAAGGATTCAAAAATAAATTTTTATTATAAGGCAGAGACTGTCCGGATTAGCGCCTGATTGACGCCTGTAAAAACAAAAGGGAACGAGGTCGATGGCGCAGAAAGTCGATTGACTTTAGACAATCGATAGTTCACGATTGGACAAGCAAGGCGGAAATTGACTGCTATGTGCAGAGGGGAAATATCAACGCATCGGACACAGCCGGAACTGGAATGAAACCCGTCGGAAAGCGACGTGCGCATCGGTAATGTGCGCCAGTTGAACGTGTCTTTGCCGGAAGTGGTTTCGGACCGGAACCCCTCGCGTTACGTGTCCTCATGCAAATTTATCACGATAGAAAGAAGGATTATGTCAAACAACAGAAATCGTGCGGTAAAAACGATCAGCTTTGTTATGCTGATTACGCTGGCCGGCAAACTGCTGGGCCTTTACAGGGATCGTCTGCTGGCTGTCAACTGCGGAACGGGCATGTATGCCGATGCTTTTCTGACAGCGAGCCGGATTCCGCGCGTTTTTTTCGACGTTCTCTTTGCGTCGGCCATCGCCGCCAGTTTTATCCCGGTCTACACAGAATATCGGGAAAAAAAAGGGATTGAAGAAGCACAGCGTTTTGCCGGTAATTTTATTACTGTTATAGCGCTGCTGACGTTCATCATGTCAGTTGCCGGGATATTCTTCGCGGGCAGACTGACGGAGCTTTTTGCACCGAGTTTTGACGCTGAGACGTCAGAACTCTGCGCTTCGCTGACGGCAATCATGATGCCGACACTCTTTTTTACAGGTATCGCCTATTCCTTCGTCGGAATCCTTCAGGCATCTGGCGAATTTAACATTCCAGCGTTGATCAGCGTCATGTCGAACGTGATTATCATAGCGTACTACATATTTTTGTTCGATAAATTTGGAATTTACGGCCTTGCCGTCGCATTTCTCATCGGTTGGGCCATGCAGGCAGCAATCCAGATACCATCTCTGATAAAAAAAGGTTTTCGGTTCAGGCCGTCCGTCAGCATACGAAATGAGGGAATGAAAAAGGTTTTAAAACTGATGTTCCCCGTGATGGTCAGCACTTGGGTGCAGCCTATCGTTCTGATGATTAATTCGCGTTTCGCGTCGGCTGTCAGCGGCGGTGTCACGGCACTGGATCTAGGTACGAATCTTTACCTGATTATTGCGGGCGTTTTCGTCCTGTCGGTCACTAATGTCATTTTCCCGAAACTGTCGCAGCAGTCGGCATCTGATGACCCGGAAGGACTGACCGAAACGGTGCGGGGCACAACGCATGCATCCCTCTTTTTTATCATTCCGATGATGCTAGGACTGATGGCGCTGTCGCATCCCCTCGTCAATCTCGTCTACGGCGGCAGGGAATTCGGCCCGGAATCTGTCGAAATGACGTCGCAGGCCATGTTTTTCGTCTCCCTCGGTATGGTAGGGTACGCGCTTCAGAATATCCTGTGCCGCGTCTATTACGCAAAACAGGACGGTAAAACGCCGTTGATTGCAGGTATGATCTCAATCGCGGCGGATATCGCTTTCTGTATGCTGCTGAGGAAGCCGATGGGACTGGCGGGTCTGGCGCTGGCATCGGCTATATCATCGGCAATTTACGCACTGGCGCTGCTGATTCCGCTGCAGCGTTCCCCAAACAGGCTCTTTACGAAAAAATTTTGTATCGATATGGTGAAAATTACCTTGAGTGCGTGTATAATGGCAGTGGTTGTCAGCGTGTGCCTGCATCTGACAGAAAATCTGCTTCCCGGAACTGTGGGCAAGCTGTTTTGTCTGGTCCTTCCGACGCTTGCCGGCCTGATCGTATTCTTTGCGCTGGCAGCGCTTCTGCGGGTGGACGAGCTTAAATTTGCAAAAAATATCTTATTGAAGTTTTTGAAAAGGGGTTAGCCGATGATTTCGATTATGCAAACGATCGTAAAAAACAGTCTGATCTATCGATTTTTCGCGGCGATCTGCCGGTGGTTCAGCGTCCAATGGACGAAAAGCCGGATCATCGGAAGATTTCTCAACATGAAGGATGCGCCGGAGGTGTCGAGAAGCAGCGTTTTTTACAGAGTGGGGTGTCTTTTACGCAGGGCACTTTCGGCTGTTTATGAAAAACTGCGGCTCGACAAGCTGTTCACAGGCAGCATCTTTGCAAAGCCGTTTGTTTGGTGCTTTTTCGCCGCCGTAGCGGCGCCTGTTATGCCGACGATGGTTCTTGTCGCCGTCGTTCTCGTTTCAGGCGTCGCATTTTTGGTGAATACAGCGGCAAAGTCACAGCAAAGTCTGGTATGCTCGCCGATCAACCGCTACGTTTTGATTTATGCAGTCATCTACACCATCGCGACGCTGACATCTGTAACATTAAAAGAAAGCATTTTGACAGGCGCCATTACGGTTATTTTCATTTTGTCAGTTTTCGTTGTAGAAAACGCGGTCACGACGAAAAAGCGGCTCGACATCCTGACCGTGGCCATTGTCGCTGTCGGCGTACTCGTATCACTTTACGGATTTTATCAGTTTATATTTGGAACAACTGGATCTAATGCCTGGACTGACGATCAAATGTTCTCATCGATTAAAACCAGAGTGTATTCAACGCTGCAAAACCCGAATGTGCTGTCAGAATATCTGCTGCTCATCATTCCACTGGCGGCGGCCTGGATGTTTACGGCCAAGGGAGCGCTGAAAAAGCTGGTCAGTCTTTGCGCTTTCGGAATCATGTGCGTCTGTATGCTGCTGACATTTTCACGGGCTGGATGGCTGGGACTCCTGTTTGCGGCGGCGATTTTTCTGATTCTTATTGACCGGCGGTATATTATTCTTTGCGTTGCGGCCGTCGTCATCCTATTTTTAGCGGCGCCTGACGTTATTATCGACAGGATCACGAGCATCGGTGATATGGAGGACGGATCCACGTCATACCGGGTGGCCATCTGGCTTGGCACGGCTGCAATGTTGAAAGATTACTGGCTCTGCGGCATCGGGCCGGGAACGGCGGCATTTAATCTGATTTATCCAACTTATAGTTATAATAACGCCATTGCGCAGCATTCGCACAATCTGTTTCTTCAGATTACGAGTGACACGGGCATCTGTGGAATTGTCATATTTTTGATTTTGCTTGTCGTGTTCGTCAGGATGATGTGTACGGCGATTCACCGGGAAACGGACAAAAAAAGTAAAATCTTCCAGATTTCTTTTCTTGCCGGTGTCGGCGGATTTTTAGTTCAGAGCATGGCTGATTATTCATTTTACAACTACAGGGTCATGTACCTGTTTTGGGTGTATCTGGGACTTAGTGCGCTGTTCGCGGCGCGAAGCAACCTGCCGGATGGAGGAAGACGTTCGGTGGCCTGTCTGCAGCCGGGCACGAAAGCGGCAGAAGCGGAGAAAGCAGAGAATACAGAAGAAGCGGAAAACGAATCAGCTGCGACCGGCGGGACCGTGGCTGATTCGGGAACAGGCCGTGGAGAATTTGGCGAGGATGGCGTCGGAATGAAAACGGAGGAAAAAGAAAACAAGATACAACGAACGACCCCGGTGTCGCAGAAAGAAGGCGACGCATGACAAAGGTCTTGAATATTATCAGCGATACGAATATCGGCGGCGCCGGCAGAGTGCTTTTGAATTACGCAAAATATTACGACCGCGAAAATTACAGTATTTCCGTTGCGCTGCCGGAGGGCAGTATGCTGGCGAAGCCTCTGAAGGAATTAGGTGTCACGATTTATGAGATTGACGCCATGGCCGATAAGTCTTACGATAAGGCTGCCGTGGGAAAGCTGAAGGAACTGATTGCGCAGGTCGACCCCGATATTGTCCATACTCACGGTTCCTTTTCGGGCAGAATCGCGGCGAAAGCTCTTGGCAAAAAGATTGTCTACACGCGCCACTGTGCGTTTCCTGTGAAGCCGTATATGAAACACGGCCCTGGCAGGTGGGCAAACAGGCTGCTCAACCAGCATTACGCGGACAGAATTATCGCCGTAGGTGAGGCCACAAAGAAAAACCTGATAGAAAGCGGCATTTGCGAAAAAGATATCGACGTGATGATGAACGGTTCGGAAAAGATTGTTCTACCGCCGCCGGAGGAGCGAAGACGACTGCGTGCGCAGTACGGGTTTAACGACGGCAATTTCGTTATGGGTATCATGGCGCGCATCGAGGTATACAAAGGGCACGACGATATTCTTGACGCACTTCAACTCCTGCAGGCGGAAGGACTTCCTGTCAGGCTTGTCGTAGCGGGAGAGGGTACATATGAAGCAGAGCTTCATAAAAAAGCAGCCCGTTTTCCGGAAGGAAGTGTCGTTTTCGCAGGATTTATCCGGGATGTTTCAAAGATCCTGGCCGTAATGGACGTCCAGATTAACGCATCGAGGCAGAGCGAAACATCGAGCCTGTCTGTGATTGAAGGCATGAGTGCAGGTATTCCGTCTGTCGTCAGCGATTGCGGCGGAAATCCACAGCTGATCGAAAACGGTGTCAACGGATTTCTGTTTCCGGCGGGCAATGCGGCTGCTCTTGCCGAATGTGTCAGAAAGCTTGTGACGCAACCGGAGTTGTTGGAAGAAATGCGGAAAAACTCGATCAGGATTTATGAGGAACGGTTTACTGGTGAACGATTTGCGGCCGATGTGGAAGCGGTGTATAGAAAAATGACGAAGGGGGACGGAAATGGAAAATAATAAAAAGCGAAGGATTTCATTCAATTTTTTTGATGTCATTATCATCTTGCTGGTCGTCGTGCTGGCAGCCGGCTTTGTCTATTATCAGAGCCGAAACAGGTCTTCCGGCGGCTCGTTCGGAACGGGAACAGTCAGATATCAGGTGGAAATCAATAATCTGAAATCCGAAATGACAGACCTGATAAGCGTTGGTGACACAATTGTCGATAAAATTAAAAAGCAGGAAATGGGCACAGTCGTCGCGATAGACGTGTATCCGCAGAAAAGAGAGGCCGTGGATATGACAACGGGCAATACGCGGTATACAGAGGTGCCAGATACCTATGTGGCGCTATTGACGCTTGAAACGGATTGTAAGAACACGGATGATGCGCTGACAGCCCCCAGCGGATATGTGGTGCGCGTTGGGACAAGTGTAAGTGCTCTTGGGCCAGGGTATGGCGGAGGTGGATATGTCGTCAATATTCTGCGGGAGGACGAGCAGGACGGCCAGACGACGGAGGAAGAACGCAAGATCGATGAGGCTTTGGCTAACGCACCTGACAACGACTTGGCAGCTGCCGCTCAGGATGATATGTTAGTCAATTCTGACCGTGCAAATGCCGCGAAAAAAACGGACGAGATGCTCAGCGGTTCAGACAGCAGCGCAACAGATTCGGATACTGAGAACGAAAGCGCAACTGACGGCGAAGCCGACGAAAGTACGGCTGGCGTTGCGGCCAGCGGCGGAACTGACGAAGATACTGTGAATGATGATGCGGAAAACGACACCGGTGATGACGGAAGCGACCAGACAGAAGGCCAGCCGGCAGGCATTTCGGGTATGACCGGCGGAAACGGCAACACGGAAGCGGGACGATAAGAGGTGACAGATTATGAACAAAAAAATATTAGATGAAAAGGGACGCCTTTTCGGCGTGATCAATATTGTAGACGTGATTGTCATCATTTTGGCCATCGTTATCGTCTGCGGCGTTTACGTTAAGTTTTCAAAGAACGAAAAGACGAGCACGTCGGCTGCGAATCTTCAAGCTGTCGAGTATCAGCTTGAAATCAAGTCAATCAGGAGCGGCACGGCGGGCAGTTTCCGCTCAGGTGACTTGATTTTCGATAAGGAAAACGATGTTGAACTCGGAACTGTGACAAACGTACAGATTTCTGATGCGACGCTACCGAAACCGCTGGCTGACGGGACTTATGTGGTGGGAAATGTGGAAGGCAGATACGACGTCATTTTGACGATTGAAGGAAACTGTCAGATTATCAACGGCAGGTATTACATCAATAAATCGGACGAGATCAGCGTCGGCCATGACAAAAGGACATATACGAAATACTGTGAGGTTGCAGGCAGGGTAATCGATATCGAGAAGAAGACGCAGACTGCGTAACCGAGGCGCACTTATGGCAGATTGTATAAAACAAATAGACGATTCAAAACGTAAAGTCCTGATGGTTACTATGGGACTTAATATCGGTGGTGCGGAGACTCATATCGTAGAATTGTCAAAGGAACTGAAACGGCGCGGATACGAGGTGATCGTTGCTTCAAACGGCGGCATTTATGTTGAAGAAATCGAAAAATATGGCATCCGCCACGTCAAAATTCCGATGAACAGCAGAAAATTGTCGACAATGTATCATTCCGTCCGGCTGCTTAAGGAGTTGATTCTTGAGGAACAGCCTGACATCGTTCACGCTCACGCCAGAATTCCGGCCTTTATCGCGGGACTTGTCCGCCGGAAAATCGAATTTAACTTTGTGACGTCGGCTCACGGCGTCTTTGATACGACGGGAATTCTCAAATACGTATCCAACTGGGGAAGCCGAACGATTGCCGTGTCGGAGGACATCCGCCAGTATCTCAGAAAAAATTACAATATCCCGAACCAGAAAATTAAAGTTACGATTAACGGTATCGATACCGAAAAATTTTCAGCTAAAACTGATCCCAGCCGCGTAGCGCATGAATTAGGGATTGATACAGATTCTCCCGTCATCTGCCACGTAACACGACTCGATGATGAAACTGTTTTTTTTGCATCAAAGCTGATCGATGAGATGCCGAAAATCGACCGCCAGGTAGCTGGTGTTCAACTCATCATTGCCGGCGGTGGAACGAAGGAACAAGAGTTGAGAGAACGTGCATCAGCGATTAACGATATAATGGGCAGGCGTGCCATCATTATGACGGGTCCACGTACCGATATTAACGAAATTGTTGCGCTTTGCGACCTGTTTGTCGGCGTTTCACGAACAGCGCTTGAGGCAATGGCCTGCGAAAAACCTGTTATTTTGGCGGGTAATGCCGGATACATGGGGCTTTTTGGCCATGAAAAGCTGGCGGAAGCAAAAGAAGACAATTTCTGCTGTCGAATAAAGGGTCACTCGCCGCAGGACGACATCGCGGCAGACATCGTTTCATGTCTTGAAAGGATTAAAACTCCGGAAATGAAGGACCTATGCAGGTTTGAGCGTGAAATCGTCTGCCGAGATTATTCCGTCAGCCGGATGGCAGAGGATTGTATCGAAGTTTACGATAAGGCGGTTCAAAAGCCATACCGAATTTTAATGAGCGGTTATTACGGATTTTCAAATGCCGGAGATGAGGCGATTCTCAATGCGATTCACAGGAATCTGCTGCGCCTTGAGGGAAACATAGAGGTGCGTGTGCTGATTGCAAACCCCGAACGGGCGGCCAGAATTTACGATTATGATATGGTGGGCCGTTTTAACGTGTTTCAGGTCGTTCGTGCTATGCGACGGTGCGATCTGCTGATTTCCGGCGGCGGCAGTCTGCTGCAGGACAGAACGTCAACAAAGTCGATTCTGTATTATCTGACAGTCATGAACATGGCAAAGTTAATGAAGAAAAAAGTCATGCTTTATGCTAACGGTATCGGCCCTGTTATCAAGCCGAAAAACAGGAGGCGTGTCGCTGCAGCCGTCAACCGGGCCGATGTGATTACGCTGCGCGATGTGAATTCCGTACAGCAACTCAGAGAGATGGGCGTTACGCGGGATGATCTTTACGTGACGGCTGACCCTGTGTTTACGTTTGACTGTATTTCAAAAGATAAAGCTCGAAGATTGCTGGAAAATCTGGGAATACCACAAGATAAACCTTTTGTTGGCATTTCGCTGAGAAACTGGTACAATATCGATGGTTTTGCAGAAGTGGTCGCTCATATCTGCGACGAAATTTATGAGCGGTATGACAAAAATATCGTGTTTATCGTGATGCAGACGCCAAACGACATCCAGATCAGCCGGCAGGTCAGCAAACTGATGAGCGCACCGTCTAGCATTCTTTTGGGAACTTTCCGGACGGAAGAACTGATGGGGATGGTGGGCTGTGCTGATATTATTATCAGTATGCGTCTGCACACACTGATTTTTGCGGCCCATATGGGCGTTCCCACAGTTGGGCTGGTGTACGATCCGAAAGTGGAATATCATCTGAAATCCCTGGGAATGCCGTCGCTTGGCAAGGTGGAAAATCTCAACGCCGAAAGCGCGCTAGAAGCTTTTGACGAAGTTGTTAGGAATTATGACGATTACGCACGGCGACTGCGGGAGAAGGCGGAGGAATTCCGGCATCTCGCAGAGCAGAACGAACGGTTTGTGCAGAAACTGATTCAAGACGCACAGGAAGAAAACAATGCGTAAAGTCGAAAAAGAATGGATTATTTGGAATCTTTACGATATTGTGTCATCTTAATTGCAGAAAGAGGATTATTATATTTTAAATCAGAAATGAATCCCCAATTTATTAGTTTACCGTCTGTTTTAAGCAGGCGGTTTTTATTTTAAGTGGAAATCCACCAAAGTCGGATTTCCACCCAATATGTGTCCTACAAGAATGGAAAGAGAGGGAAGATCGAAAGGCCCGTGCATTCCGCACCAGAAAAGATGGCGCGGACATCGTTTTCTTTCTTGTAAGTGCCCATCATTTCCCGAAGTGCTGCTTTTTGTGGTGATTCTGATTTCCTTTTTCCCAGAAATAACCTCCATACTGATGAAATTATCTTACATCAGTATGGAGGTTTACACAAACTTTGGGACACTCCTGCAAAAAACGGCTAAAATCCTCACATTTCAAGGTTTTTAGCCGTTATTTTTTGTCATTTTGTCGCTTATTTGTCGCTTAAATCTGCGAAAAGATACGAAACGATACCAGGCGATCATGGCGTTATTTATTGCCTTTTTCCCGGTTATGGAGTGCGCAAAGCATGTGGTATCTTGCAATCCATCACGCCGCTTTTGCTTTACACGGTCACAGGACCTGTGTCAAGTTTTCTAACCGGTCCATGCGCTGTCTCTTGCTGCCGTTTTCTTTGGCCTATTTTGCTTTCTAGCCTTGGGATCCTGGCTCCGCCTGTTGTGGCAGTTCCTGTTCCATCACGTCCCGCTTCATGCGGTAAAAGGTGCTGACCGCTACACCGCAAA
>CAYTKT010000013.1:0-46459 GCA_964438605.1 uncultured Oscillospiraceae bacterium
AATTTCCGGACAAAACAACAATTAGAAATTAGAGATAGAACTTTCGTCTTAACAACATTCAGACCCCCTCAAACCGAGCCAAACGGCTCGGTTTGAGGGGGTCTGCTTTGCTTATGATTCCGCTTAAAGAAGATACCGAGTGGATTGGAAAGAAATTGTCCACTTGATAGATGAAATTTGCGCCCAGACATTACTGGCTGACCGTGGTTATGATACGGAGGAAATCGTCACTTATGCACTCTCACATGGCATGGAAACGGAGATTCCCTTAAAGAAAAACCGTAAGAACCGCACAAGAACAATCAGTATTAGTACCGGCTGCGCATTCCCGTAGGAATGGTTTCCTTCCCCTGAAACGTTGGCGAGGGATTGCTGCCCGTTATGCGAACACTACCCACGCATTGATTGCCGCTGTCCAAATCCGTTGCATTGCTATTTGGGCTTCCATTTTAGCATAACTCATGTAGACACTGTCTAGGGGATCTTGTTTTTTGTATTCTAACAAACTCAATCGCCTTTTTTATTTCTCTCGGTGTTACACCAATTGTAAACTTACAAAAAACAACATAAAAATCCTTTGCATTGTATTGACATGAATGGATAGATTATATATAATTCAATTAGTTCAACTTAGCGTTTTCATGCGCTAAAGTATATTTTGAAATGCAATGACGGAGATATTGATTTATTTTTCTGTGTCACAGAGAGCCGGCGGGCGCTGAAAAACCGGAACGCAGCGTGAATCAGTCTCACTCCCGAGCAGCATTCCGGAAAGCGGTGCGTGGAGAACAAGCGAAAGCATGTTACATATAGCATATATAATGTATGTAATATGTTCGCGGCAGAGCGCACGGTGATTATGGAATGACGGAAGACCCCGTTATCGAAGTCTTGGGTTTGTCAGAACCTGAAAAGAGATTGCGTATCTATGCAGTAAGCAGGGTGGTACCGCGGTAATTTTATTTGGATTATCGTCCCTGAAGTTACAAAAATGTAGCTTCAGGGATTTTTTGTTTTCCGCGCATATTATGAATTTTGACGGCGGAGACCGTTTTCGCACGTAATTATGAAATGTCGACTGCTAAAAGGCGAGTGAAATGCTTATTTTTTGAAAGCGGCGATTTCGCAGGAGTTCGAGATTCACCGCTGAAGCGCAGCGATTAGTAATTGCCGGATATGCGTTAAACTAAATACGCAAATCACCGAACGGTTTTAACTGGTGAAAATCCAGTTAAGGTTATTGTTAAAAACGTGTCGGACATTGGACGAAAATGAAAACACCAGAATACGAACCGGTCGACAATAGAAAATGCCGAGGGCGATTTTAAGTAGTCTTTGTAACAAGATGTTTGTTTACTGACATGAGCGCATAGTCAAACTGGATGCTGGAAAGCGGACGAACAACAAATCAATAAATTCAAAGTACGATGGCTCCGGTTTTCAGATGTAAATTGAATGTATAAATGTAAGGAATGTAAGGATAGAAGAAATCAGGAGGTAAACATGAAGCAGATTAAAATTTTTGACACAACTCTGCGTGACGGAGAGCAGTCGCCGGGCTGCAGTATGAATCTGAAGGAAAAGATTGAGATGGGAAAACAACTTGAGCGCCTTAATGTGGACATTATTGAAGCGGGTTTCGCGGCATCGTCACCGGGAGATTTCCTGTCGGTCAAGACGCTGGCGGAAACGCTGAAGAACTGTACAGTAGCCAGTCTCGCACGAGCGTTGCCGGCAGACGTGGACAGGGCATACGAGGCAGTGAAAGGTGCGGTGTCACCACGGATTCATACGTTTATTGCAACTTCGCCGATTCATATGGAATATAAGCTGATGATGAAGCCGGACCAGGTTATTGAAAGTGCAGAAGCTATGGTAAAAAGAGCGAAGGGATACGTTTCCGACGTGGAATTTTCGGCTGAAGACGCTACGCGCAGCGATACGGCCTTTCTTGCAAAAATATTTGACCGCGTGATTAAAGCAGGAGCAACGACGATAAATATTCCAGACACTGTCGGTTATACAATGCCCGATGAGTATTATGAGTTTTTGATGGACATCAGGGAAAAGTGTCCGGCTCTTGACAACGTGGATATTTCTGTTCACTGTCATAACGATCTGGGGCTGGCCGTGGCAAATTCGCTGTCAGCTGTTAAGGCTGGGGCAACGCAGTTGGAATGTACGATTAACGGAATTGGTGAGCGTGCGGGCAACGCATCTCTTGAGGAAATCGTCATGGCACTGAAGACGAGAAGAGATATTATGAAAGCGGATACCAGAATAGTGACGCAGGAAATCATGCGTTCTTCTATGCTGTTGACGAGAATTACGGGCGTTAAGGTTCAGCCCAATAAGGCGATTGTCGGAGAAAACGCTTTTGCACATGAAGCCGGAATTCATCAGGACGGAGTTTTGAAGAATAAGCAGACTTATGAGATTATGACGCCGGAATCTATCGGAATCACAGAAAAAAATCTGGTGCTCGGAAAACATTCAGGTAAGCACGCACTAAAGGCACGCATCGAGGAGTTGGGCTACCAGATTTCAGAGGAAGAGCTGGAAAAGGCGTTCGTTAAATTTAAGGAATTAGCTGACAAAAAGAAGCAGGTTTATGACAGCGATATTGAAGCGATTGTTACGAAGGAATCGATTCAGGTACCACGCGTTTACAGATTGAACAGATTCACGTTTAACAGTGGGAATACGATTACGAATACGTCTGTTGTCCGCCTTGAAAAAGATGGAAAGCTTATAGAAAAAATGGAAACAGGCGACGGGCCGCTTGATGCGGCGTTCCATGGCGTGGAAAAGATTGTCGGCAAGAAGCTTCATCTTGAAGATTTGCGGATCGAGGCCAATACGGAAGGCAAGGATGCGTTGGGCGATGCGACGGTAGCGATTAAAGATGAAGAAACCGGACTGACGACGACGGGGCGCGGTGTGAGCACAGATGTTCTTGAAGCGAGCCTGATGGCATATGTCAATGCGGTAAATAAGATGATCTACGAGGAAGGACATACGGCGCAGGCGTCGCTGCGAGATACAAAATAGCTTGGCGGCGCAATAGCCAGTCGAAGATACTGAATTGATAAAGGATTTATGATAAAATAGAACTGTAAATCATGTTGTGTTGCACGATACCAGTGCTACGGACTGTAAAAAATAAAAATTTTGTATATATGTATATAAATGTATGAAAGGAAGAAATAAATTATGGGAATGACCATGACGCAGAAAATTCTTGCGGATCACGCGGGACTTGATTCGGTGAAGGCGGGTCAATTCGTCGAGGCGAAGTTGGATGCTGTTCTCGCAAATGACATTACGGGGCCGGTGGCGATTAAAAATTTGCCTGCGATGGGTGCGACAGAAGTATTTGATAAAGAACGGGTTTATCTTGTTCCTGATCATTTTACGCCAAACAAGGACATTAAAGCGGCGGAACAGTGCAAAGTCGTCAGAGATTTTGCGAAAGCGCAGGGGCTGACGAATTATTTTGAAGTGGGCCGCGTGGGAATCGAACACGCGCTGCTGCCGGAGCAGGGACTCGTCGTTGCAGGCGATGTCGTTATAGGCGCGGATTCACATACATGCACTTATGGGGCGCTCGGTGCCTTTTCTACCGGTATGGGTTCTACTGACATTGCAGCAGGCATGGCGCGCGGTGTTTCCTGGTTCAAAGTGCCGTCCGCCATTAAGTTTGAACTGACAGGTGAACTTCAGGGCTGGACCAGCGGCAAGGACGTAATTCTTCATATTATCGGTATGATTGGCGTGGAAGGCGCGAGGTACAAATCTATGGAATTTACGGGAGATGGTCTGAAATCTCTGAAAATGTCAGACCGTCTGACGATGGCGAATATGGCGATTGAGGCCGGCGCTAAAAACGGTATTTTTGAAGTCGATGAAGTTACAATGGCTTATCTCAAAGGCAGGGCGAAACACGAGCCGAGGATTTTCAAGGCTGATCCGGATGCCGAGTATGACGAAACTTATGTAATTGATCTTTCGCAGATCAAGCCGACGGTGGCGTTCCCACACCTTCCTGAGAATACGAAGACGATTGATGAAGTTGGCGATATCGTGATCGATCAGGTAGTTATCGGTTCCTGCACTAACGGGAATATTGAAGATATGGAAGTTGCTGCTGAAATTCTCAAAGGCCGGAAGGTGGCTGATAACGTGAGATGCATTATTTTTCCGGGGACACAGAATGTATATAAGGAAGCGATTAAGCGCAGATGGGCAGAAACATTTATTGACGCCGGCGCCGTATTTTCGACGCCAACATGCGGACCTTGTCTGGGTGGACACATGGGAGTTCTTGCAGAGGGCGAAAGGGCGGTAGCGACGACAAACCGAAATTTTGTCGGACGCATGGGCCACGTGGAATCCGAAGTTTATCTCGCGAGCCCTGCAGTTGCGGCAGCTTCCGCGGTAGCGGGGAAAATTGCGAATCCGGAGGAGTTATAGAACCCCTGACCGAACGTGCAGGTTTGCAGATTTTGTTGAACGCATGGATTGTTTTTGTGACCATCGCAGCGTGGAGTGATGCGAGACGGCTTTCGATTCACAAAATTTGGTCTGAAGCAGGACGTTTTATAGATTAAAATTTATACGAATATTGGAAAGGAAATTGACGAGACTGGAAAGAATATTAACGAAAAAGGAGAACGATTATGGGTTTTGCATATAAATATGGCGATAATGTTGATACTGACGTTATTATTCCTGCGAGATACCTCAATACTTCTGATCCGGCAGAACTGGCGAAACACTGCATGGAAGATATTGACGCGCAATTTGCCGGAAAGGTGATGCAGGGTGATTTTATTGTTGCAAATAAGAATTTTGGCTGCGGTTCGTCCCGCGAGCATGCACCGATTGCGATTAAAGCGTCGGGCATAAAGTGTGTTATTGCAACATCTTTTGCACGTATCTTTTTTAGAAACTGCATTAATATCGGTCTTCCGATTATGGAGTGTCCTGAAGCGGCGGCGAAGATCGACGCTGGCGATGATATTGACGTGGATTTTGTCACAGGTGTTATTAAGAATAATACGAAAGGCGAGAGTTACCAAGCGGAGCCGCTACCTGAGTTTTTGAGAAATCTCATCGCAGAAGAAGGACTGGTTAATTATACGAGAAGTAAATTACAGGGAAAGTAGTAGACGTCATCGCGTTTATGTGTTCTCGGAACGCTCGTAAGATGCGGCGCAAGATTTGTCCGCGGGTCAATCTGTTAAAGATAAGATTCGGCAGATTTCTCGCTGCGTGCGGTCGCAATACGCGAAATATCCTGCTGGCTCACATCTTTAAAAGGGTGATTGAAAATTGCTTGAAATGCGTGCGATACTCTGCGGTTTTCGTTTTATAACTATGATTAAATAGGATAAACAGAGAATGGGGAAGTTGTGTAAAAATCATGTATAGGAGTTATTTGCGACAATCTATGGCTATTGCGGCAAATATGAAACATCATTTAAAATAATAGAGACGAGCAAAGCATACATCTCGCAAAGCTGAAGAACAATCTATAGTTTGTTTTTTAACATCATAAATCATATGTTGATTATTCTTATGAACAAATCAGAGTTTTGCTCATCCCTGTTAAAATAAAAAATTGGAGGTAATTTGTTGAAATGGAATTCAATATTGCGGTCATTAAAGGTGACGGAATCGGCCCGTCTGTCGTAGATCAGGCGATGTTGGCGCTTGATAGAGTCGGTGAAATCTACGGCCACAAGTTTAAATATACGGAAGTTCTGGCAGGCGGATGTGCAATCGACGCCACAGGCCGCCCGCTTCCTCAGGAGACGATTGACGTCTGCAAGGCAAGTGACGCTGTTTTGCTTGGCGCTGTCGGCGGCCCGAAATGGGATGAGCAGCCAAGTGACAATCGGCCGGAAAGAGCACTGCTGGGACTCAGGAAAGAGCTTGGGCTGTTTGCAAATATCCGTCCGGCCATGATGTTTGAAGAATTGGCAGATGCGTGTCCGCTGAAGCCTGAGCTTGTTTCCGACGGCCTTGACATGGTAGTTGTCAGAGAACTGATTGGCGGCATTTATTTTGGCGAGCGCGGAACGAAGGAGACGGAAACGGGTATGGTAGCTTACGATGTGGAGCAGTATTCCGAGAGCGAGGTGAAGCGCATTGCTGAAGTGGCATTTGACATGGCGATGAAGCGTAATAAAAAGGTTACGAGTGTGGATAAGGCAAATGTGATGGATAGTTCGCGTCTTTGGAGAAAGGTCGTTATCGAGGTGGCCGAAAAGTATCCGGAAGTGGAGCTGAACCACTTTTACGTAGATAATGCGGCGATGCAGATTGTCAGAAATCCGAAGCAGTTTGATGTTATCCTCACGAATAATATTTTCGGTGACATTTTATCTGACGAGGCGAGCCAGGTTACAGGTTCCATCGGTATGTTGCCGTCGGCTTCCCTTGCGGTAGGCAACTTCGGCATGTACGAGCCGATTCACGGCAGTGCGCCTGACATTGCGGGACGTGATATTGCGAACCCCATGGCAACAATTCTATCTGCGGCAATGATGCTCAGATATACGTTCAATCTGGGCAAAGAAGCCAGTGCCATAGAAAATGCAGTAAAGCGGGTTCTGGCTGACGGAGTGCGCACGGGCGATATTGCAAAGCCGGGCGAAAAGGTGTATGGCACGATTGAAACCGGCAGACTGATTGCAGAGGCGATTAAATAATTAGGCTTAAGATGTTTTATTTTTCTGCCGTATTTGCGGACGGGCCGCAGATACGGCAGATTTGCTTTTATAACGGACTGGTTTTAGAATCACAAAATATATTATGTATTTTTGCTGTTTTTTATTGATTTTCAGTAATTTCTAAATAAAAAAGCAATATTTTAGAGAAATTTTACGAAATTTAAAATGATGTTAGGGTAAGCAGCGTTTTTTAAGCTTGAAGAAATCGTTGAACATGATAATTTTATAAACCAAATGTAAAAATATTCAATAAAATTAAATTATTAGGAGAAAAAGAGACTATTTTTTGACAGAAATTAGGTAAAAATTGTTATCTATGGGATAGATTATGTCAAATTATCTTCAGAAGGGGCGGATAGTTTGTATGGACAAGAAAATTTGCTCCCTTCGAAAAGAATTTTAAAAGGAGGAACTAAGACATGAAGAAAGTACTTTCTATTGTACTCTCTCTCGCGATGGTCGTCTGCCTCATGCCTACCATGGCGTTTGCGACAGAGGCAGCCGGTCCGGCCACCAGCGCGGATTATACCGATGCTTCTGATATTACCTATACGGAAGCTGTCGATGTACTGACCGCCATCGGTGTGCTCAACGGCGTAAACGACGGGTCTTCATTCGACCCAAAATCCAACGTCACGAGAGAGTCCGCTGCTAAGATCATCTGCACGATGCTCTTAGGCGGGAAAGCGGACAGATTAACGACAACGACAGCTCCATTTGATGACGTGGCAGCCAACCGCTGGTCAGCGCCATATGTTGCATATTGTGCGGAAACGAATATTGTTGCAGGAGATGGAAGCGGGAATTTCAATCCGGAAGACAACGTAACCGCGCTTCAGTTTGCAAAAATGCTGTTGGTAACACTGGGATATAACGACCGGGTGGAAGGACTTTTGGGTTCATCCTGGGCGATAAAAACGTCAGCATTGTCGGCAAAGATAAATCTGTTTGCAGGCAATGAAGATGTAGATCAGAATGCAGCGACAACGAGAGAAGAAACGGCGCTGTATGCGTTTAATACCTTATCGGCAAACATGGTGGAATATACCACTCCAGGAACAGAAGTCACGATGCCAGACGGTTCGACGATTGTAGTGGGCAGTTCTCCTGCGACTGCGGTAACAAGAAAATCTGATGCCGTGGACAACATTGGGGAAGACAGTGATGACAGCGGATTAGGTGTCATCCAGTTTGCGGAACAATATTTTCCAAAATTGAAACTAAAAACCGAAACCGAATATAATACAGATACTTTTGGAAGACCAGGAGCAACTTGGACGCTGAATAACGACATTGTAACTTTCAGAACTGATACACCGGCTCTGACTTATGAAAATGAATGGAAAAGTGCGGAAGACGTTAAAACTGCATTAGCACTTAGGGCTAATGGTACCAGTCAAACTATTAACGTATACGTAGACGGTAATACAACTGGAATACCTATAGATAACCGTGGTGCTGGAGATGCCGGGTCTGTTGTTGAAATTTATAAAACCAGCAATTCTGATGGGGATATATACAAAGTTTTTGAAATAAACACTTACCTGGCTCAGGTAACTACTGTGAACGAGGAGACGGACGAAGATGCTCGAAGTGTGGTATTCAAGGCCGTAGGAAATGATTTGAACTATGATACACCTTATTCAACTGAACAATTTGAGGAAGGCGATTATGTTCTGGTCACTGGAAAAGTCGATAATACAGGTGCTGAAACAACAATATCGCCGGTTACCGTTATACCTGTTGAAAATGTGATCGAAAATGTGGCTGTGACCGGCTACAGGTGGGACTCAGTCACTGCCGGAGATGAGACGTATACATATAACGGCACCTATCGGGAAAACGCGACTAATAATTATGTGATGGGTGAAGGAACGACATATAACCTGTATTTAGATGAAATGGGTAATGTTGTGTTTGTTGACCGGTACACCGGGGAGACAACAAATAATTATGTTTATGTTCTGCATGTAAGCCAAAACCCTCTGGGTGATTCTGTATATGGAACATATCGGAGTGTTCAGTACGTTGACACAACTGGTGCAGAAAGTTTCACGAAAGCCATGGATGTTGATAGAGATGGAAATGGAACCATAGATAATGACGATAAAATGACAGAAAATTCGTGGTATATGATGTCGGATGATCCTGACAATGAAGGATTCAACTTGTTTACGTCTCAGGAATCTGTCAACATTGAGGGTATAACTAAGTTAGGACGGACTGTTGCTGACTTAGGGACTACCAGTGGCAACGTAACAGTTAGAGCGAATGCAGATACAATCTTTGTTCTACAGACTGGGGATGACGAATACAAAGCGTACACAGGACTTGCTGATTTACCTAGCTATACATTTACCGATGGGGTAACAGGGAATGCTTTGACTGATGACAATGACTATGCAAAAGAAGTATTCATAAACGTGACTAGCGGTGATGTAATCGGAGCTGCAACTGGGGAAGTTATTTACCTATTCGATAAGGACTCAGACGGTACGGAGTATGATTCTGACAGTAGAACAAATGTTAGCTTGTTTGATGCAGTTGTCGGTGGTGAAAAATCAGTTATTAAGGTTAAAGCTGCAAAAGCTAGCAGCATGATGGAAGACTTAAACAACGGCTTGTGTGAAGTAACATATGATGCTAACGGACTGGTGACCAAACTGGTTGAAGTTACGTCAGAGACGGCAGACGCCAAAGGTTATAAAGTTGGGACGTATGACAATGGGGAAGGAAGCATCTTGTGCAGTAAATCTACTTTGACCATTTCCGGATTCACGGGTGCAGACGGCACTTATGTTCTAGCTGACGATGTTGCCATATATCAGGTTACAAGTACAACTACACAGAATGTGAAAACTATTCTGCCACAAAGTCTGAGTGGATTGGCAAAGGATAATCATACAATTTATCTGGTTCCTGCCTCAGCTGACGATGCTACCATTATTGCGGTTTACTATGTTCAGACTGCTTAATATACTATATCATTCGAATCACAATTTGAAAAAGAACATATAGAACTTGAAATATGCCGAGCCGGAGAAACTTTTAACAAAGTTTCTCCGGCTCTTTCAATACGCAGGCGGAGAGAAAAAAGCTGTGTAATTCAGCTTTGGTGTAAAGACAAAACCTATGTTATCATTTTACACCATCATACCGTAATTCTTCGTCAAAGACTTCATCCGGTGTGCGGTATTTCAGAATCTTGCGGGGAAAGCGAGAAAATGATTTTGCGGTTTATTCAGAAATGAAAATGGAAAAGGAATAAAATCTATCGTTTCGTGGCGGAGCATGTTCCCGCCGTTATGATTATGGCGCTGTTCGTTCTCAGCGCTATTTTGAGGGGTCAAAAATCCCAATCCATCCATGGCGGCAGATCGGGCGGACATTCCGTCGGTTATTACGGATAAACGGAGATGCGCTGAACAACGACCTGCGGGAACAAGTTTGCGGCAGCGGCGGCCGGATGGAGCGGATAGAATTGCGCCAGTGTACGGAACGCAAGCAGTAACTTCACAGGGCAATCCTCAAATTTTTCGATGAGTGCCGTGCCGGAGAAAAACATTCCAGAGAGAGATTTCAAAATGTCCTGCATGATATTGACGAATATCTGGAAATCTGCGAACGAACAGGAGATCGAAACAGGATCATCGAAAAAACTGCTGCATTTATCAAAGAGATTAAGTTTTCGGACAGTCTGAAGACCCTTTTTTATTGACATACAAAAATTATAACGGTTATGAAGGGTGCGTGTCCAAGTATATGTGAAGAAAGCAAATGGAACAAAATAGCGGCGGACGTTTTGAAAAAATAAGAAGAAAACGGGAAATATGAGATTTTTTCGTTGACAATGGATGAACGGAAAAGTTATAATGGTACGGTAGCATGAAGAAGAAGTAGTCCGCTTCTCACCCTGCGGCGAAGGCTGTACGGGTTAATAAAGAAACGATCAAATTTTGATTTCAGTTTTTGAAGCGGGTATGTATATATCCGCTTTTTTGTGCTAACCAACAAAGATTAGGAGGTGCTTGAACATTAGCGTGAAGGAAAATCAGATCAACGAACAGATCCGTGAAAAAGAAGTCAGAGTGATCGATACCGATGGGTCGCAGCTTGGCATTATGCCAACATCCAGAGCTTTGAATATCGCTGCGGAGAGAAAGCTTGATCTGGTAAATATCGCTCCGTCTGCAAAGCCGCCGGTATGCAAAATACTCGATTACGGAAAATACAGATATGAGCTTCAGAAAAAAGAGAAAGAGTCCAGAAAACGGCAGAAGACGATTCAGATTAAGGAAATCCGTCTCAGAGCATTCATCGAAGAACATGATCTGCAGGTAAAGGTCAGAAATGCAATAAAGTTTTTAAAGGACGGCGACAAGGTAAAGGTCAGCCTGCGCTTCCGCGGACGCGAAAGAGGCTACGTCGGCACAGGGCAGCAGGTTATGGAAAAATTTGCGCAGGAAACTTCTGAAGTTGGCGTAATGGAGAAGAAACCAAAACTGGAAGGCAACAGCATGACAATGGTTTTAGCACCGAAAAATAACTAATTTAAATAATCAGGAGGACATAACGATGGCTAAAATGAAATCCCATAGAGGAGCTATGAAGAGATTCAAAGTAACCGGTTCCGGAAAGGTTAAAAGACATAAGGCTTATAAAAGTCATATCCTCACAAAGAAAAGCCAAAAGAGAAAGAGAAATCTCAGAAAGGGCACTACTTTGACAAATGCAGACGAAAAGAGAATCAAGTCTGTACTGAATGTGTAAAATCGGTGTGAGGGAGGTAACTTGAAATGGCAAGAGTTAAGAAGGCGGTAAACGCAAAGAAAAAACATAAAAAAATATTAAAGCTGGCAAAAGGTTTTTACGGACAAAAGAGCAAAGTTTACAGAGCGGCTAACCCGGCGGTTATGAGATCGCTCAGATCGGCTTATATCGGAAGGAAAAACAAAAAGAGAGATTATAGAAAGCTCTGGATTGCAAGAATTAACGCAGCAGCGAGGATGAACGGCATGTCATACAGTCAGTTTATGAATGGTCTGAAGAAATCCGGCATTGAAATAAACAGAAAGATGCTTTCTGAAATGGCGATTCACGACGCAGCCGGCTTCACGGCGCTCGTAGAGACTGCAAAGGCGGCTCTCGCCTGACCGCCTGGATCGCCCACATAGAACAAAAGCCGGCGAACGGAATTGCCGTGATAAAATTAAAAACCGGAAGATTAGAATTAGAGGGGATGTCGCAGTAAGAGAAACGATCAAAAGCGAATCCCCTTTTTCATTATCGTGGTGTGCTTACGGATGCGTTTTTTATGCGTTTTTTGCGCGGAAAGGACACGAAAAAAATATTTTCCGTGGAAAAAAGGCAGAATATATGTGGGAAGGCAATAGAATACGGCCGATGTGCAATCTCTGTCTATTCCAGTCTGTCCACTTCGTCCAGCCACAGCGCGGCGTCGGCGTCACTCGGCATTCTCCAGTCACCGCGCGGGGAAAGGGTGACAGTACCTACCTTCGGACCATCAGGAATGCAGCTGCGTTTGTACTGCTGCTGGAAAAAGCGACGGTAAAATTCACGGAGCCATTTTTTGATATATGCACGGTCGAATTCGCCCTCAAAAGTCTGCTCTGCGATGTAGAGCAGCTTTTGCGGGCGCATACCGAAACGCATC
This sequence comes from uncultured Oscillospiraceae bacterium, assembly GCA_964438605.1. Classification (GTDB taxonomy): domain Bacteria; phylum Bacillota; class Clostridia; order Peptostreptococcales; family Anaerovoracaceae; genus Alangreenwoodia. Next base: position 12,412 of record CAYTKT010000013.1, read on the forward strand.
GTATAATAAAGAAAGAAATCATGCAGGATATACGGCCCGACGCGGTCTTCTGTTTTCTGGATGATTTTTCCTTCTTTGTCAGGCGGCAGAAGTTCAGGCGAAATCGGCGTGTCAATAATGTCGTAAAGGGCAGCGCGCAGCGCAGCGTTGTCGGCGCTGTAATTTTTATCTTCGTCAGGGCCGGAAGCTTTATGATCGGCAACCCAGCCGACGACGAATTTGACGAGTGTCTTCGGGACGCTGACATTGACGGCATACATAGACATATGGTCACCGTTATATGTGCTCCATCCTAAAGCGGACTCAGACAGGTCACCTGTGCCTACGACCATTCCGCCTTCTTTGTTTGAAATATCCATGAGGATTTGAGTGCGCTCACGGGCTTGACAGTTTTCGTAAGTCACGTCGTGGATTGACGGATCGTGGCCGATGGCTGCAAAATGATCTCTGACAGCGTCAGCGATGGAAATTTCGCGGATGTCGGTGCCAAGCAGGCGCATGATAGTCAAGGCATTGTTGTACGTTTTTTCCGTCGTTCCAAAGCCCGGCATGGTGACAGCGATGATATTTTTCGGGTCGCGGCCGAGCATTTTAAATGTTTCGACACAGACGAGCAGCGCCAGCGTGGAATCGAGGCCGCCGGAAATGCCGACAACAGCCGTTTTTGCACGGGCGTGTTCAAGGCGCTTTGCGAGACCGGCTGTTTGGATTTTGAAGATTTCCTCGCAGCGGTTGTCGATAGAAGCCTTGTTGGATGGAACAAACGGATTTTTGCCGTATTTTCTGAAAAGTTTTTCTGATTTCATATCGACCGTCCGCAGCGGCGCGACGGCAACGCGTTGATATTGGCTTCGGTTTGTATATGCAGACGTACATTCCTCAATGCCGCGGTCCAGAGATCGTTCAAATTTTAAGCGTTCACAGTCGATTTCACCGTAAATGATGTTGGAATCGCGGCAAAATCTGTCGTTTTCAGCCAGGAGCGCACCGTTTTCCGCAATCATGCAGTGGCCGCTGTAAACCAGGTCAGTTGTGGACTCCGTGACGCCACAGGATGCGTAGACATAGCCGGAAAGATTACCGGCGCTGTTCTGGAGCACAAGGCGACGGCGGAAGTCAGCTTTTCCGACGGTTTCATCGCTGGCTGACGGGTTGAATATAATCTGAGCGCCGTTGAGTGCCAGCATGGAACCCGGAGTGACAGGCATCCAGAGGTCCTGGCAGATTTCGATGCCGAACGTAATGTTGTTTTCAACGTCTTCAAAGATGATATGGCCGAAAGGGACATCTTTGCCGAATATCTTTACGGAAGTTACATCGGATGAAATCCTGATGCCGGGTGCAAACCACCTGCCTTCGTAAAATTCGCGGCTGTTTGGAAGGAACATTTTCGGTACAATGCCGAGAATGTCGCCGTGTTGGATTACGGCTGCGCAGTTATAAAGACTGTTTTCAAGCCTGTAATAAAATCCTGTAATGATCAGACAGCTGATTTCGGCGGAAGCGTCGACAAGGTGTTTAAGCCCGTCGAGATTGCCGTTATAAAGATGCTGCTGGTAAAAAAGATCAGCGCACGTATAGCCCGTTACGGCCAGTTCCGGAAAGAGGGCGACGGCGGCGCCGTTTTTGTCGGCCTCGCGGGCGCAAGCGATCAGATGTTCCGTATTATATGATGGATTTGCGACTTTCAGAGCAGGCGAAGCCGAGGCCACTCTGAGAAAACCTGATTGATTCATTTTAATTTACTCCTGTTACGGCTGCGCATTTGCGCTTAAATAATGAAACAATTTTTTATCCGGCACAAAAAAACGCAGCTTTTTCCTGATTTGGATTTTTAAATTATATGAATTTATTATATACTGTTGGATGAAAAATAAAAATCCGTTTTTTCGATAGACGTAAATTTATGATTGAAATATCTTTTAAAGGATGGTAAAATATTCCAAGGGGTGATGTGGTTTGAAAAAAGTGTATATCGACAGCCTGGAGACAGGGCACGAGTTTGATGATTTTTTCCTGATGAAGTCGATGGCAGTTCGTGTGGGTTCCAATCAGAAAAAGTATATCGACATGATTCTCAGCGACAAATCGGGGGACATCAGTGCGAAAAAATGGGATGCTGCGGAATCGGAGATTGCGGAACTGACAAGCTATGGTGAAAACGCGTTGATTAAGGTGCGGGCATTGGTCAATGAGTGGATGGGCAGACAGCAGCTTAAGGTTACAAAGTTCCGCCAGGTCAGGGATGACGACGAGGTCGATGTCTCGGAATTTATCCATACGGCTCCTGAAAGAGGCGAAGAAATGTATGATTTTGTTATAGGAGAGATCGCGAAAATTGGAGATGAAAAACTGCGTCGGATCTGTGAGTTGCTGATGGAGCGCAACCATGAGAGACTGATTTATTATCCGGCGGCGTCAAAAAACCATCATGCTGTTATGTCGGGCCTGCTTTTTCATATAAAGAGAATGCTGATAATGGGCGAAAAGGCGTGCGAGGTCTATACGAATCTTGATCCCGACTGGGTAATCGCCGGGGTTGTCGTTCATGATGTGGAAAAACTGGATGAAATTCTTTCCGACAAATGGGGAATTTCATCAGGTTATTCGTTTGAAGGGCAGATGCTGGGCCACATCACTCAGGGAGTTAAGCTGATCGACAGGATGGCGGAGGAAGTTGGACTTGATAAGGAGAAGGCCGTTATGCTGGAACACATGATTTTGTCGCATCATTATGAGCCGGAATTTGGCAGCCCGAAGCGTCCAATGTTTCCGGAGGCAGAGCTGCTTCATTATCTCGATATTTTCGACGCACGGCTTTATGATATGGAGGAGGCCGTTTCGGCGGTGCCGCCGGGCGAGTTTTCGGAAAAGGTGTGGACACTTGAAAACAGGCGGGTCTATAAACCGACATTTCGCAAATAGAGCACGTAATGCAAAGGTGCGGGTGTTGTTGGAAGCGACAGGAAAATATACAGTTTAAATAGAAAATTTGTTTTGTATGGAAGCGGAAATTTGCGAGGCCATAAAACAAAAGATGGACGGCGGCTGGATGAGCCGGACTTCCGGGCTGAAAATACGTAGCACAAGCGGCTGACGGAGGGCCAAAACCACTAAGTGTGAAGTCTGGGACGTTGCCGAGGGTCGTGAATAGGCGGATATGAAATGGAATTTATGTGATATTATAATAGAGATAACAGAAATTTTTAGAAAAATTCCAGTTGATTTGCGGCGAAAGAGGTGCGGCGGACGGATGATAGAAAAATGCGGAAGACTTGTGGAGATCATTTTCAGAAATAAAGAAAATTATTATACAGTCGCCGTCATCGAAAATGATGACAAGATGGAGCGATTTACCGCGGTGGGCAGTATGCCTTTAGCAAAATGCGGCATGAAGTTCAGACTGAAAGGCACTTGGAAGACGCATCCTTCTTATGGCGAGCAGTTTGCATTTTCTGAGTGCACTGAGGAGGTGCCCAAAGATGAAGATGGAATCCGTGAATTTCTGGCGTCCGGTGTCATACGAGGCGTCGGTCCTAAAATGGCGGCCGCTATTGTGGAGCACTTTGGCGAGAAAACGCTCGAAATTATTGAAACGGAGCCGAAACGCCTCCAGGAGATCAGCGGCATCGGGAAGTCAAAGGCAAAGCTGATCGTGGAAAGTTATCAAGCCCACAGAGAATTTGCTGACATTTCCATGTTTTTTGCGAATCACGGCATTAGTACCGCGTATGCGATGAAAATGTACAAAATTTACGGAGCGGAAACGGTTCATGCTGTTATGGAAAATCCTTATAGACTAATTACCGACATACGGGGGATCGGTTTTCAGCAGGCGGACCAGATTGCTGAGAAGCTTGGAATCGAAAGAGACTCCGAATACCGTCTGACAAGCGGCATACGTTTTCAGCTTGGCCGCTATGCAGCAGCCGGCCATACATGTGTTCCGTTTCGGGAGTTTTGTGAGGGGACGGCGCAGCTGCTCGATGTTCCGATTGCTGATATTCACGATGTGGCGGAACTGCTCGTTATCGACGGTCATGTCAGGATTGATGACCAGGATGGCCGGCAGATGATTTATCTGTCCGCTTATTTTGAGGCGGAAAACAATGTGGCGCGCAGGCTTTTCGCGTTTCACAGCGCATCTGTGCGGCAGATTCAGTCGGATGTCGACGGCTTGATCAAAATATCGGCAAATTCGGCGGGCATCACACTTTCTGAAAATCAGGAGTCGGCTGTCCACAGCTGTGTAGAAAATGGGGTCTGCGTTGTGACGGGCGGACCGGGGACAGGCAAGACGACGGTTATCAATACGATTATCGACGTGTTTGAGATGTGCGGGCTGAGTGTTGCAATCGCAGCACCGACAGGACGTGCCGCTAAACGGATTTCCGAGACGTCGGGACGCCAGGCGGTGACGATTCACAGGCTGCTTGAATATTATTATTCGGAGGACAGCGACAAAATGCATTTCGGCAGAAACGCAGAAGACCCGCTGGATCATGATGCCGTTATAATCGACGAGATGTCAATGGTTGATATTCTGCTGATGAATGCGCTGACGGAGGCTATCGTGCCGGGGACGCGTCTGATTCTCGTGGGGGACGCCGATCAGCTGCCGTCGGTCGGGGCAGGAAATGTTCTGCGCGATATTATTTCGAGCGAAATTATTCCAACAGTACGTTTGACAGAAATTTTCCGCCAGGCGCAGGAGAGTATGATTGTCGTCAATGCGCACAGGATAAACCATGGGGAATATCCGTTTTGCAATGAGAAAGACAAGGATTTTTTCATGATGCACAGACCGAACGAAGCATCCGTTTTGTCGACTATCCTTGAACTGTGCAGCCGCAGACTTCCTGCTTTTTATAGCGATTGCGACCCGATGCGTGATATTCAGGTGCTGACACCGATACGAAAAGGAACGCTTGGAATTTATAATCTGAATAAAGAACTGCAGGCGATTCTGAATCCGCCGGATATTGACAAGGCTCAGAAGGAACTGCAAGGCCGCGTGTTCCGCGAGGGGGACAAGGTGATGCAGATTAAGAATAATTACAGGCTTGAATGGAAGCGTTCTGACAATTCTCTTAACGGCGAGGGCGTTTACAACGGCGATATCGGTTTTGTCAAGACGATTGACATGGAATCAAATAAAATGACAGTGGTGTTTGATGATGTAAAATATGTGGAATACGAGTTCAATCAGACGGAAGAACTGGAACTTGCTTATGCGATGACAGTCCATAAAAGTCAGGGCAGCGAATTTCCTGTGATCATAATGCCGATAACTTATTTCCCACCGATGCTGGCAAATCGAAATCTACTCTATACGGGAGTGACAAGAGGGAAAAAGAGTGTTATTCTTGTCGGTTCAGAACAGATGCTGCGCGCAATGATTGATAATAACAGGATTGACGAGAGGTGCTCCGGATTGTCGAGCAAGCTGAAGAAGTTTTTGATTCTGGACGAGTTATAGTTTGGCAGAGTGGGCGCAGTCGAAAAATCGCGAAAAAATGAGCATACGAATGTAGGATTGGACAACGGGAAAAGTACGGCGGATTCAGTGGGAAAACATACTGTGATGCGACATGTGACGGCGCACGAACGGCGCACGATAAGAACAGAAAAACGAAGAACTGTAAAAACGTACACAGGGGAAAAGCAAGAAAAGTGCGACAAATCAGGACAGGAAATTTGTTGAGATAAGCCTGCGCGAAAAAGCAGAAAGATGCAAAAGCGCGTACAGGCGTGCGTTAATATGGCACGATAGGGAAGGGCGGCGATAATTATATAATAATGAAAGAAAAATATTCAGCGCAAAGCGGGTCGAATCGGATGGTATCCGGAGCAAAAATGAAATATAGCGGCGCATCTGGAACGAAAATGGAGGTGGGCAAAACTCCGGGAACAGCGATAAGGTCTGGCGGCGCTTTAGGGATGAACGCAGACGGTGCATCTGGAAAAGCGAAGGAGATGTATAGCTCGGAGACGATGCGGGAGGCCGGAAGGCTGGTACGCGCATTATTCGGTGTTTTGGCCGATAAGGTGGCCGATTTTGTATTTCCGCCGGATATTTACTGCATATCCTGTGGCAGGCCGATTGCAGCGGGAAGTCTCTATTCGCTGTGTGACGACTGTCTTCAGGAAATCAGATGGGCGAACGGAAAATTGTGCCGTGTTTGCGGAAAATTGCTTGAGGACTGGTATCCGCGAAATATCTGCGGCACGTGTGCGAATCAGGAGCATAGTTTTGACCGCGGAGTCAGCTGCGTTCAATACGGAGAGAACGAACGGCAGATTATCGCCGATTTTAAGTACAGGGGAAAGAGCTATCTGGCGAGGACGCTTTCCGAAATCCTGTACGATAAAATTTCGGCTCTCGGCTTTGATTTCGATTTCATCATTCCCGTACCGATGTATGCTCCAAAGGAAAAAAAGCGCGGGTATAATCAGGCCGCACTTTTAGGCAGATATTTGGGGCAGCGGATGGGAAAGATATGCAGAACCGATTGTCTGTACAGGGTCCGGGAAACTGTTCCGATGAGCAAACTTGGCGCACGGGAGCGCAGACGGAATCTTGACAACGCTTTTGAGGTCAGCAGGCGGGGAGCGCAGTTTATCAGAGGAAAATGTGTTCTTCTCATCGACGACATTTATACGACGGGAACGACGGCAGAACACTGCGCGTCGTTGCTCAAAGCTCACGGATGTCGGGAGATTATCGTCGCTTCTGTGGCGGCGAGCAAGAACCAGAAGATTTTGCGGAATATGCAGAATGAGAAGGATGAGCCGGAAGCGCTGTGATGGAGTGGCCGCAGCGATTAGAAGATTTGGGATATGCAGAGTTCGAGAGTCGGTAGGGATAGAGTTGTGCCAGAAGCCGGCGGCTTTTGCGGCGCGTGTGAAATACACAGACTGCATGGGAGGAAATTTAACGGAAATGGAAGAGGAACTTTGAGGATTTTAGCAGTTGTATGCAATTTCATTATTTGGTAAGATAAGAGCGGGCAAAGGGTGTACCCGTGCCTGTGGTTGAAAATCCAGGCCAGCCGCGGGCAAAGGGATCCACGTAAGCGAATGTCGATTCGTGAGCATGGCGCGGTTTAGAAGTAAGTCCTGTGAAAAATCTAAACACACGTTCACAGGCGAGTGTGGGGGCAAAGACCAGGTCAGGCGGGCGCATCCTTTAGCCGCCTTCTTTTTTGAATTTTATACGTCTCCGGATTTTGAGAACTGACGTACTTGTTTTTTCAACAGAAGCTTTTCACCGTTTTACACAGAGTTATCCACAGGTGCCGAAAACAGGACTTCAGCGGAAAGAGCAAGTTTTTACAGATAATAGCATAACAGAATAAGTGAGAAGAACTGTTGAAATTTCAATCGTTTTAGTAAATTAAAAATATTTGTTCTTTAGAAAAAATGAAAATCATTTTTCCACAATGCAACACCTGTTGATTTCAGTTGTTCACAGACTTATCCACAGTTATTCCGGTTATCCACATCAGAAAAATATGGACAGACTGTGAATAAACCGGATGGAAAACGCAGGCGGACGAGTGCGTGAATGGAAGGAAAAATGCAGGCGTGCAAATCTGCAAATCGCCCGCGAAAAGACGGCAACCGGCGATGCGTAGATTGACTGAAAAAATAAAAGAAGGTCTTTGCGCAAACTGATTTGAAAAAATGGAAATCCTGGCTGCAAAAAAAAGGAGATTCGAGTTTGACGTCGAATATATCAATATAAGGTAAATTTACTAAGGAGGTAACCATATGAAGATAAATATTTCCGCAAAGGGTTTTACAGCGAATGAAAAGCAGGTCGCATTGATTGAGAAAAAGTTTGAAAAGCTTGCAAAGTATTTTTCCGATGATATTGTTGTAGATGTGACGATGGGTTACAAGAAAAAGCGTCAGACGATGGAAGCGATGATCGTGCTCAAGGGCGTAATTTTCAGAGCGGAATACACAGATACGGATATGAATTTGTGTCTTGACAAGGTGGTAGATCGTCTGTCTTCCCAAATGTCCCGCTATAAAAAGAAAATTCAGAAAAATCATAAGCAGAACAAACAAATCCTGTTTGATGCAGTTCCTGAGATTGAAGATGATATTGAAGGTACACTGAAACCGGTTAAATCTAAATCTTTCGATCTTACTCCAATGGATGTGGATGAGGCAATCCTTCAGATGGAACTGCTCGATCACAGCTTTTTTGTATTCATGAATTCTCAGACCGATCGCGTAGCCGTCGTTTATAAGCGTGACGATGACCAGTACGGACTGCTTGAGCCGATGTATTAAAGATATATATGATATATATTGAAGCATTCAGATCGGGAAACCGGATTGAAAGAAAGCCAGATGAAAGAAATGCGGCCGGCGTAAAATGACGCGGGCGGATGCTTGTAGTAATGAGAATAAAAAGCGGAGAAATAGGCGTATTTTTCCGCTTTTTATTTTTTGGGCAAACGAATCTGTGAGAGAATCGAATGAAAATATGGCAAAAAGGATTCCATGTGAGGGATAGATTATATCCTAACTATTGTTGAATAATGTATACAATAAGGAAGGAAATTGACTTAGACAGTGAGTTGTTTTATCATATAAAAATGCACATGAAAGACGAAGGGTTTTTTGCGCTCTTTTTTCGGAGCGCGGAGGTCTTCTGACTTTAATAAAATCAAAAGTTAAAAGGAGAACAACATGTCACAGAAAAAGATGAAAACCATGGATGGCAACACGGCTGCCGCACACGTTTCCTACGCGTTCACGGAAGTTGCTGCGATTTATCCGATCACACCGTCGTCAGGGATGGCGGAAATCACCGATGAGTGGGCTGCAAACGGGAAGGAAAACATTTTCGGCCAGCAGGTCAAGGTCGTTGAAATGCAGTCTGAAGGCGGAGCGGCGGGCGCTGTCCACGGCTCTTTGGCATCGGGCGCTTTGACTACCACATATACGGCTTCTCAGGGTCTCCTTCTCATGATACCTAACATGTTTAAGATCGCATGTGAATTTTATCCGACGGTATTCCATGTATCAGCGAGAGCAGTTTCCACACACGCGCTCAGTATTTTCGGTGACCATTCGGACGTCATGGCTACGAGACAGACGGGTTTTGCTATGCTGGCTTCCGCCTCAGTTCAGGAAATCATAGACCTGGCCAGCGTCGCGCATCTGTCCGCAATTAAGGCAAGAGCAGCGTTCGTTCACTTTTTTGATGGGTTTAGGACGTCGCACGAGATTCAGAAAGTGGAACTGATAGATTATGATGTTTATAAGAAGCTTATCGACATGGATGCCGTGAACGAATTCAGACAGAAAGCGTTGACACCGGAGCATCCGAAGACGATTGGAACAGCGCAGAATCCCGATATTTTCTTCCAGAGCAGAGAAGCTCAGAACAAGCACTTTGAAGCGATTCCTGATATCGTGGAATATTACATGGATGAGCTCGCAAAAGAAACGGGCCGTCATTATAAACCGTTTGATTACGTCGGTGCGCCGGACGCAAAATATGTCATGGTTGCTATGGGTTCTGTCTGTGAAACAGCGGAAGAAACAGTCAATGCATTAGTAAAAGAGGGGAAAAAAGTCGGCCTGATCAAAGTAAGACTTTACAGACCGTTCTCTGCAAAACATTTCCTTGCTGTTCTGCCTAAAACCTGCAAAAGATTGGCTGTTCTTGACAGAACGAAGGAACCTGGCGCAGCAGGCGAACCGCTTTATCTTGATGTCAAAGCAGTTCTTTATGATGTTGAAAATGCGCCTGAGGTTATCGGCGGGAGATACGGTCTTGCGTCCAAGGATACAAATCCTGGACAGATTATGGCGGTATTTAATAATCTCGAATCAGATAATCCAATCAGAGATTTCACAATTGGAATCGTAGACGACGTTACATTTAAATCTCTGCCTACAGTAGAAGGTGTTTCGACTGAGCCGGAAGGTACGATTCGCTGTATGTTCTGGGGCCTGGGTTCCGACGGCACAGTAGGTGCAAACAAGAGTGCAATTAAAATCATCGGCGACAACACAGATATGTATGCTCAGGGTTATTTTGCTTATGATTCTAAAAAGTCCGGCGGCGTTACGGTTTCTCACCTGAGGTTTGGAAAGAACAAAATCCAGTCTACGTATCTGATTTCCACAGCGGATTTCCTGGCCTGTCATAATCCGGCATACGTGCATCAGTACGATATGCTTAAAAATCTGAAGCCGGGCGGTACATTCCTGCTTAACTGCCTGTGGGATAAAGAGGAACTCGAAAAAAATCTGCCTGGTTCCATGAAAAGATACCTGGCGAATAACAATATCAATTTTTACACGATTAATGCTGTTAAGATTGGACAGGAAATCGGCCTCGGCAACAGAATCAATATGATCATGCAAACGGCTTTCTTTGCACTGGCGAATGTGATTCCGCTCGACGAAGCGATTAAACACCTGAAAGAATCTGTTGTTCAAAACTACGGCTTTATGGGTGATGATATTGTTGAGATGAACTATAAGGCAATCGACAAGGGCGCTACGGCCTTTGAAAAGATTGATATTCCTGCGTCCTGGGCGAATGCAGAGCTTGAAACTCCGGAAAAAGAAAATGCGCCTGATTTTATTAAGGATATTTTGCGCCCTGTTGCGAAGCAGGAAGGCGATTCTCTGCCGGTCAGCGCATTTGTGGATGAATCGGTTAACGGCGTTATGCCTCCGGGGTCTGCGGCTTATGAAAAGAGAGGCGTTGCAATCAACGTGCCTGAATGGAATAAGGAAACATGTATCCAGTGCAATCAGTGTTCCTTCGTCTGCCCGCACGCAGCAATTCGTCCGATTCTCGTAGCGAAAGACGAACTGAATAAAAAACCTGCCGGATTTGATACGGTTCCGGCAAAAGGCAAGGGCCTTGAAAATTATGAATTCAGAATTCAGGTCGCTCCGCTCGACTGTCTCGGATGCGGTGTCTGCGCGGATATATGTCCGACAAAGACGAAATCGCTCGTCATGCAGCCGATTGCGTCTCAATACGATCAGGAAGAAAACTGGGAATATGCAGCTGCAAAGAGCAAGGAGAATCTTGGGATTCCTGCTGACAGCGTAAAGAACAGCCAGTTCCGCACGCCATATCTGGAATTTTCCGGTGCCTGTGCGGGCTGCGGCGAGACGCCTTATGCAAAAATTGTTACTCAGCTCTTTGGTGATTCCATGCTGCTGGCAAACGCGACGGGATGTTCTTCCATCTGGGGTGCATCATATCCGTCTTCTCCGTATACGATGGATGCCGCTGGCAGAGGCCCTGCGTGGGGCAATTCGCTGTTCGAGGACAATGCTGAATTCGGTCTTGGGATGGCGACGGCAACGAAACAAGTAAGAGCAAAGGTGAAAGAATGTGCAGAAAAGCTGGCAGACCTTAACGTATCAGACGAAGTAAAGAAAGCGTCTGAGGCATATGTCAATACGTTTGATGACAGGGAAGCGAACAGATCGGCTACGGATACACTGATTTCTGTGCTGGAAACAGCAAAGGCCGACGGTGAGGCTGCTGATGCGATCCGTGCGATTCTTGACCGAAAGGATTTTGCGGCAAAGAGGAGCATTTGGATGTTCGGCGGCGACGGCTGGGCTTATGATATTGGTTATGGTGGTCTTGACCATGTTCTCGCATCGGGGGAAAATGTAAATGTCGTCGTATTCGATACGGAGGTTTATTCGAATACGGGCGGTCAGTCATCCAAGGCAACGCCTGCGGCGGCTATCGCAATGTTTGCGGCATCCGGCAAGAGAACGAAAAAGAAGGACCTGGGACTTATGGCAATGAGTTATGGTTATGTATACGTTGCTCAGGTAGCTATGGGCGCCGACAGGAACCAGCTTCTCAAAGCGCTGAAGGAAGCGGAAGCATATAACGGACCGTCGCTGATAATCGCTTATGCACCTTGTATCAATCATGGCATTAAGAAGGGCATGAACAAGGCTCAGGAGGTTATGAAGGACGCTGTGGAAGCGGGATACTGGCATCTTTACAGGTATAATCCTGATCTCAAGAAGGAAGGGAAGAATCCGTTTATTCTTGATTCAAAGGAGCCGACCGCAAGCTTTAGAGACTTCCTGATGGGCGAAGTTCGTTATGCGCAGCTTACGACGTCATTCCCTGATGTTGCAGATGAGCTGTTTGATATGGCGGAAGAAAACGCAAAGAGCAGGTATGAAACGTACAAGAATCTTGCAGAGTCATCGAAGACGATTTTCTAAGAGCGTAAAATTTAAGAAAGAATATTATCGGGCCGCACCAGATATTTTGGTGCGGCCCGAATTTAATTACGGGTCGGATAGACCCTGTTGAGTGCGCTGGAGTTTCTCAACAGAGAAACGGAAGTGTACTCAACGTTAAATTGAGAAAAAACAGAAAAGGCTTGCGGAAAGAAATGAATGAGAGGCTGACGTATTATAATTCTCGGAAATCTATATTAATTTAGATAGAAAGCGCGAAAATTTGTAGAAATACTTGAATTGGAGATAATAAGATTTATATAGAACGAAGCAATAAGTATTTTGATTAAATTAAAAGAAAAATATAAAAGTTTAATAGAAATGAACGAAATGAAAGCTGAATCATGTGGAAAACAATACAGGCACGAGACGGTGAGATAAAATTCAGAGAATTTATTGAATTGCAGGAGATTATATGAAATAATTTTTTGGAGTGAGAAACAGATTAAGAGGACGCATGGGGGTAAGGATGGATGAAACCGGAAGAAATTGAAAAGAAAAGTATGGAACTGATTGAGAGGGAGATGAAGACGCGGCCGCCGCGAGATCACGCGCCGATTATTCGGCGCGTAATCCACGCCACCGCCGATTTTGAGTATGAGTATACGATAAAGTTTTCGGAATCGGCGGTGGCGGCAGCGCTGAAAGCGCTGCGCGGCGGCATGGAAAAAACGGGAGCGACCGGCGAAACGGGTTATAACCGGGGCGTCTGCGGACCGGCTTCGTCACAAGCCGGTCCGCAGACGCCAGTCGGTATCGGTGATGTATTAAGCGCCGCAGCTGAAACAGAAACCGGCCGGACGATAATTGTAACTGATACGAATATGGCGCTGGCCGGCATCAATAAGGCGGCGCTATCACGCCTCGGCTGCGAAGCGGTTTGTTTTATGGCAGACTCTGAAGTGGCAGCCGAGGCGGCTGCAAGGGGCGCAACCCGGGCGGCTGTCAGTATGGAAAAGGCCGCCCGGATGCAGGGCCGTCTGATTTTTGCAATTGGAAATGCGCCGACGGCCCTGCTGCGCCTTCGTCAATTGATTGACGAAGGCGCAGTGCGCCCCGAATTGGTTATCGGAGTTCCAGTAGGTTTTGTAAACGTAGTCGATGCAAAAGAAGAAATTATGAATGCAGGCGTCCCATATATTGTCGCCCGCGGACGAAAAGGCGGAAGTACCGTGGCGGCAGCTATTTGCAACGCGCTGCTGTATATGGCAGAAGATAAAACTTATTAACATTAGCAAAAAAGCAGCAGGCGGCGGAAGGGATAAAACCGAATCCGCCGCCCATGTAGAAAAAGTCGAACCAAAAAGGGAAGAAAAGGAAAGAAAATGGATGCGGCTCAAAGATACCAGGAGGAACACAGAATGGAAAATCGCTATTTAAATGAAACTCTGACCAAACGTTTTGTCTCTTATCTGTACGAAGCGGAACGCAGAAAGGGAACGATTGAAAAATATAGGCGCGATCTGCGGGCGCTGACCACCTGGCTGGGAGGAAATGCGGTGACGAAAGAACAGGTGGTCTCCTGGAAGGAGCATCTGATTGCCGACGGGTATGCGCCGACGACGATTAACTCGATGCTCGCAGCCGTCAATTCCTTTTTTCATTTTGTCGGCTGGGAGGATTGCCGGATTCATCATCTGCGGCTGCAGCGGAAACTGTTCCGGGATTCAGAGAAGGAACTGACGCGGGCGGAATATAAACGGCTGCTTGCTGCCGCACAGACAGACAGCAGGTGGCGGCTGGAACTGCTGATGGAAACGATCTGCGCCACAGGAATCCGCGTCTCCGAACTGAAATATATTACGGTGGAGGCAGCAGCAAAGGGACGTGCGGAGATTTCGATGAAAGGCAAGATTCGCTGTATTCTGATGTCGTCGAAGTTGAGCCGGAAGTTGTTGAAGTATGCGAAGAAGCAGGGAATTTCCTCAGGCAGTATCTTTGTGACACGCAACGGCAATCCGATGTCACGCCGGCAGATCTGGGCGGAGATGAAGTCGCTGTGTGAGGCAGCTGGGGTCGCACCGTCCAAGGTCTTTCCTCATAATCTGCGCCATCTGTTTGCACGCGTGTTTTATGAATCATGCCATGATATTACCAAAGTAGCCGATATGCTGGGACATTCGTCGATCGATACGACACGCCTCTATCTGAGGACGACAACGAAAGAACAGAGGAAACAGCTGGAACGAATGAACCTTGTGTCCTGACGGAAACGACGAATCCTCGGAAACGGAAAACCGTTCGCTGGAAGAATGGAAAAACGACCGCCATCCGTTTTTCCAAAAATCAACGAAATAAGCATTTCGACCTCAAAGAGGAACGGAAAAAGCGGGTGGGGCCGTTTCTGAGTGGAATTCTTATCCAATGGGACTTTAGTATAACATAAGAAAGCAAAAGAAACAAGCAGTTGCCTTGATTTTTTGCATCACAAAGAGGACCGAAAGAAGAAATCTTTCCTGGCCCTGCTTTCGTGCGCCCTTTTTTCGGGTTACTCCCGGAGAAAGGGCGCTTTTTTTATTTTTTGAACCAAAATCCTCAGAAAATTCGCCCACATGGGGCCGGAATCCGGGTGGAAAGGAGGAAGGAAACAGGTCGAAATGCTTATTTTGTTGTGGGAGAACGTTTGAACGGATCAGGAAAGAAACAATGGACGGAATGACCGGAAGAAACAGAAAACGAAAAGAAGAAACGCAGAGGAGAAAAGAGGCGAAACCAGATCATGAATGGAAGTGAAAAAGTGAAAGGATATATGCACCGAAAAGAATTCGTTTCCGAATTTGCCCGCCGGACGGGAATGAGTGAGGAAGCCGCCCATGAGGCGACACGAACCTTTCTTGAAATTTTGTCGGACAGTTGGAGCAAAAAGCGGGCGGTCTGCTTTATGGGATTCGGACTGTTTGACATTCGGCCGATTCAGGAGCGGATGGCGAGAAACCCGATCACCATGGAAGATGCGCCGGTGGCAGCCGGGTATAAGCCGGTGTTTAAGGCGAGCAAAGGATTTCGGGCATCGTTAAATCAGAGGATTCAGGAACAGACGGAGGAGAACGAGAACCAGGGAGAATAAGCTTTCTGGGAGAGAAGCAAAACAGAACGGAGGATTCGCATGAGAACAAACCACAAGGCGGAGAACGGTCCGCCAGGCACAAAGGCCCTGTCAAAAGGGAATTTGGCAGGGCCAAACGGCACGGATTGGAAAGACAGAGAAAAAATCCGCGCAGGAAATTCATTGGCAAACCGTCGGAAACGGCGGGACGCAAAGCTATAGGGACTAAAGGTTTCCCTTGCATAAAAGCAAGGCGAGGAAAGCAAATCTTGAGGAAAAAAGAGAGCGCCGTACAAAGCGCTGCAAAGAGGGGAAAACGAACGAAGAAGCTTTGGAAGCATGAGGGGCGTTTTTCCGGGAAACTAAGTCAGCCTGGCTGCTAATTAGGAAAAGCAAACCAGTGGAAACGGTGGGACGCAAAGCTATGGGGACTAAAGCAGAGACGAAGCTGCCAGGTCAGCCCGGCCGCGGATTATTAGCAAACCGCCAGAAATGACGGGACGCAAAGCTATGGGGGCTAAGGTGCGATTCGATTCTGTGAGCGAGGGGAGAGCCAAAGGAGAAGGGTTTGAAGCCGAAGCGAAACGGAAAAGAAGAAACATGATGCCAGCCCGGCCGCCGGATACTTTGCATCCGAATGAATGCAGAGAAAGGAAGAAAACAATGAGAAAGAGAAAAGAAATTAAGACGAATACTCGCGGAACTCATTCTCTGTCTGAAAATTCAAAGGAAAGGGAGGTTTTGAGATGAAACAGACGACACGCAAAAAACTCCGCAAAATATTGTCGACGTCTCTGGCGCTGTTCATGCTGCTCGGCATGATGAACGTCAGCGTATTCGCGGAAGAGAGTGGAAGTGGATTTACTGGGATTCATGGAGACACGATAATTGACAAGATGGGCGTTGACTCTGGGGGCAAAAGGTCTGAAATTCAAGAATCTGAGCCTGCCGAGCCTGAAATTACAGAGTCGGAAACTGTCAAACCTGATACTGACGAATCTGAAGCTACGGAACCTGAAACTTCTGAGGATTCCGGAGGTGAAACCCCGGAGGGTAACGTCTCCCCAGAAGACGAAGTGCAGGAAAATTCCGAGATGACTGGAGACGAGGAATCTGAGAGCGACGAGATCAACGCCATTTCAGAAAGCGGAGGCACTCCTCTTATGTACGATAATACACCAGTGCCGGAAGAACAATGCTTCGTTATAGACGATAACAATCACCATACACTTCAATTTACCGAAAACAAACCTTGGAAAGGTACTCTTGAGATTAGCGGATCTAGCACGTTTGTAACCATTACAGGAGAAGGGACTATCGACGCAACAGGTAACGATAGCAGTGCTATTCTGGCCTACAAAGGTGCTAAAATAACTTTGGAAGGTAACGTAACCATAACAGGAGGAATAGGGACACAGGTAAGCAAAAATGGAGTAAACAAACAATCTTCCAATGACAACCTAAACGGTTACAGTGCCATAATTCCTGATAAACGGGGAACAATCCGGTGCGGAGGAGGAATCCTGCTACTGGACGAAAGCTCCCTAACGATGAATAGTGGGCATATCACTGAAAACGAAGCAGATCAAGGCGGTGGCATCTGTGCATTCCGGGGAGCAAACGTGGAAATTTATGGCGGAACCATTTCAAAAAATACTACTACACAATATGCCGGAGGTGGTATGTATTTGGCTGGGAAAAAAAATGTGATCGACCCGACCAAAAATCAAAATAATCAAAATGTTGAAATCTCAAATAACTGTATTAAAAATTCAACACAAGATTTGGGCGGTGGTGGGATCTTCCTAGAAAGTAAAGGTAGGTTGGCAATTAAAAACGCTGAAATCTATGACAATTCTGCGGACGGACTGGGCGGCGGCGTGGCCGGATGTTTACATGCGATGGTATCGATTGTTACCGAGGATAACGCTGCAATTTATCGGAACACAGCATCTGGTAAAAACCAGCTTAGAACTACAGTCGACCAAGGCGACCAAAAAACTACATGGACAGAAGAACTGAAATCAGCCGGAAAAGATTATTTTGTTGCCGGCTACAGTTTGGTTGGCCCGCATACGCTGGGTGGTGGCTTTGCTGAATGGGAAGGAATCGCTCTTCGGGACACGCCAGAACCAGAAGCTACTAAGAAAAATGAAGAAATATATGCAACAGAACACGGCGAAATCGAAGTGGAAGGACTTTTGGGCCTGACTGTACAAAACGGTGACAAAGTTGAGGCAGCTGCGAAAACAAACAAAGAAAACCACACTGTAATAACAAATAATCATTCAACAATGCATGGCGGCGGTATCGGCACCAATGGACTGCTGACCTTCAGTGAGGAAAACTATCAGTATACCTATTCAGACAATGCAGTCAATATCGTGGCCGCTAAGACCGTTACTGGTGCGTCAAATTCAAAGATAAACACTTCACCAGATGGCTATACTTTCGAGCTTACTAAAGATGATGGAACTAAACTTGGAAGCACGACCAGCAAAAACGGAGGGAAAATTAAATTCAAAAACATTTCTACCTCTGCCTTGTTTGGCACAGACAAAACTGAAGGAAATGTTGAAACTCACCTGATATTGAAGGAAATTGACGACGGAAAGCATACAAATGTGAAATATGATATGACGGAACGACATATTACTGTACAGGCCATAAGGTCTGTACAAAACAGAACTATAAGCACAGGCACAAATGGAAACACAATGACCGTTTACACGGTAACTGATGAGCTAACTGGCGTAACGGTCGAAAAAAACGATCAAGCCATATCAAATGGAGCTGAACTAAATGGAACACCACCGACAATAATTCTGAACAATGACGCTAACTTCACAAACACTCTTGCACTTGGAAATCTGGTCATCCAAAAGGAAATTGACTTGAATGGTCCAGAAGTAGGCAACGGTAACGGTATAACTGACGAGACTGTAAAAGCCTTTGGCGAGGCAACGTTTACGTTCAAGGTAACGGGTCCGAATAACTATGATGAACAATACAAATTGAAGTTTGCCAAAGGAAAATGCGAACCGGTTACAATATCGGGTATACCTGAAGGTGTATATAAAATTAGTGAGATTAAATCTAGTGATGTAAAAAATTTTAAATGGGTCCGCATGAGCAAGTCTGGAAAAGTGGGTGAAGAAGGTAACGAATATGTATTGAACGATACAGGCGATACAAACGATACAGACGACACAATAGAGGTGAAGACAGGAACGACAACTTACTTCACTGCCACAAACTACTACGAAGTAAAAAATAGCGGGTTCTCCTTGAAAAAAGTAGTTGATCTGGACGGAAATATAAACATGGATAGCAGCCTGTTGGATGATCTCACCTTCGAGTTCGTCCTCAAAGGAATGTCGTACGATAACAACTATCAACCCACTTTCCTCATACGGTTGAACAAACAAAACAATTGGAGTTACCAAGCTACATCAATTGTAGACAATGAATCTATAAATGGAATCCCGGATGGTAAATATTATCTCTATGAAAAATCAATGCCGGATGTCAAATACTTCGATCCCGGAAGCGTGTCCTACACAGTGAACGGCCAAGTATTTGAGAATGAACAAGGAAAAACGGGAATCTCGATCGAGATTGGCGATGACACCGAAGTGAATGTCGTAGCCACCAACACTTACCATGCAAAACAGACAAATCTCTCCTTGACAAAAAAGCTTGAGGTAGACGGAAAAGAACTCAACACAACGAACAAACCGAGTTTTGAAAACAAGGAATATACTTTCGAACTTGAACTTGTTACGCCAGCCGACGGCTTCAGCACCTATGAATCGGAATCCAAAACTGTCACGGCCGGTGATACCAAAACATTCTCAGACCTGCCTATGGGAACCTACAAACTGAAGGAAACCAGGGATAACGGCGTCAAAAACTACACCTGGAACAGTGTTGCTGTAATACAAGACGATGCAACTCTGACGCCGGAAAAAGACGGCTCCTTTATCATCGACTTGACCGATGAAAATGATGGCAAAACGTTGGAAGTGATTGCTGAAAACAGCTACAGTCTCAAGACCGGCAACGTCACAGTCCACAAAGATGTGACCATGGACGGCACCGAGTACGGCGAAGATGGCGAAAGGATTGTTGAAAACTTCCACTTCTTCCTCAGGGGAAAAACACTTAACGGTGAAGATTATGAGAAAGAAATCGAGGTCAAATACGGAGAAAAAGCTACCTTCGAGAACGTTCCTTACGGCACCTACACAGTCACTGAGGACATGAAGGCAGCAGGCGTCGATTATTATAACTTTGGCGCAGTGACCTTCAAGAGCGGTCAGGACGCGGAGGAGAAAAGGGTTACTCAGGAAGAAATTGAGAGTGGTGCAAAAGACGCAGAAAGCGCTTCGTTCGTCCTTGATGATGAAAATAACTCTGAAGATGTTATAGTCAAGCTGGACGTCACCAACGAATATGTTCGCAAGCTCGCCGATCTGAACATCACCAAGGTGATCAGCGGCAGCGGCATGGATTACAATTCAGTGTATGATTTCACAGTGGCTCTGAAAAGCCCTGCCGGATATGTAACGCTGGCTGACGAATACAAATATACTGTTAAAGATTCCGAAGGCAATCTGGTGGAAGGCAAGGGCGGTACCATCACTCCGCTGAAAGTCCTGGATGAGAATGGAAACGACACGGGCGAGAATCAGACAGTCGAGTTAAACGGTGGAAAATACACAGTCTACGGCACCGTTGCGGATCTGGGGCAGAATGAAACGGCCACAATCACTGGTCTTCCGGTAGGCGTCAAGTGGCATGTTGTTGAAGTTCAGGAAAATCAGGACTTTAATACAACTTACACCTATCAGGATGGCGTTGTGTATGAAACAGGTAAGAACAGCGTTGTCGTGACGAACAGCAAAAATGCAAGCCCTCGTACATCTGTCAATGTACAGAAGGTATGGGCGGGCGACACTGCAAACCGGCGTCCCGACAGCATCACGGTTCAGCTGACGAAGGACGGCAGTCCGGTTGACGGTAAGACAAAGACCCTGAGCGCTGACAACGGGTGGAGAACAAACTGGAGCGGTTTGGCTTACGGCCCTCGCTACGGCGCAGTTGAAATCGGCGATTATCCAGGCTACACCGCAAGTGTTACCGAGGATAGCCATGGAACCACCGTCAACGTCACCATTACCAATACTTATGAACCGGACACGGACATTCCGGATGACGACACTCCTTTGAGTGACATTCCGGATGACGATACTCCTTTGAGCGATATTCCGGATGATGGCACTCCTCTGAGCGATATTCCGGATGACGGCACTCCTCTGAGCAATATTCCGGACGATGACACTCCTCTAAGCGATCTGCCGGATGACGACGTACCTCTGACAGATCTGCCGGAACCCGATGTGCCTCTGGCCGACATGCCGGATGATGATGTGTCTCTGACGAATCTGCCGGATACGGATGTCCCTCTGGTAAATATGCCTGACGAGGATGTCCCTCTGGCCAAAATCAGCGACAAAAACGAGCCTAAGACCGGGGATGACAGCCGGATGGACTTCTGGTTGGCGCTGGCTCTCTGCTCTGCATTTGGCATAGCGTTCTTCGGTTGGAGGTTAAAATCCAGAAATAAAAATAAAAATGCTGACGACAATTGATTTGCGCAGCATGAGAAAAGGGATGAAACATCCACACGCCTGAATGATTAGAGGAAGGCACCTCCCTTGTACCCCTGCATCATAAACTGGTGCAGGGGTATTTTTTTACAGGGCACAGCCTTTAAGAATTGAGATGATAGTATCTGGCCGTAAGCGCTAAACCGAGATTTGGTAATGACGCTTATGATTTCAATTTCATTTTATATTCACGGTCTTTTGTCATTGGCGCCGGATTTTAAGCATTTCATTTAATTCTGCGGATACGGACGATTCCCTTGATTTCTTTAAGATGCTGTACGATTATGTCATCGGCAGGGGAATCGAGATCTAACAGCGTGTAGGCGTACTGGCCGCGGCTCTTGCTCATCATGTTGTTGATATTGAGCTCCGCGATGGTGTTTGTAATCTGTGCGATTGTCGTCGGCACATTTTTATGAAAAATGGCGAGACGGCTTGCCGTAGGGCAGACGCCCATATTGCAGATCGGGAAATTGACAGAATTTGTAATATTTCCGTTTTCAACGTAGTCCATCAGTTCCTCGACGGCCATGACTGCGCAGTTATCCTCGGCTTCGTCGGTGGAAGCGCCCAGATGAGGGGTCATGATGACATTTGGGAAACCGATGATTTCGTCATTCGGGAAGTCGGTCACGTATTTTGAGATGGTGCCGTCTTCGAGAGCGGCCTTCAGCGAAGGGGTATCGACGATGGATGCTCTTGCGTAGTTGAGCAGGATAGCGCCTTTTTTTATCTTTGAAAATGTGTCAGAATTGATCATTCCATTTGTCGTTTCGTTTGCATGAACGTGAACCGTCAGGAAGTCACATTCGGGCAGCATGGCGTCGATGCTTTCTACGACCCGGACTTTTTCTGAAATATGGAGCGCATTTTTGACAGAAAGATAAGCGTCGTAACCGATGACTTTCATGCCAAGCGACGCGGCCGCGTTTGCGACGGGAACCCCGATGCCGCCCAGACCGATCACGCCCAGCGTCTTGCCGATAATTTCGTTTCCTTTGTATTTGCTTTTGCCTTTTTCTACCTGCTTTTCAACGTTTTCTGTCAGGCTCTTTGCCCAGAGGGAGCCGCCGATAATATCGCGGGAGGCCAGAAGCATAGCGGCAATAACGATCTCTTTGACTGCGTTGGCGTTTGCGCCCGGCGTGTTGAAAACAGCGATGCCCTGCTCGGAGCATTTGTCGAGCGGAATGTTGTTGACCCCCACTCCGGCGCGTGCAATGCAGAGCAGATTGTCGGAAAATTTCATGTCTTTCATGTCCTGGCTTCTGACGATGATGCCGTCAGCTTCTTCTACGGTTTCCGTAATTTTGTACTGCTCACTGAGTTCCGCAAGTCCGACGGGAGAAATTTTATTTAATGTTGCTATTTTATACATAATGATGTCCTGTCAAAATCCTTTTTTGATTTTTTCCTTCCTTACTTATTTTTACTTATTTTCCAGCTCGAATTTTTTCATGAAATCGATCAGCTTATCGACGCCTTCATCAGGCATCGCGTTATAAATGCTGGCGCGCATTCCGCCCACCGTTCTGTGGCCGCCCAGGTTGACGAGCCCCTGTGACTTCGCTTCCGCAACAAATTTTTTATCGAGATCATTCTCGCCGGTCACGAATACAACATTCATCAGAGAGCGGTCGTCGACTGCGACGGGACAGCTGTAAAGCGCACTGTTGTCTATAAAATCATACAGGCGGCCGGCCTGTTCTTCGTTGTGCTTTTGAATCGTCGGGACGCCGCCCATTTTCTTAATCCACTGGAACGTAAGTCCGGCCATATAAATCGCGAAACACGGCGGTGTGTTATACATAGATCCTTTGTCTGCGTGAATCTTGTAGTCAAGATAAACCGGCGTATTTGCAGGACAGTGGCCCAGCAGATCTTCCCGGATGATAATAATTGTAACGCCGGCCGGACCTACATTCTTCTGAGCTCCGGCGTAAATCAGACCAAAATCACTGACGTCATATACCTGCGACAGGAAATTTGACGACTGGTCCGCGACGAGAACCGTGTCCCCCGTATCAGGCAGGTAATTGTATCTGCTGCCGTAGATCGTGTTGTTCGTTGTGATATAGACATAATCGGCATCCGGCCGAAAATCTTCGCGTGAAAGGCGCGGGATGTATGTGAATGTATCAGGTTCAGATGTGGCAGCAATCCGGATATCGCCGAATTTTACAGCTTCCTGGGCAGCTTTTTTGGCCCACTGGCCGGTCACGATGTAGTCGGCTTTTTTTGAGTTTCTCAGTAAGTTCAGCGGAACCATGGAAAACTGCAGAGTGCCGCCCCCCTGCAGAAAGAGGACTTTATAGTTTGCCGGAATGTTCATCAAATCTCTGAGGTCGGCTTCGGCTGCGTCAATAATATCCTGGAAATCTTTAGAACGATGACTCATCTCCATGACGGACATACCGCAGTCTTTGTAATTTACAAGATCTGCTGCGGCCTGTTGGAGTACTTCCAGCGGTAGTGTAGAAGGACCAGCCGAAAAATTGAATACTCTGTCCATAATTCTTTCTCCGTTTCTATAATAATATTATTGTATATTTTGTTTCCAAAAGCAGCCGGAATTTGGGGTGTAAAAAGAGGTGTATAGACTGCTTTTCCGTGTCATAAGATGTAATAATTTTGTACACAATTATACTCTACTATGGTAGAATAGTAAAGAAATTTTCGGCAAAGAAAGTCATAAGAAACTGTCAAAAAATCAAATTTGTAAAGTCCTGAGGAATTAAGATAGAGTATTTGTAAAAGTGTATGGGAGGAGTATATTTAGAATGAAATATTTAGTTGTACTTACAGACGGGGCAGCAGGACGACCGGTGGCGGAAATTGGCGGCAGGACGGCGCTGGAAGCTGCACGTATGGATTGTACGAACTGGTTTGCTGCTCATGGCGAGGTGGGCACCGTAAAGACTGTTCCCGACGGTATGGCTCCGGGCAGCGATGTGGCAAATCTGTCTGTTATGGGGTACGCGCCGGAAAAGTATCACACGGGCAGATCGCCGCTTGAGGCCGCCAGCATGGGCATTGACATGGCGCCGACTGACGTTTCGTTCCGCTGCAATCTGATTACTGTTGAAGGCGGCGGCACATACGAAAATCTGACGATTAAAGATCACAGTGCAGGCGATATTACGAGTGAAGAAGCGGCAGAACTGATTCATTTTATCAATGATCATCTTGGTACGGATAAAATTCGGTTTTACCCCGGCGTCAGTTACCGTCACGCCATGATCGTTAAAAACGGGTCGACCGATTATCAGCTGACACCGCCTCACGATGTGCTTGAGCAGAAAGTGGGCCCGAATCTGCCGAAAGGCGCAGGCTCGGAGTTTATTACAGAGATGATGCGCCAGAGCTACGAATTGCTGAAGGATCATCCTGTCAATCTGGTGCGTATGGAGCGGGGGTTGAATCCGGGCAATACGATCTGGATCTGGGGCCAGGGCAGAAAACCGTCACTGACGTCATTTGAAGAAAAATACGGGATTCACGGAGCCGTAATTTCAGCGGTGGATCTGATTAAGGGAATCGCCGTTTGTTCCGGCCTGGATTCCATCGACGTAGAAGGCGCGACAGGGACGATTAAAACGAATTTCGACGGAAAGGCACAGGCAGCCATCGACGCGTTTAAAAACGGCAAAGAATTTGTGTATATTCATCTTGAAGCGCCTGACGAATGTGGTCATCAGGGATCCATTTCCGAAAAAGTGGAGAGCCTTGAATTGATTGACAGAAAAATCGTTGCGCCGGTGACTGATTATCTGAGGTCCACGGGGGAAGATTTCAGACTTTTGATTTTGCCGGATCATCCGACGCCGGTAAGCATCCGAACACATTCCGCTGATCCTGTTCCGTATGTGCTTTATGACAGCAGGCATGAGAAGAACGTGCCGCAAAACAGGTTTACCGAGACTTCCGGGGAAGCAGGCGAACGTCACTTCGGCGCGGGATATGAGTTGACGGAACATTTTTTCCGGGACAGATAGGGAACGCAGTGTGAGGCAGTACAGAGCTATAAACGTTATTATTTCGCAGAAAAACTGAAAAGGAAAGGACATCATAAATATTGGATAAATAAAAGGAAATACATTATGATAAAACAGAAATCGTGCAAGGAATTTAAAATGCGTCTGAGGTTTTTCGCAGTGCTGTGTGCGGTACTTTTGATTTTCTGCCAGGCGGTGACGTGCCGTTCCCAGGCCGCTGTAACTGACATGCCGCGGCTTTACGCGGGGGCGGCAGTGCTGATCAATGCTGACACGGGCGAGGTTCTCTACGATAAATATAAAGACTGGCCGGCATATCCGGCGAGCACGACGAAGATTATGACGGCGATTCTGACGCTGGAAAATCTACAGCTCGATCAGGTGTGTACGGTCAGTCACAACGCGGCGTATACAGAGGGCAGCCGGATTTATCTGCTGGAAGGCGAACAGATGACGGTGGAAAATCTGCTTTACGCAATGCTGCTTGCCTCGGCTAATGACGCGGCTGTTGTACTGGCTGAAGCCTGCGGCGGCAGCGTGGAGGGCTTTGCGGATATGATGAACGCAAAGGCAGAGGAACTGGGCGCCGAACAGACGCATTTTGTAACGCCCAACGGACTGCCTGACGCAGCTCATGTGACGTCAGCCGGCGATATGGCGCTTTTTGCAAGGGAGGCCATGAAAAACGAGACATTCCGAAAAATCATCTCGACTTATGAATACATAATTCCGCCTACGGAACTTCAGCCGGAACAGAGGATGCTGCATAACACGAATAAGCTGCTTTATGACAATTCCAAGGTAAATATCAGCGTGCCGCCGGAAGGTGCATACGAAGCGCCGCCTCAGCTGACGCCGCCATCGGAGGCAAGCGCCGTAAATGACCAGAGCAGAGTGCAGCCTGATACGTCAAACGTGATCGAAACGCGCAAATATAAATATGAAGGGATTCTCGGAATCAAAACGGGATATACGAATTCGGCGAGGAGCTGTCTTGTAGCAGCGGCTGAACGTGATGGAATGACGCTGATCGGCGTCATTTACCGCTCGGAGCCGGAAACGGTTTACAGTGACATGATTCAGCTGCTTGATTTCGGATTCAACAATTTTGAATCTCTCGATATCGGCGTCGAGGAAGGGAAAGCTGTCGGAAAGGTGGCTGTGAAGGGCGGTGCCCGGCGGTCTGTTGAAGTGACGACGAAGGAGAGTGTACACGGCGTTGCGGAGATCGCGGGCGGCGACTCGTCTGCGGAAGATAAAAAGAAAGAATTTTCCGTAACGATCAACAGTGATGAGCTCAGGGCACCGGTGGAGAAAGGTGCGAAAGCGGGAACGCTCGTGTTAAAATACGGCTCGAAGGAAATCGGCCGGTACGATTTGTTTACGATGGAGGCAGTCAGCTCCTCGCTGTTCAGCCGGATAGGAGCCGAAATTTCTGTCGGCAAGGCGGTGGTTCTGTTGATTGTGCTGGTGATTCTCCTGCTTGGTTTTGCATATTTGCTGTTTGTTTTGAAGGTACGCAGACAGGCGGCGCGTCAGGCGGAACTGCGCAGGCAACTGCGGGAGAAGCGCAGCTTGGAAGCGGCGATGCACGAGGATGATCTACAGCAGCATTATCAGAGTGAGCACAGCGGAACTGTGCAGAGGTTGGATGACAGCAGGACACAGAAGCCGGAACGCAAAGAATAAAGTCAGGCTAAATGAACGGAGGGCACGGCGGAGGACACAGACAGGGCAATGATGAGTTGCCTGTTTTCGTGCGGATTCGTGCGAAAACACACAGTTTGTTCCACTGCATCCTGCCTTATTTTTAAAAAATGAAAAAATGAGATAAAAAAGTGAAATTGCCACAGATTACCGATAAAATTTCGGAGAAATATGAAAAAATCATGAATATTCACTGTTTTTTCGGGTAAATACCGTATGGTATCCTGAACAAGACAGCGGTATCGCTGTTAATTTAATAACGGGGCGAACGAATTGCGTATAACAATGATTTCACTATAAAATATCATTTTCGGTAATTGTGAAAAAATATGAAATTTTTACGGAGATGATTCAAAACAATGTGTATACACAAAAAATATTTGTGTAAAAAATAACGAGCAAAAACAGAAGAAACCTGTTGAGCGTTTGCAGTCCGTGAGGATTTTTGTTAAAATTTATTTGATAACAAGTATTTTTTCTATCTAACGATTTACCATGGTTGCCATTGCGCATTGAGCGCGGGGGCAGCTGCTGATGTCGTCGCAAAAGAGTCTGTGTCAAACACTTGGGTGCCGGCTGGATCAGCTGAATTTCACATCCGGCGGTACTTTACAAACTAGAGGGAGGCTTTTAATAATGAAACTAAGTGAAGCGGCAGCTGAGCTACCGATGAATATTCTGACGGGAGAACTCATAAATGATCCGGAAATTTTCAATGTTTACGCATGTGACCTGCTCAGCAGGGTGATGTCGATGTCCAAAAAGGGTTACATCTGGATTACCGTGCTGACACATCTCAATGTGGTGGCCGTTGCGAAACTGACAAATCCGGTCTGCATCCTCATTCCGGAGGGTATTCCGGTTCCCGATGCGACGATCAGTAAAGCGAAAGATGAAAAAATCGATATCCTGTCTACTCCGCTGTCCGTATACGAGATATGCTGGAAACTTCACGACATATTGACAAAGGACGCCGCGTAGTGCGCACCCGCCGCCGTGCGGGAGCATCAATTATCGTCGCCTGTCGTGGTCATTTGTGATATTTTGATTGACAGGTCTGTTTCTCTCAAGGCCAGTCGGACGGAAGGTCTGTGGCTTTCGCCGCCTGTCCGGCCGCCCGATACCTGTGGGACATTTGCGAGAGAAAGAAATGATATGGAGACAGAAAGACAGATCACGGACATACAAGATATTCCCGTTTTGCCGGTCGTCTGTGAGACGGCCAGTGGCGGGACGGAGATATTTTGAGCCAGTGGGTCTGGCAGTCGTAAAGGAAGACTTATTCAGCTTTAGTAGTTCATAGGAGGTATGATTGAATGAGTAAAAATCGTGCAGTTGATATCACGGATCAGCAGTTAAAAGTGATCAACGATATCATTGACAAGTACAAGGACACGCAGGGAGCGCTTATCCCAACTCTGCATGAAGTGCAGGAGTACTTCGGCTATCTTCCGATCGAAGTACAGCAGATCATTTCCGCAGGACTTGGAATTCCTCTCGCGGAAATCTACGGTGTAGTCACTTTCTACACTCAGTTCTCGACTCAGCCTAAGGGCAAATATACTGTAAGCGTCTGTCTCGGCACGGCGTGCTATGTCAAAGGTTCCGGCAAGATTCTCGAAAAGTTTGAAAGTATTCTCGGCATAGAAGCCGGTGAAGTTTCCGACGACGGGACGTTTGGAATCGAAGCATGCCGCTGTGTAGGCGCCTGTGGTCTGGCGCCGGTAGCAATGGTAAATGGCGAAGTTTACGGACGTCTTGTTCAGGCTGATGTTCAGGGTATTTGCGATAAATATATGAACGAATAGGAAAAAATGGTTGATTTATCGCTGCATTTGATGGATGTCATACAGAACTCCATCGATGCAGACTCCACTCATATAGAAGTGAGCGTCGAAGCCGAAAAATCGAAAAATCTGCTGACTGTCCGGGTTAAGGATGACGGAAAGGGAATGTCTCCGGAGACGGTAAAAAAAGCTTTTGATCCTTTTTTTACAGGAAAAAGTTCGCGTGAAGTGGGGCTCGGAATCCCGCTTCTGGTTGACACCGCTGCAATGGCCGGCGGAACGGTACGGATTGATTCCGTGCAGGACACCGGAACGACGACGACGGCGACATTTGAGCTTGAAAATATCAGCAGAAAACCGCTGGGCGATCTGGCGGAAACCATGGCGCTGTCTATCATGGGCTGTCCTGACATTGAATTTCATCTGATTCTCAGAAATGAAGAGTCGGAATTTGTTTTCAGGACGGAAGAAGTGCGCAAACAAATCGGTGAAGTCCCGATAAATGATTTTGAAATCATTTCATTTATCGAACAGATGTTGGACGAACAGATCATATCAATATTTGGAGGTATCCTAAATGAAATCATTAGCTGAACTGGCTGAACTTAGAAAGAAATCCTATGACGTAATCAATATGCGTGACGGCAAACCGCATAAGAGGGTTGTCGTAGGTATGGGAACCTGCGGAATCGCAGCAGGCGCAAGGCCTGTCATGAACGCATTCTCAGAAGAACTTCATAAGAGAAATATTAACAACGTTACGGTCGGAATGAGCGGCTGCATGGGTATGTGCAACCTTGAACCTATGGTCGACGTTTATGACGAGAAAGGCGATAAGGTCACTTATGTCAAAATGACCGCAGACAAGGCAGCAAGAGTCGTTGAGGAGCATATCGTAAACGGTCAGCCTGTCGCTGAATATACGATTGCGAACGAAAATCTTTAGAAACAAGGAGGAAATAACATGCAGATTGCAAGATCTCACGTTTTAGTTTGCGGTGGTACCGGTTGTCTTTCTTCCAATTCCGAAAAACTCAGAGAAAGACTTCATGAAAAACTGGAAGAATTCGGTATCGCTGATGAAGTACAGGTGGTGCAGACAGGCTGTTTTGGCCTTTGCGCGGAAGGCCCTATCGTCGTCGTTTATCCGGAAGGCGCGATGTATGCGAAAGTTTCTCTGAAGGACATCGAAACGATTGCAGAAGAACATCTCCTCAAGGGCAGAGTTGTGGAAAAACTGTTGATCGGCAGCGGCACAGATTCTTACGATGAGAATGGAAATAAGATTGAGCATACCGACTTCTTCTCGATTCAAAAGCGGGTAGCTCTCAGAAACTGCGGACGTATCGATCCGGAAAATATCGAAGAATATATCGCTTTCGACGGCTATAAGGCTCTCGGCAAGGTGCTGACAGAAATGACGCCGCAGGAAGTGATCGATGTCGTCAAGGCATCCGGTCTTAGAGGCAGAGGCGGCGCAGGTTTCCCGACTGGAATGAAGTGGTCGTTCGCAGCAGCTTCCGAAGGTCCGGTCAAGTATGTTGCTTGTAATGCTGACGAAGGCGATCCGGGCGCATTCATGGACAGATCGATTCTCGAAGGTGACCCTCATTCGGTACTCGAAGCTATGGCAATCGCCGGATATGCAATCGGCGCACACCAGGGCTACATATATGTAAGAGCGGAATATCCTACGGCTGTTAAGAGACTTACTATTGCAATCAAGCAGGCTCATGAATACGGTCTTTTGGGAGATGATATTTTCGGAACGGGCTTCTCCTTCGATATCGGCATCAGACTTGGTGCCGGCGCGTTCGTATGCGGTGAGGAAACCGCGCTGATGAATTCGATTGAAGGCAAGAGAGGCGAACCTCGTCCTCGTCCGCCATTCCCGGCGTCCAAAGGTATTTTCGACAAGCCTTCCATGCTGAACAATGTGGAAACGTACGCAAATATTTGCCAGATTATCCTCAACGGGCCGGAATGGTTCGCTTCTATGGGTACTGAGAAGTCCAAGGGAACAAAGGTATTCGCGGTAGGCGGCAAAATCGTCAACACGGGTCTTGTTGAAATCGAAATGGGTACGACGCTCAGGGAAGTCATTTATGACATCGGCGGCGGTATCCAGGGCGGCAAAAAATTTAAGGCAGCTCAGACAGGCGGTCCTTCCGGCGGATGTATCCCTGCCTCTCTGATCGACACACCGATGACTTACGATGATCTCAGCGCAATCGGTTCGATGATGGGCTCCGGCGGTCTGATCGTCATGGACGAGGATAACTGCATGGTCGATATCGCAAAGTTCTTCCTCGAATTTACAGTCGATGAATCCTGCGGTAAGTGTCCGCCGTGCCGTATCGGTACTAAGAGGATGCACGAGATTTTGACAAAGATTACAGAGGGTAGAGGAGAACTGGAGGATATTGACAAGCTCGAAACTCTGGCAAAGAACATCAAGGCTTCCGCGTTGTGCGGCCTTGGCCAGACGGCGCCAAATCCGATTCTGAGCACGCTCAGATATTACAGGGACGAATATGAAGCTCACGTAGTGGACAAGAAATGTCCGGCCGGCGTATGTAAGAAGCTCATCCAGATTAAAATTGATAAGAGTGTCTGTAAGAGTTGCGGCATCTGTGCAAAGTTATGTCCTGTTACCGCGATCAGAGGCGAAAAAAAGGTTCCTTACGAAATCGACCAGACGAAGTGCATCAAGTGCGGCGCTTGCGTAGAAAAGTGCCCGTTCAAGGCAATTCACAGAGAAGCGTAATACCAGCGTAGGAGGATGAAAAATAGAATGAGTATGATTAATATTACAATTGATGGCAAACCTGTTCAGGTACCTGCCGGTACGACAGTGTTAGAAGCTGCGAAGCAGGCGGGCATCGACATTCCTACACTCTGTTACTTAAAGGATGTCAATGCAATCGGTGCCTGCAGGATGTGCCTCGTTGAAATCAAGGGTGCAAAGGCTCTCCAGGCTGCCTGCGTATATCCTGTGGCGGAAGGCAATGAGATTTATACGGCTTCTCCGGCTGTTAAGGAAGCGAGAAAGATCAATCTCGAACTGCTTCTCTCGAATCACAAGAGAGAGTGTCTGACTTGCGTAAGAAGCAAGAACTGTGAATTACAGACTCTTGCAGAAGAACTCAATATTACAGAACTCAGATTTGAAGGCGAAACCTGCGATCTGCCGCTTGATGAAACGTCTCCTTCTATCGTCAGAGACCCTCAGAAGTGTATCGCTTGTAGGCGTTGTGTTGCAGCCTGCAGAAACGTACAGAACATCGGCGTCATCGACGCTGTAAACAGAGGTTTCAATACGACGATCGCACCTGCGTTTGAACAGGGGCTCGGCGAGGTCGCTTGTGTAAACTGCGGCCAGTGTCTCGTTTCCTGTCCGGTTGGCGCTATTACGGAAAAGAGCGCGATAAAAGACGTATGGGCGGCAATCGCTGATCCTGACAAGATTGTCCTTGTGCAGACTGCCCCTGCTGTAAGAGCAGGCATCGGCGAGGAATTTGGAATGCCGATCGGCCAGGTTGCGACAAAGCAGATGGTAGGCGCTATGCTGGGTCTGGGGTTCGACAAAGTATTCGATACTGACACGGGTGCAGACCTGACGATCTTGGAAGAAGGTACGGAACTGCTTCATAGAATTCAGAACGGCGGTAAACTGCCGATGATTACGTCCTGCAGTCCTGGTTGGATCAAGTACTGCGAGCACTATTACCCTGAATTTATTGACAATCTGTCTTCCTGTAAGTCTCCGCATGAAATGTTTGGCGCGGTCTTAA
The DNA here is from genome assembly GCA_964438605.1 of uncultured Oscillospiraceae bacterium. Classification (GTDB taxonomy): domain Bacteria; phylum Bacillota; class Clostridia; order Peptostreptococcales; family Anaerovoracaceae; genus Alangreenwoodia. The sequence goes on from CAYTKT010000013.1 coordinate 44,680, forward strand.
AGACTTACTATGCGGAAACGAACCATATCGATCCGTCGAAGATCGTGACGGTTTCCGTAATGCCTTGCGTAGCCAAGAAGTTTGAGTGCCAAAGACCTGAGATGAACGACAGCGGGTATCAGGATGTTGATTATGTTCTGACTACGAGAGAATTAGCGAGAATGATTAAGGAAGCCCGTATCGAGTTTAACGAATGTGACGGCGAATTTGAAAGCCCGTTCGGTCCGGCATCGGGCGCCGGTGTTATCTTCGGTGCGACCGGCGGCGTTATGGAAGCTGCTTTGAGAACTGTCGCTGACGTTCTGACCGGTAAAGATATTGAAGAAATCGAATATCACGATGTCAGAGGACTTGAGGGCATCAAGGAAGCGACGGTAAGCGTAGCGGGCATGGACATCAAGATCGCGGTCGCTCACGGTCTGGGCAACGCATCTGCACTGCTCGACAGAGTTAAGAACGGCGAAGCTGATTATCACTTTATTGAGATAATGGCTTGCCCTGGTGGCTGTGTAAATGGCGGCGGCCAGCCGATTCAGCCTGCAAGGGTCAGAAATTGGGTCAACATTCCTGAACTCAGAGCTCAGGCACTTTACGAAGAAGACAGAAATCTGCCGATCAGAAAGTCTCATAAGAATCCTGTCATTATGAAGAATATTTATGAAGATTGGCTGGGCGAGCCGGGCAGTGAAAAGGCTCATCAACTGCTCCACACGCACTATACAAAGAGAGCGCGGTATTAAATTGATAAGGTTAAAAATCGTGCAGATGCAGATAGTGTGCTGACAGTGACAGCGAATCGGCGCAGATTGGCGTCAGATTTGTTTTGGATTAGATTGAAGGCGACGGATTAATGCCAGATTATAATAACTTAATTCGTACCGGATTAGACTGACACAGGATCAGCGGGTTAATTTATGTTAAATCAGGTGTTAGACAGAATCGGTTGTGTGCCATGTTAATCATATCTGAAACAAAACGATATAATAAGTAATGAAATAAGGCACTGCGGATGAAAGCACGAAAAAATGTGCAGTTCGTCTGTCAGTGCCTTTTTATTTATTTTTATTCCAAAACGCAGTTGCCGCAATTCTATTGCCTTTAAGCCGGCGGGTCCCTCGATGCCTGTGTCCGGCTCGGCATATTCCAAGTTTTATATGTTCTTTTTCAAACTGTTATTCGAATGATATGGTATCTTGCAATCCATCGCGCCGCTTTTGCTTTACACGGCCACAGGACCTGTGTCAAGTTTTCTAACCGGTCCATGCGCTGTCTCTTGTTGCCGCTTTCTTTGGCCTATTTTGCTTTCTAGCCTTGGGATCCTGGCTCCGCCTGTTGTGGCAGTTCTTGTTCCATCACGTCCCGCTTCATGCGGTAAAAGGTGCTGACCGCTACGCCGCAAAGTCCCGCTGCCACATTCGCCGTCAGATTCCCGTCAAGATATTGTTTCAGCACCAGCGGAAAGTTCGCCGGCGGCTGAATCCGCGGCCTTCCGAGGTGAACTCCCCTCGCTCTGGCTGCCGCAATCCCTTCTAACTGGGTCTGTTTGCGTCGTTTCTGTTCATCTTTTTGCAACGCGATTGCAATTTTGTTCGCTATCGCCTGAATCACAGCGTCCGCACTTTGGCCGCTTTGAAAAATTGCATCGGTCTGTGCAACCAGATCCGCATATTCCTTCGGACTGAATACTTCTTTTACCGTTCGATAATCCATGTTGTCCCCTTTCTAAACGAAAAGGGCCGAAAGAACGTTTCCTCCCTCCGGCCCTTCTCTTAACGTTGAT
>CAYTKT010000014.1:0-44461 GCA_964438605.1 uncultured Oscillospiraceae bacterium
AAAAGGAGGAAGGAAACATGAAGAAAAAAATAGTATCCATCCTGTTAGTACTCACTATGGTACTAACGCTGACCCCGACCGTTGCTTTTGCGGCAACTTATGGGGATACCAACGGACACTGGGCCGAAAGCTCGATCGACCGCTGGAGTAAATCGGGAATCGTCCAGGGCGTTGGTGACGGTAGTTTTAACCCGGCCGGGGAAATGACACGTGCAGAGGCGGCAGCCGTTTATGCGCGTTTGCTGAAGCTGGGTGAAAATGCGTCCGTCAGCCAGTTTACGGACGTTGTGCCGAATTCGTGGTATGCTGACTCTGTGGCCAAGTGTGTCGCAAAAGGAATTCTGACCGGCACGTCGGCGACAACGATGAGTCCTGCCGGCGAACTGACACGTGAACAGATGTTTACGATGTTTGCGCGTTCCATGGGAATTGAGCCGCAATCAGAGGCCGACAGGACGTTTGACGATTCGTCGGACGTTTCCGATTTTGCCCGCGGCTATATCAATGCGCTTGTAAACCTGGGCTATATCAATGGAATTTCGGCCACAGATATGGCTCCGCTCAACGACATCGACCGCGCCAGCGTAATGTCGCTGCTCGACAAGTCGATCTGTGAGTATGTTACGGAAAACGGTACGGTAACTCCGAGCGGAAACGGCCTTGTTCTCGTCGTCGCTGATGATGTAACGATTACCGGCGATTATTCGGGTACGGTCGTCATCGCAAAGGAAGACGCTAATGTTTCTCTGAAGGGTAGCACAGGAAAGATTCAGGTCAATGTGCTGGAAGACGGCGTGAAGATCAGCGACGCGCCGGAGGGTACGACGGTTAAGACGGCGGAAGGTGTAGAAAATACGACGGTTAACGACCAGACGGTGACTGACGACACGACGATTACTGTTGAACCGCAGAAGAAACCAAGTACGCCAAATAGACCGAATACACCTCCACCAAGTGATCCAGAGCCGGAGCCGGAGCCGGAGCCGGAGCCAGAGACTCCCCCAGTAGAATCGCCAGAACTAGAAGAAGAAAAGCCGGATGAAGAAGAGCCTGACGAGCAACAAGAAGAAATTGGCGAAGAAACTGAAGAACAGGAAGAAAAACCTGCTGAATAAGTAAGAATTACAAAATTTCATTTTTTCAGTAGGGGGGGGGGAGGACGATTCCCTTCCTTATTTTGTGAAAAGGAGGGATTGAAATGAAGAAGTACCAACGAGGGTTGTCTTTTTTTCTGACAGCAACTCTGGTTCTGGGCATGGTAGCATCTCCTGTTTATGCGGCTAAGCCGGGCGACACGCTGTCAACGAGCGGGAGATTCGTGGTGGACAGTCAATCGGTTCGGTTGGCAAACGGAATCACAGAGACAACGATAACAACAAACAATAACGAAAGCTCGAAGCAGAATATTGATTATGTTGTGGAAATTGATCCCAAAGTCAAAACGACACGCCTGATGGCAGGATACGGAGATTATAATGCGGGTTCGTGGAAATTGAAAAAAATAACGGATCAGGCGGATGCCGCACAGAAGGCTTTTAAAAAAGATCCGTCGAAGTATCCGAATTATAAAGTTGTCGGTGTTTTAAACGCAGATTTCTACAATATGGGGACCGGTCAACCTGTGGGAGCACTGGTAATGGATGGTAAAATCTGTAATAGTGCAAATGGACGTCCATATTTCGCGATGTTAAACAATGGAGAGTATGTCATTAGGACGGACGATGATCTTTCAGACGTTCAAGAAGCGGTAGGAGGTTCAGTATATCTGGTTCAGAACGGGATTGCGGAAAACATTACCGACGAAAAAATTACCAGCCGGACAGCTGTTGGAATAAAAAACGACGGTACGATTGTCACATTGGTGACGAGAGGTTACAGTCCGCCGTTGACATGTGGGTATACATTGGCGCAACTGGCTGAAATGATGGTGGATATGGGATGTGAAACCGCTCTGAATCTCGACTCAAGCGGGTCTTCCTCCTATGCGTCGTGTTATGAAGGCGAAAAGAAAATTGCAATTCGAAACAGTCCGTCGGACGGTGGCGAGCGTTATGTATCGTCTTCTATTTTGCTCGTTTCCACGGAAGCACCTAGCGGAACATTCGATCATGCTGTAATTTCTCCTTCCAAAACATTTTATACGCCGAACAAAACGATTGATTTCAGCGCAAAATATGTGGATTCAAGCGGAGCGACGGTTTCCGAAGTACCAGAGTTAACGTGGGACGTTTCTAATTCTGATATGGGAACAATTTCAGACGACGGCAAGTTTCAACCTTCGGGGAAAGAGGGTCAAGTAACCGTTTTTCTTAAGGATAAAAATGGAAAACACGTTGGGGAACAAACAGTTCAGCTTGTTCAGCCGGACGAAATCAAGTTTGATTCACAGGAGGTAACCCTTGGCTTTAATGAGGAGAGCGATCTTGGAATACAGCTGAGATATCAGGGTGCTCCTATAATTTACGACCCAAATGATATACAATGGACAATCTCAGACGTCAATATTACGAGTTCTTCTGAGAGTGGTGAATCTCTGGGTTCTATTTCGGAAGAAACGAATCTTTTTATATCAGCTAAAGCCACCTCGGGTACATGTAAAGTCACGGCTTCAGTGGGCAGTCTGTCTGCTTCGGTTTCTGTAGAAGTCGGCAAAGCTCCGGTTGTCGTCATGGACTTTGAGGATTTTATGGATGGTGAGGGTAAAGTTACTTCAGCTGAGAATTATTGGAACATCGGTCGTACCATCATGGATGGTTACAAGATACAAGCATTTTATAAAGAATCAGGTGAAGAAATAGATACAGATGTATCAAAATATACTGACAAATACCGGATCGTTACGGGACATTATGTGAATAATCGAAAAATTGAATTGAGCGCCTCAAGAGGCGGCAACGAGAGTGCGGAAATCGTCCGCAGAGAGGACGGATATCCAGTACGTTTTGGAAATCATTCATTGAAGCTGAATTATGATTTTACAAAAACAAATGGCGTAGAAGGCGCGTCAATCGGATTTTCGTCTGACGTTGTGATTCCGGGTTCGCCGACGGCTCTCGGCGTATGGGCATATATTCCGGAAGGTACGCCTAACTACTGGTTGAGAGTCGCGTTTGACGTGGAAGGAAGTATGCAATGTCTCAACTTTACGGAAGAGCCGGACAAAGCGTATCCGAAATCTGGAGGAAAGCGGTATGGCGGTGTCGCGGATTATGCGGATGACAACTGGCACTATTTTGAAGTCGATCTCAGCCAATGGAGAGGCTCACAGATTAAGTTGGCTGGTGGAGAAGCGATTCGTCTAATGGATTGTTACAATCAGTACGGGATCGCGTCGGGCGTTGGCGCGGGCAGTCATACGAAGGATGGCATTTTTGTGGACCGTTCCCAGCGTATCGGCAGTATTTATGTCGACAATCTTCAGTTTGTCTATGGTACGATGAGAGATGATGTTACCTCTCCTGAGATTACAAACGTAACAACTGTAGACGGTGAAAAGAACGATGTTGAGTCTGTGGAGGATAATACGGAATTTAAAACGCACGAACTTAATTTTGCAGCGTATTTTAAGGACGCGGATGCAGAAATTGTTAGCGGCATTGATTATGACAATGTTTACGCATATATCGATGGTGTGAAATCGAAGAATGCCGTTGTGGACCATACTCTGGACTGTGTTTATTTCAGCAGTGATTTGTCGAATGGAACCCATCGGATGAAAGTGTTGGTGACCGACGGATATGGGAATCAGACGGTAAAAACAATCTTGTTTACAGTCAATGATCCACAGAACACCAACGATGTGTCTGTTACCGTGGAGAAAGGCGCGGAAAAAGCAACGGTGGCAGCTTCGTATGATTTTAAACTAAAAACAAGTGATTTGTCAAAGATTAAATCTGTGACGGCTACCGTACAGGCGACGAAGTCTTATAAAAAGTGTAAGGTGGAGCCTGTAGAAGGATTTGACGTGAGTGAAATCACATCAAACGATGTGTATAATACGTATACATTTACTCTGACAAAGAAAGATGACGCTCTTAAAGAGATTGGCAAAGAAGAAGGCGAACTTGCCACCGTGTCTTTTGAGATTCCGGCTACGGCAGCCGTCGGTGGAAAGTTTGAATATTCGGTTCCGGAAGGCAGCTTTACTTTGAGTGATGACCGAAAGGTCAGTTTTGCCAGCCCGCAGTATTCCGCTGAAATCACGGCGCCATACAGTGTTTCCTCAGATGTTCTGATTGCACAGGATAAGGAAACAAAATATTTTCATGTGACGGATGAGGACGGAAAACCGGCCTCGGGCGTTGATGTATATCTGGATGAGAGGGAAAACTCTGAAACATCCATTGGCCAGTCGAATTCTGACGGAAAGGTTGAAGTGCCGATAGAATTACTGAGCAAAGTCCAGTCGTACAAAGTTTACGCAAAAGGCAGTGCCGGAGTTTCTTCCACGACAACAGGTTATGTGCTTGCAGCGGGAGGAAAAGAGGATGGAAGTCCTGAAATGATTCTGAATAACGCCGTGTCAGATGGCAGTTCTCAGAAAAATGTGACATGGCTGTCAAATCCGTTGACAAGTACAGCAACCCCGAAACTTCAATACGCGGAAAAGGCTGCATATGATAAAAACCAAGATGAGGTCCAGTTTACGACGGTTGACGGAACGCAGACAGTTCTTTCTCTCGCCGGATACGGAACTCAGAATGTTTCGGGCAACTATGCGGTCAGAAGCAACCGAGTGAAGTTAACCGGTCTTGACAGTTCGAAGGAATACGTGTACAGAGTGGGCGATGGAACTCACTGGTCTGACGTTACGTCATTTACGCTTACGGACAAATCGTCGCTTGAAACAGATTTCTTTGTATTGGGCGACATTCAGGCTACAGACACGACGAATATCGAGACAATATTGAGTGAACTGAATAAAGGCGATTATGATTTGGGAATCCAGACGGGAGATTTCGTAGACAAAGCGGACATCTATGAAGACTGGTGCACTAACCTGGGTCTTCTGGACGGCCTTGATGGAACGGATGTGCTTCATACGCTGGGCAACCACGATATCACGGGAGATACGGATAACTTCGATATTACCCGTTCAATTTTCGGAATGGATGACCCGAAATATTATTCTGTTGAATACGGGTGTGTTTATATCGCGTCAATCAGCTACGGTGTCGGAGCCGATTATGAAAAGGCTCTGAATTGGCTGGTAACGGATGCACAGAGGAGCAATGCCACGTGGAAGATATTAACGATCCATCAGCCTGCGTATTATACGAATGACAGCGGCGGAAATGAAGTGATTCATGATATGCTGCCCGCTTATGCACAAAAAGCTGGAATTGACATCGTCTTTTCCGGACACGATCATTCTTATGCGAGAACATCTCCGATGATTGACGGTAAAGTGGATGAAGACGGTGTTGTCTACTACATCTGCGCGTCCTCTGGCGAGAAATCCTATACAGTTTCGAAACATCCGGAATTTAATTTTGAACAGGTAAATGGCGATTATAACGCCGTTTATTTGACAGTGAAAGCCGATAATAATGAGATTACAGTAAACGCTTATGATTTAGTTGATGGAACACCTCAGGAAATTGATACGTATACAAAAAAATATCAGACGGACTGTGGTGACCAGCATCAGTTTCTTTATAACGAGGGTTATCTGCAATGTCAGGTATGTGGGTATCGGCGCAGTATAGAAGGTTATACAGGATTGGCTACAATTGATCCGGAAACGAATAAACAGGTATATTTCTATCTGGGTGAAATTAAAACGGGTTGGATTGTAAATGGAGATCAATATTACCATGCCGGAGACGATGGAATCCTGCATAAAACGATCCAGAATGAACCGAAGTGCAGGGAATACTGGTATACTGGCGCGGTCTGTGAGGACGATGGAGAAGCGATAACAGGCCACAGAGAAAATCCTCAGGGACATGATTGGGATGAACACCATATCTGTAATCGGTGTACATTCCGTGGGATTGATATCAGTTCTCTTGACATTTCTTTAAATTCATCTGAATGGACATGGTCAGGGAATACGATTCGCCCGATTATAACAATTATGGATGGTGGAAAGAAATTGACGCGTGCAGTCAGTATCGGATCAGGAGTGGGTGATTATTATTCTGTTTATCCGGCCACTCCAGACGTTGGAACCGCAACCATAACGGTGATGGGTATGGTTGATTACTATGGAGAAACGGAGATCAGCTTTGAAGTCGTTCCACCTGCGGTTACAAATCTTACATCGGCATGGACGACGTCGGATTCTCTGGGATTGAAATGGGATGCGGCGCACGGCGCGACGTATTACCGGGTTTCTGTTTATGATGAAAGTAAAGATACGTACTATTATCGTTATACGACAACGGATACTGAAATCACAATCGAGGGTCTGCAGCCAGGAAAAGAATATACGTATCGCGTCCGCGCTTATGCTGAAATTGATGGTAAGACGTATACGGCGAAAAAAAGCTCGGATTCCTTGACTGTCACAACAGAAGGAAGCAGCGACGTTACGTTTTCTGGAGGTAACAAAGTTAATAGGACTTTCGGAGATGAAGGTTTTGTTAGTATCGCGAAGGATGTTAACGGGAGCAGCGACGGTTTCATTTACAGTAGTTCGAATCCGAATGTAGCGAATGTCGATCAGAATACTGGCGAAGTGACGATTCATCATGCGGGTGTTGCTGTGATTTCCGCTACAAAAGGCGACAAGACCGGCCAGTATCGTCTGACGGTGGAGCCGAAGGCGGTCGGCCTTAAATGGTCGGGCACGGAAGAACGTACTTATGATGGAACGGCGTCAAACGTGACGGCTGTGGTGAACACCGGTCTGTTAGGCAGTGATGAGGCTGAAGTAACAGTCAGCGGCGGAGCGAAGAAAGACGCCGGAGAGCATACGGCGGTTGCTTCGGGAATCAGCAATCCGGACTACGCGCTGCCTGAGGAAAACAGCTGCAGTTATAAAATAAATCCAAAGAAAATCAGACTGAAGTGGGGAAATACGGATCTGACTTACAGCGGCGAAATGCAGGCGCCTGTTCCGGCGGTAAGCGACGGACTCGTGGAAGGTGATGAGATCAGCTTTGCTGTGTCGCAGGCGAAGGAACCGGGCACTTATCGCACAAAGACTGTCAGTGAAAATCCGAATTACATCGTGAGCGATGGTGCCGAAACGAAATTTTCCATCGTATTCCCGGATGTTACGCTTGAGAATGAGGACGGCGGTGAGCTTGCTTACTATATGGACGGAATGACGATCCATGTGGTAGGGATCGGTAGCAGCGTGAAAGTGACGTTGGACACGAAAAGCGGAAGCAGCGCCAGCGAGACGGTTCAATTGGGCGAAACAACACCGATCAATATCGGAGGCGTCACTTATACCGTGGATGGCAGCGGACTTGTCAATGTGCCGATAGACCTTAAAAATGGAAGTACGATAGGCTCAGTCGCTGATGAAAAAATGGCAGATGACGCGATAGGCGTTGTGAAATCAGCAGTTAATGACCAACATAATAGATTTCAAGGCATTCTTGCGGCGATTGCAGGCAAGGTAAGTGATTTAATCGCCGGATCTGATGAGGAGAATCTTGTGAAGCCTGATTCAGAACTTGAAGTCTCTATGAATCTGGAAGCTCTGGAATACGAAGCGAACGAAAAGTATGTCGTAGATATTAAGCCGATGTATGTCGTTAGAACGGCAGACGGAAAAGCGCTGGGAGAATCCCAGGTGCTGCCAAATGATAAGTTAAACACGCCTGTTCGTGTCAGTCTCAGAGTTCCTGATGGAATTACGCTGAACGAGAATACTTATATTAAACATCAGAAGGAAGACGGCACGGTGGAATACATCAAACCGTTATTCATAAGAAAAGCAGAGGATGCTGATGGAGGAAATGAGAATGCGAATAGCGTAAAAACAGAAGGAAATGAAACGGTCGTTGGCGGAGTACAAGATGACAGCGATGTGAAGGACGCCGCCGATGCATCAGATGACAATGCTGATGCGAATGGCATTGAAGGAAACGGAACGTCAGATGCGAAAGACATGGCAAGCGCTCAGATAAAGAGCGGCCAAGATGGTTCATCGGCAGATGACAGCGCCGGCGCTGAAAGCGGCGAAGCAGATGCGGCAGAAAAAGCCGGCAGCGAAAACGTGTCGGCAGTAATATCAGAAGTATCAGAAACGCAGACTACTGATGAGGGGAATAATGGAATAAACGGAAATGATGGCGACATGCCATTGAACACACCGGCAGATGCAGCGGATGAATCGGAAAATGGCGGCGCTGAGTATATCGGCGCGGATGAAAATATCAGTTCAACGGCTGAAACTGGCACTGGCGACGGTCAGATTGTAACATTTGAAACGACTTCTTTCTCCATCTTTACGATTTACAACGACAGTCGCAGCGCAACCGTGACGTTTAATTATCCGGAATCGGATACCGGAAAACCGGACAGCAAAGATTCGGACGACACAACGCTGACACAGATTTTCGGGCCGTCAGATATTGGAAAGCCGCTGCCTTCTTTGCCTGAGAATGCAATCGGCTGGTCGATAAATGGAAAAGTTTACACCGTTCTGGACGAAAACCTTCTCAATGATAGTGAAACACCACTGACAGCGGAACCGGCCTATGCTCAGTCATCGTCGTCGTCATCGACGGCGTCATCATCAACCGGCGGAAGCGCATCTTATTCCATAACGGTTTCGTCCGGCATAGAGCACGGGACGATTTCCGTCAGTCCGAAGAAGGCTTCCAAAGGCAGTCGAGTGACTGTTTCAGTCAAGCCGGAGGAAGGATACGTTCTTGATACTTTAGTTGCTAAAGATTCAAGCGGAAAAAATATCGAACTCAATGACAATAGAGACGGAACCTACACGTTTGAAATGCCGGCTTCCGATGTCAAAATCAGCGCAGTATTCCGGGAGGAAAAAGACACGGATACGTTGGGAACGGTGCCTGTTGCATCGTTCAGTCAGTTTGTCGATCTTAATCCGGATTACTGGTATGCGGAAGGCATTGAATACGTGCTTTCTCACGGCATGATGAACGGCACGAGCGAAACGACGTTTGAACCGGATACGGTGACGACGCGGTCCATGCTCGTAACGATTCTCTATCGGCTGGATGGTTCGCCAAAGACAGGCGAAGCCGGATTTGGCGATGTGACCGGTAACACCTGGTATTCGGCTGCTGTTGCGTGGGCGAAGGATAATGGAATCGTGATCGGCTATGAAAACGGCAATTTCGGACCGAATGATGTGGTTACGCGTGAACAGACAGCCACGATTCTGTACCGTTATGCAGCGTATAAAAATTACAGCAGGAGTGATCTGGCCGATCTTGGCGGATATGCCGATGCGGGCAGCATCAGTCTTTATGCGCAGGACGCGATGCGCTGGGCAAATGCGAAGGGCTTGATTAAAGGAACGACGAGCACGACGCTGACACCTGGCGGAGAGGCATCGCGTGCGGAAATAGCGACGATGCTGATGCGTTTTTGTGAGGAAGCTGCAAAATAGCAGATGTTCTGGAGGAAGAAATATAAAAAGTCATAATCCGGCGGGAATTTTTATTCCGGAGAAATACGTGCAGCTGGTTGTAACGGAACAGAAAAATTGACATTCAGCAAGCAGAACGGACGAAAATCAACCGACCGGAAAAAATGACGGGGCAAAAGCCGCCGCGCATCTGCGCGGTGGCTTTTGCCCCGCTTTTTATTTCAATAAAAAAATGGGCCATGATATGATATAGAAAAGGAATATTTTTCCTATATCGTATCGTCATGGCCTTCTTCTCCTCTTTCAGGAAGCAAAAGGAAGGAACGGTGAGCATTATCAAGGTTATTTTGAAATGTGATTCGGGAATTTGTATCAGTTGAATAACCGGCGGCAAGCTGAACAGGTTAATGCCTGTCATCCGTTTGCTGTTGCGGGCTGGATCTGCTGGGTCTGATCGTTTTGAGAGGAAGCATCCGGTGCAACGTCAGCGGCGGAGTTAGAATCAGTATCGGTATTGTCTGTGTCGTCAGCGGCCTTGTCTGAAGAAGCGGATTTATTTTCCTGCTCATCGGTTTGGATGTTTTGAGAGATTTGAGCGGCCTGTTCCTGCGGGTAGTTCATGATGGCGTCCACGCGCCATGCGATGATGAGCGTGATGACGGCGATAATGACGAGAGCTACGATAATATCACTTACGTTGTAGATAAAATTCTTTATTTTAAACATTTCATCCTCCTGCTACAATATTTTTATTAGAGATGAACAACACACACATTTCACAAAGAAAAACGACAGGATATCGATCTGTTGTTTGTTCTTGGAAACAAATCAGAATTTTGCTCATCCCTGTATTTTTATGGTTAATAAACGTTACAGCCAGTAAAAAATTACCCATTTCATTGTTTAAACTGTATCATGATGGAGCAATCGGTATAGCGGATTTCTGCTTGGGTAAACAGAAAATCCAGTGGTAATATAGTTTTAAAAGCAGGCGTGCAAAAGCGAATTCATGAACATAAAGCCGTAAAAGGAAATGCACAAAAGTACGCCCGTAAATTTTTCTATACATTATAATTTTATCATAAAAGCAGTTTGCCGGCAATGTACGGTGTTTTGCAAAGCAAAATAATTACAAAGTTACTACTCTGTTCGGCGGTTAGGTTCAGCGGCTGTTTGGAAGAAGATATTTTTTAGATATAGTAAAATATTAAGTTTGTGTTACATACGAAAATATAAGACGCAGATGAAATGGACGATGTGCGAAATTGACAAATATGTGTTAAAATAAAAATGGTATGCAAAAAGATGGATGAAAAGTTGTATAGTCCGTTCGGACTGACGGGTCATGTGGAGAGAATGCCTGATTTTGCGTAAATTAAGGTGTGGAAGGATTGGAGAAAACAGTATGTATAAGTCATAATGGCGCGTATCATGAAAAGAAGATGGCTGCGGAAAGATGCAGCATGGTCCATTGGCGGCTGCAACGTGCATCAGGCTTGATTGCACGGCGCATAGATACAAAATGAGGTGGCCAAAGTGACGGAGTTTGAAATAGGAATCAATGAGGCGGATCAGCGGCTTGACAGGTTTTTGCGGAAATACTTGAAAGGCGCGCCACTGGGGTATATATATAAAATTATACGAAAAGATGTGAAAGTAAACGGTTCCCGTGCGAAAAACGATCTCATTCTGAAGCGAGGAGACTGTGTTGCGCTTTATTTGAAGGATGAAGAACTGGCAGCTTTTTTGTCTCGACCGCTCAACCGGCCCAAAACGAAAAAAATGTTTGGCGTGGCATACGAGGATCAGAATATTTTAGCGGCGGAAAAGCCTTTTGGTCTGCTGACACATGGCGATGCGTACGAAAAAAGGAATACGCTTGTCAATCAGGTGACTGATTATCTGATCGAAAAGGGGGAGTATTCTCCGCGGCACGAAAAAAGCTTCAGGCCGGCAGCGGTCAACCGGCTTGACCGAAATACGACGGGTCTTGTGCTTTTTGGGAAGAACAGCGCGGCGCTGCGAGATTTGAACCGGATGGTTCAGGATAAAGATGCGGTGGGCAAATATTATATAACGGTGGTATGCGGTGAATTGACGGAGGAAATGCGTCTGACCGGAAGGTTGACCAAGGATGAAACGCGAAATCGCGTAAGCGTCGATTTGCTGACGGCGGAAACAGGGCTTACAGGCCGATCGGAGACGACGGAAAGCAGAGAAGCGCTGGACATACGGGAAAATTCAGGAAAGCCGGCAGTAAAAGCAGCGGGAACCGGCGAGGCGCAGGAAACTGTGGGAAAGCTGACAGAAGATAGTGCGGCGCAGGCTGCGAGGAATCATTTGGATCAGAGCGGCGAGGGCGGCGGCAGGTATATCGAGACTGTCATTCGTCCGCTCGTTTCCAGGGACGGGTTTACGCTGACGGAGATCAGGCTGCTGACAGGGCGTCCGCACCAGATCAGGGCGCATCTGATGTCGATTGGACATCCCGTCGCGGGAGATCCGAAGTATGGAGATCCTGTTGTAAACCGGCGGGCATCCGAGAAATATGGTCTGACATCACAACTCTTGCACGCCTGGCGGGTTGAGTTTTTAAAAACGGGCGGCGGACTTTCTTATTTAAATGGCAGGAAAATTACTGCATCGTTGCCGAAAAAGCAATCGGAAATCGTTCGTAATATTTTTGGAAGTGAATGGTTATTTTAAAAAGAAGCAGATTTTTTAAATTATTGTAATACATTTTATTTGATTGATTAAGCGCGGGTAATGGTGCAGTTTGAAATAAAAAGGCAGGTTTCATCTGGAATGGATAGATTAGTTTTTGGGGGGGGGGATATGCGTATTTGGAAAATAAATATACATAATTTTCTAATATGCGCGTGGTGGAATGAAAACGGAAGTGGGAGGCAATAATAAAATGGAAGAAATTAAAGATACAAAACAGACTTCAAAAGAAGCGGAGACGGGCTCTGAGAAATCAGGCGCGTCTGGTTTGAATACGAAAACGACGGAAAACGGGGCTCCAATCGGTGATTCGAGTGAAAAAATAACGGAAGTCAGGGAGCAGAAGGATGATCCGGTCAAGAAAACGCCCGCAATCGGGGCGCAGACTGCAGATTCATTTCATCAGGATGTGGCAGCGGCATCGGCTGATGATGTAAAATCCTCTGGAGGGAATGACGCATGGGCGGATGACGGAGCTACGGATTCAACGAGTGCTTGGAATGAAAGAGACAGTCGGGAGGATGCTGTTGCGGTAAGCGCTTCAGCGGCCGGTGCGGCAAAGCGTGCGACCGGTCCGAACGACACGTCTGCCGGTGATCATGTGTCGGAAAACGGTGCGGTGACCGTAGGAGCGAAAAACGACAAGACAGGCGAAGGCGCGGCGGAGGAAAGTGAGCCGGGCGGCAAGAAAAAGAAGAAAGGTTCGGAATTAGGCGTGTGGATCAGAGATATATTGATTGCGATAGCAATCGCGTTAGTGATCGCACAGTTTATCCAGCCGACGATTGTCCAGGAACATTCTATGCAGAATACGCTTCAGCCTTATGATTATCTGATTTTGTCGAAGATGTCTTATAAGTTCGGTGAGATTGGGTATGGCGATATTATTGTGTTCCGGAGCGATATGGTGGATGATGACGGAGATAAAAAGCTGCTGATTAAGCGCGTGATTGCCAAAGGCGGAGATACCATCGAGATTTCCGACGGCAGGGTCTATCGGAACGGCGAAGAACTTTCAGAGCCGTATACGAAGGATGGCTATACGAGCGGCGGCATTGATGAAGTGACTGTTCCGGAGGGCGAGCTGTTTTTGATGGGCGATAATCGTGTTGCGAGTGTCGACAGTCGTGATCCGGCGGTAGGCTTTGTGGACGAAGACCGCGTGATTGGAAAGGCAGTGCTGAGGCTGTTCCCATTCAGTGAATTCGGGTCTGTTTATAAATAAGGGGATTGCGTACCATACAGTTCAAATGGATGGAAGTCCGGAGAATATACAAAAAACGGTTTGTGCAGAGCAAAGTTCCGGACGAATGTGAGCAGTGCGTATTGCCGGACATCTGTCTGACAGGCGGCGAATGACATGTGACGTGATGCCGGAAAAGACGGAAAGGGCTTTGCGATGAAGTGCGGCGAGTGCGGGCGAATTGGAATTGCAGGAATTAAAAAGGCGGGCAGAATTATAAAGAGGAGCGTTCGTTCTATTATGGTGTGCGCAACGGCCGTTTTTCTGGCGTTGCTGCTGTCTGTTCTGTCTGCGTGGACAGTCGTTTCCGACGCGGCGAGTGCGGAAAAAGCCGGTCTTCATGATGGCGATATTGCCGTGGCATGGAAACCGGCGTATCTTTTTTCCATTCCGACAGAAAGCGATACAGTGCTCTATGATGCAGAGCAAGGCGGCTCGGCGGGGGAAGAGCTTCGTGCGGCCGTTTATGATGAATCGTCGGTTGATCTGCAGGCTGTGCGCGGCAAAGTGATTTTTGTGATTCCCGGCTCTTTTATACCGGGCTGACGTGCCGAAATAAGGAACAGAGTCAACCGTCCGGCTGTGAGGCGGATGGATAGGTGTAACGCTGCCGAATTGCTGAATTGTGTCGTCAAGAAGTTTTTGGAAATTCGCTTTATCATGAAAAAGGAGGCCAAAGCCGGTGGGAAAGAAAGTTATCGCTTCGAATAAAAAGGCGAGGCATGATTATTTTATAGAAAATACATATGAGGCCGGCCTCGTTTTGACGGGGACGGAGATTAAGTCGATTCGCCAGGGCAAAGTGAATCTGAAGGAAAGCTATGCCCGGATTGAAAACGGAGAAGCGTTCGTTTACAGTATGAACATCAGTCCGTATGACCACGGCAACATCTATAATGTGGACCCGATGCGGCCGCGTAAACTGCTGCTTAACAGGGCGGAACTCCGAAAAATTGATGCGAAACTTCAGCAGCAGGGACTGACTTTGATTCCGCTGCAGTTATATCTCAACGAAAAGGGATATGCGAAGCTGCAAGTCGGTGTGGCCCGGGGCAAGAAGCTTTATGACAAGCGTCAGGATATTGCGAAACGCGATGCGAACAGGACGATTGACAGAGTTTTAAAAAGCAGGAACAGGTAAGAGGCGCGGATGGCCGCAAGCCGCGATATGAATTTCATTTTACGGGAAGACCGTGCGGAAGTTTTTTCGTTCGATCTCATATTGTCTATGATGAAATATAATTGTAATATTAAAACAGCTGAAAAAGGAGTATACTTTTTATAGTTTTATTGATTCACGGGGCCTGAATCACAAACGCGGTGCGGCAGAACAAATACGGCGATATATTTTCAGCATAATCGGCGGTTTGACAGGTTATCGTACCGGCGAGATGTCAAAACAGCGTCAAAGCGTTGGATGGCAGATGTCGGAATGTTTGAAGAAAAAAGCGCTGCGTCAGGGTCCGTTAAATATGGGGGTGTACAGGTTTCGACGGGGGTGTTGAAGCCGGAGAAGCGAGCCGCAGTTTCCCAGTCTGCGTTAAAAGGGGAAACTTAAAAATAAACGCAAACAACAACAAACGTTTAGTAGCGGCAGCAGCTTAGTTTAGCTGCGCTTGTCGGTCTTGGCTCACCTGCAGGCTGAGGATGCCGGCATAATATATGCAGGAAAACTCCGTGTGAATGCCCGGCAGCGCGGGGGAATTACGGGATAGCTGACGACATAGCCTGCCTGTAGGCGCTGTCAGAAGCGAAGCTTTAAAATACAGGCTGCGCTCGGAGACGCTTCTGTGGATATGCTTTCGGACATGGGTTCGATTCCCATCACCTTCACCACAAAATCTTGATGAGCCAGCAGTTTTTGCTGCTGGTCTTTTATTTTGCTTTTTGTCTGAAAAGTTCCGGAACGTTTACCGGAAAAACTGACAGGAATTTGTTTATATCAGAAATACGGATTTTATTGAAAAATTAAAAATATTTCGCGGATATTTGCCGAATATTTCGCAGAACTTCGCAGGATGATCAGGGAAGATTTACTAATGAAACTGATAAGGATAGCAGCCTTGCGTATGTGACGGAAACGGTTTGATGTCCGGCTTGAAAGTTCGTTTGCGGAATTGTTCCTTAAATGGGATTTTGATATAAAAAACGGGATTGTGTAGTATTCTGCTGTAAATAAATAATCTAAAATGAAAAGAGATGAAATCGCACGATGAAAGAAAAACAACGTTCAAATCAGATCGATATGCTGAACGGGTCGCTGTGGGATAAGATTTTGCGCTTTGCGATTCCGCTGGCTGCCAGCAGCATCCTGCAACAGCTTTTCAATTCGGCTGACGTGGCCGTCGTAGGGCGGTTCGCAGGGAGTGAGGCGCTGGCCGCAGTAGGTGGAAACAGTTCTGTCGTTACGCTGCTGATTAATCTGTTTATTGGAGTTTCCGTCGGTGCAAACGTCGTGATCGCCAATTACATAGGACAAAATCGCAGGGACTTTGTTCAGGATGTTGTTCATACGACAGTCACGATGGCCATACTCAGCGGATTTATTCTGCTGGGGACAGGAATTTTTATTGCCAGGCCGCTGCTTCAGCTGATGAACACACCGTCGAATGTTCTCGATCTGGCGGTTTTGTATCTGAGGATTTATTTTCTTGGAATGCCGTTTATGATGATATATAATTTTGGCTCGTCGATTCTGCGAAGTGTCGGCGATACGAAGCGGCCGCTGCTTTGTCTGATCGTTTCCGGCATTATCAATGTGTGTCTGAATCTGTTTCTCGTCGTTGGGTGCCATCTGGACGTGGCAGGCGTCGCTATCGCCACGGTAACGGCAAACGGTGTCAGCGCAGCGCTTGTTCTTTATTTTCTGACGCACGAGGAAGGAATGCTTCATCTGGATTTCCGGAAGCTGACGCTGAAAAAAACGTATTTAGTGCAGGTTGTACGCATCGGGGTTCCGGCAGGAGTTCAGGGCGTCGTATTCTCGCTGTCAAACGTCTGTATTCAGTCGGGGATCAACAGTTTCGGTTCGGATGCGGTGGCAGGTTCTGCGGCCGCCGTTAATTTTGAATTTTTCGTCTATTTTGTGACGAGCGCATTCAGTCAGGCAGCTGTCACTTTTGTCAGTCAGAATTACGGTGCGCAGAAGTTTGACAGATGCAGGCGGGTTTTCCGGCTGAGTCTGGCGGGCGCAATCGTGGCGACAGGCATTATGTGTGCGGTTTTCCTATTGACGAGGAATGTCATTATTCGTATTTATACGACGGATCCGGATGTCATAGATTTCGCGATGATCAGAATGACGCATGTCATACTTTTTTCGTGGCTGCCGCCGACTTACGAAGTTACGGGTTCCGTGCTTCGCGGACTTGGATATTCTGCCCTGCCGGCTGCGCTGACGGTCATCGGGTCGTGCGGACTTCGGATTTTATGGATTTATACTGTTTTTAACTGGTTTAACAGCTTTGAAATGCTGGTAAATGTTTATCCGATTTCCTGGATTCTGACGGGCGGAGCGGTGATTCTGGCATATTTTATCGTGCAGCGCAAAGCGTTCCGGCTTCCGGAAGAAGAAGCAGAAAAACAGGCGGATTCCGGATTGGTGGATTAGCGCTTTGTGAAATGGCGAAGTTTCGGAGTTCTGGGGCTATGAAACCGATAGGTTGATAGCGTGATAAATTGATTGGGAAAGCGATCAAATGATAAAGTGATCAAATGGGAAATTGATTAACTGGAAAATAAATAGATCGAATGATGGATTGATCACTACCTCAACGAATTGATGGTTGATCATGGATTATCTCGCGGTTTGATCTTGTCAAAAATGCTGCCCTTGCAAGCGGGACTTTTCGATAAAGTTCGATTACGAGGGGTTTGGCATGGTTTGATTGAAATATGGGAATGTGGCAAAACAGCCGGCCCGTGCGGGCCGGCTGTTTTGCCGTTTCAAAAAAGTGCGGTTCCGGACGGGAACCACATTTTTTTTCGTGCGTTTAAACGAGTTTTTAATGGGGATATGTCGTCAAAGAACTTATCAGTACTTCCATTTGCTTCAGCTTCACAGGTATTTTTACTATATCTCCGGTTTACTGCGGATCGTTTACGACGCCAGGCGGTGTCGCCGGATGCTGCGTCCCTGTGTTCTGATTTGGCGATTCCGAAGGAGTTTGACCGTTCTGGGAGCCTGAGTTCGGGGCAGTAGAAGGGTTCGTCTGGGTTGACGAATTATTTGTGCCGTCGTTTTGCTCTGTCGAAGACGAATTCTGATCATCGGACGATTCGGTAACATAAACGCGTTCACCGGTATTGGCGTCGATATAGTAACGGCGTCCGTCCTCATCTGTCAGGTATTTCTGTTGGTTCGTTTTATTCGATTTCGAAGAAGATGAGCCGGTGCCGGCGGCTTTTCCGGTAGGCGATGTGCCTTCAACGTAATATTCGCCGCCCCTGACGTAGATGCCGGAAGGCATGGAACGGAAACTTGACGTTTCTGTGCCGAACGGAGCCAGCTGTCGCATGATGCGGCTCCACAGTGTTGCTGCGACGGCACTGCCCTGAGACAACTCCATATTGATGTCTGTTCCAATCCAGATGGAGGCGGAAAACTGAGGCGTAAAGCCGACGAACCAGGCGTCGTAATTATCCGACGTCGTACCCGTCTTACCTCCGACAGGCATGATACCGATAGCGGCTCGGCGTGCGATACCGTTTGTGACAGTCGTTTTCAGAATATCTGTCATGATGAAAGCGACCGTTTCATCAAAGACTTTCGTTTCTTCAGGATTCTTTTCGAGCAGAATGTTACCCTGCGCATCGGTGACTTTCGTGTAAGTGGTCGGTTCGACATGGGTACCGCCGTTCGGGAATGTTCCATAAGCCGAGGCCATTTCCAGCGGCGAGATCCCTTGTGTCATGCCGCCCAGTCCGAGAGCCGCCGCATTTTTGTCGTTCGTAGCGCCGTCCTCTACAATGGTCGAGATGCCGTTCTTCTTGAGGAAATCGATGGAATAATCGTATCCTATATCATTGATCAGCTTTACAGACGGAACGTTCTTTGAATTTTCGACACAGTAGCGCAGCGTTACCCAGCCGTCGTACCTGTTCGGCGTGTTGGTCGGCCATGTTCGTCCGTTTACGATATTTGGGGCATCTTCAATCGTGCTGCCGGCAGTCCAGCCTGTGCCCTTATCGACGCCCGACTGGATTGCCGGCCCGTATACGCCGATCGGTTTGATAGAGGAACCGGGTTGACGCGGATTATCCGCACGGTTGTACAGGAGTTTGCCTTTCAGGCTGCGTCCGCCGACCATGACCTTGATCTGACCTGTGGAAAATTCTGTAACAACCATAGAACTCTGAGGCTGGATTGTCGCCTGGCGCAGCGTATAAGCTGAAGGATCGACGGAGACGGTGTTGCCGTCGTAGAGGAAGATATTCTTTTCACTGTTCATGAATTCTCCACTGATAACGAGATTGCCGTCGCTGTCTTTCGTTTTATACTTCTTGTCGATATTGCCGATGACGCCGCCGTTGACGCTGTACAGAATACCGTTTTCCATATAATAGAATTTCTTAAATTCGATCTGCTCTTCTTTTGAGCCGTTTCCCGCATTAATGTTGTAGAATGCGAGCCGTTTTCCGGCCAAAAGCGTCAGACTGCCATCGTCGGCAACGCGGAATTCGTCATCATGCAACGTGAAGATGCCGTCAGAATCGAACATATTCGACCGGCTGTACAGCAGAATATTGTGATCCGAGTCGATAATATTTCCTCTGCTGTCCTTATTCGGATTGATTCGCGGGAAATTGGAATTCTTGCTGAATTCTTCCTCGGCGATTTGCTGCATCTCCACATTTAATGTGCTGTAAACATGAATGCCTGACCTGAGGATTTTTTCGACGGAATCTTCGTTTGTATTGTACTGTTCCATGAGGTCTTCTTTGACTTCCTCAAGGCAGTAATCTGAAAAATAAGAGGAAACGATTTGCGTATCAGGCGTCGGATGCATGTCGGCCTTCATGTCTTCCGCAATGGCCATGTCGTATTCCTCCTGCGTGATTTTGTTCTGCTCGAGCATATTTTTGAGAACGAGATGCTGACGTGAAAGGAAGGTGTCGTCATAAACAGTCGTGTACGTATCACCCATCAGCAGGATGTTTTCGTTATCAGCGGAAACCTCCTCATTATAATAATTCTTGAGAGGTGACAGCTTTGACGGGCTCTTCGGCAAAGCGGCGAGTGTCGCACACTCGGCGAGTGTGAGTTCGCTTACGTCACAGCCGAAATATGCGTTCGCCGCAGTCTGGACGCCGTAGGTATTATAACCTAACGGAATCGTATTCAGATATGCTTCTAAAATCTGGTCTTTTTCAAGATTGTGTTCCAGAAGAATCGTGTAGTACGCCTCGCGGATTTTTCTCGACATGGTGCGCTCGCCGTTGAGCCACAAGTTCCTGGCAAGCTGTTGAGTGATCGTGCTCGTGCCGCCGATGTCTTTGCCGGTAGTGAGGCTCTCTTTGATTGCACCGAAGATACGAACGATATTAAAGCCGTTATGTTCAAAAAATGTTTTGTCTTCAATAGATACAAAAGCGTCGATCAGATCCTGTGGAAGCTGGTCGTATGTGACGTTCGTCCTGTTTTGGAGTGTATCGACGTATTCGAAGACTTCGCCCTGGTCGTCGTGGATCGTCGATGTCTGGTTCAGTTCGGCATAAATGTTGTCAGGGTCTACCTCCGGTGTTGTAAAAATGATAAAACCGACGTATGCGACTGCCGTGAGAACGCACAGAATGATCAGCAGCAAGAACCATTTGAGAATGCGCCGTATCAGCGATTTTTTCTTTCTTTTCTTCTTTTTGCGGGCTTTTCTGCCGCTTGCGATGTTTTCGTTGTCCATATTTTTTATATCGTTATTTAATGTATCTGCTGTGTTGGAATTTTGCTGGTTTGCTGCGTTTCCCATAATGCCCGCAGCTTCGGCGGCCTGTTGGCCGAGAGAAATACCGGTTGGTTTTGGTCCGCCTTGTTGTTCTGTAATGTCCGTCGTCGCATCGTTTCCGCCTGTTGTGACATCTGCGTCCTCTGTTTCGGAGGCCGGTTTGTCATTTTGTTTGTCTGCTGCGCCGGAAGTGTTCGGATTTACGTTGTTTGATGAGCCTGTATCAGAGTCTGTCTGCGGAAAGTTCTGATTGCCGGCTTCGTCGGAGGAGGTGGAATTTAAAACGTTTGAGCCATTCGTATCATTTGAGCCGTCTGCACTGAGAACCGGGTTGTTTGAGTGAAATCCGGCGGAAGCCACGTCGGTACCCGTCGCAGTATCCGCTGCAGTTTCTTCTTCAAGCATAATATCGAGCTCATCAAAGATGCTGAGATCGGGGTCTTTTGCCGAGGCGGCTTTCTGTCGGATTTTAGAATGTTCTGATATGGCAGCTGCGTCAAGCCGCTGATCCTTTGGAATTCTGATTGTGGCGGAGGTGGCGCCGCGATCCTGAAGCTGTAAGAGATCAAGATCATCGTCAAGACCCAGGTCCGCAAGACTGTGGATCTCAATATCTCCTGTTTTTACGAGATTTTGCGGATCGTATGCGTCAGAATTGCTTTGCGGGAGATTTTGTGAATAATCATCCCGTTCGGAAGGCTGTCCGCCCATGCCGCCGGAATTTATGCCAGACGGCATATTTTCTGAATTGTCGAATTTATCTGTCATATTGTATTACCTCCAAAGGCCATAAATCCGCCTGTTTTTCGGTATGAAAACCGGCTGCGCGCGGCTCTTGCGGGCGCGTCCGGACTTTCTGGTATTTTTGACCGCCGTCGTACCAAACCGCAAAATGGATGGAAATTCCCTGACAGACGGGCCTCGATTCAATATTATAGATAAAAAAATTATACCATAGGCGAAGTTGACAGGCAAATAAATGTTCTCTATAATGTATAATAAACATTGAAATTTTCAAGGCTTTCGTTCCATTGGAAGCCTAATGTAAAATTTATATGATAGAAATTCCAAAAAAGAAGTGACAAATCGTTCAAAATAATGTAAAATAATTACAAAGGAGAGACTGTAATGGACGATACTCATATATCAGAGCAGGAAGCTGTCCTGAAAATCCCGATCTCTGAGGAAAACATCAGGGAGGAACTTAACTTTTTTAAAGGGATCAGGGAGCAGTTCCGCATATTTGAAAAGCCGACAGAGGAAATCGATTTTATCATCAGAAATCTTGAAGAAAAGATTCTTGATTTCGAAAAAGGCAGTCCGATTTTGCCTGACCAGCGTCTGATCGTCGAGGCTATCGAACGCCATCCGTATTTCAAGAACCCTTGCGATTATCCGATCCGTCTGCTGACGATTCTGAAATATTTGAAGCGGAAGGGATTCAGTATGAATTACGCGGATATCGATATTTATGTGGATCATCTGCTTCAGAAAATGGACGGTGTAAAAAAAGTAGGCAGAGGGCGCTATATGAAAGCGTGAGAAGTAAAGGAGAGTAATAAGCGGCGGTAAGAAGTTAATTGATGTGATAACACCATACAGTCACAGCGTATGAGAAGACCTGCAGTCGCCTGCGCGGTGGGAATCACGGCAGGGATTGCGGCATATGACGTGTTGGGGAGTTTTCGTTTCCTCGCACTGACAGCCGTATTCCTGCTGTTTTATTTGGCCATAAGATGTAAAAAAATTGAATATAAGTTAAAAAATATAAACGGAGAAAAAGAGACAACATTTCATCAGACGGGACACCGGGCAGATAAGCAGGAAAGACTGATTCCCGGCGTGTCGCAGTCACAGGAAAAGGAACGGGCCGCGGGCGCGCCCTTGTCTGCCGTCATAACGTCGTTTACTGCGGCGCTGCTTCTTTTCACGTTATTTTTTGCGGCCGGCGGAGTACGGCTCGGATTGTCGGAAGGCCGGGGTTCTGTGTTTTCCGGATTTGAGGACCGGGAGATTACAGTCAGCGGACGCGTTTTGTCGCAGTCGGTGAAAAGCGACGGAAGCCGTGTTTACGTGGTAGACGCATCGCCGGAAGCAGCATGGGAAAATTCTGCTTCCAGGCCGGAAAGCGGAGCAGAAGGCGCGGGCAGCGGTGAAGAGGTGACTGCCAGTATAGGTAATGAAGAAAACAAAAGAAGCGGCGCCGGCAAAGATGGAGCAGGTGACGGAAAAATCGAAAGTGACGGTTTTGGCAAAGACGGAGCCGGTTCAGGAAGCGTGCAGGTCCAGGCAGGAGCGGAGCGCGGCTCGGAGGGTGAGAAACTTTTAATTACGGTCAAGGCGGAAAAGTCGTCCGAAAAGACGGCTAAATCATCTGATGATAAAATTCCAGCAGGTGCAGAGCCGCAGTCTGGAAGTTTCACATCGTCAGAAAAGCGAGCGCAGAATGGGCAGGACGGGACGGTTGCTCTGAGCGGCAGGATTGCGACAGGATGGTATGTCCGTGTCAGAGGTGTCATTTATGAACCGGCAGAAGCGGGGAATCCGAAGGCTTTCGATTATCGCAGGTATTTGAAGAGCCGCGGGATCAAAATGACGATGTATGCTGAAGCGTCGGGTTTTTGCACACAGTCACCGCCATCGGGCGTTTATGCGCTGCTGTCCTGGCTCGAAAAGGTCAAGACGGCTTTTTCCGATGCTGTTTCCTCGCGGATGTCAGAGCAGACGTCCGGTCTTTTGCTCGGAATCATGTTCGGTGACAAGGGCGAACTGGACGAGATGCTTTATGAAGATTTTCAGAAAAACGGAATCGCTCATCTGCTGGCGGTATCCGGCCTTCATGTGTCAATGATTTACGGGATTTTAGAACTGATTTTCCGCCGGCCTTCGACACTTGCCGGCAATCTGCCGGCTGTCGCTGTCCTTATCATGTATGCGGCTGTATCGGGATTTGCACCGTCTGTTGTGCGGGCCGTCTTTATGATTTGTGTTCATATCGTCGCAAAGGTCAGCCACAGGCGCTATGATTTTTTATCGTGCATCTCATTCTGCGCTTTGGTGCTTCTTGTCTGGCGGCCGGAATATCTGTTTTCGGCAGGATTTCAGCTTTCATTTCTCGCCGTTTTGACGATCAGCCTCGTCATGCCTCACGTTCCAGGCGTGGAAAAGATGAATACCGACGGAAACACAGCGGGAATTATGCAGCGGATCAGCGGCTTGCTGTCAAAAATAAAGCAGCAGGTAGCGGAAATCGTTTTGATGCAGGCAGGTATGATGCCCATTAGTCTGTATCATTTTCATTATATTTCGATCGGCGCATTTTTCCTGAATATTCCGGCAATCGCTCTTGCCGGATTTATCGTTCCGGCAGGAACTGCTATTATTCCACTGGCGGCGGTCACAAACAGAGAAATTTTTCCGGCCATGCCGGGGATTTTGGACTGGCTGGGTGAGACGGCGCTCAGCCTGTTGTGCCAGGTAGAGGAGTTTTTGCTTCAGATATTGATACATATGAATGAATTTCTCGCAGGCACACCGCTTTCTTATCATTACGCGGCATCGCCGCCTGACGCTGTTTTTCTGTTTTACTACGGCGCACTTTTTTTCCTGAGCAGTGAGGCGGCTGCGTCGTGGATCGGGAAAATACGGCGAGTTGGAAATGTGCCGGGTGACAGAGCAAAAGAACGGACTCTGGCCGGGAACGGGAGAACGTGTCAGAAACAGGGAACGGAAAGACTTCCTGGCGGCGAGGTGCTGCGGGTTTTATCCGCGAACGGAAAGCAGGGGCAAAAACGCATGGTGAAATGCAGCTGCGACGGAGAGGAACCGCGTTTGTCTGCGCACAAACGGTTGTGGCGTCATATCATGGAAAATAGGCGGCAATACAGGCGGCTAATATCATTTCTTGTTGTTCTTGCGGTTATCAGCGGTATCGTGGGAACTTATCTTCAATATGATATGCTGACGGCTGATCTCGTTTTCGTTGACGTAGGGCAGGGCGACTGTGCGCATTTGAAAGCCGGCGGCGGGATTGATCTGATGTTTGACAGCGGCGGACGTGAATCTTTTGATAAAGAAAAAGAAGATGATGAATATGACGTGGGAACAGAAATTCTGATTCCGTATTTTCTCGCTAACGGCGTTCCCGATATTGACCTTGCAGTTATCAGCCATCTTCACCAGGATCATTGTGGTGGCCTTGAAACGATGACGGCAGGCGTGCGGGTGAAAAAGCTGCTTCTGTCTGCTGTTTACCGGTCGCAGTCGGCTGAAATTTCAGAGCGGTTTCAGATTCCAAAGGAGGACATCCTGTTCGCGGCGGCGGGCGATGTCATCAAAACAGGCGGCGTAACGCTGCGTGTGCTGGCACCGGCGCGCAGAACGGAAGAAGAAAACAGAAAGATACTTGAAAATTCAGATGACGAAAACGAGTTGAGCTTGATTGTCCGGGCGGAATATAAGGGACGTAGCGTTTTGTTTACGGGAGATATTGATTCTGATTACGAGAAAGCGCTCGTGGACGAGTACGCGGGAAACAGGAATCAGGAAGATGCGGGAATCGCAGAAGGTATGCCGGCTGCCTCATCTCTTTTGAGGACAGATATTTTGAAGGTCGCACATCATGGCAGCAAATATTCATCCTGTGACACGTTTTTGAGCGCCGTTTCGCCGGAGGTAGCCGTAATTCAGGTCGGGCGTAATTATTACGGCCATCCTTCGCCTGATGTGTTGGAACGATTAGCAGCCCACAACGCACATATTTTCCGGAATGACGAGAACGGAGCGGTACTCGTGCGATTCGGGCGCCATTTGTCGCTGAAAACCGTGAAAAAATCTTGATTTTTCGTTTCTGTACAATAATGTTTGTGCTATAATTTAACATAGTATGCGATGATGTATTGTATTGAATATTTCAGAGTTGAATATAGCGATACCAATGATATTACTAAATATTTAATATGGAATTATTAGATTATTAACGGAGGTTCTGGAAATGGGAGACTGGAAAGCGGAGTATCGGAATAAGCTCTGCACAGCCGATGAGGCAGTCGGCCTGATCAGAAACGGCGACCGTGTTCTAATCGGCGGGGTCGGAGCACGTCCGAAACACCTGGTGGCGGCGCTTGTCAAAAACGCGGAGTCTTATAGAGATGTGGTGATCATACATGGTCTTAGCCACGGGGGCGAAGATTATGTAAAGGAGGAATACCGGGAGAATTTCAGGTATGAATCGCTGTTCGTTCCGGCGACGCTGAGAAATGCGGTGGCCGAAGGAAGAGGTTCACTGGTTCCCGTCTATTTCGGAGAGATCGGTCAGATGATTCTTGACGGCAATCTGAAGATCGATGTCTTTATGTTGCAGGCTTCGCAGCCGGATGCTCACGGCTTTTGCAGCTGCGGCGTGAATGCGGATTTCATTCAGGAGGCGCTTGAGGCCGCTGACAGGGTGATTCTTCAGGTGAATTCAAAGATGCCGCGCAACGTGGGCCGTGATAGTCTCGTACATATCAGCAAAGTCGATAAGATTGTGGAATTTGACGAACCGCTTCCGGTTTTGCCGCGTCCTGTGATTACAGACGTGGAACGAAAAATCGGCGAATACTGCGCCTCTCTCGTGGAAGACGGCAGTACGCTTCAGATCGGGATCGGCTCGCTGCCTGATGCGATTTGCGAGGCTCTTATGTCGAAAAAGAATCTCGGAATCCATTCTGAGATGATTGCTGATGGCGTGATGAATTTGTATAAGGCGGGCGTCATTACGAATACGGAAAAGACGAACGAAAAGGGTACGATGCTGACGACGTTTGCTTTAGGTACTCAGGAGTTATATGATTTTATAGATAATAACCCGGCACTGACGCTGGCGCGGGCGCATTATGTCAACGATCCGTTTGTGATTGCGCAGTGTTCCAATTTTGTAAGTATTAATACTTGTATTGAAGTAGATTTAATGGGACAGGTTGTATCCAGTTCTGTAGGATTTCGACAGGTCAGCGGAGTCGGCGGGCAGCTCGATTTTGTGCGGGGGGCGACGATTACGCTTGACAAAAAGGGAAAATCGGTTATCGCTATGACGTCTACTCATGAAAAGAACGGTGTCGTCTATTCGAGGATTAAGCCGTTTATTACGGACGGTTCTGCTGTTACGATTACGAGACAGGATGCTGATTATTTTGTTACGGAATACGGGATTGCGCGGCTGAAGGGCAAGACGCTGAAGGAACGCGCGAGAGCGCTGATTGAAATTGCGCATCCTGATTTTCGCGATGAGCTGATTGCTGAATATGAGAGGCGCTTTAAGAGCGATTATTGATCGCTCTTAAAGCCTGTGGACCGGTGCAGAAGACCAGACGTAAACGGGTGCGGGAAATCGAAAAAACCGGTATGAACAAGAAGTGAGGCGGGGCATAAAAAACACGAAACCGGCGCAGATAACTGGAAAATCAGCGCGACGAACTTAGAAATGAGTGAAATTCCGATTTACTCATGCGAGAGAACATATATGGTTGATAAAATCTGGCACATAAACTATATATTGCTGTTTAACTTTATAAAATACGTGTTTTACTCATGCTTATAATAAATTGGAAAATCCGAGTGAAAATCGGTACAAAAACGGGAAAATTACTCTGAAGAATCGGGGGAACGATGCGGAAAACCGGGAAATGAGTGCATAAAACTGGAAACCAAGAGGATGCAGAAGACCAACAGACCCAGAATCAGAAAACAAAGAAAGGAAGGCAGTGCGGATGGCGGGCGGTTCAGGGAGCCGTGGAAAGGCGCTTCATAGTTACAAGCGGATTCAGGCTGATTTGAAAGAAGGTAGGCTGAAAAATATCCTGATGTTTTACGGGCGCGAAAATTATCTGATACGCTGGGCCTGCGATCAGATTCGCCAAAGATATGTGGTTCCTGCGGTGGAAATGTTTGACTTTGTCAGGATTGACGGCACGGAGACTCCTGTCGGTGAGATTATCGCTGCCTGTGAGACGCTTCCGATGATGTCCGAAAAAAAGGTGGTTCTGGTGAACAGTTTCAGCGAAGCAGCCGGCAGAGGCGAAGAATTGTCAGAATATTTAAAGGATTTTTCTCCGGATACGGTACTTATTCTCATATGTGATACACCTGATAAGCGCAGGAAGCTGTATAAAGCGGTGACAAAATATGGCGAGGCTTATGAATTTGATCGTTTGGATAAGCCGCTTTTGCGTTCGTTTCTTTCAAAACGTTTTCGTGCGTCGAAGAAGCAGTTTGATCCAGATCTGCCGAATTATTTTATCGAGGTCTGTGGATATTATGATCGTGATTCGGAATATACGATCGATAATCTTGTAAACGACGTTTCAAAAGTCGTGGCCCACAGCGGCGACAGGATTCTGGCATCTGACATCGAAGACGTTGTCGTAAGCGACTTGGAACGGAATGTATTTGCATTTACAGACGCGCTGGCAGACGGGCAGAAGGGCGAGGCGCTTCGCATTCTTCATTTTTTGCTGGAGGGCAGTCAGTCGGTGTTTCCGCTGCTGGGTCTTATTTGTTCCCAGTATGAAACGATTTTGGCGGTGAAAGAGATGCGCAGCGACGGAATGGATCAGCGCGAGATAAAAAAGATACTCGGAATCCACGAATATCGGATTGAAAAGGCGATGCGGGCGGGCACGAAGTACAGCGCCGGACAGTTGCGCGGAATTCTGAAAAAGGCGTATGAGGTTGACAGGCAGATTAAGACGGGTGTTTCCGAGCAGGAAATGGCGCTTGAGATGTTTGTCGGAAGTATATAAGAACGTATAAATACGTGCCGGACAGGCGGCGGATAGCCGGCGGGATGGGATCATTCTGCTGTTATGTGCGGAGCGGCGGGTTCGGTATGACGCCATATTTTGGCCGTTTAATGTATATCGCTTTTTAACGATGAATAGCTGGCGGAAGAAACAGTTAGCGGATACGCCATAGATATATAGATTATTAGGCAATGATCCGCGATGATGCGGTGCGGATTTTGCTGAATAAAACAATAAATGCATATCGGTAATAGACAATGTATGATAAATGGAAGAAATCCTCTGTGAATGGCTGCGGACGGCTCGCCTGAATATTATCATGTATATCGGTGTTAGATGTGATGGGCATTGAAATAGCATGGATTAAGCGTGATAAAAAGCGATATGGATTTCTATAAAGATTCAGGGATGGACAAAACTTCGATTTGTTCTCAAGAATAATCAATATATAGTTCACGATGTTAAAAACAAATTATATATTGTTGCTCAGCTTTGTGAAATGCGTGTTTTGCTCATCTTTATAAAAATTTTAATCGGAGGTTATTTCAAAATGGATAATTGGAAGGAAATATACAGAGAGAAGCTCTGTACGGCGCAGGAGGCCGTTCAGCTGATCAAATCCGGCGATCACGTCGTCCTGGGACACTGTGCGGGGGAACCGACTGCTCTGGTCGACGCGATGGTAGATAATGCTCAGGCGTACCGGAATGTGACGATACACCATATGAATACTTTGGGACCCGGCAAGTATGCACAGCCGGAATATCGAGATAATTTCAGGTTTGACGGCTGGTTTCTCAGCCCTTCCACGAGGAAAGCGGTTGCCGAGGGCTATGGAGATGTTACGGTAAACCATTATTATCAGGCTACAGAATTTCTGGAAAATGGAATTTTCAGGGATGATGTAATGCTCGTGATGGTATCGCCGCCGAATGAGAAGGGATATGTGTCACTGGGCGTGTCCGTCGACTATACGAAGCCGGCTGTGGAAAACGCGAAGATTGTTATTGCGCAGGTCAACAGCAGGATGCCTTTTACTTATGGCGATACGCTGGTACATATCAGCAGATTTGAACGGATTGTGGAAGCCGATCAGGAACTTTTGGGCTGGAATCCTCCACATGAGATTGACGAAGCGGAACAGGCTATCGGAGAGTACTGTGCGTCTCTGATTCCTGACAGGGCGACGATTTCACTCGGTGTCGGAACGATTCCCGATATGGTCTGCAAGTCGCTGGCGAATAAGAAGGATCTCGGCGTCTTTTCAGATATGTTTTCTGACGGCGTTATGGAACTTTGGGAGCAGGGTGTCATTACGAACAAGTACTGCCGCACGAATCCGGGAGTGATGGCTGTGTCTTTTGTCATGGGAACGAGAAAACTGTATGATTTCGTCCATCAGAATCCATTGGTGGAATTCCATACAGCAGAATATGTAAATCATCCGTACATGGTAGCGAGCCAGTCTAAGATGTGTGTCGTAAATTCGAGCGTCGGCGTCGATCTCGTGGGACAGACTGTATCTGCCAGCATTGGAGAGTATCAGCTCAGCGGCGTCGGCGGGCAGCCGAGTTTGATTCGCGGCACGTCCATGTCGCGTGACCGGCAGGGTGTCGGAATTATTGCGATGACGGCGAGCGTGACCGATTTCAGCGGGAATGTGGTTTCAAAGATTACGCCGATGATAGCTCATGGAGCTGAGGTGAGTATGACGCGGGAGGATACGGATTATGTGGTGACGGAGTTCGGTATCGCGAAACTGAAGGGAAAGACGCTGGAGGAGCGCGCAAGGGAGTTAATCGGGATTGCGGATCCACGTTTTAAGGATGAATTGATCGAGGCATATGAGCGCCGGTTTCAGACGAGATACGCGAAATTTGCAAAGTAATGTTTGATTGAGCGGGATTTTATGGATGAAG
Organism: uncultured Oscillospiraceae bacterium; assembly: GCA_964438605.1. GTDB lineage: Bacteria > Bacillota > Clostridia > Peptostreptococcales > Anaerovoracaceae > Alangreenwoodia. The sequence goes on from CAYTKT010000014.1 coordinate 30,138, forward strand.
TGCGGATTGAATGCCGGAATGGAAGAAACGCGCAGCGGGCATCGGTGTAGATTTCAGACAGCGCGGCAGTGGAAGGGCGGTCGCAATATATGACGTGTGTTGAAGCGAAAACTGAAAGAAGTGCTGCGCCGGAAGGTAAGTAGAGCCATACGGGAGCGCATTGAAGTGAGGCGAAAGACGACGTGGTGACAGAAGGTAAGCAGGGATACGCGGCGGGTACGCTGAATTGAGAACTGAAAGAAGTTCGGCACAGCGTGACAGGCCGTGAGACGCGGCGAAAGATGAGGAACACAAAAGAAGGCCACGCAAGTGAAGGAATCATGCTCCCCTTGCAACGGACGGATGAAGTGATGAGTCTGTCGCTGTGAGGAGGAGCATATTTTATGGGGCGGCAAACCGGAGATGCTTTTTTATAGATGTTTCTCATATTTTTTTTTCGTATTGAAAAAGAGGAAAAATCTAAGTACAATATCAATTAGAATGTCCATTCGTTAATGACTTGTGGGAAAGTTTTTCCGTTTTTAAACAGGAGTGTATTGTGGCACAGGAGATTTTGAACACAGTAACCAGTATTGTGTTAAATATTCGGATTATGGATATTTTGGATATTGCAATCGTCGCATTCGCGATTTATAAAACGATTGAATTTATCCAGAAGACGAGAACGCAGCAGATCGTAAAAGGACTTTTGATCCTCGTGATTATTATGTTTGTTTCGAGTATCTTAAAGCTGTATACGGTCCATTTTCTGCTGTATAATGGATTGATTTATGGATTTATGGCGATTATTGTTATTTTTTATCCGGAACTGCGGAGAGCTTTGGAATATATCGGAAGAAGCAATTTCCTATCGAAATTTACGGTTAATGTAAATAAAGATAAAGAATTGGTGAAAAACAGGATCAAACAGATCTGTATGGCAATAGACTCTTTTTCATCGACGCACACGGGGGCGCTTATCGTAATCGAACGTGAGATTGCGCTTGGTGATATTGTAAGTACGGGAACTGTAATTGACGCGGACATCAGCGCGGCGATGCTGGAAACGATTTTTTATGAAGGAACGTCACTTCACGACGGAGCTGTGATTCTGCGTGATGACAAGATTCATGCGGCGGGATGTGTTCTTCCGCTGACGCAGAACAGGACGCTGGAGAGGACACTGGGAACGCGCCACAGGGCTGGAATCGGTATTTCTGAAGTTTCAGATGCGCTGGTTCTGATCGTTTCCGAGGAAACAGGCATCATTTCGTCGGCTTACGAGGGAAGACTTTCACGGTTTCTTGATATGAAATCGGTGGAAAAGCTGCTTTATAACACATATCTTTCCGGAATGGAGACTTCGGAGTCGTCCAATCCGCTGTTCGGTTTGTTCAGGAGAAAAAGCAATGGGTAATAATATTTTTCACACCGACTTCGGAACGGAGAAGAAAAAGGAGACAGGTCGCGCTGTAACGTCGGAAGACGCAAGGCCGATGGCAAAGCCGCAGGATGCGGGCAAGGAAAAAAAAATCGGCAGGGTATCAGATGAGTTGAAGGCAGGCGCGGAAAAATGGAAAACGGAGCCGGAAGCGGGATCGGATCACGTGAAAACGGCAGGCGGGTCGGATGCAGGTGCAAAAAGACAAAAAGCGGAGTCGGAAACGAGTACGAGTCAGACAAAAACGGCCGGCCGGCCGGAAGAGGAAGCGGAACGCATTGTAAAAGAAAATAGTTCGATGGACAGCGCCCAGGAAAGCAGTGCGCAGATGGAACCGGATGGGAAAAGCAAAAACATAAATGATTTGGAAAAAAATGATGAAACGATTTCGGTATTTGAGGAAGTTATAACAGAAACAGGAATTGCAGAAAGTATCAAGCAGGAAAAAAAGCAAAAGCAGGCACGGCAGAGGAAATCGAAATATTTAAGCATTTTTATTTCTGTTATTATGGCGATCGGGCTGTGGGTTTTCGTTACGAATACGGAAAACAGGATGATCACAGATACGTATTCCGATATTCCGATCGATTATCTGAATGAGGATATTTTAGAAGAAAAAGGGCTTGTTGTGGCGAAGTCGGACACGACTGCTACGGCAAAAGTCGTTCTTCAGGGAACGCGTACCGAGCTGAATGCGCTTGACGCTTCAGATATTACGGTGACTGTTGATGTGTCAAAATATGAAAGGGGAGACAGTTACGCGGATGTTGAGGTTCATGTGCCGTCTTCTGTCACTGTGGATTCTGTAAAACCATCGCAGATAAAAATTGCGATTGAATCACGTGTGTCTGTTGATCAGGGCGTCAGCGTTGTGTTCAGCGGAACAAGTCCGGCAAATCAGGAGGCCGTCTGTCTGGAGACTGATCCGGAGTCGGTTTCGGTGACAGGTGCATCGTCGGCGGTGAAATCGGTTAAGAATGTCAGGGCTGTCGTCGACATCAGCAAGGTAAGCCAAACGGCTGATACGCTGGAAGCAGAGCTTCAGCCTGTTGATGAGATGGGAAATGTGGTGTCTGGACTGACGCTTTCGGCGGAGAGAGCAAAAGTCAAAGTCCAGCTTTATTCAACGAAAACGGTGCCGCTCGTAGTGAAAACGGAAGGCAGACCTGATATTAAATACAGCGTCAGCATCGAGGCTCCGGAATCCGTTTTGATTTCGTGTCCCGGAGAGATTCTGGACAGTGTTACCAAGGTTGAAACGGAAACAGTTGATCTTTCTGAGATTACGGAATCAAAGGAGGTTTCGCTGATACCGATTCTGGAGAATGATGTAAGACTGGCATCCTATCAGGAGCGGATTTCGGCGCTTGTTAAGGTGAAAAAGCGTGAAACAAAGCGAATCAGTATTGATTCAAAGGATGTCGTGATCAGTGGCCTTGCGGAAGGGCGCGAGGTCGAGTTTTCAGAGGAGCAGATTTCGTTTGACGTTTACTGCGATAACGACATATCCGGGCTGAATGCTTCCGATTTTACTCTGATGTTGGATGCGTCTCAACTGACGGTCGGAGAAAAAGAAATTACGCTTAATGTGCGATTATCGGATAAGGCACACAGTCTCAGTGTGGATTTGAATCCGGTCAGCGTCAACGCAAAGCTCGTGAAGCAGGCAGAGTAAACGCGGGATTTGCAGTTTGTAAAGATGATTGCAACTGGGGCAGCGACGCGGACTGGATTGGAAGTCTGTGACATGCAGTACGAAAGCTGGTACGGCGGTGCGGATATTGCGGCGTCGTGATTTCAAAGTAGAAATCTGCGGAAAGTGCGGCGATGCGAAAACACAGAACCGAAGTACGAACCGGGATAGACGTAGCAAGAGCAGAATCGGGACCCGAAAAAAAGGAGTTCGCAACTGACGCGGCGGTGCGGCAGTGCGAGGCCGGAGCCCGGAAGATGGAATGCCGATGGCACGTAGCGATACAATAAGTGCAGAGTTGAAATCCGGAAAATGGAAGTCGGGGATGGACCAGACCGGGATGCAAGACCGAGAAGATGCGAAAAATAAACGCATCGCAGATAGAAGTCGGAAATAGATTGAATATAAAAGATATAATCTGGAGGAAATAATATATGGCAGGATTATTCGGAACAGACGGCGTCAGAGGAACGGCAAACACGGAGCTGACGCCTGAGTTGGCCATGGCACTGGGGAAAGCGGGCGCTTACGTGTTGACGGAACAAGGCAGACGACCTCTGATTCTGATCGCGAAGGATACGAGAATCTCCGGCGATATGCTGGAAAACGCACTGGCAGCGGGAATCATGTCCATGGGCGGTGATGTCATGAAAATCGGCGTCCTGCCAACGCCGGCTGTGGCGTATCTTGTGAAAAGGCTGAACGCGGACGCGGGAGCCGTTATATCAGCATCTCATAATCCGTTTTCCGACAACGGCATAAAATTTTTTAGTTCAAAAGGCTTTAAGCTGGATGATGCGCTGGAAGATGAGATTGAAGCACTCGTCACGGGAAAGAGCGCATTTCCGGATGAAGCGTTATCAGGGGCGCAGCTTGGCAGAGAAATCAAGCCGAAGCAGGATCCGGGAAAGATTTACGCAGAATTTGTCAGGTCGACGGCAGGCGTGAGGCTCGATGGCCGAAGAATCGTTCTCGACTGCGCAAACGGTGCGTCTTCGTCTGTGGCGGAGGACGTATTCCGGGGGTTGGGCGCTGACGTGACTGTTATTTGCAGTCAGCCGGACGGCGTAAATATAAACGATGAATGCGGTTCTACTCATCCGGCTGAACTTTGCAAGGCGGTTCTGCGGGAAAAGGCGGAACTGGGACTGGCTTTCGACGGAGATGCTGACAGGCTGATCGCGGTAGATGAGAAGGGAAATCCTGTGGACGGCGACCAGATCATCAGTATTTGTGCATCGCTTTTGAAAAAAGAAGGCCGCTTGAAGAACAATTCGGTGACTGTGACGGTCATGAGCAATATCGGATTTCACAAACGGGCCGCAGAGCTGGGAATTAACGTAAACGTTTCGGCGGTGGGCGACCGGTACGTTTTACAGATGATGCGGGAGACGGATTGTGTAATCGGCGGTGAGCAATCGGGCCATATTATATTTTTAGAACATACGACTACGGGCGACGGCATGATTGCGGCGCTTCAGCTTTTGCGTGCATATATACGCGATGGCAGGCCGCTGTCGGAGCTGGCAAATGAGATAAAGATTTACCCGCAGGTGCTCGTGAACGCAAAAATAAGAAATGAATATAAGGAAACGTATATGGAGGATGACGTGGTAGACGCCGCTATAAAAGCGGCGGAAACAGCGATGGCGGGAAAGGGGCGTGTGCTGATCCGGCCTTCCGGCACGGAACCTGTCGTCAGGGTAATGATTGAAGGCGAAGACAGAGAGAAAATCGGACAGATGGCATATGAACTTGCGACGCTGATGGAACAGCGTCTCTCATAGTCTCTCATAAAGGGATAGTGGAATGTATACAGTTTGGTTTAAAAAAATATATTTACGTAGAAAAAATATCAATAAATTTAAAAATAGGAGATATAGACTGATATAGCGAATGAAATGGAACCATCTGGATTACAGGAACTTAGACGGTGCCGCACCAAATTATGAAAAATAAGACGGCATGGATTGTTTTGGAGAAGATAAAATGAAACTGATAAGTTCATGAAAAATAAACGGTACAGGTTGATTTACAGAGGATAAGACAGGATCGATGAATTCATGACGGATAAAACAGAAGTGGAATGAGTGGAATGAATTGTACGGTTCTGAGTGAAACGGACAAGTTTTCGTAAATAGAAAAACGCAGGTGTATTTTTAGGAATAAAGTCGGTAAGATGTTCGTACAAGGTGTTCTAATATGGTAAATATAGGAAATGATTGGGACCAGATTCTCGAAGGTGAGTTTGATAAAGAATATTATCTGAAATTAAGAAAATTTTTAAAAAAAGAATACTCTGAGGGAGTTGTTTATCCTTCGATGTATGATATATTTAATGCATTGAAAGCTACACCGTATGAGCGGGTCAAAGCGGTGATTCTCGGACAGGATCCGTATCATGGTCCGGGACAGGCTCACGGAATGTGTTTTTCCGTCAGGAAAGGGGTGACGCCGCCGCCGTCTTTGAAGAATATTTTCAAGGAACTGGCGGATGATACGGGGTGTACGATACCGAGCCACGGATGTCTGACGGAATGGGCCGAGCAGGGAGTTTTGTTGCTGAACACGGTTCTGACTGTCAGGGAAGGCCAGGCGAATTCCCATCGGGGAAAAGGATGGGAAACGTTTACTGACACGGTGATCCATCATCTCAACGAGCGTGAACGGCCGATGGTTTTTCTGCTTTGGGGCGGCAATGCCAAGGCGAAGGAGTCGCTGATTACGAATCCGGCGCATCTCGTTCTGAAGGCGGCGCATCCGAGTCCGCTGTCGGCGTATAACGGGTTTTTCGGGTGCCGGCATTTTTCTAAAGTCAATGAATTTCTGCTGGAAAACGGTATGGAGCCGATTCGCTGGCAGATTACCGGATAGAAAGATATTGGGTTGGTTCCGGGGATACAGACATTCCCTGGGAATCGGGATTTAGTCAAAGGAGAATAAAAATGGCATTTACATCAGAAGTAGGAATTGATCTCGGAACGGCCAATGTGCTGATTTATATACAGGGAAAAGGCATTGTACTCAACGAGCCGTCTGTGGTTGCGCTCAATAAGGATACGAATGAAATTCTCGCCGTGGGCGAGGAAGCGCGGCTGATGCTGGGAAGGACGCCGAGTAATATTATTGCTGTCAGACCGCTGAAGGACGGAGTGATTTCCGATTATGACGTGACGGAGCGGATGTTGAAATATTTTATCAGAAAGACGTGCGGTTCCGGCAGGTTTTTCAAACCGAGAATCATGGTCTGTGTGCCGAGTGGCGTTACAGAGGTGGAAAAGCGTGCGGTCAGCGAAGCGGCTGAAGTCGCAGGCGGCAAGGAAGTTTTTTTGATGGAGGAGCCGATTGCGGCGGCCATTGGCGCAGGGCTTGATATTACACGGCCTGACGGCGTTATGGTTATTGACATTGGTGGCGGTACGACGGATATTGCCGTTATTTCTCTGGGGGGCATCGTGGCGAATGCGTCTGTTAAAATTGCGGGTGATAAGTTTGACGATGCTATTATCAAGTATATGAGGAAGGAACACAAGATTTTTATCGGGGAACGCACTGCAGAAGCGCTTAAGATGAATATCGGGACGGCTTTTCCGCGTGAGGAGTCGGTGACAATGGAGTGCAGAGGGCGCGATATGGTGTCGGGACTGCCTGTTTCGGTAACTGTGTCTTCTGAGGAGATGTATGATGCGCTCAATGAGCCTCTTTCTGTCATTTGTGAATCTGTCCACGCGGTGCTTGAAAGGACGCCGCCTGAAATTGCGGCGGATATCAGTAATTCCGGGATTATGATTACGGGCGGCGGCGCGCTGCTTTACGGGATTGATAAGAGGATTGAAGATCGCACGAAGATTCCGGTGAGTATCGCTGAGGACCCGAAAAGCTGCGTTGCGATTGGAACGGGGATGGCGCTGTCACATATGAGTTCTATTTCGACAAATCGGATGGATAATAAAGTGCTTGAGTGATGATAGAAGGTCTGATGCGGGGCTTCCGTAAAGGATGGTCTGATGGTCTGGCGACGATGTTTATCGGGAAATGTGCTGACGGCCGGGGCTGGATCGGTTTACGAAATTAGTCGCCGGAGTAGATGAAGCGCCTGTATGGAGTTTTTTGAAATGTAATGCATTTACAGGCACTTTAAAATGCGGATCGGATTGGAGCGATGGCAGATGTGCGCCGTAACCTGTCGGATGACATCTGTCTGGAATTAGCCACAACGATTTGAATTTTATTTAGAGAAGTCTTTGAAGATTTGATTTAAATAAGACAAATTTTGACTATTATATAAGCAATTGATTTAAACTGATTTAAAAAATCTAAAGGGCGTCAGGAACTGTGACGCTCTTTTATGTTATTTTCTGATGAGAAGGGACGTGAAAGGTATGTACAGGCTTGTAGTGAGCGATATAGATGCGACGCTGATCGACAGTCAATTTCGGATCCCTGAATATAATCTGGAGATGATCCGGCGTGTCAGAGAGGCAGGAATTGATTTTATGCTCTGTACAGGCAGGATTTTCGGGGCGGCTCGTCCTTACGCGAAGTTTCTCGGCCTGACGACACCGCTGATTACGTCGAACGGCGCGGTGACGATGGAATGGGAGAATCATAAAGTTCTTTACAGAATGCCCATGCCGGCGGAACTTTGCGCCGATATTTTTAGAGAACTGGAACGGCTCGGTCTTTATTATCATTTTTATTCGACAGAAACTTTTTATGCGAAAAAGCTGCCGAAGGAGAGCGGGACGATTCAAGCGACAAATGAAAAGCTGCCGCCGGAGGAGCGGATTGTTATGCTGGAAGTCGCTGACCCTGCGGAGGCGGCAGCAAAGGATCCGGCGTACAAAATCAGTGTACGCTGTTATAATAAAGATGATGAGGAAAAGTTTCTCGGAGCTTTTTCAGGGCGCACAGATATTGCGCTTACGAGTTCGTTTGAGGGAAATTATGAGATTTCGGCTCCGGGTGTTGACAAGAGCGCAGCGATTGCCAGGTATGCAGAGGAGCATGGAATCAGGCCGGAGGAGATTATCAGTTTTGGAGATAACAGGAATGATGTGGGGATGATCAGGTATGCCGGGGTTGGGGTCGCTGTGGCGAATGCTGTGGAGGAATTGAAGGCAGCGGCTGATTATATTACGGATACGAATGATCATTGCGGGGTCGGAAAGGCGCTGGCGAAGTTTGTTTTTGGAGAGTGAGAATGACGCAGATCAGGTGAGTGAACAGGGATGGCATGGGCCGCGAGACGACGTGAAGAGCGAAAGAAAGGCTGGTTCTGCCGCGAGACGGATAGAAAGCAGGATTGCATAAGGATGATGCGGGTATGCGCTTTTATATTGAAATACAGATATTCTGTAAAAATTCAGGAGGAACGATTTGTCAAGGATAGAATTAATCGCAACGGCTACGTTTGGACTGGAAGCTGTCGTAAAACGCGAGATTGAAAATCTCGGATATCCGATTCTTAAGTCGGAGGATGCGAAAATTACATATCTCGCAGACGAGCGGGGAATTGTCCGGTCAAATCTGTGGCTGCGCAGCGCGGACCGGGTTCTTGTAAGGATAGGTGAGTTTGACGCGGCGGAATCGGAAGATTTATTTCAACAGACGAAGGGGCTGCCGTGGGAGGAGTGGATTCCGCCAGATGGAAAGTTTACGGTCAACTGCACGACAGTCAAGTCGGCGCTGCGAAGCGAATCTGTTTGCCAGAAGACTGTGAAGAAAGCAATCGTTGAACGACTGGGAGATTTTTATATGATGGATCACTTTCCGGAAACAGGAGCTGAATATACGGTAAAGGCGACGATTCTGCGGGACCGGGTTACGCTGACGATTGATACGAGCGGCGTCGGGCTGCATAAGCGCGGGTATCGTGTAAAAAATGTGGAAGCGCCGATTAAGGAGACACTGGCGGCGGCCATGGTTCAGCTGAGTTTCTGGAAGGCTGATCGACTGCTGATCGACCCGTTTTGCGGTTCAGGAACGATTGCCATTGAAGCGGCCATGTATATGCGAAATATCGCGCCGGGCCTCAGCCGCAGTTTTGCGTCTCAGAGTTGGGAATGTATTCCGGCGGACATCTGGAAGGAAGAAAAGAGACGGGCTTATGAAGCGATTGATTACGATACTGAAATCCGCATTGAAGCATCGGATATCAGCAGGAAGGCTGTGGCTGCGGCGAAGGAAAATGCCGAGGAGGCTGGAGTTGACGACTGTATCTCGTTTTCCGTGCGCCCGTTTGAAAAGGTCGTGCCGCAGGAGGAATACTCTGTCATCATCTGTAATCCGCCTTATGGTGAACGAATCGGCTTAAAAGGCGGGATGAAGGCATCATATCTTCATTTTAAGCGGCTGTTGGAACATGACACCACGTTATCGGCGTACATTATTACGGCGGATAAGCAGCTGGAAACAGAACTGCTGCCGAGGAAACCGGACCGCAGGCGAAAACTTTATAATGGAAGAATTGAAACGTGTTATTATCAATATTATGGACAGCGGCCGGGGAAATAGATGGAGTTATCTTGACATGTGGTTAAATGAACCATATAATTTAATTGATGGGGAAATTACTTAAACGGGGATTGCTGAAAGGTGATGGCTATGAGATATGAAGAATATATCAAGACACAGTTTAAGAAACTGGAAGAATCGGCACTGATTCATGAAGATCAGATTCCGGATCTGGATTTGTATATCGACCAGGCGGAGATGTTTTTCAGGACGCAGTTTGAAAATCTGGACTTATCGAGAAATAGGAGCGTCATTACAAAGGCGATGATCAATAATTATACGAAGAATGATCTGATTACGCGGCCGGAGGGCAAAAAGTACACGAAGTCGCATATGCTGATGATTGCAATGATTATTTATCTGAAAGGGATTTTTAAGATTGAAGAAATCGAGCTTTTGATGAAGCCGCTTGTCGAAAATCATAAGTCGGACTTTGAGGATCATATTGACCCGTCGCTGCTGTACAGTACGGCTTGCAGCGTTAATGAGGATTATGTCGGGAAACTGGCGGCGCAGGTAGACACTGACATTGAGGTGATTTCAAGGAAACTTGAGGAAACGGATATCGCTGATGACCAGCGGATGGAGATTTTTATTTTAATTCTGTCATTGGCGATGAAGGCGGATGCGGTGAAGTACGTGGCGGATCGGCTGTTGGAGACTTATTTTGTGAAACCGGAAAAAGAAAAGAAGGAAAAGACTAAGAAGGCGAAGTAAGCTGGCTGGTACGCAAAGGAGCAGAAAGTGCGGAATAAATAAACGCGGTACGCGAGCAGAGTGAAACGACCGACCGTGCAAGGCGGTGCGAAAGGTACACAATAGAAGGAATGTAGCGCGTGAGCGGAACGAAACAGCCGCATGAGATGGCGCGGAAAGCGCATAAGGTGATGAAACGAGATACGAGAAAGAAAATACCGGAGCTGCTCGTTCCTGCCGGCGGGAACGAGCAGCTCCGTGCTGCCGTTTCTAACGGCGCCGATGCCGTGTATTTGAGCGGCTCCTCTTTTAATGCAAGAAAAAATGCACGAAATTTTTCTGACGCTGAACTTCGCGAAGCGATACGTTTTGCCCATGAATATGGTGTTCGCGTTCATATCGCGTTGAATACACTGATTGGCGATAACGAGTTTTCCGAAGCGATACGTTTTGCGCGTTTTTGCCGCGAATGTGGTGCGGACGCACTGATTTTGCAGGATCGAGGGTTGGCGGCAGAATTGATGAATCAGATGCCTGAAATGCAATTTCATCTGAGCACCCAGGGGACTGTTTACGATTCCGACGGTGCATGGGAGGCGTACCGGGCGGGATTTCAGCGAATTATTCTGTCGCGCGAACTGTCTTTGAATGAGATACAGGCCATTTGTAGCGCATTTCCCGGAGAGATCGAAATTTTTGTTCATGGGGCAATCTGCATTGCGTATTCCGGCCAGTGCCATATGAGCCGTGTTATCGGAGGCAGGAGCGGAAACCGTGGAACGTGCGCTCAGCCGTGCCGTTTACCTTACACGCTGTGTTGTGACGGCGAGCCATGCAGAGGCGGGGATGTTTCTGCGCCGTACCTGCTGAGTCCGGCTGACATGTGCCTTGTTGATCATTTAGATAAGATTGCGCAGGCAGGAGTCAGTTCGCTGAAGATTGAGGGACGCATGAAATCAGCACAGTATGTGGCGATTGTGACGTCTGTTTATCGGAAATATCTCGATTTTATCGCCGAAGGCAGACCTGTGAAGCTGTTGGAACGCGACAGGAGAAAAATGGAATCCGTTTTTAACCGCGGCGGAATGACGGATGCTTATTTACGGGGCATCAGCGGCAGTGAACTGATGTCTTCTGATATTTCAAAACACCGGGGGATTCTGATAGGGAAAGTCGTATCGGTTGATTCCGGCAGGCGTCATATTACGGCGCAACTGACTGACAAGCTTTCCGTAGGAGACGGAATTGAGGTGCGCGCTGCTTCTAATGGCGGGAACAGAGAAGTCAGCGGGAATGTCGTTACGTATCTGAATAACCGGGGGACGATGCTGAAGACGGCAGAGCCAGGCATGAAAGTCACAGTCGGTGATATTTCAGGGCGAATCAAGTCTGGAGCACGGATTTTTAAGATTACAGACAGTGCGCTGATGAAAGAAGCTGAAGAAACTTACAGGAAAGTTCCAGGTACTGTTTTGGCGGACATGAGGCTTTGCGCAGTGGAAGGGCGGCCTTTGGAATTGACGGTCAGCGCGGGCCTTTATCGTTTTGGGGGAACAAAGCAAAGCGGAGCAGAAGACGGCCCGGCAGGTGCGAAATGCGCAGGAGAAAACGGGCAGGATCGCGGAGAACATCTCGTTCTCACAGTGCGTTCGGACAAACCGCTGCAGCGCGCGGAGAAACGGTCGCCTGACGAAGATAAGATCAGGAAAAATCTGAAAAAGACAGGTGGAACGCCTTATATCGTGGGGACATGTCTGGTTGAAATTGTCGGAAGGCCGATGATTCCGGTGTCGCTGCTTAATAGCCTGCGCCGCAGCGCGTTGGAGCAGTTGACAGTTTTGAGGCTGGAACGGATGGCCGCTGAAAGGCAGTGCGCGCCCGATAAGGCTGATTTGTCAGACGCGGCAGATGCACTGGACGCGGGAAGTAGACGGACTGCATCGGACGTGTCAGCTTCGCGCATTCCGGATGATTTCAGTGTAAATCGTCCGAAATCACGGATAAAAAACGGGATTTGGAGGACAAAAGGCGAAATTCAACGAATAGAGAGCAGAATTTGGCAGGGCGAAAACAAAATTCAGCAAACTGCGATTCATTCGCATTTCGATAATAGAAACCGAGTTTTTAGGAATAGAATTTCGCTCTTTTTTCATGAAATGTCAGAAAATGAAGATAAGATTGCCGAGGTGGCCCAATTGGCGGCGCGGACTGATTTGGTGAAAAATGCAGACGGTGTGCAAGTTCCTGAGATTACTTTACTTGTACCATATCGTTGGCTTTTGTCTGGGAGACAGGAGGAATATCTGGGGACAGCAGAGAATGCAGAACGCTGTATGGCGGAAAGATACGGCCAGCCGGGGCTTTTCAGGATTGTTCCGTATCTGCCGCCGATTACCAGAGGCTTTGACAGGCATGAACTGAAAAAAAGCGCGGAGCTTATCGTCGGACTTTACGCTCAGAGCAGGATTGCGGGAGCAGCCGTTTCTCACAGGGGACAGATGATGCTGTTTTTTAACGAAGGTAAAACGGAGAACTGCGCAGCTTTTTTGAAAGAGAGCAATTCCAGTGTCGACGGGATAGACGGACGAAAGTCGATGTCTGGGCCTGGTAGAGGTCGGATTCCTTTGTTTTTTGAAGAAAATTTACATTTATATAATAAATTTGCTGTCGCAGAAGCGATGCAGCAGAGAATCTCCAGAGGCGTTTTGTCGGACGAACTGACGGACGGTGGACTGGAGAGGCTTGTGTTTGAGTGTGAGCGGAGCGCATTGAAACCGACAGGAGGTGCGTTCATCTGTGAATTTACTGTTTTTGGAAGGACGGCCGTTATGCACACGGAACATTGTGTCATCGGTGTACGGGAAAATTCCGGACAGGAATGTGCTGATGGCAGGAAACATTGTTATTGCCGCAGCGGAATGTATACGCTCCGTGACCGCAAAGGCGAAGAATTTCCTGTTATTACAGACTGCAGTGTCTGCCGCATGATGATTCTGTCGCATCGCAAGACTGATCGCAGAGAATTTGGAAAGCGGTTGAGACGGCGCTTAAAGTTACCTGAACTGCTGGCGGCGCGCATCTGCGTGAGCGATGAAACACCGCGTGACATCATGAGCCTGATTAACAGTTTGATGTAAGACAAGACGTGTACGAAACAGATGCGGCATATGCGAGCATAGCAGCATATGTGGTGTATGCGGCATCCGGATGTCATTGGCGTTCAAACGGGTGAACAGAAAATTTTTTAGTAAAACGTATGGGCGGTATCCGTGGCTGGCGCGCCGCTTGTCGATTTGGTGAAACGAGAGTATGCAGTTTGCACAGTGTTTTTTACCTGTTAAGTGGAGAGAAAATTGCGGCTCGTGGTGAAATGAAAGCGTGAGCGAATCTGTTTTCAGCAGTATCAGCACAACTGAAAGCGGTTTTTTTATTATCCGGCGATGACATGAGCCGGGAAAACGGATATAATCAAGCTGAAATCAAAACGAAAAGAAATGGGAAGATGTGAGACGAAATTGTGTTGGCAGCATAGGCCGGCACAACGGCAACGCCGAGCAGGATACGGAAAGGAGGTTTTCCTATGGGGAAGAAATACAGACCGCTGCCGATTGGTACGGAAAATTTTAAAGAGATCATCGAAAAAGAACTCTATTATGTTGATAAGACATTGTTGATCAAAGAACTCCTTGATAATTTGTCGAAAGTTACATTGTTCACCAGACCGAGACGGTTCGGAAAGACACTGAATATGAGTATGCTGAAATATTTCTTTGAGGACACGGGAAACGAAGCGCTGAATGCGGAGCATCGTGAGCTGTTTACCAGGTTGAAGATTATGGATGCTGGGGAAAAATACAAAAAACATATGCAGCAGTATCCGGTGATTTCATTGACGCTGAAATCGGCCAAGCAGGCAGATTTTTCCGCAGCATATGATATGCTGGTCAAAGGAATCGCCAGAGAATTCCGACGCCATGAGTTCGTTTTAGATTCGGATCA
>CAYTKT010000015.1:0-43100 GCA_964438605.1 uncultured Oscillospiraceae bacterium
ACCTATGACATCCTGCTTGTAAGGCAGACGCTCTCCCAGCTGAGCTAAACGCCCATAATCAACAATCATATAAAATCTATCCCGGTATCAGCAGGGACAAAATGGTGCCCAGACTCGGAATCGAACCAAGGACACGGGGATTTTCAGTCCCCTGCTCTACCAACTGAGCTATCTGGGCACATTTTGGTGGGCCATCAGGGACTTGAACCCCGGACCTGCCGGTTATGAGCCGGATGCTCTGACCAACTGAGCTAATGGCCCTCAATGAGATGGTCGGGGTGGCAGGATTTGAACCCGCGACCCACTGGTCCCAAACCAGTTGCGCTACCAAACTGCGCTACACCCCGAAGCATTTTCCTCAGCGCGCCAACATTACCTATAGTAACATAACTTTTCTATACTGTCAACTACGTCTTAAAATTATTTTAAGACGTGTCATTCAATATGCCGCCGCGTAAAGAACTGCTCTCTGAACCCGCACTCCTGTCGTATTATATGATAGAAGCTGATCCAATGCAAGCATATTTTTCATTTTTTTAAATAATCCCACATCCGCAGATGTTTTCTTTTCCGTCCGATTCATCATTCTCCGGCGCTTTCACATTCTCGTTTTCCAGCCTGCCGCTCGCTTTATCCTGGCCCTCATTTTTTCAGTTCCAAGCGCATAACTTTACCAGCCGCACTTACTGTTCAGGCCGCGTTTCAATCCTGCTTTCCGCTTCTCGTTTTCCAGCCTGCCGCTCGCTTTATTCCGGCCCTCGTTTCTCTATCCTGCCATTCGCTCCATTCCGTCCTCGCCTTTTTCTTCCAATCCAAGCGCATGACACCTTGCCAGCCGCACTTACTGTTCAAGTCGCATCCCAGGGCCTCACCTCTCTGCTTTTTCAGTCCGCAGCTTTTCCGCCTCCTGTTCCTGCGTTTTATCGCTCCAGAGCACGACATCATCCGTCTTTAGCGACTGTTTCACATCAATAATGCGCTGATTTAAAGACCCCCGGAATCTCAGGTCAACCACCTTTTGTTCTTCCACAAACGCGCCGTCCACAAGCACATCGATCATCGACAAAAGCTGCTGCGCCGATTCATCATCGCCGACATGGCCCGCCAGAATATCCTGCTCATAATCATATCCCGTATAACACCAGATACTCTTTTCCGGCAGCAATTCGCGAACCCGCCCGACAAGCCTGACCAGAGCCGGACGATTTTTCGGATCAAACGGCTCGCCGCCAAGCAGCGACAGCCCCCTGATATACTCCGGCCTCAGCGCCTCGATGATTTCCGCCTCCGTACTCTCGCTAAACGCGCTGCCCGCTTCAAAACTCCACGTCTCAGGATTAAAACAATTCCTGCAGTGACGTGTGCATCCGCTGACATACAGTGAAACGCGCACGCCCGGTCCGTTTGCAATATCATGCTTTTTAATCTTTATATAATTCATATCTTTCTCACTTCATTTCATTTTGCCGATTCTTTCGCTTATTATATCTTCTTTTTCGGCGCTTGTCACCACAAACAAAGGAAAAATGCAGGCTCGTTTCCTGGCTGTTCAGAAAAACAAGCACTTTATCGAACTTTACTTCGTTAAAGCACCTGATTCATTCTGCTTTACGTCAAAGCAGAGCGTGACATCCGTTCCCTCGCCGACGCGGCTTCTCAGATTTATCTCTGCGTTATGGAACGCTGCCCCATGCTTGACAATAGCGAGCCCCAGACCGGTACCGCCAACCTCCTTGGAATGACTCTTGTCCACACGGTAAAACCGCTCAAAAACGCGGGCCTGCTCCTCCTCCGGAATCCCGATGCCCGTATCGCTGACGCTGAGCAGAATTTTCCCGTCCTTTTTTTTCAGCGAAACACGGACAACCCCGCCGTCCTTATTATACTTGACCGCGTTATCACATAAATTATAAATCATTTCCGTCAAAATCTGCTGGATTCCCATAACCTCCGCAGGCTCAGTCGACTTGATAAACTCGATATTCCGGCTCTTTGCCGCCGGCGTCAGCGTCCAGACGACCTCATCGATCAGCGGCGACAAATCAACCTGCTGATATTCCTGCTGCAGATCGTGCTCCTCAAGTTCCGCCAACCGTATCACATCATCTACAAGACTGATCATACGCTGCGATTCCGTATAAATCCTGCCGGAAAAACGCGGAATGTCTTCTTCCTCTACGAAACCATCTCGAATAATCTCCGCAAACCCCGAAATCGACGTCAGCGGCGTCTTCAGTTCATGAGAAACATTAGCCGTAAACTCACGCCGCATCTTTTCCCGCTGGGCCATCTCGTTGTACAGCAGCTTATTCTGAAGATGCAGCTTTTCCAGCAGCGGACGGATCTCCACATAATCCTCCAACCCTGCGGTGTTCTCAGGATGTTCAAAATCAATGGAATTCAGCGGCCTGACAATCAATTTCGCCAGCCGGTACGCAAGAAAACACGAAAGAACCACCGCAATAGCAAGAACGATTAAAATCATCTGCGACATACTTTTAAGCAGCGCCCAGACAGAAAACTGCGTTCCTGAAATCCGCAAAATATTTCCATCGGCTGTGAGCACAGCGTAATTGAGAGTCTTTTCATCCATCGTGTCTGAATATCTCCAGCTGCTCCCTTCGCCTGAAGCCAGCGCTTCCCTGACTTCCTCCCGCTCCGCATGATTTTCCATCATTTCCGCATCCGTTCGGCTGTCAAAGATCACCGTCCCATCGCCTGCAATCAGCGTCACCCGCATTTCCCGCCTGTCATGCGCACTGTCCGCTTGCGCCGCAGAACTCTCGCCGCTGCTTTTCGAGCTTTCCGCGTCTGTCCCTCCATCCTCCGCCTTTCTGCTCGCCGTCCTGTCGTCTTCGCCGTCTGCCGTTTCTCCATCTCTCAGGGATTCCAGATAAGGCAAACCTGCCAATTCGTACCCTGCCGCCGCGTAATACGCCTCATTCTTCAGCTCCGTCAGATATTCCTGCTCCAGATAACTGTAAAACACGCTGACGATAATCACAATACTTGCCGCCATAACGGCCGCCGCGACGATAAGAATTGAGCGAAAAATCCGTTTCGTCATTTTACCTTCCCACCTATCTTATACCCGATTCCGCGCACCGTCTCAATCAAATCGTGACAACGCCCCAGTTTCTGACGCAGCGTCCTGATATGGACGTCCACTGTACGGCTTTCTCCATTAAATTCATAGCCCCAGACTTCTGTAAGAATCTGATCCCTCGTAAAAACGATCCCTTGATTTTTCAGCAAAAAACAGAGTAAATCATACTCTTTCAACGTCAGCGCAATATCCTCATCGCCGACCTTGACAATATGCTCCTTCGGGCTGACATAAAGCTCACCCAGCCGGTATTCCTCAAGATGCGGCTCATTCGCTTCATTCCTGCGAAGCAGCGCCCTGACGCGCGCCACCAGTTCCATCATACCGAAAGGCTTTGCAAGATAATCATCGGCTCCGTTGTCGAGCCCCATCACCTTGTCGTATTCACTGCCCTTTGCCGTCAGCATCATAACCGGTACACGCTTCGTCGCGGGATCTGCGCGCAGCTTTTTCAGAATCGCCATGCCGTCCTCCTCCGGCAGCATAATATCAAGCAGAATGAGATCCGGCTGCTGCTCCTGCATCGCTTTCCAAAACCGGGATGGAAGCTCAAATCCCCGGGCCTCAAATCCGGAGTTCGTCAGAGTATATACAACTAACTCCCGTATACTGCTGTCATCCTCTATCAAATAAATCATAATGTTCGCTCCTTTTCCCGCGTTTTTCTGCGACTTTATCCACGCCACACACTGCTGCCGGCTTGTCCCGTTCAGACAGCCACATTCACCCATTCCTCTGCTGCTTAATTGATGCGCCAGTCAAATCCATCATTCTACTGTTCCCCGGCTCATCACAGTTTGAATCCGTCGATCACCAAATCCACTGCCAGATCAGCTTGAACCTCCTGCTTCATCGGCTCAAATTCCAGCTATTTTTACTGTTATACATAATTCTCATATCTGATTTCCATGCGATCTGTTCTGGCTCCGTACATCATTGTATACCATTTCTTGCTTTTTCTCAGCAAACCGGACTTCGGGCCGTTTCTCCACTGTCTTTTTATTTTTTCATATTCCTTCATTAATATATGCGTATGTACGCGCTTCGCAGTTCTCGCCGTTTTTACCACTTAGCCGCCGCTGCACAAAGCCTAAATCCGCCACTATAATAAAATCGGATTCTTCCCCAAATTCCTTTTTATTCCTTTCTCCCCGACTTCACCTTATGATGGCTCCGGCTGCACTTTTGCAGTGCTCTCGTCCGCATCGCTGCTGCACTGCTTGCTGCTTTGGGTCTGATCCCCCGGAACAACAGCAGTATTTTGACCTTCGCCCTCCGCGCCGCTTCTGCCATGAACGCCTGTTATCGAATATTCCACCCAGCCCGCGATATTAACCGCATGATCTGCAATCCGCTCAAGATACTTGGCTGTCATCAGTAAATCGAGATAACTCCCACTGTTTTCGCTGTCCATTTTTATGAGGTCGATAAGTTCCGTCCTCACCTCAAGAAACATGGCGTCTACCACGTCGTCATGCTCGTAAACCCGCCGGCAGCCGTCGAGATCCTTATTGACAAACGCATCAACACAGTCCGTAACCATCTTTGCCGTTTCAGATGCCATCTGACGAATCCTGACGCGCCGCGCAAGATCCGTATCCGCCAGATGACGCGCCAGCTCTGCAATATCAGCGCTCTGATCGCCGATCCGTTCAAAATCTGAAATCATCTTCAGTACAGATGACACGATCCGAAGATCACAAGCCACCGGCTGTTGGCGCAAAAGAAGTTTCATGCAAAGATTTTCCAGTTGCCGTTCCTTATGATCGATGTCGTCCTCAGTCTCCATAACTTTTTCAGTCAAACGCTGTCGCTTTTCCGTATCGCCGCTCAGAAAAAGCGCCTCAATCGAATTTGTAATTGCATCTTCGCAGAGAACGCCCAGTTTAATCATTTCCAGATTGAGCTGCTGCAACTGCTCATCAAAACGCATTCTCATCAGCCAAACCTCCCTGTAATATAATCCTGTGTTCTCTCATCTTTCGGCATGGAGAACAATCTTTCGGTATCGTCGCACTCGATCACCTCACCCAACAGGAAAAACGCCGTTCTGTCGGAAATCCGGGCCGCCTGCTGCATATTATGCGTCACAATAATGACAGTATAATCTGTTTTCAACTGCTCCGCAAGGTCCTCGATTTTCGACGTCGAAATCGGGTCGAGCGCACTCGTTGGTTCATCCATCAGAATTACCTCCGGCTGAACCGCCAGCGCCCGCGCAATACAGAGCCGCTGCTGCTGGCCTCCCGACAGACCCAGAGCGCTCTTATCGAGACGGTCTTTCAATTCCTCCCAGATTGCCGCATCCCGCAGCGACTGTTCCACAATCCCGTCAAGCTGTGATTTCTTGTGAATTCCATGAGTCCGCGGCCCGTATGCAATATTGTCATAGACGCTCATCGGAAACGGATTCGGCTTTTGAAACACCATACCCACGCGCCTTCGCAAATCGTTGACATCGATCTCACGATAAATATCGGCCCCGTCAAGTGTCACCGTTCCCGTAATCCGGCAGCCTTCAACAAGATCGTTCATCCTGTTCAGCGATTTAAGCAGCGTCGATTTTCCGCATCCCGACGGCCCGATAAACGCCGTAATCTGATTTGCCGGAATATCGAGATTTATCGTCTTCAGCGCATGAAACTCGCCATAATATAACTCAAGATCTCTGATTTCAATTTTATCCTGTTTCGTATTATTTCTACTTTTACCGTTCTCACAGATCCTGTCTTTTTTTCTCATACTTCCCCTCACCATTGTCATAATTCCTGAACCCCCTCCTTCCCTTCTGTATCAGATATTCATTTCGTTCATTTTTTAATAATTTCAAGCTATTTTTAAATTATTATCATTATGAATAAATTTTTTAATATATATCCACTATTCATATCTAATCTTTATTTGCATTTTCAAGCTTTATTTTACTAAAAATATGCTGTTCTTATATAATTCATTTCATTTCTGTATTATTATATTTTTATGTATTCCATACTGCTTATCTTTTTCATTTTTTCTATTTTTCCAATCCGTTTCCAACATTTTATGCTAATATAGTGTTTACCTGCTGTTCATCCATATATTATTATCATTTCTATCTTATTTTTATCATTTCTATTTCCCGCCTTCTTCTATAACTTCAGCGCCCGCGCACTTTTTTTCTATGTCCGGTTCCAAACCGTTTCGCGACAAAAGCCGACAGCGAATTTATCAGAACGACCATAACCAGTAAAACGACCGATGTTGCATTCGCTTCCTCCATATGAAGTCCTTCCGAATACAGCGCATACATATGAATCGCCAGCGTCCGGCCCGAATCGAAAATACTTTCGGGAATCCCTGCCACGGTGCCCGATGTATAAATCAGTGCCGCAGTTTCGCCGCAAATGCGCCCGACTGCCAGAATAATCCCCGAAAGAATTCCAGGAACAGCCGACGGCAGCACAATCCGGAATACAGTCCGCAGCCGCCCTGCGCCCAGGCCGAAACTGCCCTCGCGATAAGAATCCGGCACAGACATCAGCGCCTCCTCACTTGTCCGCAAAATCGTCGGCAACACCATAATGGCCAGTGTCAGTGCGCCGGAAATCATAGAATATCCAAATCCCAGCGAAATGCCGAACATCAAACTGCCGAAAAGACCGTATACAATAGAAGGAATTCCCGCCAGCGTTTCCGCCGCCAGCCGGATGATGCGAACCATTCTGCTCCCTTTTTTCGCGTATTCCACGAGATAAATCGCCGAAAACAACCCTACGGGCACCGCAAGAATGAGCGCCATCCCAACCATAAGAAACGTATTGATTATTGCAGGCATCATCGAAAAGTTTTCCGTAGTATAGTTCCATTCAAACATGGACAGCCGCAGATTCGGGATTCCACGAATCAAAATATATCCGATCAGCAGCAGAAGCGCTGCAACCGTAATAACAGCCGACGCTGATACGAGAAACAAAAGAAACAGCGAGCCCGGTCTTTTCCTGTACTGACGCATCTTCTCGCGCCGCGTAACCACGTTAATCGCTTCAATCTCCGTGCCGCGCAAACACGTGCCCGAACCCGTCTGAGCGCGCTTTTTGCTTCTGTTCCTGCAAATTCGTCTTTCCCGGCTGCGGCCATTGCGACGCGGTTCGCCATACCGTCTGCTTACTTTCCGATTCACCTGTCCACTCTGACTTGTTTCAATTTTATACGGCTGGCCATTCCCACCGTTCCCATTCCGGTCAATCCGAACGCTCTGACTTTTCCCGATCTGGCTCTCCCGCCCGTTCCGAGCATTTTCATTCCGGCTAACCCGCTCTTTCTGATTTTTTCCAATCTGTCGAATCTTCCCGGCATTCCCGGCATCCGGTTCCGTTTTCCTCTGATGCGCCTGCGCCGCAGTTTCTCCGCACATATCCCGCCTAACAGATCTGCCTAACAGATTCAGTTTTTTATTTTCGTCAACTTTCATATCTGCGGCTCACTCCTTCCCTTTCAGTGCC
Organism: uncultured Oscillospiraceae bacterium; assembly: GCA_964438605.1. GTDB lineage: Bacteria > Bacillota > Clostridia > Peptostreptococcales > Anaerovoracaceae > Alangreenwoodia. The sequence goes on from CAYTKT010000015.1 coordinate 7,588, forward strand.
GAAAAAGAGAGATTGATAATCAGAATAAAAACGAACAAAACGACACCCGTCGCGATCAGCGCCTCACGATGAAGTCCTGACGCATATCCCATCTCTATCACGATATTCGCCGTCATGGTCCGCAGGCCGCTCGTCAGACTGTCCGGCAGAATCGGCTGATTACCGGCGATCATAATGACAGCCATCGTTTCGCCGATTGCGCGCCCAATACCGAGAATAACGCCCGCCAGCACGCCCGACTTTGCCGCGGGCAGCAACACGAAAAAAACACTGCGCTCATGCGTCGCACCGAGTGCCAGCGAACCTTCATAATACTGCTCCGGCACCGATCTGAGCTGCGTTTCACAAACTCCAATAATCGTCGGTAAAATCATCATTCCCAGCAGCAGCGACGCCGTCAAAAGTCCTTTGCCGCTGACATCAAACACTTTGCCCACCGCAGGAACGATGACAAGAAGTCCAAAAAAGCCGTAGACAATCGAGGGAATCCCCGCCATCAGATCGATAGCCGGTTTGAGAATGCCGTAAAGCCACTTCGGACAAAAACGCGCCATAAACAGTGCACAGAGCAGCCCAAGCGGAACACCTACAATCATGGCCCCCGCCGTCACATACAAACTGCCGACGATCATCGGAAAAATGCCGAACTTTCCATTCAGCGGCTTCCAAAGATCGCCCAGCAGAAAATCTCCGACTCCGATCTGCGCGATTGCCGGTATTCCGTTGGAAAACAGAAAAAAACAGATCAGTAGAATCGCCAGAATGGAAACACAGGCAGATACTATAAATACGGCTTTCATCAACAATTCGAGAATATTTTTCATTTTCTGCTCCTGTATTTTTACAACATATCAGGCCACAGGGCCGTTTTTTTTACTTTATTCTAGTATCTCGTCCCAACTCGTAACATCCGCTGTAAAAATCGACCGGATCTGATCGCTCGTCAGCCCGTCTGCCGGATTCGCCGGATTCACGATGACGACAATGCCATCCATCGCAATCGTCAGCGGCGTAATGCCCTGTCCCGTCTCATCATCGGTCAGTTCCCTTGACGCCATGCCGATATCACATACGCCGTCGATTGCCGACGTAATTCCCGTCGACGAATCACTCTGCTGCACCTGAATCTTCGCGTTTGAATTCACCTTTTCATATGCTTCCTTCAGTTTTTCCATTACCGGAGCAACAGATGACGAGCCGGCAACCGTAATCGTGCCTTTCGGATTTATCCCTTCAAACGCTCCTTCCTTTCCCACGCTTATGTATCCGCTCTCCTCCACGACCGCCTGACCTTCCTCACTCATAATAAACGCGAGAAAATCCTTCGCCACCGCGTTCAGAGAATCCTCTTTATATACCACATGAAACGGTCTGGATGCCGCATAATCCCCGTTCTTAATATTGTCCGCCGTCGCTTCCACACCGTCCACCTGAAGCGCCTTTACCGAATCATCCAGCGAACCCAGCGAAATATACCCGACCGCCGCCTTGTTTCCGGCCACCGTCATCATTATAACCGACGTGCTGTTCGTAATCTCGGCGGTCTGCGTCGTGTGATCCACCTTATTTCCGTCCGCATCCTTTTCCTCGATGCCAAAAAGCTCGATAAACGCATTCCGCGTCCCTGATCCTTCCTCCCTCGTCAGAACATAAATATCCTGCCCGTTCAGATCCGTATCGTCTTCGCCCCCTGCAAAACCACCGCCACCTCCGCTCCCGCAGCCGGAAAAAACTGATAACGTCAGCACTGCCGCAAGTCCCGCGACAAATATTTTCCTTCCATTTTTCCCATTCACCTTTCTGTCCTCCATCTGTCAAAAATAAGAAAATTCCTGTCATTGACTAAATACATTGTATCAATCGAAAGTTAAGATAAGAGTCTCCGTCCGGTAAAAACAATGTTAATTTTTCTTCACAGCAACCCAATATCCCGCTCGTTTTTTTTAATATATGTAAAATGATGTCTGATTTTGCACAAAAAAACCGACCGCGCAGCCAGCCCCGGCATGGGGCTGGCTGCGCGGTACTCCGCCGCTTTGCGGCTTACGCCCATTGTCGTTTTTCTGCCTTCGCTTCTGCGCCGGCGGCCACCGGTTTCGTCGGCTGTTTTGACAAGAACATGGACGAACGAAGGAAGTTAACCTCTGAGAATTCCGGACGGGAATAGATTTAAAAGATCACTTCTTTCGTTTCGTCTGAAATGGAATGCGCGGGTTTTCCGCCGATATTGTTACGAACTGGAAACTCTATGTCGGATTCGAAGACTTTTTTAAAACAGGTGATTTAGTTAGATGGAAGAAAGCGAGCGCAGTTCAGCGGCCTTCTGTTCGATGTCCGATTTTTTGATCAGGCTTTGAACGATCTGAAGTTTTTTATTATGGTTACGACAATGTGATTTCCCTTTCTTTTCCATTTTGAGTTGATCAAAAAATGACCTAATCTCAAGTATCTTACAGTGATATTATCACAAAGGAACAGCAATTTTCTCCTGTTTACGGATGACAGAAACCGGAGAGAAAGATATAATAAAAGAACGAAACACCGAAAGAAATACAGAGCGCTGACACATCGACATCGCTTTTTCCGCAAACAGCGCCGTTAAAGAGAGAAAAGTGCAGATTGAGATAGAAGAATCGGCCTGTAGACACAGAAACGGAGGCGATTTTATGACGAAAAAATATAAGCCGCTGCCGATCGGCACGGAAGATTTAAAAAAAATCATACAAAATGACGCTTATTATGTAGACAAAACACTGCTGATAAAAGAATTACTTGATAACAAAAGTGATGTCACGCTCTTCACGCGCCCCAGACGATTTGGAAAAACTTTGAACATGAGTATGCTGAAATATTTCTTTGAAGATACTTGGGACGAAGCATTAAACGCGGAAAACCACGCCATTTTTGAGAATTTGAAAATCATGGACGCCGGCGAGGAGTATACAGAGCAGATGCAGCAGTATCCGGTGATCTCGCTGACGCTGAAATCAGCGAAGCAGGATATATTTGAAGATGCGTATTTTAAAATGAAAACAGAAATTCTTTACGAATTTAAACGTCATCGGAGAATTCTGGAAAGCGATCGTTTGCTCGATTCTGAAAAAGAATTGTACCGGCGGCTGATGGATGGGACGGCAGGTTTGGCCGAATATTCCGGTGCGCTGAAGTTTTTAAGCGAATGTATTTTTTCAGCGACCGGACAGAAGTGTATCATTCTGATCGACGAATACGATGTTCCGCTGGAAAACGCATATTTTCACGGTTTTTATGACCGGATGATCTCATTTATCCGCTCGCTGTTTGAATCGGCGCTCAAGACGAATGATCATCTTCAATTCGCCGTGATTACCGGCTGTCTGCGCATCAGCAAGGAGAGTATCTTTACGGGGCTGAACAATTTGCGCATCGTTTCCATCCTCAATAAAGATTACGGAGAGTATTTTGGCTTTACGCCGCAGGAAGTGGAGACAATGGCATCGTATTATGACGTGGAAGAACGAATGGACGATATCCGCAGGTGGTACGACGGCTATCTTTTCGGAAATTCCGAAGTATATAATCCGTGGAGCGTCGTCAACTTCATGGCGGACCTGCGCACAGACAAAAGCGCTTTTGTCCGGCCTTACTGGGCGAACACGAGTTCCAACGAAATCGTGCGCGATCTGATTCGCCATGCGGACAGTACGGCGCGAGAGGAACTGGAAACGCTGATCGCGGGCGGAACGCTGAAAAAACCGCTCCACGAAGACATCACTTACGGAGAGATCAACGAAAATCAGGACAATCTGTGGAATTTTCTGTTCTTCACCGGCTATTTGAAGAGCTTGTCGACGGAGATCGACAAACGGAGGATTTTTGCCGAACTGACGATCCCAAACGACGAAGTTCTGTCGATTTATGAGGAGAAAATCAGCGAGTGGTTCGATGAAACGGTCACTTCGCGCAGTTTCGACCGCTTATACGAAGCGACCGAGATCGGTGACACGGAAGTCATGGAGGAAGAACTTTGCGACGTTCTTTTGGAAACGATCAGCTATTTTGATCATCTGGAAGCTTTTTATCATGGCTTTCTGGCGGGAATCTACCAGCATATGGGAAAATACAGCGTTCAGTCCAATCCGGAGGTCGGAGCCGGACGACCGGACCTGGCGCTTGTTCCTCCGAGGATTCGCGGGAGATATTTTCTCTTTGAATTTAAAATCGTGAAGGAGCAGAAGGATCTAAAGATCGGCTGCGCGGAGGCGCTAAATCAGATTCGCGAGAAAAAGTACGTGGAGGGTGCGCACGCGCGCGGTTATGAAAATGTCTGCGCGTATGGCGTGGCGTTTTGCGGCAAGGAATGCATTGTGCAGAAATACGAAGAATGAGAAAAGTGAAAGAAGTTAGCTTCTCCCTGTTGCTTTGCAAAATGCAAAAACAAGTTGGACACCCCGCTGATGGAGTTTTCTGTCTTCTTTTCCAGCAGAGAGAAGAGCCCCGCTTCCTTTTCGGTCCTGCTTGCCAACCATGGTCATTCCCTTCCCAATGGCTGATTTCTGTCCAAACCGCTACAATGACGAGATACTCGGAAAGGTTCGTGCCGTAATGCTTTTTCCTCTCTTTTGCCGTTCGCTCTTTGGCTTCTGGCAGTTTTATCGCCACATGGAGTTGCAGTTCTGATGTAAAATTTTAACAAAAGTAAAAATGCAAAGTGGATTAAAAATGCGGACCGGACATCATCAAATGATGTCCGGTCCGCAAACGGGAAAGCCGGCGTGCACTCTCTGACATGGCCGAAACCTTACGGTTTCGGCCATGCGCGATTCATGCACGTTTAACGAATAAAGAACAAATATGCAAAATATGAAAAAATCTACGAATCGTTGATCCTTACTGATTTTCATTTCTTCAGAGATCCGTCCGTGCAGTAATACTGCGCGCAATTTTCAGCAGCTCCTGCTCACCGATGCGATTCGATTGTGCGCTGAGTACGATCTGATACCCGTCAGTGCTCCACTTCACTGCGTTCTTCCCACTGCTGTTGTAGACATTACCTTGTAAACCGTTGATATCACAGACGCCTGACGGCGTATCACCTGCCTGCCCGCAATACGGATCCCGCGTCGACGAATATTCCAGCATGATCACAGAATAGTCGGAATAACTCACAAAGACGACTTCCACCGGATCAGCACGCTTGATATACTGCAATGTATAGTCCGATGTCAGATAGCTCGGATAAAATACAAAATCTGACACCTCCGGCACTGACAATTCAGGAGCGTCATTCTCGGAACTCCCATCGGGATTTGTTCCATCCGGCGTATCAACAGGAAGATTATCAGACGGCGACTGCGAACCATTCAAGCCATCGTTTGAATTCTCCAAAGTTCCATCGTTACCAACATCTGACGGAGATTTGCCGGCACTGCTGTAACCCGATGAAGTCCCGTTGGCAGAATCTGTTGAATTTCCGCCGCTTCCATGGTTCTTATTTCCTGAACTGTAAGTCGAACCATTCTTCGATGAGCTAGAATCATCCGACGTATGATTTTCAGATTTTTTCTGATAAAACGGATCCCCGATTTTCGGTTTCTCTGCAGCTGTATGTTTCCCAGTCTTGCTACGGTCAACCGGTGCTAACAAAGCCGTATTTTCATTCTCTTGACGAGAGGACACCTGACTTTCATTCGCAGAAACATTCATTTTTTCCAGTTTCGAACCGAACAAATCCGATTGGCTGATAACAGAAACTGAACTCAGGCCGGATTCCGAAGAAGAATCTTCCTCCTGCTGTTCGTCCTGATCGGACGAAATCCAGTTTTTAAATCCGGCTATCCCTAAAGGCTGGAACCATGGCGGATCTAACGTGCCTTTTGACAATCGGCCAGTGTCGGCATGGTCTGTTCCTGGAAGTGTCCACAACTCAGATCCGAAACCCTTTTTTCCTACCGAAAGCACACTGTCAACATCTTTGTTTCCTGATTTGAGATTACCGCTGCCGGCATCGCTTACGCCGTTCGTACTGTCTCTTCCGTCTGATTTACTTGTTCCGTTATCTTCTTCCGCCAGACTGCCGCCAAAAGGATAATCTAAACTCGTCTGCTGTTTCGAACTGTACACCAGATCGAACAGACGTCCGCGCAAATCTTCCGACTGGTTAACCGCAAAAATACCGGCACCGACTGCAAACATCAGCAGACATGCACAAAGGGAAGAAAGCCGTTTTATCCGGTGCAGACGTATTTCCCTAACTTTGCGGCTGTTCTCGTCCTCATACTTTCTGGCCGCCTCTTTCATGGAGTGAGCCAGATCTTCCGGAATCTCAACGTCCGCCATTTCCGACTGAATCTCATCGTACTTCTGCTGAAAACGTGTTTCAAAATAATCTCCAAGGTCGGATATCAGATTTTCGATGTTCTGTTCCCGCGTGCCGTCTGACTTTTCGGGAATATGACGCATATCGGAAATCTGTGCGCTGTCATTTGCAGTAATTTTTTCCCGACTGGTATTCTTTTTTTCCAGACGGTCATTGGTTGCCGCCGCATCACGGTCAGCGGCTTTTTTCACTATACCGATGTCTCCTGCAACACCATTCTCTTTCAAACCTGTTGTTTTTTCCTTCTCATCTGTTGCGACGCACAGCTTCTCACTTTTCATCCACACTGACTCACCTCCTTTCCTTGCCATGCTTGACGCCAAACGCGTCTGCAAGACGACGCCGGATCCGTTCCATTCGTTTCCGGCAGGCCGCCTCGGAAATCCCGATCAGCCGCGACGCTTCCTCATAAGAAGTTTGCCCGTCATAGCGGCAACTCAGTAAAATCCTATCCTCCTCGCTCAGATTTTCTTCTGCGAACCGGATAGCTTCCTCAATCTCCACATTAACAAACTCGTCGTCTCCGTGATTTCCTTCATCTATCATATAAAACAATTCATCATCCTGTTTTGTGACATACTTCCGCTCTCTTTTTCTCAGATTTAACGCCGTACTGCGGACGAGTTTATAAATATAACTTTTTGCCTGCGGCGAATCCACCTCGTCAATCCGATCGAGATAACGAATGATCCGCTCGTAGCTAATCTGCGCACAGTCCTTCGCCAGATCAGGATCGCCCAGCTCCTTCAGCGAAACACGATAGACGAACGTGGCATACAAATCGTAAATCCGCTCAAACTTTGATTTTTCTGCATCAGACATTGCGCCTGCCGCCACAATAAAAAACATCATTCATTCTCCTGCTGTCTATCGTCCGCACGAATCGTGCAAATGATTGAGCTATTTAATCAATCCGAGTTCCCTATTAAAACACAAAATTTGCAGCCTTTTCCAGATTCTAAACGGCTTTATATCAGAACACAAAAATTGCCGGCCTGCAGCGAATTTTATCTATGTTAAAGCACAGAACTTATCAACCTACACCAGATTCCAACTTTCCTGTATCAAAACATAAAACTTACCGTCCCACACTACAATTTACATTCCGATCCCGCAAACCTTCTCAGCCATGCCGCCGCATCTGCGACAGGCCGCCCGTTTCGGTTTCCGGTTGATTTACATGCACAACTTTTGATATTTTACCACTCTTTCGGTGCAAATTCCACTATCATTATAGCTTAACACAGGGCCACAGCATTTGAAATCTGACATGACATGATCTAACCTAAAAGAATCGAAAGAAACACATCAGAATTGAGAGACGCACGGAATCTTTGTCACAAATTCCGGCAATTTTCTTGAAAAATCTCTGAAATACAACACCGCATTTCCCAAAAGGACCGACTGGTTTCCTTTCCACGTGATTCTATTCTTCTTCAAAAGGAATCCCTGTCCGGTATTCCATTGAGCCATTCGGGAAATTTTCTCAGCCATTCTTCCCGTTCTTTTCCGGGATTCTCCCTATCTTAAAAATCTTCGCCACTGCCTATCTGAAGACCCAATCCGATCAGGATAATGTCTTCTCATTTATGCCGGATCTTTCCACGGGCTTGTGCGACGCAGATCTTTTACTACGTTCAGCGTTTCTTTTTATTACTTCTATCTTTCTGTCTTAATTTTATCACATTTCCTTAATTTTTTAAATGCTTTTGTCCTGGCTGCATGAAGTCTTCTGCGCTCAAACGCCGAGAACTTGAAAAAATCGGCGTGAATCAATCCACAATCCAGCGTTATGAAATAACGAGGTTGACCCGAAGCATACGATGACGATTCACGAATGTTTCTATTCATAAAGGCAAAAACAAGGGAACCTACATAAATCTAAAGTACAGAATGGGCGAAGTGCTTTAAAATGTCCAGACTTTTGACGGGACTGAAGATAAATTACTATTTGCTAACCGACGCATATAAAAACTGCGTCCGGATTTTTATACCGAACGCAGCGTGACCCAGAATTCATCTATTTAACACTTTATCAATTCCTATCGAAACAACGAGCAATTCTCCACATTGGATGAAAGCTGCCGGAGTATCATGCCCCTGCTTTTTACGGTGGAACGCAACCGTAAGATCGGCCGCCACGGTACCCTCTGCGATTTCCCCGGTATCCGCGTTCATTCCACTCGGCAAATCAAGCGAACAAACAGCTGCACGTGAATGGTTCATCAATTCACAGGCGCGCTTTCCGCTATCGCGCAGCGATCCGTGAAATCCTGTACCATAAAGAGCGTCGATCACAAGATCTGCGTCCCGGAACGTCGGAGACACAGCATATGCTTCATATTCACCGAGTGTCATTATCTTTACTCCGCCCTTTAGATTCTTCAGCCGCTCAAAATTGATTCCGGCATCCTCTGTCTGCGGCAAACCCTCACATAAAACGACCGTAACATCAGCGCCTCTCTGAAAATAAAGACGGGCGTCCACAAATCCGTCGCCTCCGTTATTTCCTTTTCCTGCAAATATAACGATTCTGTGCGCATCGGGATATTTTGCACACATCGCTTCAAATGCCGCCGTTCCGGCATTTTCCATCATCTGAAGATATGAAATTCCGCTCGAATCCGCGAAACGTTCAATCTCTTTCATTTCAGACACAGAAACACTTTCATTTTCACTCATAACAAACCTTCATCCATCTACATCACGCTGCGCGCTTTTCACCGCCGGTGTCCGGACCGCCCGATACACGATCCATTATGTCGATCCGACCATATGTTCATATTTTTATTTCACGATATTGTCTGCGGAATCGTTCTGATCTCATTTCCATCCGCATCATAAAATGTTGCGGCAGCATCTTTTTTCACCACCAGAGCGAACGGTTTTGAGCTGTCCAGCACGGTATTTCGAGTTCCCTGACTGTCGCTTATTTCAACATTCGACGCCATCTGATGGTTCATAGAGATATATGCCCGTTCATCGCATCCTTCAAGAGTATATTCAACAACCCCTTCGTTTTCAACATTAACACATCCGCCATAGACAGAGTAATAACCAAACGGGCGATCTTTCGGATTTTCATAAATTGCGACCGAATATTCATCCAGCATGGGGTCATAAAAAAGCATGGCTGCCAGGTTTTCTCCGACAGAATCGACAGTGAGCCATTCCTCATTGATATTTTGATGTTTCCTGGCATCTAATTCGATTTTATCCGCCGGAACACCAAATTGACCAGTGACAACGAGAAAAACTGCCACAACGATCACAGCGATGATGATGAAAATAACCGGTTTTAAAAATCTTCTCTTTTTTTGTTCTCCCATACAGGTTCTCCCTTCTCGTTCATCACCTGACCTCACGGACGCCAGCACAGTCCTCTCCGGCAACATTCATGAAAATCCCAGTCACTTCCCTGTCAGCCTTTACCGGAGCTGATCACACCGCTACGCCCGTGAAAATTCCACTTTTTCTCGTTATGACCCACTGAAACCATCACGATCAGATCGTTTCTCGTACAAAACTTCCAATCTCTGTTATCATCAACCGCCATCGAACCGACGCAGCCGCGCCGCCGATGCCCTAAAAATCCCGTACTCTCTCCTGTCAGTTTTCACCAGAACCGGCCCCGTCATACCCCGTACCGGTAAAAATTTTCCTGTTATGCCATCCTATCAATTTAAATCACAGTTACTCTGATCTGCGCCTGGGCGTCAGACGTCTCACCCTCCCGGAAAGACAACGTAATCATCGTCGTTCCAGGGGTATGCCCCGTCAAAACCAGAGCTGCTCTGTCCGATGTAACCCAGCCACCCCATCTGCAGGAAGCAATGGCAGGATCTTCTGTATAACTGATCATGGACACCGCGTTTTGCGATGTATGGGAAACATAGATCACAGTCGATTCTCCCTGCGCCAGCTGTACGGTATCAGACGATACCGTTATTTGAGCTTTCTGTGCGGAAACGATAAAAGACATCGGAGAAACTGACGTTCTATGCATATTCTTCAGATTTGTAATCGGAACCGCCAGATTTAAGTTCTGACTGACGGAACTGTCAGAATAAAGCGCTCCGCTGGTAATTCCGATGACGCTGCCGTAAGCATTGATCAGCGCGCCGCCGCTTGAGCCGGAAGAAATCGGTGCGGTCACCTGAATGTAATTTACATTGTTATAAATACGCGATGCATTCGATACAATACCTGAAGATATTGTATTGGAAAGGCCCAGCGGACTTCCAATCGCATAAACAGTATCCCCTGCCGCAACAGTATCATCGCTCACAGTAAGCACCGGAAAGTTGTCCCCGTTCACCTTCAGCAGCGCAATATCATTTAAAATATCGTAATCAAAGACACCGGTAATATCATATGTTTGATTGTCAATCGTCGTAACCTTAGCAGATGAACCGCCCTGAATCACATGATAATTTGTGACAAGCGTACCCGCAGAATCTATAAAGAATCCGCTTCCGCTCTGAAGCCTGTTACCATATGCATCATATACCGTCACATAGACGACAGCCGGAGAACATTTTGTATAAATCTCACCTGCGCTGAGTTCAGCCGCACTGTTCTTTTGCGGATCGGACTGAGAACTGCTGCTTATATCTTCTTCCAGAGTGAACGTCTTTCTCAGAGACGTTACGACCACACGGGCGACAATAGCGGATGTTTCCGCCCTCGTTATACTGCGATCCGGATAAAAAGTGCCGTAGGAATCGCTGCCTGTCAAAACGCCCGCCGCATAAAGCGCCGTAATCTCATAGGCGGTTTTTACAGTATCGTTTACATCGGGAATCTCACGAATTCTGTTGATTTCTTCAAATTCCGACTGTGGCAGTGCATTGTACAAAATATATGCCATCTGAGAACGCGTAACATTTGCTGTATAATCATTAAAATCTGCCGGAGCTATAATTCCCTGTTTTACCGCGTAATCAATATATGGCTGATACCATGGTTTCCCATTTTGAAGATCGCAGACTCCACTGGCGTAAATTCCATGAATCCGGTCGGCTATAACGAGAGCTTCTGCCACCGTCATATTGCCTTTCGGATTGAACTCAGTACTCGAAACGCCTTTCATCAGATCATATTCATAACACGTTTTCACGGAAGACGCTGCCCAGTTGGATGCCGGTACATCTGAAAATTGATCACTGTATACTCTAACTACCTTAAAATTTTTCATCGTGTTTTCTGCTGCAAAGACCGGAATGCTGACAGACATGACGAAAAACAACGCTAATGCTGTCGAAATCCATTTTCTCATTTCTACTGTTCCCCCTCATCGCATTTCAACCGGCTTCAGCCGGCTCTCTGATAGTCCGCGCAGTATGAATTTTTCGCAAAGACGCGAAAGAAACCCACACTTTAATACTATGCCTTTAATTTTTTATCTGTCAAGATGCTTTTCCCAAAAATTCTCCATTTTTCTGGATACGTCACAAACTTCTCCATCTATCATCTATTTTGTGCCGAAAATTCTGTCTCCGCATCACCTGCTCGCAGGCAGATGTAAACGGCTCCGTTCATACAGCGATCAAACTGAGCCGCGCAAAGCAGAACATCGGAAGCCAGATTTCCATCGGCGTTTCAATCCCGGCCGTCTCTGTCGGAAGATCGCACAGCGCTTCATACGTCATAAACACAGCAATCTCCTCCAAAATCAAACGAAACCCGTCTGTGCCCGTATCTTCGTCACGAAGCATCATAACCCGATATATTTCAGCAGTGGGTGAGCAAGTATTACGGCATTTACCGGATATTTGATTACACTGTTACCTGAATAACTCATTCTCCGTGCCTGTATCCATTTCGTACTGGGATAAGCAGAACAAAAGGATACTCCCGCCCCGGTCTGCGATTCCATTATATCACAAGCTGCAAAAAAGAACATATGTTTTTTCATTTTTTCAAAATTTTTCTTGAAAATCCTTTTCCTGTTTTTTGAATTTTTAGAATCAATCTAAAGAGATCTGGCAATTCCATACTCAATCTATTTAAAATCATTCAATGAACTTTCCGATTATTTTCTCTGCAATTTTGATTCCGTCGACTGCTGCCGATATGATCCCGCCGGCATATCCCGCGCCTTCGCCGCCCGGATAAAGTCCCCGGACGGAAACGCTTTGAAAAGACTTGTCTCTCAGAATACGCACAGGCGATGAACTTCTCGTTTCAACACCCGTAATAACGGCATCCGCCATATCAAAATCCCTGATTTTCTGCGCCATTTCAGGCAAAGCTTCTCTCAGGGCATCCGCCACGTAACCGGGCAGACATTCCGCAACAGACGTCCAGCGCACTCCGGGCCGGTAAGTCGGAATAACTGCCGTCTTTGAGGTTTTCGCGAATTCTGATGATGAAGAATCCCCAGATTGTTTATCACTTACCACTTCGGCCGGTTTCTCCGGAAGATCTCCTGAACTGTTGTTTTCGCCAAGAAAGTCTCCAACACGCTGCACCGGCGCGTAAAACCTGCCGCCACCCAGTTCATATGCCCGCCGTTCCAACTCTTCCTGAAACCGGATTCCAGCCAGTGGATCCTGTCCTTCCCCCGGAAAATCCTCCGGTCTTACATCTGCAAGCAGAGCGCTGTTCGCATTTTTTCCTGCCCTGTCGCGGTAACTCATGCCGTTCGTAACGACGCATCCCGGTTCGGAAGCTGCACCGACGACGTAGCCGCCAGGACACATACAGAAAGTATAAACGCCTCTGCCCGATGAAGAACGATATGACAACTTATAAGATGCGGCGCCCAGGCGGCCTTCCGTGTCATTCGGTTCCATCCCGTACTGCGCCAGGTCTATCATCGACTGCGGGTGTTCGATCCGAACTCCCACGGAAAAGGGCTTCGCTTCCAGGCGAATCCCCATAGCATGAAGCATACGGAATGTGTCACGGGCACCATTGCCCGGTGAGATTACCACATTTTGGCACATTAATTTTTTCCCTTCATTTACAACAAGTCCTGCAATTTTCCGCTGCCCGACGCTGACACCGCCTCTTTTCACTTCCGCAGCGCCGGCATCGGAATCGGAGCCCGAATACCCTGCTTCTGATTTTTTTCCGGCCTCTGCTCTATTCGATTCTTCTCGTTCATATTCTGCGTCCACGACATCGGACCCGGAATCCGCTATCAAAATGCCGGTAACACGCGATTCAAACTTCACCTCACCGCCCAGAGAGATAATTTTCTTCCTGATATTTTTCACGGCGGTTCGCAGCACATCTGTACCCACGTGAGGCATCTGACGGTACGCGATAGCCGGATCTGCCCCGGCTTCGATCAGTTCTTCCTTTACTTTGGAAATCCGAACGTCTTTAATCCCCGTTGTCAGCTTGCCGTCGGAAAAGGTCCCGGCACCGCCCTCACCAAACTGGACGTTTGACGCAGGATCAAGCTCGCCCGTCTCCCAGAAATGCTCCACATCCTTCGTCCGGCGGTCGACGTCTCTGCCGCGCTCCAAAACGACAGGACACATACCCGCTTCCGCGAGAATCAGCGCCGCGAACATTCCGCAGGGGCCGAAACCTACAACCACCGGCCTGTCCCCCACATTCCAGGTATCGCTTAAATTTTCAGTTTCCGTTCCTTCCGCAATTTCCGCTGCTGCCACCGCGTCTGTTTTTTCTGCCGTTTCCGAACCGGCTGCATTATCTGCATCACTCGCGCCCACGTCATCCATATTGGCTCTGCCATTCGAGCAGTCTGCACCTTCCACACGTCCTGCCGGTTTTCTCCCAACGAACGGGACTTCATATTTCAACTCCGGCACCTTTGACAGCGATACGTCTTTGCGCTTCGCAAAGCGCGCCAACAGTTTGTCCTCGTCTTTCACAGAAAAATCCACAGTGTAAACGAACCGAATCTGCGGTTTATCCCGCGCATCAACAGATTCTTTAACAATTTCCCAGCTTTCTGGAGAAAAATTTCTGATTCCCAGTTTCCGGGCAATCTTTTCAGGCAGCAAAGAGACAGGCTCATCTTTCTTTAATTTGATCTGACTGATCCGTATCATCCGCCATTTTCTCCTTTTCTCCGCCCTGCAATCATGCCGGACGACCATGCCCACTGAAGATTGCAGCCGCCGCACCGGCCGTCCACATCGACGACTTCGCCGCAGAAATAAAGGCCGGGCACGAGCTTCGATTCCATCGTCAGCGGATTGATCTCCTGCCGCCGAACACCGCCGCAGGTGACCTGCGCCTCCTCCCATCCGCGCGTATGTGAAACAGAAATTATAAAATTCTTAATAATTCGAGCTGTATCCGTTATTTTTATATCCATATTATCTGAATCCGTCATTTCTGCAATCACGGCAGCAAGTCTGTCGTTTAAAAATCCAGTCAAAACTTCTTCTAGCGTCCTGTTTTTTGAAAAAATCCCCTCTGAAATCAATTCCGTCAGTTCTGTTTCACTTTTTTCGGGAACAAAATCACAGTGAATTTCGTATTTATGGCCATAAGACCCATTTTCGTCGCTTTCATTCGTTTTCTTTTTTCTCTTGGATTTTGACGAAGGCCGCGGTGCTTCCATGAAACGCGTCAGGTCGAAAACACAAATTCCAGAAACACCCGTTCCTGTAAACTGGATTTCGCCATATTCCTCCGCCCGCTTTTTACCGTCCTCGTATAAAGAAACCGACCCTCTTGCCCGGACTCCCTTTAAACGAACAAGAAAACGGTCTTCCGACTCTGCCGCCGTCAGCGCCGGACGCGGCGGGTTCAGCGTATGGCCAAATGATTTCGCAAATCCATATCCGTCGCCTGTGCTTCCCGTTTTCAAACCGGCACGGCCGCCGCACGCGATAATCAAATCCGTGCAGTAAATTCTGCGGCCTGATTCAAATTCCGCAAAAAAACGAACCTCGCTTGAATCCGTATCTTCACGCCAACCTTCGTCATAGAAAATATTTTCATCAAGCGTTGCACCTGTTGTCAAACCGGAATCTCCATGCGCTTTCGCACTCGAATCCGTGCTTTCGCGCCGATTCTCGCCGTGAAAAGAAGTCCCGGCACGCATCGTGCCCATCGGTATCTCGGAATTTTCATTCCCCGCTGCACATGACACCCGTCCCGTCCTTACAACGCGGTCGGAAAGAATCATCTCACAGCCCGCCTGATGCGCTGCTCGGCTCAAAGCGCTGACGAGAGATGAGGCCTGCCCGGAATACGGATAACACCTTCCGTCTTTTTCCACCCGGCTCATCATTCCCGCAGCTTCAAAAAAACGAATCGTGTCCTGCGGACCGAAGCGACTGAGAACAGATTCTACAAACCCGTCTCCTGCCTTATTATAATCCTGCTGCCCGCAGTTGATATTCGTAAAATTGCAACGCCCGTTCCCCGTCGCATACAATTTATTTCCCGGCTTGTCATTTCCGTCCGCAATCACAACAGTCGTTCTCTCACGCCGACGAAAATGAGAAATTTCACTCCCGCCGTCTTCCCCGGCTTTCACTGGTGCGCCGTCTTCATATTTCCCACAAAAACGGGATGCTTTATCGGGAAAAAAAGACGAACAGCCCGATGAGCCGGATAACGATGAAGCCGCTGAAATTCCCGCCATCAAACCCGAAGCTCCGGCCCCGATCACAAGTACCGAAACACGCTTGCTTTCATCGGTTTTGCTCTTATCATGAAAATTTTTTTGATTCGCTCTCACCCGCGGCCACCGCCTCTCCCGTCTGACACAGATGAAGTTTTTGGCCTGCCGCTTTTCTTTTTTCCGCGAATCGGCGTTTCCGTCTGCAAATCTGCTGATCTGCTCTCCTGCATGTCGTCCGAACGAACATTTGCTGTAATAGCTCCGCTGCCATTCGGTTCTTCCTCCCGCAGCCGCGCCGCCAGTTCGGAAACCCGCGCCAGTCGGTGATTTGCGCCGCTTTTGCTGATAGGCGGCTCTACCATGGCCGCCAGTTCCTTCAATGAAACGTCGGGATGCTCCAGCCGCAGCTCCGCCACAACCCGTAATTTTTCCGGCAGATTGCGTATCCCGATCCGGTTCTCAACAAACCGGATATCATCAATCTGCCGTCCCGCCGCATTAACCGTCTTATCCAAATTGGCATTTTCACAGTTGACTATACGATTTGCCTGATTTCTCATTCCTTTTATAATACGGATATTTTCAAATTCAAGTAATTGGCTGTGCGCACCGATTATATTCATAAAATCAATAATATGCTCGCTGTCCTTCAGATAAACGACATACTGATCCCGTCGCGGCGTCACCTTCGCGTTCAGGCCGAAATGATTCATCAGTCGCTTCACGTCAGCGCCGATCGATTCATTTTTACAAATAATTTCCATATGATATCCCTTTTCCGGGTCGCTGACCGAGCCGCCCGCAAGAAATAATCCCCGTAAATACGCCCGTTTACAGCATTTTTTACGAACAACCTCCTGCGTAATTCCCTCCACGAGAACATTGCTGCCTTCCTGGACAGTCATCAGTCCCGTTTCCCGAAGCACCTGACCGCCAGTGTTTGCGTCGTCAAACGTAATGCGATACGTCTTCCCTTTGCGGAATGACGTTTCCTGAATGATGTCAAGGCTCGTCGTTGTATCGAAATACGACTGCATCATCTGTTTGAAATGACGTGCGATAGACGGATCCTCCGACGACACAGACAGATTCATCCTGCCGCCGCCCATCAGACGAATCGAACCGTTCATCCGGACAAACCCGGCGATTTCCGCCAGAATGCAGCACTTCTTCTCCGGTGTCATTTTCGATAATTCTTTTTTCATTTCAGACGAAAAGGACATATCGCACCTCTGCTGTCAATATTTTTCAAAAATTTTTTTGCCGCATCCGGGAATATTTCCGAAATCTTCTGTTAAAAATAAGCAAAGAAGGCCGCAAAAACGGCCGCGCCGCTTCCGCCATTTTTGTGTCCTGCATCCCGAACCCACTCCTCCGCCTTTAGGTCCGCCATTTTTGCATCCCGTAATCCCAGGCCAATTCTTCTCCACCTTCCATGCCGGATGAAATCCCGATTTTTCATATCTCATTTTCACCCTGAGTGATTTTATTATAACAAGGCTGAAACGATTTGTCATGAAATTTCCCTGATAAAAAACCGGCAGCACCCGTGTTTTACACTCCAAGTTCGCCCCTTTCTTCTCCGGCTTCTTCGCTTCTTAATAAAAACTTCGCCAAATCCAGTATGACGTTTCCGGTTTCGCCAAACTCCTCCGCTTCGGCAGACGCCTAAACCCTGCCTCAAACTACGCGGCTGTCAGGCAGAAGGACGATTATTATGAAACCCATCTTTTCATTCCAATCCGGATAACGTATATGACAGCCTAGATTTCATTCATGACAATAAGATAATAAAGACAGAATCATCCGGTGCAGGAACACGAACCTCATGAAAAAGGCCGGACCCGGACGACGCCAAAAAATTTCACGATTCGCGACAAAAAACATTCACTGTGATATAATAACTATGTAATAATTCGTTCGCGGTGCAGCCGGACTGCAATCATACCGGCTGTGCACTTTTAACTACAAGAAAGAGGATTTTATATGAACAGACCGAAAAAAATCAGTGAATACGACCTAGACAAAATCAAAGAAGTTCCGAAACGATCTATTTTCCGGCTGGTCTTCAGCCGTATCTTTATTTGCGCCCTACTGATCTTCTTTCAGATCGGTCTGTTGGCGCTTTTCACCCTCGCATGGGGCGGTCGTCACACGCAGATCTTCTATCTCATCATGATCGTCGTCAGCGCCGTAATTTTCATCGTCATATTAAACAGCGAATCGAACCCCACGTACAAAATCGCCTGGATCATTCCCGTAGCATTACTGCCGGTTTTCGGCTCCCTGCTCTATCTGCTGTCACATTTCAATATCGGCTCAATCACCTCGATAAAGGCGATACGCCAAACGTTGGAAGAAACCGAAGCGTATTCGCACACCGAACCCGATGTCAAAACAGCGATAGCGTCGCAGAGCAAGCAGATCGCGGCCATCTCCACTTATATCGAAAATGTCGGCGGGTACGCCTCCTACCGAAATTCCGGTATGTCCTACTTTCCATTCGGCGAAGACGCATTTCCTGAAATGGTAAAGCAGTTAAAAAAAGCGGAGCACTTTATCTTTCTCGAATATTTTATCGTCAGAGAAGGAATTTTCTGGAACACTATCCTGGACATTCTCGAAAGCAAGGTCAAAGAAGGTGTCGAAGTACGCATGATGTATGACGACATAGGCTGCATAACGACGCTGCCGCGCAAATACGACGAACAGTTGACGCGTCTCGGCATTAAAGTACGCGTCTTTGCAAAACTGATGCCCTTCGTTTCTACGCATTACAACAACCGCGATCACAGAAAAATTCTGGTTGTCGACGGCAAAGTTGCTTTCAGCGGCGGCATCAACCTGGCAGATGAATATATAAATGAAGAAGAACGTTTCGGCCGCTGGAAGGACAACTGTTTCATGGTAGAAGGCGACGCTGTCAAAAATTACACACTGATGTTCCTTCAGCTTTGGAACACGTCTGTCCCGCAGCAATCGCGAATTTTTGAGCCTTATCTGAATATCGACAACACGCGTATTCCGCGTCCCGGCGATGGCTTTATCATTCCTTACGGCGACGGGCCGCATCATCAACAACCGGTAGCACAGAATGTTTACCTCGACATTATCAACTCTGCCGTTGACCATATCCACATCATGACGCCGTACCTCGTGCCTGACGACGAAATGCTCAATACGCTGAAGCGCACGTCGAAAAGCGGAATTGATGTCAGAATTCTGCTGCCGTCTATTCCGGATAAAAAGACGATCAATCTTCTCAGCAAATCCTACTATCCGGAACTGCTGGCTGCCGGCGTCAAAATCTATGAATACACGCCGGGCTTCATTCATTCAAAGGTGGTCGAGGCGGACGGCAGGCTGGCTGCAGTCGGCACGATTAATCTTGACTTCCGAAGCCTCTATCTCCATTATGAATGTGCATCCCTGATTTACGCAAATGACGTCCTGCAGGACATCAGCGCTGATTTTCAGCATACTTTTGCGGAATCTCAGAGAATTACGATGTCGGATTACAAGAAATTGAGTCTATTCAAGCGGTTTTTCGGTAGAGTTCTCCGGATATTTGCGCCGCTCGTATAGAATCGGCAGAACCGCGCCAGAGCAGAACCATGCCGGAAATGCGCGGGTCGGCAACTCATCGCGTCAAACCTGTCAGCCCTCAAATTATATTATTTTTTGAAATCTATAAAACATATCTAAAATATTTATATAAAGCATCTGTTTGAATGACCCCTTTAACAAGGCGCGTATCAAAACGACAGATGCTTTCCTTTTGGAGCAAAGAAAGGAAAAAAATGATATTCGTAGGGACCGCCGCAAATATTTACAGGTACCTGTAAATATTGCTTGACAAATATAAAAGGTCCCCGTATTATTTTTATATTGAATAGACGTGGTAAAAATTGGAGAGGAAAAAATCACAATGAATGAAACATACACTGAACTTTACGAAAAACTGGCCCGGGTTGTGTGGCTTCTGCATCAACAGCGTATGATCACAATGATGAATTGCGGCCCGTTCGCCGATGTCAGCCGCGGACAGGGCCGCGTTCTTGCCATGCTGAAAATCCAGCCTGAGATCAGTACGAAAGATCTTGCGTATCTGCTGGATATCCGACAGCAGTCGTTAAACGAACTCCTGAACAAAATGGAAAAAGGCGGCTATGTAGAACGCCGACCGTCCAAAAAAGACAGGCGTGTTATGATCATTCATCTGACGGAAAAGGGCAGAAACACGGAGCAGCCGAAAACGGATATTCCTGACATTTTCGAATGTCTGAAGGACGAAGAACTGACAACATTCGGCGGATATCTCGACCGGATTATTGACGCTCTCGAAGAAAAATCCGGCATTACAGCCCGTGCAATGGATGAATGGGTCGAAAAAATCAAAAGATGCATGGGCAGCGAACACAACGAGCGTATGGCACGAATGTTCGTCGGAAGGATGAATTCCCGCTTTTTCGGGTAATTCGGGTAAATTGAAGCTTTCTCATGCCATGATTTCGATTTCGGGAAAACCTGTCTGAAAATTCAAAAGTCAATTTTTAAGGGAGAGGATAGCGTCAGTACAACGTCAAAAATGAAAAGTAAACTGGTCTCCGAAAATGATTCTGCGATTCGTTTAGAAACGAAAGTGGAAAATGATGACCAGCGAGATTAGTTTTCGGACAATCTGAGGAGAAACAGGAAAATAAAACAGAAAGAAAACGCGACGAAAGTGAAAATAATGGGAAAAAGAAAACGAAAAAAGCAAAGATTACGATTAAGAGATAAACAATTAACAAAAACATAAAGTCGAATCGAATAAATTATAACATTTTCCGGTTTTAGATAATATATAATCGGATTATTAGCAACTAATTGTAATTATTGATAAAAAATAAATCAAATATAATTATATATCATATATTATAAACACTACTATATTGTTGTGTTTTATCTATTTATATGTAGATATTCCGGAATAAGCAGAATTTCAATTCATTCATGAGAGGAAGCAGTGTATTGTTAATGACAGCTGACGAATAGACTGCATATTGTTGTCCCACTTTGCAAAATGTGTATTCTGCTCATTTCTGATATAAATATAAAAAAGGAGATGATATTTTGATTAAACTTTTCAGGTATCTCGCCGGTCACAAACTGGCGGTGCTCCTGATCCTTCTCCTGCTCATAGTCCAGGCGTGGTGTGACCTGTCGCTGCCCGAATATACGTCGAACATTGTCGACATCGGCATCCAACAGGGCGGTATCGAAAACGCTACGCCAGAGCAGATCAGTAAATCGTCTTTTGACGATCTGAGTATCTTCCTGACAGGAGAAGAAACGAGCCTTTTTCTTGACAGTTACGATCTGTCTGACGAAGCGAACGCCGGTTCGGTCAACGGTCCGGTGTATCAGATCAACAGCCGCGGCCGTGACCGGAGCAATGAACTCAGTGATATTCTGTCACTCCCGATGGCCATGATCGTTTCGATTGAAAGCGGTTGGAATTCGGATGCGACAGGCAACAACACGTCCGGAGTTTCCGGTACAGATAATGCTGCTTATGATGACCAGACTTCCGTCACTGCCGATTTGAGCGCATTGTCCGGGAACGACAATGCCACTTCTGACGGTCGTCTCTCCAATATCGTTGATCTGACCGCATTTTCCGGCTCTGACAGCACTTCTCCCGGTGATCCCACTTCCGGTACGCCTGATTCAGGCGCCCTGGCCGGTACTGACAGCGCTGCGACGCTCAATCTTCTGCGCTCCATGAAAGCTTCCGGTGCGCTTACCGACGAAATGATCGAAGACCTGCGTGAAAACGCAAAATCTCAGATGGGTGACTTCAGCGATTCCATCATTCCCCAGGCTGCGCTCACTTACGTAAATGCAGAGTACGAATCTCTCGGCGTGGATACAGATGCGATCCAGCGCTCCTACCTGCTGCGCACAGGCGGCATCATGCTGCTTTACTCCCTGATGATGACGCTGACAGCTATCGTTATTTCTCTGATCGCCGCACGCACCTCCGCCTCCATCGGCCGTGAGCTGCGCAGCAGCGTTTTTCGGAAAGTTTTAACATTTTCCGGCAGAGAAACAGAACAATTTTCCACCGCATCACTGATTACGCGAAGCACAAACGACATTCAGCAGGTTCAGATGGTTTCCGTAATGCTGCTGCGGATGGTTCTTTACGCGCCCGTCCTCGGCATCGGCGGCATCCTCAAAGTCGCCGGCACGAAAACAGGTATGTCGTGGATCATCGCCGTAGGCGTCGCCGCCATCATCCTGCTCGTAATCTGTCTGATGTCTGTCGCTTTGCCGAAATTTAAAATACTTCAGTCACTGATCGACAGATTGAATCTCGTATCAAGGGAAATTCTTACAGGAATTCCTGTGATCCGCGCTTTCAGCCGTGAAAAATACGAAGAAGCAAGATTTGACGACGCCAACCGCAAACTGATGAAAACGCAGCTCTTTACAAACCGAGTCATGACAGTCATGATGCCGGCAATGATGCTGATTATGAACGGCATCTCTGTTCTGATCGTATGGCAGGGCGCAAAAGGCGTCGATCTCGGAAAGCTTCAGGTCGGTGATATGATCGCATTCATCACTTACACAATACTGATCGTCACTTCGTTCCTGATGCTGACGATGATCTCTATCATGCTGCCGCGTGCAGGCGTCGCAGCAGCAAGAATCGACGAAATACTCCAGACCCGGCCGGCCATTGAGGACGCTGAAACTGTCAGGGATGACGAGTTATGGACTCCCAAAACAGATGCGTCCGCATCTGTTTTGGGCACTGACCGCACATCCGGCTCATCCGCCACAGCTTCAGCCGCGGAAGATTTCTCCATCCATTCCAGCGATGCGTCTTTCAATCAATCTGTCCACCAGGGCGGTGAAATCGCATTCCGGAATGTATCTTTCCGCTATCCGGACGCGCACAGAAATTCACTGGATAATATTACATTTACTGCCGAACCTGGCAAAACGACAGCCGTTATTGGCAGCACCGGTTCCGGAAAATCAACAATCCTGAACCTGCTTCTGCGTTTTTATGATGTCACCGAAGGCAGCATTACGCTTGACGGTATCGATATCCGCGAAATTTCTCAGAAAAAACTGAGAGACACCATCGGCTACGTGCCACAGAAGGGAATTCTTTTTTCCGGCACAATCGAGTCAAACCTTAAATTTGGCGGCAATATAAGCGATGACGCGATGAAGCGCGCCGCACGAATCGCCCAGGCTTCCGATTTTATCGAAGAAAAAGAAGACGGCTACCAGTCGGCCGTCGCACAGGACGGCACAAACGTGTCGGGCGGCCAGCGCCAGCGCCTCGCAATCGCCCGGGCCATCGCGAAGAACCCGCGGATTTTCCTGTTTGACGACAGTTTCTCTGCTCTCGATTATAAGACGGACGCCGCTTTGCGCCGCGCCCTGAGTGAAGAAATTTCAGATGTGACTAAAATCATAGTCGCGCAGCGAATCAGCACCATCATGACTGCCGATCAGATTATTGTTCTCGATGAAGGAAAAATCGCCGGCATCGGCACACACAGCGAACTGATGGAATCCTGCACCGCTTACCGCGAAATCGCGCAGTCGCAGTTTTCCTCTGCAGAACAGAGAATGGACGCAAAGCTCGCAGAAAATCCATCTTCTGTAAATTCAGATTCGGAAAATCCATCCGTGGAAAATCCGTCTGATATGAATTCATCCGTTAAAAATTCAGATTCGGAAAATTCAGCTGGAAATTCAAAGAAAGGAGGGCGCCGTCATGAGTAATACTTCTGATACAAATATACACAGACCGACGAGACGCGGACGCGGCCCGATGGCATTTCAGAAACCGAAAGACTTCAAGGGATCCTTCCGCAAACTCGTCCATTACAGCGCACCCTACCGTATTCCGATTCTTGCTGTCATTATATTTGCCGTTTTCAGTACAGTATTCAGCATCGTCGGCCCGAAAGTTCTGAGCAAAGCAACGACTGAGATATTCACGGGCCTGATGGCAAAACTCGGCGGTACAGGCGGTATCGACTTTACGAAAATCGGTCAGATTCTGCTCGTCGTCCTTTTTCTCTATATCGTCAGTTCCGTCTTTTCTTTCCTTCAGGGCTGGCTGATGAGCGGAGTGACGCAAAAAATCTGTTTCCGGATGCGCCGCGAAATCTCTGAAAAAATCAATCGTATGCCGATGAAATATTTTGAATCAAAAACAGTCGGCGAAGTTCTTTCGCGCATCACCAACGACGTAGATACTCTCGGACAGAGCCTCAACCAGAGCATCACCCAACTGATCACCTCCGTTTGCACCGTCGTGGGTATCATTATCATCATGCTGACGATTCACCCGCTGATGACGCTGATTGCCGTCCTCGTAATTCCGCTGTCAGTCCTCGTCATGGGGCTTGTTATCAAGTTCTCACAGAAATATTTCAGGGCTCAGCAAAAATACCTGGGAATTATCAACGGCCAAGTGGAAGAAACTTTCAGCGGCCAGGACGTCATTCGTGCTTTTAACCGGGAAGACACCGTGATCCGTGAATTTGACGAAACGAACGGTGTTCTCTACGAATCCGCCTGGAAATCCCAGTTCTTTGCCGGCCTGATGCAGCCTGTCATGAACATGATCGGCAACTTCGGCTACGTAGCAGTTGCCGTCAGCGGCAGTATATTTGCTGTCCGTGGAATCATCACAGTCGGTGACATTCAGGCATTTATCCAGTATGTCCGCAATCTGACTCAGCCGATTTCCATATTCGCCCAGGTTTCAAATATGCTTCAGTCCATGGCAGCGGCAGCGGAACGAATTTTTGAATTCCTTGAGGAAGAAGAAGAAATCCCTGAAAACGACGGTTCCTTCCATCCTGCCGACTTCAAAGGAAACGTCACATTCGACCACGTCAGATTCGGATACGATCCTGAAAAAATCATCATTAAGGACTTCTGTTCCGACATCAAAGCCGGACAGACTGTGGCAATCGTCGGTCCGACGGGGGCCGGCAAAACGACACTCGTCAAGCTGCTGATGCGGTTTTATGACATTCAAAGCGGTTCCATCCGCATTGACGGTCGCGACATCCGCGATCTGCGCCGCAGTGATCTGCGCAGTCTGTTTGGCATGGTCCTCCAGGACACATGGCTTTTTAAAGGCACTATCATGGAAAACATCCGCTACGGTCGGATTGATGCCACCGACGAAGAAGTCATTGCAGCCGCAAAGGCCGCAAAAGCCCATCATTTCATCGAAACACTGCCTGGCGGCTATCAGATGGAACTTAACGAAGACGCAGGAAACATTTCTCAGGGGCAGCGCCAGCTTCTGACGATCGCCCGCGCAATTCTCGCTGACAGTCCCGTTATGATCCTCGACGAAGCGACGAGTTCCGTCGACACGCGCACCGAAGTCAGAATCCAGCAGGCAATGAACAACCTGATGAAAGGACGCACCAGTTTTGTCATCGCCCATCGTTTATCTACGATACGTGATGCCGACATCATCCTTGTTATTAACAACGGTGACATTATCGAACAGGGCAGCCACGACGAACTTCTGGCCCGCGGCGGTTTCTATGCCGATCTTTACAACTCGCAGTTTGAAAATGCCCAGGAGGAAGATTAAGTTTACAACATAAAAATTAAATAATAGAAATAAAAATACGGCCCTCCACGGAATGAATTCCATTCCGTGGAGGGCCGTATTTTTATTTCTTCTATTCTTCCAGTCTTTGCTATGTACTACAATTTGATATTTTTTCCAGAGTTCCTGCAATCAGGTACGCCAGCGGTTCTATCGTATCCACATGAACGCGTTCATGTATGGAATGGGCATCCATAATGTCGGGGCCCACACTGATCATCTGAAGTCCCTGCTTCTTTTCGCCAAATACAGAAGGCTCAAGGCCGACATGGACAGCCGTAATCTCAGGCTCCTGTCCAGTCAAACTGAGATACTCCGCCTTCATGATCCCAAGCAGCTGATTTTCACGGTCAAAGCACCATGTACGATATTCTTCCACCTCATCACAAAACCCGAAATGCAACGCGTCACGCTTATGTGAAGCCAGAATTTCATCGTGATATTCCGGCGTCATGCTGCGCGCAAACGACATTACACTGATTTCACACTCAGGATATGTCCCGCTTTCCGCGCAGAAATGAACCATGCCGAGATTTGACGATACGTCTACGACGCCGCTGAGCTCTTTCATATAATGCAGCACCCCGTTTTTTATGCTGTCGACAAACGTCACAAACGAATCAAGATCATCGTCAGCGAGTACATATTCCGGAATGGCGATTTCGTGATAATGCGGGAGGCCCTCCGGGTCAGTTCCGCAATATTTTCTAAGAATATCGTCCATCAAATGACTTACCGTTTTCTGGAAAGCCGGCAGATCCTTTTTTTGAAAAACGATGACAGCCATAGCTTCTCCCGGAATCACATTATGGCTAAGACCACCGTTATACGCGGAAAGACAATATTTTACATTTAAATCATCAAGATCAGTCAGAACACAGTTCAGCAGTTTTATCGCGTTTGCCCGGCCCTTGTCGATATCAAAGCCCGAATGACCGCCGCGAAATCCCTTGAGACAGAGTTCCACAGCATAACATTCCTCCCTGGCCAGCGGCGTTTCAGAAAATTTCCGGATTTTCGCCTTTTTCGTATATGTCTCCCGGCTTCCGCCGGCACTTCCCGCAGTCAGGCGCCCCCATCGGAATCCGTCAACATTGATTACATATTTCACATCGTCAAACAGCGACGCATCCATCTTCTTCGCGCCCATCAGTCCGAGTTCTTCTTCCACCGTAAAAATCAGTCTCAGCGGCCCGTGGCTGCGTCTGTTTTCAAGCAGAACCCAGAGCAGCACCGCGTTACCAAGACCGCAATCCGCTCCAAGAGACGACCTGCCGTCCGACTGCAGGAGAAGCCTTCCCGTTTTTTCCTCCGAAGCAAATTCAAAAATAATAGGATCCCGCTCAGGCGAATAGGAATCATCTTTGACGGCGCAGACCATATCGACGTGACCCTGCAGGACGGTCAGTGGACTATTTTCGCAGCCTTTGGAAGCCGGAATATCGCATATGAGATTGCCGACAGCGTCTGTGTACGGACAAAAACCTCGCTCCATAAGACGCTGCGACAGATATTCCACGATAGCCGCTTCATTTTTAGAGCCGTGCGGAATCTGACAGAAGGCTGAAAATTCTGACAACACGGATGCCGCCACATCAGACTTCACGGTGTTCGCAATCTGCCTGTTAATTTTTTCGTGATTCATGATACTTTTCCAATTCCATATTCCATGATTTTTCTTCTATTATATCTAATTCAGCAGAGTCTTTTTTGTGACACTCTTATCCGTACATTCGCTCTTTCACACCTAACCGGATACTTCCCGCATATCGGCTTTTTTGCACGCATCCCCAGTCACTTCGCCCACGATCGCTTCTTTCCCGCGCCATATCATTTGCTTTCATCCATTTCCGTACCACTGCGTTCTGCACGCATTTGCCCGGCTTTCCTTCTGTCTCATCCTATGCTTCGATCGCCAGAATCCTTTCCGCATTTTTTTCAAAATTTTCAATATACAGTTCAGAATCATCGTCCATGGCCAGCAGCACGTAATTTCCAACGTTCACTACACGAATATCTTCATCCTCGACACCGACACAGATCCACTTTCTCCCGTCAGCATTCTGCTTAATCTGCGTTTTGGCAGATTCGATATCAGCGCCTTCATTCATCTCGATTAAGACGACAGAATGAGCAATCGACATGATTTTAGCCTCACTGGCCACCCCTGATCTGTAATCAAGCCCCTCTACACCGAGGTACGACTTTTCATTCGACTTGTTTACCGGCGCACGCGATACTGCCGGTCCTTCAATTCCTTCATATATTATATCGAGAATTTTGACGAGCTTTTCATCGGCCTGCTCAGTCTCACCGGGATCTTCATCTCCCGGCTCCTGCGCTTCGGGTTTCAGATAAGTAATTGGCGTCGTCCCGTAAGCCTTGCGGTAAAGATCATAATTTATACCGTAATTTTTCGCGTAAACCGATTCGATCTGCGGATCAAACGTATAATCAACGCCATCGAATGAAATCTCGACCCACGCATGGCGCGATTGATTTCCGCTTTCCGAAATGCTTTCTCCCGCAATCGCATTTGCCGGATAGCCAACCTTGCGCGCCAGATAAGTAAATGCGCCTGCCCAGGAATAACAGTTGCCCTTGCCGGAAAGCAGCATGGCTTTCGCAGCCTCTGCCTCCCAGCCGGTACTTCCCGTCTCATAATCCGTTGCGCCGCGATAAGAAAATGTTTCCTTCGCGTAATCATACATGGCACGCAACTTCTGTTCCTGTGTCATCTCACTGCTGACTGCGGAAACCGCAGCTTGTGTCAGCAATGCGTCAAGCTCACTGTCGCCCGTCGTATAACGGCCGTTACTGTCGAGTTCCAACCCGTTCACCGTATCGCTATACAAAAAGCAACTATTCTCGTCGACGTAAAACAGCTCACCATTTATATTGTGCCATCCCTTGCCCAGAGCAACAACGCCCGGCTCATGAGAATCCCATTGTTCGCCCCACGATTTGCCAACAGCCGTATGCTGGGTCATCGCTTCAATCAAGTCATAATAAGCCCAGTAATCAGATTTTACGTCCGGCATGATCCGGATGTCGAAGGAGGTCGTGACGGTTGCCTTATCGGCGGACCTGCCGAGCAGTCTGTTGATCATCGTTACGGCTTCCGCCCGCGACGCATCACTCTGCGGCTTGAAGGTCCCGTCTGCATAACCTGTGATCCAGCCATTTTCTGCCGCCTCGGAAACGGCGTCATAATACCAGCTTCCCCAAGTCACATCCGAAAAAGTCTTCGGAGCAGATTGAGAACCGCCTGCCGCTGCACCGCTCTGCGAACCTTCCTTCACTTTATTATTAAACCTCGTCAAAACAGATGCAAACTCCGCCCTTGTGATGTCGCGTTCCGGGCCGAACAATCCGTCACTTCCGCCCTCAAACACGCCAACTGCGGACAGTGCTTCCACCGCTTCGGCATACCAGGCTCCTGCAGGCACATCGCTGAAGGATTTGCCCGCTGTGCCGGCTACACTCCATACTTTTCCCGAAGCGCCGCCTGCCGCCTTATAAAGCATCTGAGCAGCCTGCGCCCGCGACACGAAATCATTCGGACGCACTGTCGAATCCGTAAACCCGTTCAAAAATGCCGCATGTTCCTGCGGCGTTTCATCTGTCTGCGTATCCTGTGAAAGCTGCACCACGCTATTTGCCCGGACCCCCGTATCGCTTGCCAGTTCATTTGCCAGAGTTCCATCTGAATCCTGCGCTGCTCTATCCTTTTGAACGTCCTGCACACGTTGAGCCGACGCTGTCTGGGAATACGGAATCTGCGCCTCCGCCTGCCGACTCAGCGCAGCACTGCCGGTCTGCCCTGATGAGTTTTCTGCAGCGAATACCGTTCCAGGCACTGCACTCCATACACAAATCAGCGCCGATAAAACCGCAGCCGATATTTTCCATCCTTTTTTCATAATAATTTACCTCTATCCTTTCTGAAATATATAATCCGTTCGTTTTTCCATATAATCCGAAACTATGACCGGGATGTAACAGAAGCAAATCAGAGAAAACCCGAAATTTCAAAGGGTTAAACCTGATTTCGCCCTACATTTCATTACCTCAAAGTTTCCGAAGCAGACAGTGCTGAATCATGGTACGAAAGCCAGATGCCGCACTGCGGATCAAGCCACGCACCAGTTTTCTCCCGGTAATATAAGCCATTTATGAAAAAACTCCTCCCCGTGAATCATTATATATGCTGCACGAATCCCTGTAAAGTCTGCAATGAATGGACTTTCCGTCTGAACCTGACAGCGGCTTGCTGAAGCCATCAGGAAACTGACGATTCCCCTCCATTTTCAATCGGATCCTGATCAAAATTTGGAAACAAAATGATGATCCATCAGAAGAACGACAACAAAAATAAATACTTTTAAAACATCAAGAGGATGCTGCAAAATCAAAAAGTTAGAACAACCCCTTTCTCTGCATTAAGTCTATCTAAAATCGGAATAATATGGAATAATTCATTTATTTTTTATATTTTGTATGTAATATTAAATTTCTTTCATAAATTCGTTCCTCAAAACCTTGCATCTTTAGGACTTTTACTCTTCTTTCATAAAAAACAATAATGTCCGTTTTCTTATACCATGATCATTCCTAAACCACCCTTTTAGAAAAAGAATTATTGTTCATGAACATGATACAATATTCGCTTCACACCATTTCATCACAATATCAGATCATTTTCTGGCTGCTTTATTTTATCTGCCGCAAAGCCCGCAAAAAAAGGATTCTTCCGCTTTATCATGGATGCCGTTTCCCGCTCCATTCCCGATTATCAGATTTCCGGCAGTCACAATCCTGTGCTTTGTATCCTCGCCATGCGCATGACTTTTCATCATTCATTTTGTTCTTCGCGCCCATTTTAAACAAACTGATTGCTTACTCTTTTTTGTAATGCTATAATAAACTTAACCATAGAGATTTTTGTGAACCCAGGAAAGGAGTAATACCGTGGCTGACGAAAAGAAGACTTCAAACACAGCACTCGATGATGAACCGGAATACATCACGCTCCAGTTTGACAACGACGATGACATCGAATGCGAAATCCTCGGCACTTTCGATTTTGAAAACAAGGAGTATATCGCACTCCTGCCACAGGACGGATCGGACGACGTCTACATCTATGAATATCATGAAATCGACGACGACGAATTTGAACTCATCGACATCGAAGACGATGCGGAATTTGAAAAAGTTGCTGCTGAATTTGAGCTACTTGCATTAGAAGAAGACTGACAGGCATCTATTCAGGGCAAAAACGACAAGTGTATCTTAAATCGGCACCATTTAAATCAAAGCAGACAAAACAGCCCTGCATTAAATGCAGGGTTTTTAAATTATTTATTCAAATACATCTACATCAGCCAGTTTATAATTCAATCTATCGCCAGTCAATTCTTTATTCAAGGATGAGCAAAACACGCATTTTGCCAAACCAAACCATGATATACCGTTGATTTTCGGACATGATGCGTTATATATTGCTTCTTCCCGTGAGCAAATCGGAGCTTTGCTCATCTCTGCTTTTTTTCAAATGATTTTTTATCATCATCGTTCCTTGCGATTCACCGATATTCGCCCCTTTGCATCAGGACTTCGCCCTCCTCCTCACTCCTGGTCAGTCAGTCGTTTCCTCCGGGCAAAAAATTCTGACACTTCTTCAGCCGCCTTTTTATTCATTCCTTCCACATCAGCCAGTTCCTCAACGCTAGCCGCGCTGATGCGCCCGATATTCCCGAAAGCCGCCAGCAGCGCTTTTTTGCGTCGCTCCCCGATGCCCGGAATCTCATCGAGAACAGACTTCTGCATCGTTTTGCTGCGCAGTCCGTGATGGTATTCTATGGCAAAACGGTGAACTTCGTCCTGAATTGAAGTCACATAGCGGAAAAGCACCGGATTTTTTTTCAAATCAAGTTCTTTTCCGTCAATAATCAGACCACGCGTTCTGTGCCTGCTGTCTTTGACCATACCGGCCACCGTAATATGCTCGTTCATTGCGGTCAGAACCTCCCTGACTGCGCTGACATGCCCCTTGCCGCCGTCGATAAACAGCAGGTCCGGCCTACGTTCAAATCCCGGATCGCCTGCCTGAGCCCGCTTAAAACGTCTGTAAATAACTTCCTGAACACTGCTGTAATCATCCGGCCCGTCCACCGTCCGGATTCTGAATTTCCGGTATGATTTGCGGTCCGGCTTTCCGTTTTCAAATACGACCATGGCGCCGACGGAATCGATACCGTTCGTGTTTGAAATATCGTAGGATTCAATACGCCATGTGCGATGTACAAGATTCTGAACATTTTGGCCATCTCCGCTTGCCTGCAAATCATCGACATTCGGCTCCTGGTCACGGACGCTCTCGCTCGCCTGTGAGTCGGCAGCTCGCATTTCCTGATGCTTGCCGCGCCCTTGTTTGTGCAAATCACCGATTTGCGTCTCCCGACTCCGGACGCCCTCGCGCGCGGGCGCACCATCGGACTGCGGTCGCCTCCGCGCCCTCGCTTCTTCAACGGCAACGAGTGCTCCGAATGTTTTCTCCAGTTCCTTTTCCACTGCGGCATTTCGCTCCCTGCCTGATGCAGCCCGCTGGTCGAGCACCTTCATCATTTCGATCACGTCCCTGCGCGCCATCTGCATCAGTGCGTATTTATCCCCCTTCTGCGGCACGAACAGCCTGACTTGAGCCCCGCGCATCCCCGACAGCCACTTCGCCAGCAATTCCGCGTCCTCTGGCTCCTGCTCCAGCGCAATTTCCTTCGGAATCAGCATATCGCCGCGATAATACTGCTTTATAAAGGAAGAAATAATAACACGCCTGTCCTCGCCCAGCTCCGACTCCATCGTGTAGCTCTCGCGCCCGCAGAGTTTCCCGCTGCGCACGTAAAACATGACGATATAAACACCTTCGCTTCCTTTCGCCGATAAAATCAAATCCATATCGTTGGAGCCGCTCAGCACCACTTTCTGTTTCTCGCTGATGGCTTCCATCGCCCGGATTTGATCGCGATACTCGGCAGCCCGCTCAAAATTCAAAGCCTGCGACTCCTTCATCATCTGCTCCGTCAGAGAATTTACGAGATCCTTCGTCTGACCTTTGAGAAACGAAATCACTTTGTCAACCTGTTGATGATATTCCTCCTTTGAAATCCGTCCGGTGCAGACGCCCTTGCACTGACCGATATGATAATTGAGACACGGCCGAAAATCGTCGGGAAACGACTTTGCGGAACAGCGCTTCAGCATATATGCACTATTTAATAAATCAATAATTTCATTTACGGCTCCGACGTCGCTATAAGGTCCGAAATACCGGGATCCATCCTCCACCACGCGGCGCGTTTTGAGAATTCGTGGAAAATCATCCCGCATCGTAACCTTGATATATGGATACGTCTTGTCATCGCGAAGCAGGACATTATACTTCGGCATATATTTTTTAATCAGGTTACATTCAAGAATCAGCGCTTCCATCTCAGAATCCGTCGTAATATACTCAAATTCCTCGATATTCGCCACCATCGCCCGCACCTTCGGCGCCATATTTGATTGGGATTGAAAATACTGGCGTACCCTGTTTTTCAATGAAACCGCCTTCCCGACATAAATAACGTGGCCGAGTTTGTCCTTGTGAAGATAAACGCCGGGCTTATCCGGCAGCTTCTTCAAATTTTCTTTGATATCAAACAAGCGATCCCTCCTCCTCAAAGGAAACGAAAAATCAGTATCCTTCTCCTGCCTATAAACAGCAGAGAAAACGTGCAACATCTCTTTCTGCCCGTAATCAACAGTCCAAAAGGTTTTCCTGTCCTTTTGCTCGCAATCATCAGATAAAAATGTGCGATATCTTTGCTCGCCCGCAGTGATCAGTCAAAATCATGCTTTGTTTTCTCTTTCTCATATTAAATAGTTAAAATTACGTCTTATTCTCGCTCATTCGTAGTAAATAGTTAAAAATACGTGATTTATCCTCTCGTCTATAAAAACTGATTAAAAAACATATGATGTCTTTCTTCGTCAAAAATTAACAGATAAAACGGTATTTTTTCGTCATCTTTCCGCCAAAATTTCACCGACAGCCTTTAAAAACGCGTCCATCTCATTGTCCGTTCCGATGCTAATTCTCAGCCTGTTGTCGATCCGCGGCTTCGCAAAGTAGCGCACCAGAATCCCACGCTCCCTGAGTGCAGAAAAAAGCTCTGATGCCGCAATTTTGACAGGCGACACAAAAATAAAATTAGATGATGACGGAATTACATCAAACCCCATCATTTTCAATTCATTCGTTATCCGTTCCCGCGTCTTGATAATCCGGCCGCGCGTTTCCGCAAAATATTCCGTATCTTCAAACGCCGCTGCACCAGCTACGACAGCCAGCCTGTCGGCCGTATAGGAGTTGAACGAATTCTTGACAGTATTCAGCCCGTCGATCAACGGCTTTGAGCCAATAGCGAGCCCGATGCGCATACCCGCAAGCTGACGCGATTTAGATAACGTCTGTGTCACCAGCAGATTGTCATACCGATTGACCAGACCGACAGCCGTTTCCGCACCAAAATCCACATAAGCCTCGTCAACGACTACAAGCCTGTCTCTATTCGCCTCTAAAATGCGCTTCACATCAGCCAGAGGCAATGCGCGGCCTGTCGGCGCATTCGGGTTACAGAGCAGAAGCCCGCCAATATCACTGTTGATTTTACCACAGTATTGCTCTAAATCTATTGAAAAATCGTCTGTCAATGGAAGCAACTCATACGGCACTTCAAAAAGTGACGAATAAACCGGATAAAAACTGTACGTAATATCGGCAAACGCAATTTTTTTTCCTTTAAAAAATGCTGGAAAAATGAAGGCCAGTACTTCATCCGAGCCATTTCCGATAAACACATTGTCCTCCGTCAGCAAATCGCCGTCCGAAAGGCCGAGTGTCTGATTATAATAACCAACTGCCGCTTTTCTGAGCGCAGATGCGTCAGGATCCGGATAGAGACGCAGATTTTCTGTTTCGCGTGTAATGGCCTCAAGAACTGCCTGGGACGGCGGATACGGGTTTTCGTTCGTGTTGAGTTTAATATATTTTTTGTCCTTCGGTTGCTCGCCCGGAACGTAAGGTTCCAGCTCCGCAGCCAGTTTTGAAAGATATTTTGTCACAATGTTTCCTCTCATTTCCTCTCATTCAAAAAATCTCCGAACCAAAACGGATCGGAGAAAATCTTTACCGAACGCCCGGATTCACTTATTTTTCAGTTCAAACAGACAAAAATGCGTTCTGTTGTCCTTATAATCCTCAATATTTGCGTCGATCAGACACAGACCGAACATCTCTCCGGCATTCTGTCTGCAGAGAACCGCGTACTCGTCGGAAAGCACGCCTTCGGCCAGATCTCTTGCTGCTTTGCCGGTGTCCTCAACCTCGATGCTTTTCAGATTTGGATAGTAGTAGCGAATATGATCCTCACACTGTTTAATTGCCAGAATATGAGATGCCACAAATTTCAGACTTTCTGTCGGAATGTCCGCACTCTTTTTAAAAAGACAATGATGAATATTCATCGTCGTTTCGCCGCGGATAAAAAGCTCCACGCCGTTCGTTGCGAAAAATGTTTCGAGCACCATGCCGGCGACACTGTTGTATACAGCACAGACGCCGTAGTCCGTTTCTCCGGTCTTCATAGCCTTGATCACATGAGACGAATCGACGAGCGGAATATATTCCAC
The DNA here is from genome assembly GCA_964438605.1 of uncultured Oscillospiraceae bacterium. Classification (GTDB taxonomy): domain Bacteria; phylum Bacillota; class Clostridia; order Peptostreptococcales; family Anaerovoracaceae; genus Alangreenwoodia. The sequence continues at coordinate 42,898 of CAYTKT010000015.1, forward strand.
GTCTTCAAGCTGCAGTTTTTTTACGAGATCCCTGGCTGCCTGCTCCGCATTTGAGCCTTCGATTCCCTGGTATCCAATCCTGATCATATTTCTGTCCTTTTCTTTTCTATATCTCACTTATTTTAAAAAATAATTTATAAAATTTATTATATGCGAATTGTAAAATGAAGTTGGACACCTGAACATTGAAAAATCCATAGAGA
>CAYTKT010000016.1:0-38191 GCA_964438605.1 uncultured Oscillospiraceae bacterium
GATTCTATTTTTGATCTATTTGTTCAATCATTCCTGTCATTTTTATCATTTGGAATCTTTCTGTTTTCCAATCGCGAATTGCAATAATAAGTTGAACACTTGCTTGAACCTTGACAGTTGAATGATTCATAGAGCTCCATCCAAGGAGATGGGGCTGCCTGCAGCCCTTTGAACAATCAGATAAATACCCAGATCGTCTCCTTCTGCGATGCAGCAGGCACTGCCGCACATGGCGCCGCAGTCGCCGTCGATAGGAGAAACGCGGTTCAGCAGGCGGTAGATTGCCAGGTATGTTTTTTGAAATCGTTGTTTTTTGCATGGGTTCCTCTTGTGGAAGCTGTCAGACTGTCGAAACCGAGAAAACCGGATGCGGGGACGCATCCGGTTTTCTCGGTTTCAGTTCAGTCAGTGATGTATTTTTTACAAAATATCTTTCATATCTTTGGAGCAAGGTACGGGAGTCGAACCCGCCTTCTCGGCTTGGGAAGCCGATGTATTACCGATATACTAACCCTGCGAAATCAATACATATTTATAATATCATAAAATCCGGCTGATTGCTACTGAATTTTATACAAAATTTTGAATGAAAAGTTCGTCGGTTATTCGTATCTTTCCCTTGTGCAAAATCTGCGCGAGCGGAAGTTTTTAAATCGTACCCGTGACGACCGGGATTACGGAAAAAAACATCACACCCTGATCCAAAAACAGACTGAGGGTGTGATTGTATTTTTAATCTGCCGGCGCTTTGCCCGTTCGGCTCTGCGTGAAGGACTTACGATTCCGAATTTTTTATGCGCTCCTGCGGCTCATTTGCCAGCGCTTCCCGCTTCATTCGGTAAAATGTGCTGACCGCTACGCCGCAAAGTCCGGCTGCTACATTCGCCGTCAGATTCCCGTCAAGATATTGTTTCAGCACCAGCGGAAAGTTTGTCGGCGGTTCAATCCGCGGCCGGCCAAGACGAACGCCTCTCGCTTTCGCTGCCGCGATGCCTTCCATTTGAATGGCTCTGTGTTTCGCTCGCTTTTCTTCCTCAAGCGCTTTTGCAATCCGGTTGGCAAGCACTTGAATTACGTCGTCAGCGTTCTGGCCGCTTTGGAAAATCGCATTCGTCTGCGCGACGAGTTCTGCGTATTCCTCCGGACTGAACAGTCCGGCTATGTTTTGATTCTGTTTTTCCAATTTTTACACCTCTCTGAACAAAAGGCCGGAGAAACTCCTCGTCCCTCCGGCCCCCTCTCTAAAAGTCGTTCCCATTATATATGTTATGATGTCATAACATATTTTAATGTTTTTGTTATGAGCTTTATCAATTCCATTGATTTCAAATAAAATCGAAGATTTTTCATCAATGACATTAGGAAATTCCGAAATACCAGGATTTTCAGGCGGCACACCCCCATTGTACGCCGGTTCACAGATTGTGAATCCTGAATTTTAAATTCATTCCATCAATCATTTCATCATAAAACAGTTGCTGAGGTTCCTGATTCCATGAACTGCAAATATCTGATTTTCTGTAATCAACCGGCGCACTGTATACCGGTTTTCCAATTATCGGCATTTCCGGAATTTTACGATTTGATCAGAAAGCTGTTATTTTGCGACTTCTTCACAGAAACGCATCAGAATCGTTGCGACTTCCGCACGGGACGCATCGCCTGCAGGAGACAGCGTCGTCGTCGTCGTACCGGTAATCAAGCCCTCTGCATTTGCCCATTTCATGGCGCTTTCTGCATAACCGCTGATTGCTCCTGCGTCCGTATAAGACGTCAGGTTCGCCTGTGCGTCTGTACCGTATGCCTTATACGATGCGTAGCGATATAAAATGGCTGCCATCTGTTCTCTGGTAACGATATCGTTTGGTCCGAAATTACCAGTATCATATCCCGTTACAATTCCGTTTGCAGCCGCCCAGGAAACCGCGTCAGTGTACCACTGGCCGGAAGCTACATCACCGAAGCCTGCTGCCGCTGCCGAAGGAGTTCCTTCGAGACGGTGCAGAATTGTAACGACCATTCCGCGTGACGTCTTCGTGTTCGGCTCAAATGTCGTCGCAGATGTGCCTTCCATCAGACCGTTTTTAATCGCGTAATTAACTGCGTCCTGATACCATGCACCCGGAACGACGTCGGTAAACTGCGCAGACGGATTATCTCCAGCACCAGCTTCTTCTTTGAACGTCACTTCCACCTTGACCGGTTGGGCCGCTTTTTCCGGCATCACGAAACTGTAAGTGCCGTCGTCATTCATTTTGACGTCAATCGTGTTTCCATTTTTGTCGGTAACTGTGACCTCGTCAACAACGTAGCCTTCGTCTGGTTTCGGTGTTACCGTAACGGTATCGCCGGCCTTGGCGTTTTTGTTGGAAACGGAGAAGCTACCGTTTGAGGAACTCGGAGTGGTCACTGCAGCGCTGCTGCCGGAAGCGGTAAGCTCAATCTTGTAACCATCATCGCTTACTTTTGTTTCACTCCACGTTATGGTGTCAAATCCAGATGCTAATTTAAAACTGTCAGGCTTTTCTATATTATCAGGGTCAGCTCCTTCCTTATCAGTATAAATGGTTAAGGTTTCACCTGTTACCGTCACATTATCCGCTTTTAACGTGACCTTATAAACATCGATAGATTCCAAACTGAGAATTACTTCAGGTGATGTTGATTCCGTCAGCTCTACTGTATATTTGCCTTGGAAGTCATATTTCGGAATTCCTTTTTTAGTGGTAGTGTCTTGATTGCTCGGAGTAAAGTAGACAATGCCTCCCTTTTTCACGTTGTGTACCAATTCACTATACGAATCCCCTTTATTGTTCTTAAACTTCACGCGATAAGTTTTGGCGTTTTGTTCGTCATCCTTCGCAGCCTTGAAAGCAGCATACAGAACATTATCACCACAGTTGGTAATTCCTTCAGAATTATCCCCCCAATGTGCTCCTTCTTCACCTAATGCCAGCGGAGCCAAATTGTTAAGGACAGTATTCCCATCCTTTTTGCCGGTGCCGATAAAGCCTGCGCCACCTTTAATAAACATAGCTTTATCTTCATCAATCGTGAGTATTGTTGTTGCGCTATATCCTTTTTCAGCAAGCGCTTTTTCAGCAAGGTCCTCGCTGGCAAAGTAGCCGTAATGTGCATTCACTCCTTCTTGGTCAATTTCTACCTGTACATTTACTAGCTCCTCCAGAAATCCTTGTTCTACTGCGTTAGAAAAGAAACCACCGGTTATGCGTATCAATTCCAGGTCTTTTTCTGAATACTCGCTTAGTTCTGTAATTCCAGTATCTTCAAATAAACCAACTCCAACATTTCCAATAATTTCACCCCCGGAAATGGCTACTTTTGGTGATGTATCGATTTTTGCATATGTATCTTTAACAGCTAATACGTCACCTGAGATCTGACCGCCTACGATTTCTATGTCACCTTCGACTTTTTTTGTCTTGTATGTTTTATCTTCGAGTTGATATGTCTGCGCGAATGACCAAGTTTCAACATTTCCTGAAATCTTTCCTCCAGCAATTTGTCCGTTACCATAGTTTACAATTGCGCTAGATGGTGTGCCATCAATTAGCTCTGCAGAAAGTGTACCACCGCGAATGTCTAGGTAACCCGTGTCGAATCCTTCTCCAGGTAAGATTAGGCTGTTTAACATTGCGCATTTCCACCCACCATTAGACGTTTCGATGTTGACTGCACTGATATCACCGTCGTTGATGATTAACGTTCCTCCTGCATTGCAGACGGCTGAAGTTCCAGGATTGTCAGCATTAATGATTCCGCTGTTTATTTCCATTTTTGCAGGTTTTGAGCTTTCCAAGGTTTGATTTAAAATTACATAATCTGTTTTGTTTCCTTCGAAGGTGCCACCATTAATAACGGTAGTACCTTGGTTAGTCAAAGCGCAGGTAGATTTGCTGTTACAGGTTGCTCTCACAGTGCCCTCGCCCTCGATGGTCAGTGTACTGCCGGGTGCAACTGTGATGGCAGTCCCATCGGTAACATCGATTGATGCTTCGTCTCTGATATCCAAAACAACCTTTTTTCCTGCGGGTACAACTATTGTATTAGTTATTTTTCCTTCGACGTAATAGTTGCCACTGGATAACTCAATCGGGTTAGACATATCCTCTTGTATTTCTACTTTCTTCCATCCACCTGATCCACCTGCCGCAAACGCTACGGTCGGCGTCAGCGTCAGCACCATGCATACGCATAGCAATACGGACAAAAATCGTTTTTTCATCTATCTCTTCCTCCTTTGAGATGATATTCCCACGCGGTTCCCGGTGACGGCGAATTCCGCCCCGGGCCGTTTGGGGAAAAACAAAAATGCCGTGCAGAAATAATCCTACACAGCATGACAAAGAAGAGTATTCACTGATCTAAGATGCACACGTTACCGGATGGCCAGGCAGAAGCCTGTAAAAATACATAGTTTTTTAATATCGACTTAAAAGCAGTTCGTGAAATCGTGAATCTCAAAATACAGACAATTAAGCTATATACATGAGGGCATACAGCAAAAGGTGTGTTTTTAAGAAACAACTATTTCAGCAGAACTCTTGAAACAGACCTTAAAAAACGATATAATAACCACGCGGTAGGGCCGTCTGGCCTTTGTGTAGGTGTTCCTGGCACCTGGACAAGCTTGCGGGGATGGGGGTCCCCAAAAGCTGCCGCATTTTTTGTTTTCCACTTATGATTATACCAATGATGACTAAAAAAGCAAGAGAAAATTTTGAGCATAGGTAGTAGGATATGTATATAAATGTTGATTTTTCAATGATTATATTAACTTTATTATTTTTTATATTTTAAAAAAGGATTATCTTTTAGAAATAGAAAAGCGAGGGGCAAGACAGCGGGCAGCGGGTTTGGATGATTTGATTAGAAAAGCGGTATTTTAATCGTCTGCTATAAAGTTATGGCTTAGATAATTTATTTAGAAAGGCTGGTGTTTTTACAATATATTCGCGCATATGCCACAGTTCACTGTTTGCCGCGGTTTGTCACAGTTCGTTGCCAGGTTTGGATTTTCTTGTTTTTTTCTCTGTACAGCGGTGAAAAAGACATCAGCGCAGATAAAGTTGTATAGAGAAGTCCGGCGGACAAACTGTGGTAAAATCTTTGCCTGCAAGACTTCCGAAGGGATTTCATAACATCACTGCACGAGTGGTGACAGTCTGGAATTATGGATGCTTTAAATAGTAATTTATTTTTCACAAATTGAGATTTTAGTTTGACTATTCCGAAATGTTATGTTAAACTAACCATTGGTTAGAAATTCCTAACCAACCAAATTCGTTGTTTATTTTACGCAGACTTTCGATACAAAAGAGGGAGTAACAGCATGAAGAAAGAACTCGTGATTCAGAAATTGCGTGAGCACGGATATAAAATAACGCCGCAGCGTCTGTTATTGCTCGATATTATTCTTGAAGAACAGTGTACATCCTGTAAGGAAATATATTATGAGGCACGCAGGCGGGATGGTCGTATCGGAAGTGCTACGGTCTATCGGTTTATCGGAATCCTCGGCGATTTGAATATTATTGAGGACAGAAGCAAACTTGTGTTCAAATTATCGGACGGGGAATCTTAAAATTTTAAAATGGAATTCTAAAAATTGATATATTGTAATGAATTTAGTGAAATTCCGGAATGTGTTTTAAACATATTCTGGAATTTTTTTCGTTCAAATGATTTTTCATAGCGGGATATTTATGAGCCGTTCTCCTAATTTATGTAAAAAATTACAAAAATGAGTTGACATATTATGTAATTGGAGCTATATTATAAGCACGTGGAATATATTTACAAAACTCCTTCGATGTTCCAATACTTGAAATATTACTATGGAAAGCATTGGAATTGCTTTTGAAGAATTCTCGATTACGGAGGAAAGGAAGATGGTGATGTGAAATGATGAAAAATTACGATGAGGTCAGAAAAGCGCTGGCCGATTATAAAATTGCGAAGGAACATATATTTTGCAGGTTCGCAAGTAAGAATTATGAGCCTCTTTCGGCGCATCTTGTGCAGGAGAAGCGGCTCGGACTGTCGGTGATTTTCTGTATGTTTTTGAATCGTGAAGATACAGAATCGCACACGCTTATCAAGGTGACACATGATTTGTTGGATTTGTGGAAAGTCAGTGAGGGGGAAATGATACGGAACGCGTATGAAAATACGAATCAGCATTATCGCTATATCATGCGTAATCTGCTGGATGTGACCCGGCTTTTTGGCATAAAGGTTAATTCTTATCCGAAGGATTTTTTCAAAAAGATGGAAGCGTTGCCGCAGGCTTTTTCCGATGATCCGGAGTGGATGATGTATACGATTGTTAATCAGGATATATTCAATACTTCAGCGATTCTGCTGTGTCCAGATCAGTTGGCAGCGCTGGCGGATCAGTTGAACTCGGATCTTGTGATTCTTCCGTCGTCAGTCAATGAACTGATTTGTGTCAGATATCGTGACGGTATGGATTTTTTTGAACTGCATGAGTCTGTTCTGTCGGCAAACCGGACGTGTGTCGCTCCGGAAGAATTTCTCAGCAATGATTTGTATTTGTACCGGCGCAGTGAAAATCATGTGGAGCAGATCGAGGAATCGTTATATGTAGATCGCAGGGCATTTGAGTGTAGGGTATCCATTCAGCCGGGTGCCGGTGGCCTGGGGGATTTTGTCCGCAAAATGGCCGGCGCCGATGAGGAAGCGACGCATCAATATGTGGCGGTGCGTTTGGATGACCTTGCTAAATTGAATTTATTATTGATAAAGGAGGAAATCAGAAATCGTGATGAAGGGGAAAACAAGAAGAAAAACACCTGTGACGGGAAGAAGAACCAGGGCAGAGAGAATGAAAATGACAAGGAGAGAGATACGCAAACAGGAGGAACGGGCAAGGATGCCCCGGAAAAAGCCGGCGGAGCGAATGAAGACGGCGCGGAGAAAGGCGTAAACAGAGGATACAAAAATGCTGCGGGGGCGGGATGGGATGCGCGTGCAGGCGGCGTTACGGGAGGCACACAGGTTGCAGGTGAAGAATGTGCGGAGAAAGGCGGTGATGATGGATGTGCTGAAAGAATGTCAGGAGATGATGGAGAAAATTGTGAAGACAGAGGCTCTGACAGTGGAGAATATCTGTGAGAGCGGAATGTCTAAGAGAGGAGGGAAAAAGAGGAAACTGAAATGAGAAAATGGATGAGAAAAGGTGCGGCGCTGCTGTGTCTGCTGTCGGTGATTGTGTCGGGCGTACCGGGACAATGTGGGCTTTTTGCCAGCGCGGCATCGGAAAATTATAACTATTATGTTCACGTATCATCGTCTGGTGATGACAATGCGGCGGAGGTTAATTCAAGCAGAGCGTTTCACGATATTCAACTGGCATATGACGCACTGATCTGTAAATGGGTGAACGACGGCGGAAATATGGACGCAAAGCTGGGAATTATTTTGGATTCGGATATTTCGGTAGACGCGGCGTTTGTCATGGGTATGGGTGAATTCTACGGACGTGCGCACGACGGTACGGATCAGGATGTGCAAACAGGGCTTTATACGCGTATCAATGTGAACACGAAGGCGATTGATGATACGAAGTATAACGATTATAGTCTGACGCTTGATGGCGGCGGACATATTGTTTCGCCGAATCCTGACCAGACATGGAGTACGTTCGCTCCGAATACGATTGAAAACGGGATGCGCCGGTCAGCTCTTATCGTAGGTTCGGCAGGTGGAAATGTTACAGTCACCAATCTGAAGGTGGACGGGCAGCAGAAGGATGTATCAGGACTTTATCTCTATAATAATTCGTATCATGATAATGCCGGTATCAAACACGTTGCCGTCAACGACTGCACATTTGAAAATCTGTGTATACAGCAGGCGACGCAGTTTGGAGCGGGAATCGGCATGGGAACTGCGGGAACGTCGCATAATGTGAAGTGCGAACTGGAAGTAAACAGATGTACTTTCAGAAATAACAAGCTGAACACCGGGGCGACTACATATGCGGGCGCTCTTTATGCGGGCAGCAATACGAAATGTACGGTGAGAAACAGCACGTTTGATGGCAACGAGGCGAATACCGGCGGTGCAGTGGCAGTGTACCGCGGACTGTTAGATATTGACGGAACGAATACTTTTTCCGATAATACGGCTTCACAGCGCGGGGGAACGATTCACGACGCGGGAACTGTCATTCTGAAGGATTTGACGAGTTCCAATTTTAAAGGAGGAAGTTGCGGACAGTTCGGAGGAGCGATTACAGTGATTTCAAATCCGGATTTTACAGGCCGCCTTGTTCTTGATGGCTGTGAAATTACAGGATTTAGCGCCGATAACGCCGGTGGAGGAATTTATATTTACTCAAATGCAGAGTTGTATCTGTATGGAGGGTCGTCTGTGACGGGAAATACAAATGAAGAAAACGTGGACAATGAATTGGTTCAATATCCGTCGAATATTCATACGGCTTCTTCTTCCGCCAAAGTTTATGTCGGGGCGCAGACAGGCAAAACGGGAATTTCTACGACAAATCCGACGGAACACAAAGTTCTCGTCTATTCTGCGGATGAGAGTGTGTTAAGCGGCCTGAACAAAGCGATCAGCGATGCGGGCGGAACACAGACTTACGGGGCGTATTCCATGGAAAGCTCGTTTTCCGAGGAGGATTTTAAGAAGATCACATATGACTCTGACGTTTACAGTCTCGTGCAGGACACGGACGTTCCTGACGATATGTGGCTGGAACTTCAGGCGGGTTCTTATATCTTCTGGAATTTGAATATTCCGGGGATCGCGTCTCCGGCAGCCATAGGCGGAAATCCGGGCAGCACGGTAAACGCGCCGCAGGTGTCCGCTCAGATGTCGTCCCAGGGTCTTGAATATACGTTTGAGGGCTGGTACACCAGCGCGACAGGAGGTCAGAAGGTGACGTCGGGAACGTATCCGGAAACAGGAGTACAAGTTTATTACGCGCACTGGAATGTAAAAAATTCAGGAGGCGGTGACGTACCGGAACCTCAGAATAAATATTTTACGGTCTTCTTTGATCAGAATTACGACGGCGGCGGAATTACAAGTGAACTCGTCGGAGATACCACTCTGACGCTTACCGTCACTTACGATGACGGAACGACGCGGACGCTCGTATGTCATCTTCTGTCGCTCGGATTTTCCTTCCCTGACGATCCGGTAAGAAGCGGATATGAGTTTGCCGGCTGGTCGTTGACATCCGATAATTCTTCCGGATTGCTGGAAAGCTCTTATCAGCCGGAGGAAAGCGTGACACTTTACGCGATCTGGAAGGTTCATCAGCATACTCTGACGTGGGATGCGGGCAAAGGCGCGCCGAGCAGCACGACGCAGCAGGATTACGGTTCCGTGATCGAAACGCCGCAGGCTCCGGCTCGTGAGGGATACGAGTTTTCCGGATGGTACCGCGATCCGGATGGTACCGTTCCGCTGACAGATGGAGAACGCGTGACAGAGGATGCGACATATTATGCGAAATGGACGCCGCTGAACTATCTGATTACGTGGAATACGGATTATACGAACGGCTCCGTGACGTCTGTTCATCAGCATTACGACGAGGAACTGATTATTCAGCAGGACCCGGTCAGATACGGATATGAATTTGCCGGCTGGTACACCGGAAAAAACGGGACAGGCGTCAGGGCGGAAAGTTATGGGACAGTAAGAGAAGACGTCACTTTTTATGCTTACTGGGTTCATGAAACGATGGATTACGATGTGGTGATCCAGTGGGACGACTTTTCGGATAATGACAGTATGCGCCCTGAGGAAGTGACGGTTGCTCTCGTCAGAAACGGCATTGAAACAGGAGAAACATATACCTTTACAGAATCCGACGTATCTCCGCTTGATCAGAACGCATGGGTCCACACGTTTAAAAACCTGGCGGTATCCGACGACATTTCAGCGCATTACGTCTATTCTGTGGCGGTAAAGAGCAGTGTCTCTGATGAATATACATACCGCGGCGATTTTACATCGAATGCTTATGCGGGATATATCTATATGACACATTCTCTGGTGCTGACCGATCTTCCGGTTTACCTGCGCTGGGAGGATGAGAGCAATAACGACGGTTATCGGCCGGCTTCCGTCAATGTGACACTTTTAGCCGACGGCGAACCGGCGGACACGGCGGAATTTATTTACCGCGAGGGAAAATACCAGATGTCTCGCGTTTCTTTAACGGGCGACCAGGACACGTGGACTTACACGTTCCAAGGATTTCAGAAGTATCGTCAAAAGGACGGACGGCGCGGGGAAACGATCAGTTACAGCATCCGTGTGGAAGAAGAACAGAAAAATGATCTTGAGGATTATCAGGTCACGTACAGCGGCAGCGGTCTGACGGCCATTCTGACGCATAAGATCGACACGCTTTCCAAAGTCGTTACGGTATCGTGGGATGATAACCACAATCAGGATCATAAACGGCCGGCGAATATTGTTGTCCAGCTCTATGGGAATAAAGAGCCGATTGCCAACAAGTATGTAACACTGTCCGACGCAAACGAATGGACTTATCGCTGGGATGATCTTCCAAAGTTCGATAGAAAAGGAAAACTGATCCATTATGAGGCTTATGTAGTCAGTACGCTCATTGATTATACGGCTTCCACGTCGGGAATGGCGATCCGTATGACATACGTGCCGAAGTCGACGTCAATCTCCGCTTATGTAACATGGACTGATGAGAGCGATGCGGACGGGCTGCGGCCTGATTATCTGGAAGCGGAACTCTACGCCGACGGCCAGCCGACGGGCGATGTCCAGATTCTCTCGGAAAACAGCAGCTGGAGAGTGTATTGGGAAAATTATCCTGTTTATTCCCAGGGAGCAAAAGTCGAATATACATTTCAGATCGCAGAAATGCCGGATGGATATGAAGCATCTTACTACGGCATTTACGATACGTCGGGCCTGTCGGCCGTCATGACGCATCTCAGAATCAAACAAGACCTGGTGGGAACGATCCACTGGGAGGACCATCAGAATCAGGCATCGGCGCGCCCTGCGAGAGTCAGCGTCCAGCTTTACGCGGACGGAGAACCTGTTAGAGACAGTTCATCTGTTTTTTCGGAGGAAAGTCAGTGGCAGCATACATGGACTGATTATCCGGTTTATCGCGATGGCGGAGTTAAAATAATTTACAGTATAAAAGAAACTTCAGACATCGGAAGGTATACGTCTCTTTCTGCGGGAATGGATATTGAGATGTATTATGAGGCGGTAACAGCCGATATCAGCCGCAGTATTCTGTGGCAGGATGGGCATGACAGCGACGGGAAGCGGCCGGAATATCTGTCTGTCATTCTGACGGTAAACGGCGAGCGGTCTGTTTATTCTACGGTAGTGCAGGATAACGGAACTGATACGTGGAGCGTTGTATTTGAAGGATTTCCTAAATACGCGTCCGACGGTTCTGCGATAGAATACGGCGTTCTTGCTGACCCTGTGCCGCAGGGATATTCGGCTATCTATACATCTGGCGCGCTGATTCTTACGAGAGATACCGATACTGTTACGGTTGGCGGAGATCTGATCTGGAATCCGGCTTTCGACAGTTGGAATAAAAAGCCGCAGAGCATGGAAATTGCGCTCTGGGGATATTCGGCGCTAACAGACCAGTACACGTATCTTGGCGCATCGACGGCAAAAGCGTCTGAGAACTGGGAGTATTCGTTCCGGAATATGCCTGTCAGTGATTCTGCTACGGGAACGAAGTTTACCGGATATGTCGTAGGGTTCCCTCAGATGACGTCTTATTATGCTGCTGAAGAATTTTCCGAAAAATGGCAGCATTACGTTTCGGCTTCGTATGATGATATTGAGAGAACGGACGACACGGTGTCGATGAATGTTTATCTTGAACCGAATGAAAATTATGACACCGAAAATACGACGTCTTATACGGCAGGGATTTCCTGGGCAGATAACGGAAACGCCAATCATTCAAGAAGTTATGGAGAGGTAATACGGCTGACTGGCAGAACATCAGGCTCTGAGATTCGGTTCAGCTACGCTGTTGCTGAGACGGATTTCGGCCAGGGAAATTCGATGGAACATACGTTCCAGAATATTCCTGTCAAAGACGCGGCGGGAGAAGCTTATGAATATCAGTCGGAAGTGACGGAAATTCCTGTAAATTATGCGCTCCATGTGCAGAAATCGGACAGTGAGAGCGCTGCATTTACGCTGGTGAATGTTGGAGCGATTGAGGTTACAGCGGTCTGGCTTGATGAGCGTGATTCGGACGGCAGGCGTCCGGAGGAAATGACGCTTCAACTGTATTCCGACAATGCAGAGGCTGAAAAATACGCGTTTTCAGTAGAAACGGCGGAAAAGACTGAAACAGACGCAGGCGGCGCTGATGTATGGACATATCGTTTTGCCGGTATTCCGGTCTGGTCGGATTACAACACTGACCGGGAAACGAGACATGTGTTCTATCTTTCACAGAATGATGTCCAGAACTTGGAGGATAACGGATATTCTGTGGATTACAGGTCGTATCAAACAGATGCCAATGCTTACAGCGGGGAAAACGAGACATATTTCCTGTATCTTTCCAGAACGCCGGAAACATCGGATATTGAAACGACGCTTACCTGGAGTGATGACGCAAATAAGGAAGGACTGCGCCCGTCGGAGGTTACGGCATCGCTGTATGCGGATTGTGGAGACGGCGAGGGATTTCAGCCTACCGGCCGGGAACAGGTGATCGCAGGCGACAGAAATGCGGATCAGTGGACTGCCGTTTGGGAAGATATGCGCATGTATGATAACAGAGGAACGGTGATTATCTATACTCTGGTACTCAAGGATATCCGTTATTATCGTCCGGAATACAGCAAAGATTCTCCGGATGTGAAGCTGGTGCTCGATAAATCTTATGAAGGAAGCTCCGGCTCTGACGACGAAAATGGCGGCGAAAGCACAAACGGCTCTAACGGCTCAGGCTCCGGCAACAGTGGAGGAGGAAGCGGTTTTGGCGGGACTGGTTCCGGCAGCAGTGGAAGTGGAAACGGCTCAGGCTCCGGTAGCAGTGGAGGCGGAAGCGGTTTTGGCGGCTCAGGTTCCGGCAGCAGTGGAAGTGGAAGCGGCTCAAGCTCCGGTAGCAGTGGCAGCGGAAATGGTTCCGGCGGCTCAGGCTCTGGCAGCGGTACCGGCGGTGACGGAGCAGGTGCAAACGGTTCCGGCAGTGGAAGTGCGTCGGGCAGTACAGATAACGAAAACGGAGGCAGTTCCGATGGCTTCGATATTCTTGAAAGCGCTGATGTATCAGAGCTGTTGAATACGAGCAGCCATATTGCTTATCTCAAAGGATATCCTGACGGTGCCTTTGGAGCGGACGATAATATGACGAGAGCTGAGGTTGCGCAGATGTTTTATAATCTGCTGAACAATAAAGAAGGAAATTTTTCATTATCGTTTTCTGATGTAGATGCGGCCAGCTGGTACGCTGAGCCTGTTGCCGTTCTCAGTGGAATAGGAATTATTACGGGTTATCCTGATCAGACGTTCCGGGGCGGTCAGACGATTACACGGGCCGAATTTACAGCTATGGCGGTCAGATTTACGAGGTCGGGCGCGTCGTCTTTGGCAGAGTGTTCTTTCCCGGACGTGGCTGAAGGCAGCTGGATGTATCCTTCTGTGGCGACTGCTGCGGAATTCGGATGGATTCTGGGATATACAGATGGAACCTTCCGGCCGGAAGCGATGATAACGAGAGCGGAAGTGACGGTAATCGTCAACAGAATGCTCGGCAGAATGTCTGACGACGATTTCCTGAAGGAAAATGATCAGGCAATCAGACATTTTTACGATCTCAAGGAAAATCACTGGGCGTATGACAGCATATCGGAAGCGGTAAATGCTCATGAATTTCAAATGACAACTGACGGTGAGGTATGGTTAAAGTTATGAAAAAAGCAAAATTAACGGCACTTTTTTTAAGCGTTATACTGACAGTAAATTCTGCGCCGGCCTTTGCGTTGCAAAGCAGTGAAGCGGATATTGCGAAATCCGGTAAGACACAGCAGACTGTGCCAATTTCTGAAGATTTTTCTCAAAACTTCCAAAAGATAGAGACTCTGAGCAGGATGGAAGCGGAAACATCGCTTTATGTCAGCGAGACGGGCAGCGACAAATCGGGCGACGGCACGCAGGGATCTCCGTACGCGTCTGTCAGTAAAGCGTATGAAAATTCGGGGAAAAACGGAAAGATCATCGTATCCGGGACGGTGACCATCAAGGATTACACAGATATTCTTTGCTTTTCAGAGGATAAGCAGATTGAGCTTTCCGGAGAGCAAAACGGATGTATCACATACGACGGAGATCAGAACATAGACCCGGAATCTGCAATCCTGAAAATCACGGCGGGAAGTGTCGCTCTGAAGAATATCACGATAAAAATGCCGGATATCCGAGGCAAAAACGGCAGAGTTCTGTACGTATCGAAAGACGGCAGCGCGATGATCGGTGAGGGCGCTGTAATCGAAAACGGCTATCTCGCGGCTTCTTCGGGAAATATCTATGTCGGCGACGGTGGAAGCGTAACGATGGACGGAGGCATTGTCAGGAATGGCTATCTTGTGATTTCAAACGCGGATGCTTTCGGTGCCGGTGTATATGTGGCTGATAAAGGGCGTTTTACGCTGGTTTCCGGAGAAATCACCGGAAATACAGCTGATGCGACGGTTTCCAGTTACAAAACATACGGCGGCGGCGTAGCCGTTATGAACGGCGGCAGTTTTGAGATGAGCGGCGGCAGCATCACTTCCAACAAAGCGGAAACAGGCGGTGCCGGAGTCTATGTTGAAAATGGCGCGCATGTGATATTACACGCAAAAGATTCAAAAGGAGAATTTTTGATTCGTGACAATCTTCTGATGGATAATACAAAGTCTACGCCTAACAATATGTATTTTGCCGAAAAAGCGACAGCAGGTCTTAGCGGAAGCATGGAGGGAGCCGAAATCGGTGTGACATGCGAAGACGACTATTACGGCAGGGTCGTTTTTAAACCGGAGGATTCCAATACGATCAGTTCTACGGACGAACCGTCATTCACTTATGATGACAAGACTTATGATATCCGTCTCGATTCTCTGACGGAAAAGGAAGGAAATCTGATTCTCTGGTACTGGACGGTAGGCGTCGATGTCAGAGGCACAAACGCGAGCTCGACGAATCAGGAGAAGGAAACTCCCGCCGGCCGTGATTATGATACAAAAATCATTCCTGACGACGGATATATTCTGCCGGATGACATACGTGTGCAAATTGACGGCAGTGAATTAGAACCGGACGACTATACATGGAATCCGGAGACAGGCGATCTTCATATCGGTTCCGAACAGGTGACGGGAGATATTGTGGTCTGGGTCGACGCGGATGAATTGTTTGACATTACCGTGTCCTGTACTCATGTGTCTGCGGATATTACTTCCGCGTCCGTCATAACGAAGGACCGCACGGAGATTACGTTTTCCAAAGTCAGAAAATACGGGCTGCCGGCAGCAGAAGATGTCACTGTTTCCGGAAACTGTGAACATACGTATGACCCAAGGACAGGGGTTCTCGCTATCTGGAATGTGACGGAAGACGTTTCCATCCGTGCGGCGGGCAGCGAAATCCGTCACAAAGTTCACTTTGATCCTGACGGTGGAACACTGGATCCCGGCGAGGATTCAAAAGACTTCAACGAAAGCGACGACACGCTGGGACAACTGCCGGAACCTGAGAAAGACGGATATCATTTCGACGGCTGGTTTGATGAAGAAGGAACTAAATATACAGAAGACACGCCGAATGACAACGAGGACGATCTGAATCTGAAGGCACACTGGTCGCCGAGAACGAATATTACCTATGTGATTCGCCATTATATTGAAAAAGCGGACAGCGGAGTAAATCCGGCCACAGACAGTACGAATCCGTCGGCTGTAACGATGGAGGATGGCTCCGGTACAGAGAGGACATATTATCTTTACGCGGATGTGACGTATTACGACGGAATCGCAGACAGCACGCAAACGATGAATGATCATCTGATGGATAACGATAGAGTTTCCATGAATACTTTGTCGATTGATGGATTTATACCGGCAAGTATCAATAACTATGAGTATAAAGTTGAGCCGGATGGATCGACTGTAATTAATTGGTATTATAACCGCAAAGATATCAAGATCCGTTATGATGGAAACGGAGGAACGCCATCGACGGCGCAGACATCGGTGAAATACGGTTCCATCATAGGTTCTCTGGCTTCGGCGCAAAGAGAAGGATATGATTTTACCGGATGGTTTACCGATCCGAGAGCCGGAGAGGAAGTTAAGGCGGAAGACGTCTGCAGTTCTCCGTCAGATATGACGCTTTATGCGCACTGGAGCGCGCAGGGAGATACGGAGTATCGCATTTACCACAGAACCCAGAATTTGGAGAATAATATAGTCGAAGAATCTCATACGGAAGAAAATACGACGCTTCATCAGACGGAAGTTCTCTACGGGCCATCAGACGGAACGGTTGACGTGTATGCCATGGCGATTGAAGGGTTCACCGCGTGTCCTCAGAATCAGTATCAGGTTTATGTTAACGCGGATGGAAGCGCATCGTGTGTTCTCAACTATGACCGCAGGTTTGTCATCGTGACGTATGACCCGAACGGAGGAACAGCGGCAGCCGGAGCCGATATGCAGACGAAAGTGTGGTATGGCGGCATCATGGGAGCTGTTCAGGACGCTCCAAGCCGGGAAGGATATACTTTTGAAGGCTGGTACACGAAGCCGAGCGGCGGTCAGCGTGTCGACGAAACGACAGGATACGATGTTGTAGCGCCGGACTGGGCGGAGCAGAGTGTTGTATACGCGCACTGGTCTGAAAAGGAAGAGGATGAAAAAGATAAAGACGACAAGCCGAATCATCCGGGCAATTCAGGCGGTGGTTCCGGCGGAAATTCCGGTGGTAGTTCAGGCGGTTCCGGCGGCGGAAGCGGTTCCGGCGAGACATCGGTATTGCCAAAGCCCGACGACGATGAATCGCTTCTGACAGGAGATCACATCAGATATTTGCAGGGGTATCCTGACGGAACATTCGGAGCGGAAAATAATATGCTGCGCTGTGAAGTGGCACAGATGTTCTACAATCTGTTGAAAGAAAAGCCGGAAAACACAGGTCGTTATTACAGTGATGTTTCTGAGGGCGCGTGGTATGCAAAGGCCGTATACACACTTTCCGATATGAAAATTCTGATGGGTTATCCGGACGGCACATTTAAGCCTGACATGGCGGTCAGCCGTGCTGAATTTGTTATGATTGCTTCCCGTTTTTTCGATATGGAAGAAGCCGATGATCCGGGATTCAGCGACGTAGCACCGGATAAATGGTACTCTTCTGTTATCGCGGCAGCTGCGAAGACGGGATGGATTACCGGCTATCCGGACGGCACATTCCGCCCTGACAATCCGATTACCCGCGCCGAGGTTACAACGGTGACAAACCGTGTACTCGAACGCAGCGCGGATACGTCTTACATAGACAGCGTGAAAGCGGATACGGTTGCTTTTAAGGATTTGGATAATCATTACTGGGCTTATTACGCTATTGTGGAGGCGACAAACACGCATGATTTTAAACTCAGCAGTGCTCAGGAGGTATGGACGGACGTTTATTATACTCCACTGTAAGGAGCGGAAAGAAATAAAGTCAAAAGGCTTGTTCAACTCGAAAGAATCGTATTGATATTCATGAAGCGGGGCGGTAGGAAAGCAGGACATAATAAAGCCAAAAAGACTTGTCTGCCCCGGAAGAATCGTGTTAGTATCAGTAAACGAGGAAGCAAGGAGCGGAATAAAGTGGAACGGCAGAAGGCTTGTTTGGCCCGAAGCCTTTGCGTTAATGCTGAGAAAGCGGGAGCAAGATGCAAGAAGAAGTAATGAAAATTAAGATTAAAATGTAAGGATAAAATGCTTACGATTCCTCAATGTATCGTTTCAGATACGTTGAAACGCTTATAAAAAGCGCTCCGGGCGTACCGAGAATCCGCAGAAAACGGATGAGGGCCGCTAGGGGCGTTTTTTGTAAGGAAAAATTAAGATTTATAAAAAGATTTCTGAATTTCGACATTTTTCTGTGCATGATATAATATTGACATCTAATGCTTTGATCCGCCGCCGGAGGCGGAATTTATTGCAAGGAGTAGGAATATGAGTATAGATATTGTAGTTGTAGATGATGAAAAACCTATTGCAGATTTAGTCGAATTATATCTAAAGAATGAAGGATATCAGATTCATAAGTTTTATACAGGGCAGGAGGCTCTTGATTATATTGAATCAAATCCGGTCGATCTGGCAGTACTCGATTTGATGTTGCCGGATATTGATGGTTTTACGATCTGCAAGACGATCAGAGAAAAGTTCTTTTTCCCGATCATTATGCTGACGGCCAAGGTGGAAGATGTGGACAAGATTATGGGGCTCACAATCGGAGCGGATGATTATATCACGAAACCGTTTAATCCGCTGGAGCTTGTGGCGCGTGTCAAAACTCAGCTGAGACGTACCACGCAGTATAATCAGAAATACGCTGCGAACGCATCCGGCGGGGAGCAGCAGCCGACAGATGAAATCGAGATCAGAGGACTGGTTTTGAACAAATCGTCTCATAAATGCTGGCTTTACGACCAGCCGGTGATGCTGACACCGTTGGAATTTTCTATTTTATGGTATCTTTGTGAACATCAGGGGAAGGTCGTGTCTTCGGAGCAGCTGTTTGAGAATGTCTGGGGTGAAAAATTTCTTGATAATAATAATACGGTTATGGCGCATATCGGGCGTTTGCGGGAAAAGCTGAACGATTCTTACCGGAATCCCAAATTTATTAAGACGGTGTGGGGAGTTGGGTATCAGATTGAATAGACGGGGTAAGGCCAACAGACGGGCCGACAGGAATATGAGAAAATTCCGGAGATCGCTTTCCATAAGGATTTTCCGAAAATATATTTTTACGTCGATCATTTTTTCGGTGAGCATGATACTGATGCTTTTCGGATTTCATATTATTCTGGGTCAGTATGTCTGGTATGCTGATTCGCTGTTTTATCAGATCTGTCATTGGATTAACGACAATTCTATACTGACGATCGTTTTTGTCAGCATCGTGGGCTGGGTCGTCATTTTTTTCTATTATTGGCTGCGGACGTTTCGGTATCTGGAACGGCTGATTTATGCTATGGAGGAGTTGTACGAATCGGAGGAACTGATTCAGCTGCCCGATGAATTAAAGGAGGTCGAAAATCTGATGAATGAGATTAAACTCAGGATTCAGCATAATGAGCGCGCGGCCAGGGAGGCGGAGCAGCGAAAGAATGATCTGGTTGTCTATCTCGCCCATGATCTGAAAACGCCGTTGACGTCGATCATCGGGTATTTGAGCCTTCTGCGGGAGGAAAGCGAAATTTCGCCGGAGCTTCGTGAGAAGTATCTGTCGATCACGCTGGATAGTGCAAAGCGTCTGGAGGATTTGATTAACGAGTTTTTTGAAATTACGCGTTTTAATCTGACGCATATTGTGCTGGAGTTTAGTCATTTAAATATTAAGCGGCTGTTAGAGCAGATCGTATTTGAATTTGGGCCGGTCATGCGGGAAAAAAATCTGACCTGCACGATTCAAGCACCGGCTGATCTGGTAATCAGATGCGACGGGGACAAAATTCATCGCGTGTTCGACAATCTGATCAGAAATGCAGTTAATTACAGCTATCCCGATACAGAGATTTCGCTGCGTGTCAGAGAGAACAGCGAAAATGTGGTATGTGTCTGCGAAAACCATGGAGATACGATTCCGCAGCAAAAACTGGAACGGATTTTTGAGCAGTTTTACCGGCTGGATGCAGCGCGGACGACACGATCCGGCGGGGCAGGACTGGGGCTTGCTATTGCGCGGGAAATTGTGGAACTGCACGGCGGCAGAATTCGAGCGGAAAGCAGGGATGAGATCATACGCTTTACGGTTGTTCTTCCGAAGAGACTTGTGGAGGACGAAAAACCGCAGTCTGCTGATGCGGATGAGAATTTAAAGGATGGCGGCAGTTTTTCAAAGTTTCAGGCTATGCGCCGTGTGCATCGCGGAAAATCCGGGCGGTGAAAGATGCGGCGCGCAAACGTTCCCGATTATGGATTCAGATTTATGTGTATCGTCAAAAGCGCAATCATGAGAGGAGATCGGTATATGAAGACTCATGCTATTATTCCTGTTTTTATCCCGCACCTGGGATGTTCGCACAATTGTATTTTCTGCAATCAGAAAGCGATTACGGCAAAGGAAACGGCACCCTCGGCGGAGGAGACGGAGAGGCTGATTATGACGCATTTGGAGACGATTCGGCGCAGTCCCACAATCCGCAGCGTTGAAATCGCGTTTTTTGGCGGAAGTTTTACAGGTATCGACCCGAACGAACAGGAGATGTATCTTAGGATCGCGAAGCGTCACAAGGATGCAGGCGATGTAGGAAGAATCAGGTTGTCAACGAGGCCCGACTATATAGATGAAGAAGTTCTTGAACGGCTGCATCGGTTTGGCGTAAATGTCGTGGAGTTGGGTGCGCAGTCTTTTGACGATGAGGTTTTACGACGGTCCGGCAGAGGACATAGCAGAGCAGAGATTGTGCGTGCCGCACGAATGATCAGGGAACGAGGATTTTCACTTGGAATTCAACTGATGGTAGGGCTTCCGGGTGATTCTTATGAGAAGTCTGTTTCGTCCGCAGTGGAAGCTGTCAGTCTCCTGCCGGAATGTGTCAGAATTTATCCGACGGTGGTTCTCAAAGATACGCCGCTTTACGAGTTGTATCTGCAGGGCGGCTACCGGCCGCTTGACGAGGCAGAGGCAGTCGGTACGGTGAAGAAGATGCTGCAGGTGTTTTATGAGGCGCAAGTCGATGTGATTCGTGTCGGACTTAAGAGCAGCGATAATATTACGATGGATTCGGCAACAGGTGCGGTGGGTGCAGGGACGTATCATCCGGCGTTCCGCCAGCTTGTCGAATCATCGTTAGCGAGGGAAATTTTGGAAAATATAATGAGACGTCGCCTGAAGCTGCCAAAAGTGCGAAATGAGGAGATGGAGTGCAAAAAAGTGTGGGAGCCGCAAACAGAGCGCAAAAAAATGCGGACGGCCGGCAGTGCGGGGATTGAGGAAACAGAGCAGAGGCGGCGGGAAACGTCGGAGCAGCTAATGGAACGCAAAGAAACGCGGCTGGTCGGCGTGAGCGTGCGGACTGAAAAGACGCAGCAGAGCCAGCGAAAAACGTGGGAATCGCAAACGGGACACAAAAAAATGCGGACAACCGGTGCAGGAGTGCCTTTATATACGCCAGACGGCCGTCTGATGCGTGGAGCGAGGCCGAAAGTCACGTTTTTTTCTGCGCCGGAAAGCTTTTCAGACATGATCGGCTTTGGCAGTTCTAACAAAATTTATTTTTCTGAAAAATATCCGGAGCTGAGTTTCCGGTTTGCCGTGGATCCGGAGCTGAAACGGGGAAAATACCGTATGGATGTTGAAGATGTTGAATCCGGCCGGAAAATATAGTAAAATTAACGTAATTTAATCAGCGGCGATGCGTGAAGCGGTTTTATCCGGCCTTTCGTCGCACGGAGTTTTTACTGTGAGCAGTGCGTCATCACGTCATGTTGTCTGTGCGGCGCTCTCTTGAAAATAGGGTTTCCCATTGGAAACCGTGGTTCGGAAAGGTTTTTATGAAGGGTAAAATCGTATGAAAAACATGAAAAGGTTGCTGGCGCTTGTGATGGCTGTACTCATGACAGCCGTTCTGACGGCCTGCGGCAGTGGAGATAGCGGGACAGGCGGTTCTGCGGATCAGGATTCAGCGGACGCGTTTCAGACGTCATCAGGCAGTGCTCTCATCGTAGGCACAGAGCCGACATTTCCGCCGTTTGATACGACGGATGACGAAGGCAACATCATTGGTTTTGACATGGATTTGATCGAGGCGATCGGTGAGGATCAGGGATTTCAGGTGGAATTCAAAAACCTTGAGTTTGACGGGCTGATCGGCGCTCTGCAGTCCGGCACGATAGATATTGCTGTGGCAGGCATGGAGGCGAGTGACGACAGAAAGGATCAAGTCGATTTCAGCGATCCGTATTATGAAGCAAGTCTCGTGGTAGCAGTGGCAGCTGATAATACAACGATTCAGAGTGTTGATGATCTGGCTCCCGATATGAAAGTGGCCGCTCAGATCGGTACGACAGGTGCTGATTACATAAACGAGCTGGCCGAGCAGGGCAGGATTAAAGAAGCAGTAGTCCTTAGCGGCCTTGGTTCAGCGATGAGGCAGCTGATTGACGGCGATGTTCAGGCGGTTATTAATGATACCTCTGTTACGCAGTCATATATTTCCAAGTGGCCTGATAAGATTAAAATGGCAGGCGGTACGATTCAGGCAAAAGCGCCTTATTCGATCGCTGTTCAGAAGGGAAATAAGGAACTGCTTGAAAAGATTAACACAGGTCTGGCTAACATCAAGGATGATGGCACGTTTGACCAGCTTCTTGAAAAGTGGTTCTCAGAGCCAGCCGGAGATGAATCGGCCGCAGAAGTCGGATAGCTGTTCGCAAATCCACAAAACGCAAAGCAGACTGGCTGTTATGCAGAGGATGAAAATGGCAGGCTGGCCGGAAGCGGCTGACAATAATTTTATGTAAAACCGTGAATGATACGGACAGAGAGCCGCGGATAAATGATCTCGCGGTCTTTTTTTAAGAGTTTTTAAGAGGTGGAAAATGAAGGAACGTGAAATTCAGTTTCATATAAAATGCGGGCCGGGAGATGTTGGCGGCTACTGTATTCTGACGGGTGATCCGGGCAGGTGTGCAGGTATCGCGGCTCATTTTGACGATGCGGCGTTTGTTGGGACGAATCGGGAATTTACGGTATATACGGGTACGCTGCTCGCAGAAAAGGCCAGTGTCGTTTCTACGGGAATCGGCGGGCCGTCGGCATCAATCGCAATGGAAGAACTGGCGAACCTCGGTGTACATACTTTTATCAGAGTTGGAACATGCGGCGGAATCGCGGAGAATGTGACAGCCGGCGATCTGGTCGTCGCATCGGGAGCTGTCCGGATGGAGGGAACGAGCCGGGAATATGCGCCGCCGGAGTTTCCGGCGGTGCCGGATTTTCGTGTGACGTCGGCGCTTGTCGACGCTGCGCAAGCGTCGGCAAGCGCGTTTCACATCGGGATCGTCCATTGTAAGGATTCGTTTTATGGACAGCACTCGCCGGAAAAAATGCCCGTTTCCTATGAATTAAAAAATAAATGGAAAGCATGGAAGCAACTGGGCGTTCTGGCGTCGGAGATGGAATCGGCAGCTCTTTTTACGGTGGCAGCCAGCAGGGGGCTGCGCTGTGGCACGGTTCTCCATGTAATCTGGAATCAGGAGCTTGAAAAACGGGCAGCTTTTACGGAAAAACCGGATTTGATGAAAGAAGCGAATGTGCCTGAGGAATCCTACGATATATCTGATGCGGTGTCGGTTGCGGTAGAGGCGCTGCGGCGCCTGATCCGTGAAGACCGGACGGCTGCAAAGCAGTCATAGCTGGGTTCGAAGCAGTGTTTTTTCGGTGGGCAGCCTGTTGAACTGTTATCTCGCAGGCCGTGTCGCCTGGTAGGCTATTCTTGGCCTCGTTACCGGCTTTATCATGGCGCCGCAAGCTGTCGAAGCTGTCGCGGCGGAAAGCGATGCGGGCCGAATCAGGAGCTATGAATCTGTGTTGCATGAAGATCAATTATCTTGCGATAGTTAAGCAACGGGTACCGCGACGCCTCAGCATATCTGAAGTGTCAGAGGCGTTGTCAATCGTTCCGCGATTATAGATATATATCAGCAAGTTTGCTTGTGACGAAGGCAGGGGCGTAAGCCATGAACACGGCAGGATAGTTGCGGGTTCACTCACTTTAGCGGATGGGTAGTTGACAAATCCGGACTGTATCATGGAGCCAAGAACGCCGGGGCAGATTTTCAAAGTCCTGTAAAATGGGTGGACACGAAGCTTTCTGAGCAAAATCCTGTAAAAGTATGGGAAAACACAAAAGTATGGAGACGTATAAATAAATGAAAAAATGTAAATAAATGAAAGGAAATAAAGAGGTGATGCGGCGTTTCATTCTGAGGTGATGCAGCGTTTCATTCTGCGGTATACAGCATGGTTTTTTCAGTTCAGTATGCGATTTGCGTTGAAATATTATAGTTCTGCTTGTAAATAAAAAAACGTTATGGTACAATAACCTGCAATACTCTTTCTGAAACAAGAAAATTACATATTTTGGGAGTGTTTTATGGAAATCGAATTGAAGTATCTGATTGAGAACGAGGAAACTCAGCAGCGAATATGGAATGAGGCCGTTTTCCAAAAATACGGAACGGTCGACATGAGGCCCGATACTGAAATGCTGGCCGTGTATTTCGATACGCCAGACGGTATTCTCAGCAGAGTCGACGCAGCGTTCCGCATCCGAAAAGAAAATGAGCGCGTTGTCGCCACTTTAAAATGGGGCGGCACGAATAAGGATGCGCTTCATGAGCGCGAGGAACTCAATATTTCACTCTGCGGCGAAGCGGAAACAGCAAATCCATCACTTGCAGTGTTTGCGGAGAGCGAGCGTGGACGGGAACTGATCGAACTGGTGGGCGACCGTGAAATGATCCCGACAGTAGAGATGCGTTTTTTGCGAAAAGTTATGATGGCAGATACAGGCGAAACTATTTTTGAAGCGGCTCTCGATACAGGAAAGATCGTGACGAACTACGGCGAAGCCGAAATCAGGGAATTAGAACTGGAACTTTTTTCTGGAAATATCGCGGAACTTGAAAAAATTGGAGACGATCTGGCAAAAAGATTTTCGCTTATACCGGGTATTAAGTCAAAGTACGCCCGCGGTATCGAGATGAACCGGAAAAGCGTATAAGAGCGTGGAATTACGCATTTTATGCCATCGGAAAGAGTAAGGGCACTTTACAAAAAGTTGGAATCAAGGTATAATTTTTAGATATTATGATAAAATTTCTGGGAGGACAAATAAGGAAATGAAAGCAACTTTCATCAACAGAGAGATCAACACAGTCAGCATGACGATGGAAATCACAGCGGAAGAATTCGATAAGGCGCTTGATGATGTGTATCAGTCAAAAAAGCATCTGTTCACTGTGGACGGGTTCCGGAAAGGCAAAGCGCCGAGAAAGCTCATCGAATCGAAATACGGCAAGGCGGTTTTCTATGAAGATGCCATCGGCAATGTATTTAATGAAAATTATCCTGTTGCTCTCGATGAACTGGGCTTCGAGCCGGTAGATCATCCAAAAATTGATATGGGGGACCAGACGGTGGAAGCCGGCAAGGGTTTTGTCTTCAATATTAAGTTTATTACGGAGCCGGAAGTAAAAGTAAAAAATTATAAGGGTATAAAGGTAAAGGTGCAAACGCCGACTGTTTCCGACGAGGAACTTGAAAATCAGCTGAAAAGCTATGCGAAAAGAAATGCAAGGCTCGTTACGGTTGACAGAGAGGCAGCAGAAGGTGATACTGTCATTCTCGATTATGCGGGCTTTATGATGGACGGCACGCAGTTTGAGGGCGGCACAGCGGAAGGTCACAAACTGGAGCTCGGTTCCCATGAGTTTATTCCGGGATTTGAGGAACAGCTCGTCGGCGTTAAGGCGAATGAAGAAAGGGATGTTTCCGTCGTGTTCCCGATCGATTATCCTGAGGAAAATCTGGCCGGAGAGCGCGTTGAATTTAAGTGTAAGATTCATGAAGTAAAAGAAGAGGAAATTCCAGAGATTGACGACGATCTGGCAAAGGAATGCAGCGAGTTTGATACACTTGATGAATGGAAGGTCGAAATTAAGAATAAAATGCTTGCTACAAAGAGGCAGCAGAACGAAAACATCATCAAGAATGATATTATAAAGCAGTTATACGATGCGACTGTTATCGATACGCCTGATGTTATGGTAGAACACGAGGTTGATGATCTGCTCAGACAGTTCGACCAGCAGCTCGGTTATACGGGGATGGAACTGGACAGCTATCTTGATGCCACCCATACGGCTCTTGAGGATTTCAGGGAACAGGTCAGAGATGAAGCGCAAAAGAGAGTCAACACGCGCCTGCTGATCGAGTCTATTGCGAGAGAGGAAGGCTTGACGGCCGAGGACGATGAAATTCAGGAGGAACTGCGCAAGCTGTCTGTTCAATACGGTGTCACTCCTGAAAAGATGAGAGAGATTGTAGGCGGCGATATTAAGTTTGTTATTAAGGAGATCACGGGCAAGAAGGCGGTGCAGCGTCTCGTTGATTATGCCGATATTGAGGAGTACGACGGCTTTGAGCCTGTTTCTTCGGGGGAAAGTGATGAGAAAGACGGCGCCGCAGAGGAAGAACCGGCATCCGGAGAAAAATCAGAATAGCTCCAGTTGTTATTAAAGGAGTTGTTTTTTCACGGCGAAAGGGCAGCGGATGTTGAACAGAGCAGGATGCGGCAGATTTGACCGGGCAGCTTTAATGGTCAAAAAATGTGCTGTCAGACGTAAGGTCTGAAAGGTACGGCGCATGACTGTACAAAAAAACTGATGAAGCCGGAATTTTTTAGGGAATCCTGTTTCATTTTATCATGAAGGGGGTATAAAATGGCATTGATACCTATGGTGATAGAGCAGACAGCCAAAGGCGAACGCTCTTACGACATTTATTCAAGACTTCTCAAAGACCGGATTATATTTCTCAGTGAAGAAGTCGACGATCATACGGCGAGTCTGATTACGGCTCAGCTCCTGTTCCTTGAATCGGAGGATCCTGAGGCGGATATCAGCTTTTATATTAACAGTCCCGGCGGTTCCATCACGGCAGGCATGGCGATTTATGATACGATGCAGTATATCAAGCCGGATGTTTCGACGATCTGCATCGGTATGGCAGCGAGTATGGGAGCTTTTCTGTTGTCGTCCGGAGCGAAAGGCAAGCGTTATGCGCTTCCTAACGCGGAAATCATGATCCACCAGCCGTTAGGCGGTATGAAGGGGCAGGCGGAGGATATGCGGATTCACGCGGAGCGGATTATTAAAATTCGTGAAAAGCTCAACAAGATTCTCGCCGCAAATACAGGACAGACCCTTAAAAAAATAACAAAAGATACGGATCGCGACACATTCTTAGATGCGGATGAAGCCGCTGCTTACGGATTGATTGACGAAGTGATCCGTCAAAGATCGTAGTTTTTTTCTACTTCTGTCATTCTACAAAGGAGGCAAAATGGCAAAATTTGATAACGCAGGGCAGCTTACGTGTTCGTTTTGCGGCAAACCACAAGATCAGGTGAGACGTCTTGTTGCCGGACCGGGCGTATACATTTGTGACGAGTGTATCGCGCTCTGTGAGGATATTATCAGAGAGGAATTCGCTGCGGATCAGAGAAGCGGTGATTATGGCAGTGAACTGCCGGTTCCAAAGGAGATTGCGGATGCTCTCGCAGAGTACGTAATCGGTCAGGATGCGGCAAAAAAGAGCCTTGCGGTGGCAGTTTACAATCACTATAAAAGAATCAACAATCTTGGAACGGATGACGATGATGTGGAACTCCAAAAGAGCAATATCATCATGATCGGACCGACCGGCTCCGGAAAAACACTTCTCGCACAGACGCTTGCAAAAATTTTGAATGTTCCTTTCGCGATAGCGGATGCTACCGCGCTGACAGAGGCAGGGTACGTCGGGGAAGATGTTGAAAATATTCTTTTAAAATTAATTCAGGCCGCGGATTTTGATATAGAACGTGCTCAGAAGGGTATAATATATATTGATGAAATCGATAAGATCGCGAGAAAGTCCGAAAATGTTTCGATTACGAGAGATGTCAGCGGAGAAGGCGTCCAGCAGGCGCTTCTCAAGATTCTTGAGGGGACTGTGGCCAGCGTTCCGCCTCAAGGAGGCAGAAAACATCCGCATCAGGAGTTTATTCAGATTGATACGACGAATATCCTCTTTATCTGCGGCGGCGCTTTCGATGGCATGGATCAGATAATCAGCAGACGGATCGGTAAAAAAACCATCGGATTCAACTCGGAAATCCGCTCGAATAAGGAAACCCAAGGAGAATTGCTCAAGATGATTCAGCCGGAAGATCTGCTGAGATTTGGATTGATTCCAGAATTCGTAGGAAGACTTCCTGTGATGGTAACTCTTGATGAACTTGATATCGAAGCGCTCGTGAGAATCATCAAAGAACCGAAAAATGCTCTTTTGAAGCAGTACAAAAAGCTTTTCTCGATGGACAATGTAGAACTGGAAGTCGAAGAAGATGCGATGGTACGGATTGCGGAAAAGGCGATCGAGAGAAAGACGGGAGCGCGGGGACTCAGAAGTATTATGGAGGATCTCGTAACGGATATTATGTTTGAAATTCCGTCGCGTAACGATGTCAGAAAGTGCATCATCACGAAGGATACTGTCGACGGCTCTGCTGAACCGTCTCTCGTGCTGAACGGTACTGATACAAAAGCAGATTCAAAAGGGGCATGATTTATGCCCCTTTGTTTTGCATAGAGCCTGCAGGTGGTTCGCTAGGCGAACAATCTGCAGGCTCGTGAAAATTTGAAAAACGGGAGGTGTCAATAATGTCAGATAACGATCAGAAAAAACGGATGAATCTGGTGCAGGATACTGAAGGTGAAGCGGAAGAAATTGAAAAAAACGATGAATATTTTGACCATATGATAGGAGATTACGTCCATGTGGAGTCAGTGCCTTCTAATGAAATGCCGGTTATTCCGCTACGGGGAATTTCGATTTTTCCGACGATGGTAATACATTTTGATGTAGGCAGAGAGAAGTCTGTCAGCGCGCTGGAACACGCGATGCTTTCAGACCAGATGGTTTTCCTCGTCACTCAGAAGAATTCCGATACGGATCTGCCTACACCGGGTGATTTCTTCGAGTTTGGAACGATTGCCAGTGTAAAACAAATGCTGCGATTGCCGGGTAATGCGATCCGCGTTTTGGTAGAAGGCGTTTCGAGAGGAACGATCGGGGAGATGGTTCAGGAGGTTCCATATTTCAGGGCAAAGGTTAATTACGTTCAGGAACAGACTGGCCCGGACGGTGACTCAAAAGCGGAGGCACTGCGCAGAGCTGTGTTCAATCAGTTTGTAGAATATGTGGAAGTTTCTCAGAAATTGACACCGGAAATTTTACCGGGGATCGAAGCGATTACGTCGCCGGGACGCCTTGCAGACATCATTGCGTCGAATCTCGACTTAAAAATAGAAGAAAAGCAGGAAGTCCTGGAAGCGGTTAATGTGTCGGAACGTCTTGAAAAAGTCAGCGAGTTTCTGACCCGTGAAAATGAGGTTCTCAAGATTGAGCAGGAAATTTCCAGAAAGGTTAAGAACCGTCTCAATGAAAATCAAAAGGAATATTATCTGAGAGAGCAGATTAAGACGATTCAAAACGAACTGGGCCAGGATGAGAGCATCGAAGACGAGGTGGAAAACTGGCTTGCTCAGCTTGAAAAGCTCCATCTCGATGCAAAGATTCACGAAAAGATAGAACGGGAGATTAAACGGATGCTGCGCCTTCAACCGGCGTCGGCCGACGCTTCCGTACTCAGGAGTTATATCGATTGTGTACTGGAACTTCCGTGGAATAATGCGACTCAGGACGACATAGATCTGAAGCGCGCGAAAAAGATTCTCGATGAGGATCATTACGGTCTTGAAAAGGTAAAAGACAGAATTATAGAATATCTGGCGGTTATGAGTTTGTCGGAGAACTTTAAAGGCCCGATTCTTTGTCTTGTAGGCCCGCCGGGCGTCGGAAAGACGTCCATCGGCAGATCTATTGCCCGTTCAATTGGCAGAGAGTTCGTCAGAATGTCGCTTGGCGGCGTTCATGACGAGGCGGAAATCCGAGGTCACAGGCGAACTTATGTCGGTGCGATTCCGGGAAGGATTATCACGTCGATCCGCGATGTTGGCGTCAACAATCCGGTATTTTTGCTGGATGAAATTGATAAGGTCGCATCGGATTACAGAGGCGATCCGGCAGCGGCCTTGCTTGAAGCCCTCGATCCTGAGCAGAATAAGGACTTTAAGGATCACTATCTCGATCTGCCGTTCGATCTTTCAAAGGTGCTTTTTATAACGACGGCTAATACGACAGATACGATTCCGCGTCCGCTTCTCGACCGCATGGAGGTGATCCAGCTGACGGGCTATACCGAGGAAGAGAAGGTTAAGATCGCTCAGCGCCATCTGATTCCGAAACAGATTAAGGAAAATGGCCTGAAGAAAGATCAGATCACCATTTCGGAGAGTGCAATCAGAAATATTGTAAATTATTATACGAGAGAGTCGGGCGTTCGTAATCTGGAACGCGAGATCGGCAGCGTCTGCCGGAAGGCGGCAAGAAAGGTTGTCGAGAGCGGAGGAAAAAAGAACTCATCTTTCCGTGTCACCAGCGGAAATCTGGAGTCATATCTTGGAAAGAGAAAGACGAGTTATGATGTTATAGAAGGCGAAAACGAGGTCGGTGTGACGACAGGCATGGCATGGACACAGGTTGGCGGCGATACGCTGTTCATCGAGGCCGCCGTGCTGAAAGGCAACGGCAATCTGGTGCTGACGGGACAACTTGGCGATGTGATGCAGGAATCAGCGAAAGCCGGTCTGAGCGTTATCCGTGCCCGCAGCAAAAAGTTAGGAATCGACGAGGAGTTTTATAAAAACTGTGATATTCACGTTCACATTCCTGAGGGAGCGACGCCGAAGGACGGCCCTTCCGCAGGTGTTACGATGTGTACGTCAATGATTTCGGCGCTGACGGGCACACCAGTCAGAAAGGATCTGGCCATGACCGGGGAAATCACGCTGCGGGGCAAGGTGCTTCCAGTCGGCGGAATTAAAGAGAAGGTCATTGCGGCGCACAGGGCGGGCGTCAAAAAGATTCTGCTGCCGAAAGATAATTTGAAGGATATTGATGATATTCCTGGAAATGTAAGAAAAGAACTTGAGTTCCAAGGCGTTGAGATGATCGACGAGGTTCTGGAGGAAGCGCTCGTCAGAGCGGAGAACTGATATGAAGATCACGAAAGCGGAGCTGGCTGCTGTGGCTGTAAAGCCACAGCAGTATCCGCCTGAAAATATGCCGGAAATCGCGTTTGTCGGCCGTTCTAACGTCGGAAAATCGTCGTTATTGAATACGATTGTCAACCGGCGTAATTTTGCGCGCGTCAGCGGGAATCCCGGCAAGACGCGCACGATCAATTTTTTTGAGATGAACGACGCGTTTCGCATTGTGGATCTGCCCGGCTACGGTTATGCCAAGGTTGCGAAGTCAACGAGCGGCGACTGGGGCCCGATGATCGAGCGCTATCTGTCGTCACGGAAAAATTTGCTGAAAGTGGTTCAACTCGTTGATATTCGCCATGAGCCCAGCGGTCAGGATGTGCAAATGTACGAATATCTGAGATATTACGGGCTGGATGGTATTGTCGCGGCGACAAAAGCGGACAAGATCTCAAAAAACGAGCAGACGAAGAATTTGGCGTTGATTCGCAAGGCGCTCAAGCTCGGAAAGCAGGATATTCTCGTGCCTGTCTCGTCGCTGAAAAAGATGGGTACAGATGTTCTGATGGATGCGTTAGAGCCACTTGTGGAGGCGTGGTTTGACGAGGTTGGAAAACGATGAAATATGCTTCATGGGTCGTGCTTGGAAAACGTATCAAATCGATAAAAGCGTTTCTGATGGATTCGAATGTACCGAAACGGAAGAAATTTTTGATCATATTTGGTATAATATATCTGATTCTGCCTATCGATATTGTACCGGAACCCGTATTTTTGGCCGGCATTATCGATGATCTGCTGCTGTGGATTTTTATTCTTGTACATCTGAAAGACGAACTGGACAAGTACTGGAAGAATTCAGACAATGACTTTTCACCGCAGCGCGATCTGAAAGGCAAGATAATCGTTGAAAGTTCTGCGGAAGAATATGACGCAGAAGAATATGAGGAGAGGGCACACGGCGTGCAGTCGGAAACGAACCAGGAGGAGTGATGAGTATTTCAGGATATGAAACTGGCGATGTGATGCTGTCGTCAGATGAAATTCAGGCCAGGGTCAGGGAATTAGGCAAACAGATTACAGATGATTATGCGAAAGAGCCGTTGCTCGTCATCGGGATTCTGAAAGGGGCTTTCGTCTTTTTAGCAGATCTCGTTCGCGCGATCGATCTCGATCTTGAAGTCGATTTTATGTCGGTTTCCAGCTACGGCAGCGGGACACAGTCTGAGGGACACGTTGTTCTGAAAAGGGCGCCCGACGCGGATCCTGCGGGCAGACATGTCCTTCTCGTGGAAGATATTATCGACTCAGGAACGACGATGGAATATCTGAAAAATACATATTTTGCAGATAAGCAGGCGAAAAGCGTGAAAATCTGCACGCTGCTCGATAAGCCGGCACGCAGAACGACTGATATTGAAGCGGACTACACGGGTTTTTCGATTGACGATAAATTCATTGTGGGTTACGGACTCGATTATGGTGAGCATTTGAGGCAGTTACCCCACATTACTTATTTGAAAGAATCGCAGGAATGAGCAAAACTCCGATTTGCTCACAGAAGTCAACAAAATATGGGAAATGATGTCCAACGAATAAATGATATATTGTGATTTCACTGAAAGAGAATGATGAAAAAATCAGGGCTTTAGTCCGGGTTTCAATAAATTTAATTTCATTTTTAGTTTCATTATATAAGGAGGAAGAGAAAATGGGGTATCAAGTTCCGGCAGGAATTTCCAACAAACATGTACATTTATCTGAGGCTGATTTTAAGGCGCTTTTCGGGGAAAATGCTGAAATGAGCCATTTTAAGGATCTTTCTCAGCCGGGTCAGTTCGCGACGAATGAAAAAGTGGATATTGTAGGACCTCGTGGAACGCTGTCAGGCATCAGAATCCTGGGCCCTTACAGAAAACAGACTCAGGTGGAGCTGTCCGAGACTGACTGCTATGCGATCGGTATTGAAATTACGCTCAGAGAATCCGGCAAACTGGCAGGAACTCCGGGCTGCAAGCTCGTAGGCCCTGCAGGTGAAGTTGAGCTTCAGGAAGGAACGATTGTAGCTCAAAGGCACGTTCATCTTTCCCCGTCTCAGGCAGAGGAAGCCGGTGTGAAGGATGGTGATATTGTAAGCGTTAGATTTGACGGTCCGAGGGCACTTACTTTTGACAATGTACTCGTGAGGGCGGGCGTGACGCACGAGCGCGATATGCACCTCGATACTGACGAGGCGAATGCTGCAGGCTTGAAGAACGGACAGCTGGGTGAGATCATTAAATAAGAAGATCCGTTTGGCTAAGCCAATTTATGGATTATATTCGTATACATAGCAAGACCGGCGACGCCGAAAATGTGAGATGTTGCGGATAGGAAGGAAAGAGGATCAGAGTGGAAGAATTAAGCAAGGTAATAGAATATACTAACGTAAAGAAAACGGCGACCACCGGCGACGTCAGAAGTCTGTGCAGGCAGGCTATGATCAATAATTATCGCGGCGTCTGTGTCAATTCGGCGTTTGTAAGGTTCTGCATGGAAGAACTGAGAAACAACCGGGATGTTAAGATTATTTCCACGGCGGGTTTTCCTGGCGGCGGCGGTTCTTTTCGCGCAAAGATTTTTGAGGCGATCTCAGCGGCAGAGGAAGGCGCGAAAGAGATCGATTTTATGATTAATATCGGTTTTCTGAAGGAACGAAAAGACAAGGAGATTCGCGAGGAGATCAAGCATGTGGTTCGTAATACGAAGGGGCTGGCGGAATGTAAGATTATTATTGAGGCTCCGATTCTGACGCAGGAGGAGATCGTGAGGGTTTCTACGATAGCGGCAGAGGAGGGCGCGGAGTATATTAAGACAGCCTCCGGGTTTGAAGGGCCGACGACGCCTGATATGGTCAAGCTGATTCGCAAGGCGGTGGGCAAGCAGTGTAAGATTAAGGCTGCCGGCGGTATCCGCGACGTTGAAACGGTCAAGGAGATGCTTCGAGCGGGTGCGGATACGATTGGAACGAGCACTCTGATCAAATTTGAGGAGTAATTTTAGAATTCAATCAGATTAAAATTGGTTGGAATTAATCAGAAAAAAAGACATGGTGTGGTTCGTTTCATGCGGATTTGGCACCGTGTCTTTTTTGATGATGAAGGCGGGGTAAGGGAGTTAATGTATGGAGAAGGGGAAGTAAAAAGGGAAGGTGCAGCGGGGAAAGCACAGATAGCCGGTGGAACAGCAGACGCAGGGATAAATCTTAATGCCGGTGTAGGGACTATGCTGATGATGAACCGATGGGGAGGGGAAAGTCAGTGTGGGAGAAAAGAAAAAGAACAAATAAAAAAACTGTGATATATGATCACAGTTTTAGATTGGAGGCGACACCCAGATTTGAACTGGGGAATAAAGGTTTTGCAGACCTCTGCCTTACCACTTGGCTATGTCGCCATTTGCAAAATTGATAACACTCTATATCAAAAGAAAGGAGGAGATATAGAAGGTATGGATACGGAATACGACTGATTTCTGAAATCAGAAACCGGTCTGATCTCTTAATTAAATGGCGGGGGTAGTAGGATTCGAACCTACGCATGACGGAATCAGAATCCGTTGCCTTACCACTTGGCGATACCCCTGCGTCTGCTGCCTAAAGAAAAGATGGGGTGGATGGTGAGATTCGAACTCACGTATACAGGAGCCACAACCCTGGGTCTTAACCACTTGACGACACCCACCATATCAATTTATTAAGACAGATTAAAAAATTGGCGATCCGGAACGGGCTCGAACCGTCGACCTCCAGCGTGACAGGCTGGCATTCTAACCAACTGAACTACCGGACCGCATAATTTTTTAAGATCACCGGTGATGAATGAAATCACTGATGAAAGATGGTGGGCGTTATAGGGCTCGAACCTATGACATCCTGCTTGTAAGGCAGACGCTCTCCCAGCTGAGCTAAACGCCCACGATTGGTAGCGGGAATAGGGATCGAACCTACGACCTTCCGGGTATGAACCGGACGCTCTAGCCACCTGAGCTATCCCGCCGCACTGACGATCGCGAAGAACGATAAATCAACGCGTCGTATTTCATAATAACACCCCGCAACCTTTGTGTCAACAATTTTTTAGAGATCAGCATTTTTTATTGATTTCTGACTGAATTCAACAGTCAGACAACTGCTCTGAAAAAAACAGTGCGACTGAACTCTTTTGAAGACAGTGGCTCAAAAGTGAACACTCGATTATAATACATCGGCGGAAATAAAAATGCAACCATTTTTTTTTGTTTTTTGAAAGAAATATCGCCTTTCGTGATTTTTCGGAAATGGAGGAGGAATAAGGGATTGCAAGTGAAAAAAGGTGGAAAATGAAGACGCCAGGATATATAATAAACATTAAATGTGCGTTATATGTGCGTTTTTCAACGAGAGATACGCGTTTTCGCAATAAGTTCAAAAAACGGCGTTTGCAGCCGGTGCAGACGATGAGATAAAATTCAAATACAATGGGAGGAATTAAAAAATGTTAAATGGATTCAGCGGAAGTTCGAATTACGTCGCTTCAGATGATCTGATGAATTCGGTAAATGTCGCCATGGCGCTGAAGAAGCCGCTACTCGTAAAGGGTGAGCCGGGAACGGGCAAGACGATGCTTGCGGAGTCGATTGCGCAAGCTCTCGATATGGAACTGATTATCTGGAATATCAAGTCGACAACAAAGGCGCAGGACGGTCTGTATGTGTATGATACGGTTCAGCGTCTCTATGACAGCCAGTTCGGCGAGGCGAATGTAGGCGATATTTCGAAATATATCAAGCTCGGCAAGATGGGCGAGGCTTTCAAGTCGGACAGACAGGTGGTTTTATTGATCGACGAGATTGATAAGGCAGATTTAGAGTTTCCAAACGACCTTCTTTGGGAGCTGGACAAGATGGAGTTTTATATTAACGAAACAAAGGAAACGGTAAAGGCGAAGCATCGTCCGATCGTTATTATTACGTCAAATGCGGAAAAAGAGCTGCCGGACGCGTTTCTTAGAAGGTGTATTTTCCATTATATTGAATTTCCTACGGCGTCGAAAATGCGCGAAATCGTCGATGTGCATTACAAAGATCTCGATAAGAAGCTGATTGATAAGGCAATGGAAGCGTTTTACTGGATTCGCTCGATGAACGAGATTCAAAAGAAGCCGAGTACGTCGGAATTGCTGGACTGGCTCCAGGCGCTGACACTGGGCGGGGTCGATCCGGACGAAATCAACCGGAATTTTCCGTTCATCGGGACACTGTTGAAAAAGAATCAGGATATCGACACGTTCGAGTCCTATCAGAAGGGAAGAAATCGTTTCAGATAGCTCAGAAAACTGTCGGCAGTGTGATGGGGATGACGATGACAGATTGAGAATGAGTGAAAATAACCCATAAAGGGCAAAAACGAATTAGAAGTGATTGAAACGAGTCGGAGGTATTGCCGGCAAAAAGGGAATGAGATCATGTTTATTAATTTTTTCTATCTGCTGAGAGAGCGCGGTCTTCAGGTTTCGCTGAATGAATGGATGGCGCTGATGGAAGCGCTGGATCAGGGGCTTGCGCAGTCGAGTCTGACGTCTTTTTATTATCTGTGCCGTGCGGTGCTCATCAAAAGTGAGACTGATTATGATAAGTTTGACCTGGCTTTCGCGGAGTTTTTCAAGGGCGTAGAGCACGTGGAAGAGATTCCGCAGCAGGTCTGGGACTGGCTGGAAAATGAATATAAAATTCCGGCGCGGGCTTTGGAGGCAGCGATACAGAATCTTAAGGCTCACGATTTTGACGAATTGCAGAAGATGTTGGAAGAACGTCTGAAGCAGCAAAAGGAGGAACATCACGGCGGCGGCTTTTGGATTGGCACGGGAGGCACATCGCCGTTTGGACATGGCGGGTATAATCCCGCGGGCATCAGAATCGGTGGACAGGGTGTTCACAAGTCGGCTGTTCAAGTGGCCGGAGAGCGTAATTTCCAGGATTTTCGAGAGGATAATATTCTCGATATCAGGAGTTTTCAGATGGCTTTCCGAAAGCTGCGCCAGTTTTCGTCGAAGAACGACGGGCCGCGCACGGAGCTTGACATCGATCAGACGATCAAGGAAACGTGCGATAATGCCGGAAATCTGAAACTCGTCTTTGACCGGCCGCGGAAGAAT
Source organism: uncultured Oscillospiraceae bacterium (assembly GCA_964438605.1). GTDB lineage: Bacteria > Bacillota > Clostridia > Peptostreptococcales > Anaerovoracaceae > Alangreenwoodia. The sequence continues at coordinate 37,379 of CAYTKT010000016.1, forward strand.
ACGGTAAAAGTGCTGCTGCTGTTTGATTCCGGCGGGTCTATGTGGCGTTACAGCGAGCTTTGCAGTCAGCTGTTTCAGGCGGCTCATAAGTCAAATCATTTTAAGGATTTAAAAGTATATTATTTCCATAATTGTATGTATCAAAATATGTTTACCGATCCGAGCTGCGGCAGAAAGTTTGCGGTTGACACGATGAGGATTCTTAATAATATCGATGGGGAATATAAAGTAATCGTCGTGGGAGATGCAGCGATGTCGCCAACGGAACTGCTCGACCGCGGCGGAGCGTGTTATCGTTACGATTTTAATAAGGAGCCGGGGCTTGAGTGGATTCGACGGATTAAGAAACATTACGATCATATGGTGTGGCTTAATCCGATTGCGGAGCGTTTTTGGCCGGTTACGCGTGGGAATGCGACGATTGAAATGGTAAAGGAGGAAGTCCCGATGTTCGAGCTGTCACTTGGCGGGCTTGACGCAGCGATTAAGAAGCTGTTGGTAAACAGGTGATAATTTTGCTTGATTATGTGAAATGTTGGGGATTTGAGGACGAAAGGCGGGGATGCAGGGTGCCGGCAGCGGCACCCTGCATCCCCGCAGACGTAAAAGAGAACGAAATGCAGACGGTCGAGGGAACCGTTATTCAGAAGGTGAACCGCGAGGTGATTTTGGAAGAAGCTGTGGCGAAGGCGCGGAATCTCTTTGGATTTAAATTTAAACCGGATGTCGGGAAATTACCGTCATTCGGTTTTTTGTTGTGTCAACCATTTTTGAAAATGTCTCAAAAATTTTCAAACATCAGCACCGTATTGT
>CAYTKT010000017.1:0-36287 GCA_964438605.1 uncultured Oscillospiraceae bacterium
ATATTTTTGAAATTTGACAAAAAAATAAAGCCGTTCTGGGCTTTTCTTGGTTTCTCATCCATTTAAACTGTCAAACTCCCGTGTCAAACTCCCGAAAATCCCCACAACAACTTGACACCGTCCGCGGTTTTCAGGCAGTTGAAAAAGGGGGTCAATCATGATATAATATAAAAACATAATACATTTGGAAAATTTGTTTTAATACGTATAAAATTGAGATTATTTCTAAGCAATAATATATTTTTTGTAATTCATCAAAATTTATACTAAATTATATAAACAGGAGGAAGAATACAGATAAAAAGCTAAGAAAACAGATATAATCCCATAGGATGAGAGTGAAATAGGTAAAGTTAAATTTCAAAAGGAGAAGACGGAATGAGTGAAAATATTTCAATTCCTGATGATAAGGAAGCAAAGCGTCTGATGATTGAAGTCGGAAAACGTATGTACGACAAGAATTACTGTGCGGCAAACGATGGAAATATCAGCTGCCGCACGGCGGACAATGCACTGTGGGTGACGCCGTCGGGCGTTTCAAAGGGATTTTTGACGGAAGATATTCTCATTAAGATTGATCTTGACGGCAATATCCTCGAAAATCCGGGAAACCGCAGGATTTCTTCGGAGGTTAAACTGCATTTGAAGGTGTATCAAAACAGAGATGACGTGAACGCTGTCGTTCATGCGCATCCGCCTGTGGCGACGGCCTTTGCCTGCGCGCGCAAGGCGATGACGCGGCCTGTCGTTTCTGAGGCGGTTCTCAATCTGGGGGAAGTGCCGTGTGCCCCTTTTGCCGTTCCGGGCACAGAGGAACTTGCGGAATCCATCGTCCCTTATATCCACGGTCATGCGGCCGTGCTGATGGCCAACCACGGGGCGGTAACGTGGGGCAGCAGTATGATTCAGGCGTATTATCGCCTTGAAACGCTGGAATATTATGCAAATATGCTGGTGCGTGTCGGCGAATTGCCGCAGCCGGCGGTTGATCTTTCAGAAGAAGAAGTTGCGGGAATCGTCGGATGCCGGGCAGGATTTGGCATTAAGTTGTAAGTGAGGCAGCAGAAAGGAGAAGGGCTGCTGCAAAATGACTTCGATATTAAATGCGCAGCAGTTCCGGCACGTGAAAAATGGCACGAAAGCCTATAACTGTATCACAACTGAATCGTTATATCGGAAGAATTCTGTCCACTGACCCGATTCTCGGCAATCTTTCTGTCCAAGGAGAAATTTCAAATCTCAAGTATCACGAGTCCGGCCATGTCTTTTTTTCTCTGAAGGACGCTGGAACCAAAGTTCCCTGTTTTCTGCCGGCTTCGGCTGCGCAGAATCTCAGGTATGAGCTGACAGACGGCATGGAGGCTGTGATTTACGGCTATCTGTCTGTATACGAGCCAGGCGGGTATTATTCGTTGAACGTCAAGGACGTGGAAGTTTTTGGTGCGGGAAGTCTGGCGGCGGCATTTCAGGCGATGTTTCAAAAACTTGAAAAAGAAGGACTTTTTGATAGCAAATACAAGAAGCCGATTCCGCAGTTTCCAAAGCGAATCTGTGTTATTACATCACCGTCAGGCGACGCGGTGCGCGATATTCTGAAAATTATCAGGACACGTAACAAATTTGTGGACATTATTATCGTGCCATGTCTCGTACAGGGAAAAGCAGCTGCATCAGATATTGCATCGTCCATTAGTCTTGCGAACGAGAAATTCTCTGACGCAGATGTCATAATCGTCGGGCGCGGCGGCGGGTCGGCCGAGGATCTCTGGGCGTTTAACGAGGAGATTGTGGCCAGGAGCATTTTTGCGTCGGAGATTCCGGTGATTTCCGCAGTAGGTCATGAAACGGATTTTTCGATTTCTGATTATGCGGCTGACAAGCGGGCGGAAACGCCGACGGCGGCGGCCGCTATGGCGGTGCCGGATACGTTGGATATGATGATACGTTGCCGTGAATGGGTGACGCAGATGATGCGCCGGGTCCGGCGGCTTGTAGAACTGAGGGAGAGTATGATTGAATCCTGCAGGCCGGAGATTTTTTTGCGGGCGCTCAGGGATCGTATGCGTATTGCGGAGGGCGATGTTTCGTGGATGCGGCGTGAGATGGAGCAGCAGATCAGAGCGCTGACGGCCAAACTTTCGTCACAGACAGAACAGCTTCGTTTGATCCTCGAATCGGAAAATCCGCAGCGGATTATCGCCCGCGGATATGCGGCAGTCAAGCGGCCTGACGGCGGCCTTGTCACTTGTGCCGGGAATTTGCAAAGCGGTGAAACGCTTGATATTATCATGAAGGACGGCGGATTTTCCTGCCGTGTGGAGGAAATCAGTTATGAGCGAAGATTCGGACAAAATGAGTAAAGAAAAGGAAGATATGAGTTTTGAGGAGGCTTACAGCCTGCTGAAACGGGAAGCTGACAATATCGCTTCGGACAGTGTTACGCTGGAAGCGGCCATGGAGAGCTACAGACGGGGCAGAGAGTATTATGAGATCTGCGCCGGCAGGCTTGAGGAAGCAAAGCAGTTGATACAGATTTATGATAAAGAAAATGATACGCTGAAGGAGATGTAGGTTTTGCAGGATCGCTATGGAAATTGGAAAAAAATAGTGGAATCCCGCCTGACAGATTATCTGCCGGAAACCGAGGAAGAAAGCCGCGTGCTTTATGAGGCGATGAAATACAGTCTTATGGCTGGCGGCAAGCGATTGCGGCCGGTTTTACTGCTGGAAGCTTGCAGTGTGTGCTGGGAATCCGGTAAAGTTTCGGAAACAGACGGCGATCTTGAGAAGCTGACGGGAAAATCAGAAAACGCCGGCACGAAGTCTGGCAGCAGTTTTGAAGATATGGTCAGGAATACGATTCCTTATGCCTGTGCGATAGAATTTATTCACACGTATTCGCTGATCCACGACGATCATCCGTCGATGGACAACGACGATTACAGGCGAGGGAAGCTGACGAATCACAAAGTGTTTGGCGATGATATAGCGATTCTGGCAGGCGACGGGCTGCTGAATTCCGCATTTGACATCATGTTGGAAGATCTTTTGGCGGTGTCTGAAGCCGGCGGCCGCACGGAGCGGCGCCTCCGCGCGGCCGCCGAAATTTCACGGGCGGCAGGCGTACACGGTATGGTGGCAGGTCAGGCTGCCGACGTAAAAAATACTGGAAAAGAACGGGTGATAAACGATTCTCAAACGCTGCTGTATATCCATAAAAATAAGACGGGTTCATTGATCAGGGCAGCCGTCCGTGCAGGTGCGATTCTTGGCGGTGCGTCCGAAGAACAGCTTGGAATTTTAACGAAATATGCGGAAAATCTGGGCCTCGCTTTTCAGATTACAGATGATATTCTCGATGTCACCGGCGATGAAGCAGAGCTCGGCAAGCGGACAGGCACAGATGAGCAGCTCGGCAAACTGACGTATCCTTCTGTTTTCGGTCTGGAGGAATCCCGCCGACGTCTTTCAGAGGCTACGAAACGGGCGGTGTCGGCGGCGCGCCGTTTTGGCGGAAAGGGCGCGTTTCTTTCAAAACTCGCTCTTGACCTTCAAGAAAGGATAGCATAGAATAAATAGAAAGTGGCGCAGTATTCTAGTCAGAATTTGCTTTTTCTGAAGACGGGGCTAAAAATCCGTCAAATAGCACATCGATGAAGCTCCTTGTTTTTGCTGCCGACGCCCAGTCGGGGGCATTTTCCGGGAGAAAGATGTCAAGGGCGATCCATAATGGCATATGGGCGTGAACCCTTTTCATCGCGGAGGCTTGCGCAGTCGGACCGACGGGTGAAACTGCGTAAGAAATAAACCTGAAGTAAGGCTGTATCGGCGGGAGCCGCTGACCTTGCCTAAGCGTAGCTAGCCTTGAGTGGGCGTGGGGGAACGCAGATCCATGCGACAGCTGCTTGTGGCCAGAGTTCTGGCGCAATCGCTGTGTGAAACCGTGCCTGCAAAAGAGGATAAGAAAGAGCAATACTGTTGAGGAAATCTCCTAGACTGTTTGATATGCGTGGATTGCAGTACGGACTTAGTGGCAATCTGGTACCGCTGACGGCAACGCTGCGGGCGGAGCTTTGATGGGAAACCGCTGATTTGGCAACAGATCAGCAGCACCGCAGGAAATCTGACCGGACCTATGCCGTAAGGTTAACACGCATATTGTCCACTTCATTTTTTTGCGTCGTTTTGGTACGGCCCGGAGATCGGCAGAATCAGCTGCATGATTGTCTGCGGTGACGTACTGTGTTGGCTTGTGGCGGACGCAAGTCAGGAAAGCCGAACAAGTATTGCAGCAGAAAGTATCGTGACTGTGATAATCGTGCCGGTTTTATTGCGGAATAAAAAGTCAAAAGACCGGAACAACGTTGTCGTTTATAATATCATGATCGCGTTGCTTTTGGCCGGGTTTAGGAATTAAAAATAAACAGTAGAAAAATGAATTGTAGATAAACAAAAGAAAAACAAAAAGGACAGAGAAGGAAAGGAATTTTTGAAAAATGAGTGGAAGAAGGGACGTTGATCCCGAAAAGGCGCGACGAAAATGGGTCGTCTGTATTACGATGCTGGCATTTTTGCTGTCAGTTTTTATGACGACGTTTTCAGATATTCTACTGAGAAAATCGACGATTGTTGTCGCGTTTATCATTCTGATCGCGATTATTTTTATAGGAATTCTATTTGATATCATCGGCGTGGCCGTTACAGTCGCTGATGAGAAACCGTTTCATTCCATGGCGGCATCAAAGGTGAAGGGCGCAAAACAGTCTCTGGCTCTGATTCGCAACGCCAGCAAGATGGCAAGTATCTGTAACGACGTAATTGGCGATATTTGCGGCATCGTCAGCGGCACTTCGGCGGCTTTTATTGTGACGCAGCTGGATTTCGGAAATGGCGGCCTGGTGGACGCCACGTTGTTTTCTGTTATTTTGAGCGGTATCGTGGCATCTTTAACGATAGGCGGCAAAGCCTTTGGCAAGGAACTGGCCATCCGCAATTCCAAAAGAATTATTACGATAATCGGCAGACTCCTCGCTATCTTTCAGAGATGACGGGGCTGTTTACATAATTTGAAACATTCTTTAAAATATTTAGAAATTGTGAGAATCTTCCCGCAAAACGGCTGATCGGCTGTGGATAGGACGCTTGCATCTGGGAGTTGGAACTGATCAGAAATTTGCCGGAAAACGCGGTAGGACACTACGGATATGACGTTTGCAGTGGCGCCTGGAAACGGTCGGAATTTTTTGGAAAATACAGAAAATACAATTCAAATTACCGCAGGGGTCACATTTGACTTTGTTTGGAAACGGCATGAGATTTCACGGAAAACGGAGCTTGATTTACAGCAGGTAGACCTTATGATAAAGAAAATAGAAGACGGAATTTTTCCGCAGGATATAAAAAGAATGGGAATCGATGAACTGAAACTGCTCAGCTACGATATTCGTGATATGCTGATTTCCACAGTTTCGGAAACGGGCGGCCATCTGGCATCAAATCTTGGCGTCGTTGAACTGACGATTGCGCTGCACCGTGTTTTTGATACGCCGCGGGACAGAATCATCTGGGATGTGGGGCATCAGTCTTATGTCCACAAGCTGTTGACCGGCCGGGGCGGCAAGTTCGGGACACTGCGCAGGCTCAACGGTCTCAGTGGGTTTCCGAAGCGCAGTGAAAGTCCTTATGACACATTTGACACGGGGCACGCCAGCAATTCTGTTTCGGCAGCTCTTGGAATGGCGGCAGCGCGGGATTTGAAGGGCGAGGATTATGCGGTCGTTTCTGTAATCGGTGACGGTGCGCTGACAGGCGGCATGGTTTATGAGGCGATGAACAACGCAGGGGCCATGAATACGGGCTTTATCGTCGTTTTAAATGACAACGAGATGTCGATTTCTCCGAATCAGGGCAGCATGGCGCAGCATCTGGGGAAGTTGCGATCTTCGGAGCAATATAATAATCTGAAAAAGGCGCTCAAGCGGGGGCTGAAACGTATTCCGATCATCGGGGATTCGATTTATAGCGGGCTTGAAACGCTGCGCGACGCCGTAAAGTATGCGATGGTGCCGGGCGTCCTGTTTGAAGAGCTCGGATTTGTCTATCTTGGGCCGATTGACGGCCATGATCTGAACGAACTGATCGGGGTGCTCTCTGATGCGAAAGCGCTGAAAAAGCCAGTGCTTGTTCATTGTGTTACAAAAAAGGGAAAAGGGTACTATCTGGCGGAAAAGAATCCGTCAAAATTTCACGGAATTGCGCCGTTTGACAGGGAAACAGGCGCACTCAAGAAGCGTTCGGCATTGTCTTCGTGGTCGGAGGTCTTTGGGCGCAGGCTGTTAGAACTGGCTCTGGCCGATTCGTCGATTATTGCCGTAACGGCAGCAATGCGGGATGGAACGGGACTTGATGATTTTGGAAAGGTTCTGCCGGAGCGTCTTTTTGACGTGGGAATTGCCGAGGAACACGCCGTGACGTTTGCGGCGGGTGCAGCTGCAGACGGTCTGCGGCCTGTGGTCGCAATTTATTCCACGTTTTTACAACGGGCTTATGATCAGATTATGATCGATGTTTGTATGCAAAATCTGCCGGTAGTTTTCTGCATCGACCGGGCAGGTATCGTTGGAACGGATGGAGAGACGCATCACGGTATTTTTGATATTTCTTATTTGATGCATATGCCGAATCTGACATTTTTCGCGCCTTCCGACAGTGAGCAGCTGGAAGAAATGCTGAAATTTGCTGTGAAAATGGACGGACCCTGTGCGATTCGCTATCCGCGCGGTGCGGCACCGGAAAAACTTCCCGTTCCGAGCGAAGGCGGAGAAGGCGAATCTTTTTTTAAGGCACGGCTGCTTCGCAGCGGGACTGACGTGACGATTCTCGCTGTTGGCAACATGGCATCGCGTTGTCTGAGAAGCTGTGCGCTTCTTGAAAAAGCAGGTATTTCGGCAGAATTGATTGACGTCAGAGTTCTGAAGCCTTTTGACAGTCGTTCCTTTGAGCGTTCCGCGCAGAAAACGGGCCTCGTTTTCGTCGTAGAGGATAACGTGGAAACCGGCGGGTTTGGAAGCTGTGTGGAATCGCTGTTCGCGAATAGAGACGGCATTTCTGTTCATCAGATCGCCTGGCCGGACGAATTTATTTCTCATGGGACACCGGAGCAGCTTGAGGGCAGATACGGCATGGATGCGGAATCCATTGCGGAAAGGATACGGAAAGAAGTTGAAAGAACGTCTTGATGTTTTACTTGTAAGTAAAGGCTTTTTCCAGTCGCGGGAACGGGCGAAGACGGCGATTATGGCCGGAGATGTTTATGTCAACGGCGGAATTTCGGATAAGCCGGGTACTAAATTCAGTGAGGATGCGGAGATTACGCTAAAAAATGACCAGTGTCCTTATGTAGGGCGCGGCGGCTATAAACTGGAAAAAGCTATCCGTACATTTTCACTCGATTTGTCGGGATGCATTGCGATGGACATCGGCGCGTCGACAGGCGGTTTTACAGACTGTATGCTTCAAAACGGTGCGGCGAAGGTTTATTCGGTGGACGTGGGATACGGTCAGCTCGATTGGAAACTCAGAAACGATGAGCGCGTCGTAAATATGGAAAAAGTGAATGTGCGTTATCTCGATCCCGGTTCGATCCCTGAAAAGATGGATTTTATCAGCATTGATGTTTCATTTATTTCCCTGAGGCTGATTTTTCCGGTAGCGTCGGCGCTGCTCGGCGAGAACGCCATGCTTGTCAGTTTGATTAAACCTCAGTTTGAGGCGGGCCGGGAGCAGGTCGGCAGGAAAGGGATCGTCAAAGACAGGGCTGTGCACCGTCAGGTTATTGAGAATGTGATCCGTTATGCCTTGGAAAACGGGCTTTCGCCTCTCGACCTGACGTTTTCGCCGATGACGGGAGCAAAAGGAAATATCGAATATCTTTTATTGATGAAAAAAAGCGGAAATGACAAAGCGCTTTCCGATGCGCCCGCCGGTTTGCGGGTGGCGGCTCCCGGAACTTCCGGCGTTTCTGAGAAAAAGATCGACGAAGTGATTTCAGAAGCCCATGCGACGTTGGCGAAATAATGGAACTGATTTTTGTGCGCACATGAGAAGAAATCCGATGAAAAAATGGACTTCCTTTTTCATCGAAGTGTCCAATTTGATTTTATAATCAATCAAAGAAAAGTTATATTGTAGGTGTCAAAGCATTTAATCAGATTAAGGAGAAATTATTTAAAAATGGATGGCAACTCCGATAAGAAAATTGTAAAAAATAAAAAGAGAAGACAGAGATTTGTTTTGCGGCTATTTTTCACCGTGTTCTTATGTGCGTTCATTGTAACAGCATCATTGTCGACGGCTGTTTTTGCGGAATCACCGGATTATGTCAACCAGCAGGAATGGGAGGTGCTTAAGCTGACGAATGAGCAGAGAGCGCAAAACGGCGAGCTGGAAGCGCTGACAACGTTTCAGGATATTTCTGCGGCCAGCCGGCTCAGGGCGAGTGAGATCATCAGCGTGTTCGATCATGCGCGTCCCGACGGAACGCTCTGTTTTACGGCGCTTGACAGTGTTCCATATCTTTCGCTCGGTGAAAATATTGCGGCCGGGTATTCGACACCGGCTGATGTCGTTGACGGATGGATGAACAGTCCGGGTCATCGCCAGAATATTCTGACGCAGGAGTATAAGCATATTGGGGTTGGTTACGTGAAAAAACACTGGGTTCAAATGTTTATCAGCGGGTGTGAGACGACAAATATTGCGGTCAGCGGTGTTTCCGATGAGCTGCAGCTTTCGTTAAATGACGATATCGCTTCGCTGGGGCTCATGCTTGAGGTTAAGTGCAACGATCATGGCGTGTCGTATATGCCGCTGGAAAACGCATCTTACGCCTGCAGGACAAACACGATTGGAACGGCGAGTCTGAGTATAGAATACGGCGGGAAAAAACGGTCGATTCCTGTGTTTGTAAATTTCGTGGATGTCAGGCCGGGGAACTGGTATTACGACGCGGTACGCAGTGTCTGGAAGGAAGGAATTCTGGAGGGCGTCAGCGGTACGGAATTTTCGCCTGATACGGATATGACACGGTCGATGTTCGTGTCGGCGCTTTACCGGATGGATGAAGCGCTTGATGCGGAGGATGAGGATGCGGATAATGATGAGGATGCGTCTGATATGCCTGGTAGAACTGATGATAAGGCTGATTCGTTCGATATGCCTGATGCGGACGATATGTCTCATACGTCTGATTTTGCCGAATTCAGCGATGTCAAATTCAGTGATGTGAAAGACGGAACCTGGTACAGTGATGCAGTGTCATGGGCAGCGGGAATCGGGATCGTCAATGGCATCGGCGCTGACCGTTTCGGCCCTGATGAGAAGATTACACGCCAGCAGGCGGCAGTTATGCTTTACAGATATTACAGATACAAAGATGAATCGGCCAGCAGTGTCCGCCGCGGATTGGGCGGCGTCATTGGCAGCAGTCTTTCATCGTTTAAGGACGGCGGAAGCGTTGCCGGTTATGCGGTGGAAAGCATGGCATGGGCTGTTGACAGCGGGCTGATTGGCGGTACGGATTCTAAGGCCGGGAATCTGCTGACGCCGGCGGCGAATGCAAGCAGAGCGCAGATTGCAACGATTCTGATGCGTTTTTTGAGTATAGTGAAGAATTAAGATGTGATGTGTTGTAAAAAAAGGCGATAAGTTTTGGATATATCTGTAAACATCGAAATACTGCTTATTCGGCTGTTTCCGGACTTTCCCCGCGTCGGCAGGGAATACGGCTGCAAGATGGTACGGAAATGGAAAATAGGTGATAGAATAAGTTGACTTGAGTTAGTAAAAATTGATATTTTTATTTGTGATGGTTCTAAATAAGTTAAATTAAAAATAATAAAATATAATAGATTTAAAATCATAATCGACGGTGCGGTCCTCCGGCTGCATCGTTTTTTGCGGTTTAAAAATGATGGGTATGCTCCTCTCAGTTGCGCGACGCAAATCGACAGATCGCCTGCTGCTGCCTTGCTATGCCTCTTTGCTGCCTCTGCGGTCGTGTGGCGGTTTCGCTGCTTCGTCAGATCGCTTGCGGCAGCGCCTGGCCGGCACTGCCGCAAGACCGGCTGACGTGCTGACGGCACCGCATTCAGTTGCTCAGACGACTGTTGTCACTGCGTCGATTGCGCCGGTTCTGCCGGATCGACGTAAACGGTATTATTATTTGTGAAAATGACGTAGCCGGGTTTTGCGCCATTCGGCTTTTTAACGTATTTGATGCGCACGTAATCGACCGGCACATTTCCTGACAGCTTTGCCTTACTGTGCAGCGCAGCGATGGCCGCCGCCTCGTAAATTTCCTGTTCCGTAGGCTCGGCCCCCTCAGTGAACAGAATTACGTGAGAACCGGGAATATCTTTTGTATGCAGCCAGATGTCGCGTGACGACGCCGTTTTAAACGTCAGAATATCGTTTTCTTTATTATTCCGCCCGACGAGTATTCGACGTCCGCTCGTTGTAAAATATTCCAAAGGCTGCATTTTCGGGCGGCGGGGTTTTTCCTTGGAAGGCCGGCGGCGAAGGATGCCGTTTTCGATAAGCTCGCTTCTGATATCGTCCAGGTCTTCTGCCCGGACAGCATTGTCGATAAACGTCAGAACAGAGTCGAGGTATTCAATTTCGCGATCCGTTTCTTCGAGCTGGATTTTTTTCTCGATGACGGCCGTCTTTGCCTTGGAATATTTTTTAAAATAACGCTGTGCATTTTTCGCTGCGGAATAGCGGGCGTCAAGCGGAATTGTCATCATTTCACCGGTATAATAATTGAGAACCTCAGCCGAACTGCGACCTTCCTCAACCGTATGAAGACTTGCGGTCAGAAGCTCACCGTAAAGCCTGAAATCTTCCGAATTTTCAGCTTTCAGAAGATCCTCGGAGAGACGCTGTTTTTTGAGGAGAAGTCTGTCGAGATTTGCCGAAACAGTCTTGCGCATATCATGCGCTTTCTGCCGGATTCTGTTTGAGGAAACCCGGCCTTCAAAGTAATCTTCGCAGGCCTGACTGACGGATTCGCGTTCCGAAGTACTGTAATCATTCTCTAAAATAAGCAAACGCACCGCATGAAATTCAGCGGGAGCGCCGTCGGCGCCGAGATAAATCCGCGGACTCGCCTGGCCGGCTGAAACATCTGAAACAATATGCATCAGTTCCTCATAAGAAACATTAATCAATGCGCCGGAGCGCTGCCCTGACCTGTAAATAATTTCAGAAGCCATCAGCGGACTGATACCGGCAATTGCTTTGACGAGCGCGTTTTCAGGATCTTCATCAAACCCGGCCGATGATACGGCTGCAGCGTACTCCGGGAACTTCAGGCCGAAATACGAAATTTTTCCGTGAGACGGCGGTGAAACGTAGGCAAGCCCCGGAAGCGTCTGACGGTAGCGGTTGACATCGCCCGAAATTCGTTTGATACAGTCAAGAATTTTGCCGGTTTCGATGCTGACGAGCAGAATATTGCTGTGTTTTCCCATGATCTCAATGATCAGACGGTGTCTGACCTCGAATCCGAGTTCATTTGTGGCATCCGTTAGAATTTCGATGATCCGCTCGGAATCCACCTGAATGATATTGCGGATGCGCGCACCCTGCAAATGTTTTCTGAGCAGCATACAAAATCCTGGCGGCGTCTGGGGGTTGGAACTTGGTTCCGATGTCAGGTAAGCGCCGGCGTGATTCGTGCCGGCAGAGAGGTAAAGCCTGTATTTTTCCTTTCCGCTGTGAACGTGCAGGATAATTTCCTCTGCAGAAGGCTGGTAAATCTTGTCGATTCTGCCGCCTACAAGTTTATCGCTAAGTTCTTTTACCACCGCAGTGGTGACGATACCGTCAAATGCCATATGTGAAACCTCCGAATCTATTTTAACTTGTTTTTACCTGTTTTTGTTTGGCCGCCTGATCGCAAAATACGGAAATATCGCTGTGCGGCCGGTTTCATATCGAAACATCTATTGAAAACGTTTTGGCGACGTTGTATAATATACACTGAATTGATATATCATCAAAGCATATCTTTAAAGAATCATAACATATTTCAGGAGAAAAGTAATTGGATTTTTGCAAATATCATGGCACCGGAAACGATTTCATCCTGACAGACTGCATGAAATCGGAAGCCGGTATTGACAGGCGCATGATTGCGGCTGTGTGTGACAGACACTTTGGTGTCGGGGCGGACGGGCTGATGGCAGCCATGCCTTCTGAGTTCGCCGATGTGCGGATGGCCTATTACAATTCCGACGGCAGTGAGGCATCGATGTGCGGCAACGGCATCAGATGCTTTTCTAAATTTGTGAGAGATCACGGAATCGTTGGCACTGCGGATTTTACCGTGGAAACGGGAGACGGCATAAAACGGGTCAGTATCGTATCGGAAACACCGGAAATGACGACAGTAAAGGTCAGTATGGGTGTTCTCGGTGATATTTCCAAAGTGGAGACATCGGAATGGGGAGAACTCATATTTACGCATCTTGGCGTGCCTCACGCCGTTCTGTTTAAGGACACGGACGGCGGAGGAATGGCGGCGCTTGACGCTTTGGCTCTCTCTCAAGGCAGCCGTATCGAAAACGCGCCGCAATTTCAGCCAGACAGGGCGAACGTCAACTTTGTCGAAATTTTAAACGAAGATCACATCCTGTGCAGCACGTGGGAGCGGGGCGCCGGCAAGACGCTGGCCTGCGGTACGGGGGCCTGCGCCAGCGCGGCGGCGTCTTATCTTTTCTGCGGCTGCCATGATTCCATTCATGTGACGATGCCCGGCGGCGAGGTGGTCGTTTCCTTTGACTCAGATAGAAATATTTTTATGGAAGGTCCGGCAGTTCTGATCTGTACCGGCCATTATTGATGGGAGCGTAAAATTATGATCAGGAGTATGACGGGCTTTGGCCGCAGCGAGTATTCAGACGAGAAGCGAAGCATTGTCGTGGAAATCAAGTCGGTAAATCACAGGTATCAGGATATCACCGTCAGGATGCCGCGGCGTTATTCCTTTGCAGAAGAAACGATTAAAAGCGTCGTCAGGAAAAAAGTGCATAGAGGAAAGATTGAAGTGTCTGTTCTTGTGGAAGATACGGGAGACGAGAATGTGAGAATCGGACTCAACGCGGCGTTGGCGGCCCAATATCTCGAAAATATAAAAGAGCTCAGGAGGGTACTGGATGGAGAAGTCCTCGATGGAAAACGGGGCGTCAGTCTCGAATACGTGGCATCGCTGCCGGATGTCATGAAAGCGATTCCTGATGTGGAAAATGAGGATGAAGTCATGGCAATTCTGGCAGACGTCACGGCCAGGGCGGCTGAAAATCATCTGCAAATGCGTACAATCGAAGGCGAAAAGCTGGCGGAAGATATTCTGATGCGGTCATCGTTAATCGAAAAGCTTGTAGGTGAAATCGAAGCACGCTCACCGGATGTCGTCAGCGAATACAAAGAAAAACTCAGGGCGCGTATTGAGGAATTGCTTGACGGCGCCGCAGCGGTTGACGAAGACAGAATTGTACTCGAAGCGGCTGTCTTTGCCGATAAAATCAACGTGACTGAGGAAATTGTCCGTCTGGGCAGTCATATCGGTCAACTGCGCACGATCATCGAAAACAGCTTACAGCCGGAAGGCAAAAAGCTGGATTTTTTGATTCAGGAGATGAACCGCGAGGCGAATACGATCGGCTCAAAGGCGAATGACCTTGAAATTACAAATCGCGTTCTCGAGATCAAGAGCGAAATCGAAAAGATCAGAGAACAGGTGCAGAACATAGAATAAAATTCAGTAAAAGGAGGGAAAATATGGCTGATGCGAAGCTGTTTGTTATTTCCGGCCCTTCCGGAGCGGGTAAGGGAACGATTGTAAAACGGATTCTTGCATCGGGGGAAGACGTTTATCTGTCAGTTTCAGCCACGACGAGACCGCCGCGCGCAGAGGAAAAAGACGGCGTGGATTATGATTTTATAACTAAGCCGGAGTTTCAGGCGATGGTCGATGAGAGTGGGTTTCTTGAATATGCTTTAGTTCACGGAAATTTTTATGGAACGCCGAAAGCCCCTGTGATGGAGCAGCTTGAGGCCGGCCGGGATGTCATTCTCGAAATCGATGTACAGGGTGCGATGAGCGTAAAAAAATCGTATCCAAATGGAACTTTTATTTTTATTTTGCCGCCTTCTATTGAGGAACTCAAATCGAGAATCTGCGGACGGGGTACGGAATCGGCTGAAGATGCCGAGCTGCGTTTGAACAAGGCGGAAACTGAGATGGGTTATCTTGAATATTACGATTATTTTGTCATGAATAAAAATTTGGATGAAGCCGTCAACGACGTGTTGGCCATTATGAGAGCCGGACGCTGCAGCGTGGGAGACGCGGAAAACGCGTCGCAGATTTTAAAGAGAGTGAAGGGAGAACTTTAAATATGTTATATCCATCTATCAATGATTTGAGGAAAAAGGCTGACAGCAAATATACGCTCGTCGTGCTGGCGGCGAAGCGCGCCAGAGATCTGATCGACGGCAAGCCGAAACTGATCGATACGGCCATCGATAAGCCGGTATCCATCGCGACGGAGGAGATCGCCAGGGATATGATTACGTACCACAGGTCGGAGGAGTTAGAACGGCTGCTTGAGGGTGATTATGGGGATGAACCTGATTTTTCAGTGGATGAGCGCGCGACAGGTGAACATGCGGCAGGTTACGGCGTTGTCGTCGATGCCGATGAGGCCGCGGAGGAACAGGAATCCGTTAACTCCGACAAAATGATTTACGATGAAACGGATGAATTTGACGGCAAGTCGGAAGTATCTGACGATACCGGAGAGTTTGATGAATTTGCAGGGTATGATGACGAGGATGAAATCAGCGGTTTGCAGGATTTGGATCATTGACGGGTGAAAACCAAACGTCAGGCGGCTGTACCCGGAATATAACGCAAAAATCAGCTCGCAGATAAAAAATCAGAAAAAGATTGACAAAATTTTCAGATAGTTACGATTTTCAGATATTTATGCAGCGGAGATGGGTGAAATTTTGATTTGCTCACGGAAGTGAACAATAGATAGCAAATAATGTTTGATGAAAAAACTGGGTACTGCGGTTTGACTTTGCAAAATTTGTGATTTGCTTCTCTCTGTTATGCAGGAAAACAGGATCGGATTCAGATTATGAGCAGAAATGTTGTCGTAGGCGTCAGCGGAGGAATTGCCTGCTATAAAGCGGCAGATATGGTCAGCCGGCTGAAAAAGGAAAATATAGAAGTTGATGTCATTATGACTGAAAATGCGTGCCATTTTGTAGATCCGCTGACTTTTCGCACGCTGTCAAAAAATCCGGTGGTCACTGATACCTTTGCGACGCCGGACGCATGGAAGGTGGGTCATATCGCTCTGGCGGACAAAGCCGACATTATGCTGATTGCGCCGGCTACCGCAAATGTGATCGGAAAGATCGCTTCAGGCATTGCCGACGATATGCTGACGACGACTGTTATGGCGACAAAGGCAAAGATCGTTATCGCGCCGGCCATGAACGTCAATATGTACGAAAATTCTGTCGTTCAGTCGAACATCGCCAAGCTGCGCTCACTGGGCTATGAATTTATCGAGCCGGGCGTGGGACTGCTGGCTTGCGGCTATGAAGGCAAAGGGCGCATGGCGGAGCCGGAAGAGATCGTCATGTACGTAACCCGGCTTTTGGAAGAAATAGAAGCTTCTTCTTCAGCGCGGATGAGAAGCGCGGGAGAGGAGATCAGACAGACGGATCAGCAGGAAAGAATTTCATCCATTCCGGGCGATTTCAGCGGAAAGCGGGTTCTTGTGACTGCCGGGCCTACGGTGGAACCTATTGATCCCGTGCGCTATATCAGCAATCGCTCCTCCGGACGTATGGGTTACGCTGTGGCTGAGGCGGCGCTGGCGCGCGGAGCTGACGTGACGCTCGTTTCCGGCCCCGTAGTACTGACGTGCAGTCCGCAGATCAGGCGGATCGATGTTAAAACGACGCGGGAAATGCTCCAAGCCTGCGA
The DNA here is from genome assembly GCA_964438605.1 of uncultured Oscillospiraceae bacterium. Classification (GTDB taxonomy): domain Bacteria; phylum Bacillota; class Clostridia; order Peptostreptococcales; family Anaerovoracaceae; genus Alangreenwoodia. The sequence goes on from CAYTKT010000017.1 coordinate 16,070, forward strand.
AGCGGTCTTCGATGATATTGATATTGTAATCAAGGCTGCCGCACCGGCTGATTTTTATGTCGTCAACGCCTCAGAGCATAAGATAAAGAAACGTGAGGGCAATATCACTATCGAGCTTGCTGAAAATCCGGACATTCTCAAAATACTTGGCAGCCGCAAAGAAAATCGTATTCTCGTCGGTTTTGCGGCAGAAACGCACAATCTTGAGGAATATGCGAAAGAAAAGATTGCGAAAAAAAATCTCGATCTGATTGTCGCAAACGACGTAACGTCGCCGGGCGCCGGCTTTGATGTGGATACGAATATCATTACGATTATTACGGCGGACGGCAGAAAAACAGAATACCCGGAGATGACAAAACGCCGTGCGGCCGATGTGATTCTTGACTGTGTGCTTCAGGTGGAAGCTAAAAATCAGCAGGAGCGGCCTGCGCGTGAAAGCGGAAAATAAAAAAGAAAAAAGAGACATCTTAGAAAGTCGAAGCACTGCAAAAAACATTTATGTAAAATATTAGAAATCGAAACGTTTTGATACGCTCCCCATATGGAAGGTGATGGAAATACTAAAAACTGCCATGTGGGGAGCATTTTTATTGCTAAGAGAAAATATAGCAAGGAATTTCAGCTAAAAGACCAACGGAACATAAAGAGAAAACTTCTTTATATCTCTTGCTATAGAAAATTACTTATTTCACAATATCCTTGCAGAAACGCATGAGGATGACTGCAACCATCGCGCGGGTGGAGTTGCCGGCGGGGGCGAGAGTGGCAGTGCTCGTACCTTCGATTATACCGGCAGACACGGCCCAGCGCATCGCGGTGTTGGCCCAACCGCTGATAGAACCGGCATCGGTGTACTCGGACAGATCAGCCAGGCTGGACACGTTATAGCCCTTGAGACTGGCGTAGCGATACAGGATTGCAGCCATCTGTTCGCGGGTGATGGTGTCGTTGGGACCGAACTTGCCGTAGCCGTAGCCGTCTACAACGCCGCTGGCAGCCGCCCAGTTGATGGCGTCAGAGAACCATTGACCGGCGGGAACGTCATTGAACTTGACATCCTTGGTCACAGCGGGCTCGCCCTCCAGACGGTAGAGGATAGTCACCATCTCCGCTCGGGTGGTGATGCCGTCGGGATCGAAGATGCCATCGGCCTTGCCGACCATCAGGCCATTCTCGATGGCAAAGTCCACGCCCTCGTGATACCATGCTTCAGTGTTCACATCGGTGTACTTCTCGGACGGGCAGACGTGTACCTGTTCTTCCTCCTTGAAGGTTACTTTGACGGTAACGGGTTGGTCGGCTTTATCCACCATTTCAAAGCTATAGGTGCCATCCCCGTTGTCTTTTACGGTCACGTTGCCGCCGTTCCTGTCGGTTACGATGACCTGATCCACTACATAGCCCTGATTAGGCTTTGGCGTGACGGTCACAGTCTTGCCCGCACCGGCATACCGGTCGGAAACGGTGAAACTGCCGTTGGTTGTGCTCTCGGTTTTGACTGTAGTGCCGGAGGTGACAGAATCACCACTGGTGTAGGCGGCGCGGGTGATGGTGACGATGTACTCGGTGGTTTTGCCTTCATGGGTCACGGTAATCTTGACCACCGTATCGCCGACCGGAAGGTCATCGACATTGATTGTTCCATTGTTGTCAACATCAACGGGTTCGCCGTTGACAGAGGCGGTGACGGTGCAGTTCTCGTGGGCCTCAGCGGTGAGGGTCACGCTTGTCACGCTGTTGCCGACACTGACGCCATATTTTTGTCCGTCTGGATTAAACGCGGGATCCAGCGTGCCGGGGGTGACAGTTAAGTCGTCGAGCCCCACGGTGTCCACCTTAGCCAGTGTGAAGGTGGAAAATCCGTTTTTGTCCACAAAGGTGATCTTGCCATCCTTCACAGGCACGTTGTAGTAGCTCAACTTGCCGTTGTGGTCATGGGCGACGCGAATGAACTCGCCCTCATCGGCAAAGTCTTCGGGGATGGGGATCACGATGGTGGAGGATTCGGTGATATCAAACTCAGTAGATTCCTTCAACGCAGCGGCATTTTTACCGATAATAACATTGCTCGGGTCCTTCTCTGTGGAAGCAACGACCTTGTACTTTGGTGTGATGTCCAGAACAAACGCACCTTCGGGATTGTAGCTCTCGACTCTCACATTGATCTCGGTGACGATGTGGATATAGACTTCTTGGTCGTTTTCGACATCCACATTTTCCCCTTGCAACGCCTCTTTTGCCTCTTCGACGGTATGCTGTTTTTCATTGACGATGCCGTTCAGCGCTTCACTGGAAAGGGTGACGTTAGTATCGTTCAACTGTTCTTCTCCAATACCGTCGATTTCACTACCGATTTGAGTTTGCACCTCTGGTTTGTCCACAATAGTGGTGACCTCCCCCTGTTCCAGCGCGAACGTCACGTTGACGGTCACGTCGGCGTCGGGCATATTGAAAGTGTAGGGAGCGCTCTTAAGTTCATTTGTCATTGGGGTGTTATCACTCTTATAGGAGTAGGTCACACTTATCACCTTATATCCCGTGTCTGGAATGACGGTAACGGTGATTGGATCACCAGAGGCGCCGGATGTACGATCTGCGGATACAGTACCGCCGATGGTCGCCTCCGTGGTAATAGTATACATCCTTGTAAGGATCGCATTCGAGCCGTCAACCTTTAATCCGTATTTCGGATCCTCATACTTTATAAAAGCCAGTTGTTCCTGGGTGATAGAACCCTCGGCCTCAACGGGCTTCGCGACGGGATTCTCTGAGCTGTTAACGATTTCATCCTGCATTTTAACGTACAGATTTACATCGGCCCCCTCAGTGAATCTACCAATTTTCAAGTCCGCAAGCAGACCGTCCCCGTCACTGTTTCCGTCGAGATACAGATTATCGCCGGGTTTCTTGTTCGTTGAGGTGTTGCCCGTTATTTTGGAATTCCCGGATAACTCTACAACATTGTCCCACGGCGAAACAAGAACGCCGCCGACATTTGTGGCGGTGTTTCCGGTGATCTGTCCGCCGCTCATTGTGAAAGAGGCATAGCTGTTCAGAAAGAGGGAACTGCCCGCAGCAGCCGTGTTTCCGATGACCCGTCCACCGCTCATTTCAAAATAACTTCTCGGACGCACCAGAAACGCGCCGTTCAAATAAGCCACGCCGCCATTCTTTGCGTTATTGTTCTGGATTAGTCCTTTTTTAAACACTGTTTTGCTGGCATAATTGTAAATCGCGCCACCGTTACCTTTGCAAATGTTTTCTGAAATCTCACCATCGTTTATGGTGACGATTGTGTAGCCCCAAGCATAAATCGCGCCGCCGTCGTTATCACTGCTGTTTTCAGAGATCGCGCCACCGTTCATGGTGAATTTTTCGCCATAATCTGTGTCATTTTTGTGTCCAGACACATAAATCGCGCCACCGCGTCCGTTATGCCCATTTTTTTCAGTTTCATATCCCTTCGAATAATCGACAGCCGTGTTGCCGGTGATCTCGCCGCCGTTCATGGTCAGGGTTCCCGTTTCCACCAGAGCTACTCCACCGCCGCCGGCGGCTTTATTGCCGGTTATTTTCGCGCCGTTTTTCATTTCGGCGGAGCCGTTGATTACGCAAAGCGCGCCGCCTGCTCCCTTGGGTTCGGTATTATTGTTATTTGTCAGTACCGCACCGTCGTTCAAAACCAGTTTTGCGTTATCATTTACAGCGATCATGGCCCGCGTCGCATTGATATTGTCAGTGCTTCCACCGTCCACAACAATATTCTTTAAGATTATGATGCTGGAGGTCGTCAGGTTGAGCATATAGCCATTACACTCATTGCTGCGCTTGATCTGATAGGTGTGCCCTGCCGCGCTGGTGATGGTCACAGATTTATTTACAGCAATGGGTTCAGTTTCATCAAGCGTAATGTCCTTGAGAAGCTCGATTGTGCTTCCAGAGTTGGCTGCCTCAATGGCTGCTTTGAGAGTATCGTATTTCGTACTTCCGATCTGGGCAACATCGTTCTCCTCGTCAGTTTTGATATTCTCTGCTGGTTCATTTGACGTAACGTCTGTACCATATGAACTAGGCTGACCATCACTAGTTGAGACTTCTTCCTTTTTCGAAGGATTGTCTTGCTCATCTGACAATTCACTGCCAGCTTCTTCTGCTGTGCTTTTAACATCAGATTCTTCCTCGGCATCAGTACCTGTAAGATTATTCACGCTGGAATTAGACGTTTTGTTCGTTTCTGCCGCGATAGCAACCCCACTATCCGGCGATTTGTTGTTTGTCGCGAACGCCGTGGTAGGCAACAGGGTCATAATCATGCACAGGCAGAGGAGCATCGCCAGCACACGGTTTTTTTTGTTTTTCATCTTGCGTACCTCCTATCTTTAGATTTTTTGATAGACCATCTTCGGGGCTTCCCTCGAAGACGATTTTGTGCAGTTCATTTTTCCGCCTTTCATCCCCCTTTCTGCCGCATATTTGTGAATATCAATGGCTCCGGTATATGAAAGAGGCGCTGCTGCCACCCTTCACAGCGGAGAATGTGTGCCGCGCTGTTTTCATCATCCGTCCGGAGGCAGAGAGTGCGGCTGCGTATTCGTACAGACCGTTTCACAAGAATGTGTAATATCTTGTAATAGGAAAACCGCTCTTTACTGTTCGCCGTACAGCGGAAATTTTGGTAAAAATATATGGAAATCGAAACCCCGCCGTGCTATAATGCATATGTATTTTTGTGTGGATTGCTTTACAGGATATTACACATTCTTGTAAAAACAGCTCTTTACAGCAATACCGACTTTTCGTAGGCTGCCGCCCGGTAGCGGAAAGTAGCCAGAGGCATGCCACACTCCTTTGCCGCTGCTGTGCCAGTGATTTGTTTCGTTTTCCAACGCTGATAAGCGCTGTGGAAATTTTCCGGCAATGGACGGGGCGGCCTACCAAACTGTACTCCACGGGCTTTTGCTGCTGCGATGCCCTCTGCCTGTCTCTGTCGTATATTAGCGCGCTCATTTTCTGCGACAAAACTGAGCACTTCTAAAACGATGTCCGACAGGAAAGTCCCCATCAGGTCTTTGCCTTTACGGGTGTCCAGAAGAGGCATATCCAACACCACGATGTCAATGCTCTTTTCCTTTGTTAGAACGCGCCACTGCTCCAAAATCTCTTTGTAGTTGCGCCCCAGACGATCGATGCTCTTAATGTAGAGCAGATCGTCTTTTTTCATGCGTCGCACCAACTTTTTGTATTGCGGCCTGTCAAAGTCCTTGCCGGACTGCTTGTCCATAAAGATGTTACCTTCCGGCACTCCCATCTCTTGCAGGGTGATGCGCTGCCTGTCCTCGTTTTGCTCCCGCGTGCTGACGCGGATGTAACCATAAATCGCTATAATATTAATCCTCCTTTCAAATGATCGTCCTTTTGTATGGTCTGGTTCATGTTGAAGCAAACCAACGCTTTCATTTTTTATTAAATACTAGCACATCGTATGTTCTCTTTTATTGTCTTTTTGCTTATTTCCCTACAAACATTTTGCGCTATGATATAGATTCAATTTCAGGTATTCTTCAGTTTGTCGCTCAGTTCAAACTCTGGATACTCCAATGGTGTGCTGAAGATGAAGTAATCCATTTCGGAGCGGTTGTTTACGGTAGTTCCAATGCTGTTTTCGACGGCGATTGATGCTCATTCCTTGTACTGTTTTAGGGATTATCAAAAGAAATGCTGTATTTTTTTGAAAAAATTTCATGTAATATATTTACAAACGTTAGCGGATAAGTTATAATTCAGACGACGAAAATTCAATATTATGTAATTTAAGGATTTTTAAGTAATTTAAAATTCAAATTTCCAGAAAGCGCGATGATTGTGGAAATACCGACATTTGTGAAAGAAAGCGGAGGCGGGTGAATTGACAAAGCGTGGCAAAAAAACGAGTCAACAGACTTTCGGCGAGATTGGAGAACGCCTGACAGCGGATTATCTGAAGCGACAGGGATATCGGATCGTCGACAGGAATTACAGATGCAGATTCGGAGAAATTGATATTGTTGCAGAGGAGCCGGAGAAGGGAATCCTGTGTTTTGTAGAGGTTAAGACGCGTTCCGGTCTGCGCTGTGGACTGCCCTGCGAAGCCGTGACTTCAAGAAAATTGTGCCATATCAGAATGTCCGCATTTTATTATACGGCAAACTGTCGGCCCGGATGTGGTGATTACCGCGTGGATGTCGCTGAAGTGCTGCGCCTGCGGGGCAAATATTATATCAGATATACAGAAAATGTTTAAATTTGAATTGCGTAAGAGTGAAAAATCATCAAATGCAGAATGAGCGCTTTGATTTTACCGTGTTAGAACGATTGCAAATCAGGCAGCAGGCGTGAGATGATTGTAGGATATGAGAAGGGGGACAGGATGTATTCTAAGGTTATTTGCGGTACACTGACGGGTCTTTCCGCCGAAAGAGTAGCGGTGGAGTCGGACGTGGCGTTCGGTTTTCCGGCGTTTTATATCGTAGGACTGGCGGACGCGGCGATTCGCGAGTCGAAGGAGCGTGTGAGAGCAGCTATCAAAAATTCCGGGCTGCCGTTTCCCCAGGAACGGGTTACAGTCAATCTTTCTCCGGCAGATATTAAAAAGGAAGGAACTCATTTCGATCTGCCTATCGCTATCAGCATCCTGGCGGCAGGCGGCAGATTCAGTGAAGAAAGCGAATGGCTCACAGAGAAATGTGCCTTTTTGGGGGAACTGGCGCTCGACGGCTCAATCGTCAGAATACGCGGTGTTCTGCCGCTTCTATTGGACCTGAAGGCTGCCGGCGTGCACACTTTTTTCCTGCCCAGACAGAATCTGAACGAGGCATCTATCGTGTCGGACATTCGGCTGTTTCCGGCGCAGTCACTCCGTCAGGTTGTCGATCATATCAGAGGAAACAGGAAAATCGAAGCTGTTTATGGGAGTGATGAAATTTTCCGGCACAGAAGCAGTGATCTGAAACAGGAAGATCCGGCGCGCAGTGGATTTCCCGATTACGGTGATGTGATCGGGCAGGAATCGGCAAAACGGGCCCTCCAGATTTCGGCGGCAGCCATGCATAATATTCTGATGGTTGGTCCGCCGGGTTCCGGTAAGTCAATGCTTGCAAAACGGCTGCCGGGTATCCTGCCGCCGCTGACTTATGAGGAGGCGGTAGAACTAACGAAAATTTACAGTGTCTGCGGTATGATTGACGATGATGATCCGCTGATTTTTCAAAGGCCGTTCAGGTTTCCCGATACGAAAATAACGCCGGCCGCTTTGGTAGGCGGCGGATTGCGGCCGAAGCCCGGCGAGATTTCACTGGCCCATTTCGGCGTTCTTTTTCTCGATGAACTGCCGGAATTTTCCGGAGAAAGCCTGGAAGCGCTGCGCGGGCCGATGGAGGACGAACAGGTCAGCATTTCCCGGACGGGCGGACGCTATCTTTTCCCCGCGAAATTCTTGACGGTTGCCGCCATGAATCCGTGTCCCTGCGGATATGCGGGAGATTCAAGGCGCGTATGTGTCTGTACACGGCGCCAGATCGAACGGTATCGGACGAAATTGTCCGGTCCATTTCTCGACCGGATTGATTTGTTTGTTCACGTTCATTCGCCTGAGCCGGAGGAATTTCTGCGTTATAGAGAGCAGGCAGCTGATGGGATGAAGAACGAATATACGGACGAATATATTGGCGATGAAAAAAGAAGTAAAAAAATAGCCGGCCAAACGATGGATGGCGGGAAAAGAAATGAAGAAACGGCAGATGAAGCGAAAGACGCCCTGGTGGAAAGGGAGACGGGCTGTGCGGTCAGCAGCGCACAGCTAAGAGAGGGTGTTTTGCGTGCGCGCCAGCTGCAGCGAGATCGTTTTAAAAACGACGAAATCTCATACAATTCTCAGATGATGCCGCGTCATATTGAAAGATACTGCGCGCTCGACAGCGAATCGAAACAACTTCTTGACGAAGCATATCGGAAGATGGTTTTAAGCATAAGATCGTATTACAGAATCATCCGCGTGGCACGAACGATTGCGGATATTGAAGGATCAGAGCGGATCCGGGCAAATCATATTGCGGAGGCCGTCACGTATAAGCAGCAATAAAACCGGCTTTTTGAAAATATCTGCGAGTGTCTGGAATATAAAATGGAATTATTTTGAAAATCTATAAAAACTAGGGTATATAAGAGTGAATAAAAAATCAGGGGTAAATCAGGGGCAATAGAAAAATGGGATAGGGTTTTGAAAAATGAATGAAAATATGAAAAAAACAGGAATACCGTCTGAAAAAGTACCTGAGAATATAGCGGGAGATGCAGAACAGGAATTTGAAAAAATGGCGCAGCTGAAAAGTGAAAAGAAAACCATTCCGCATGAGGAGTTTCGCGAGAAAATCCTCATGGAAGAGCAGTTCAAAAAAGCGGTAAAAAGCAGGATGGAACCGGAAAAACGTGAAGAAATTTTGACGATAGATATCAGAGATGACGAATATCCTGAGTTGTTGCGCCAGATTTCCGATCCGCCGCAGACGCTGTATGCTATTGGCGATATTTCTTTGATGAAACGGCGCTGTGTTGCCGTTGTAGGTGCCAGAAAAGCGTCATCTTACGGAAAATGGGTTTCTTATCATATCGGAAAACGGCTGGCGGAATATGATATTGTTACTGTCAGCGGTATGGCTTACGGCTGTGATTCGGAAGCGCATCGCGGCGCTCTCGATGCCGGAGGCCCGACGATTGCCGTTATGGGATGCGGGCCGGACATCTGTTATCCTGCCTCAAATGCGGCGCTTAGACAAAGAATCGCCGAATCGGGACTCATTTTATCGGAATACCCCGTGGGAATGAAGCCGCGGAACTATACATTTCCGCAAAGGAACAGGATCATCAGCGGACTTTGTGAGGCGGTAACAGTGGCGGAGGCCGGCCTTTCAAGCGGCTCTCTGATAACGGCTGCGTGCGCAGGCGACCAGGGGCGGATGATTTTTTCGGTTCCTGGAAATATTTCATCGACAAATAGTATCGGTTGTAATAAACTGATTCAGGACGGTGCGTATCCCGTTGCATTTATAGACGATATTCTTGCCGGTATCGGTATAAAACTGTCGCCGGAACGTCTTGATTCTGAAGCCGAGCTCGGCGAGGACGAACGTAAGATTTATGAAATTCTGAAAACGGAGGGCGAGGTTACGACGAATTTTATCGCTAAAAGGCTCGGAAAAACGGCGGCTGAAGTCAACGGAATGGTGGGCGTTATGGAGATTAAGGGATTTCTTGTGACGTCGATGGGAAAAATATTTATTGCAAATTGAATTGAATGCAAATATAATTTGAATTTATAAGGAACAATTTTAAATGTCGATGAAGTTATTGGTGAAGGAATATAAATGAAAGGCAAGTCTTTAGTTATCGTGGAATCGCCTTCCAAGGCGAAAACGATCGGAAAAATTCTCGGCAGTCGGTATCAGGTCATCGCTTCTGTGGGACACGTTCGTGATCTGCCGAAAAGCAAGCTGGGCATTGATATCGAAAACAATTTTGAGCCCGAATATATTTCGATCCGCGGCAAGGGCGATGTGATAAAAATGCTGAAGAAAGAGGCCAAAACAGCGTCTAAAGTATATCTCGCTACCGACCCGGACCGTGAAGGGGAAGCTATTTCCTGGCATATTGCCTATCTATTGGGAATCGATGAGGATGCCGTGTGCAGAATCGAGTTTAATGAAATTACGAAGAATGCGGTCAAAGAAGCCGTTAAAAAGCCGAGGGCTATTGACCGCAGCCTTGTGGATGCTCAGCAGGCGAGGCGCGTGCTTGACCGTCTTGTGGGCTATCAGATCAGTCCACTTCTTTGGCGGAAGATCCGTAGGGGCCTTAGCGCCGGCAGAGTTCAGTCGGCAGCGCTGAAAATTCTGTGTGACAGGGAGCGCGAAATCCGTGCTTTCATTCCGGAAGAATACTGGACGGTCAACGCGGTGTTTGAAAAATCACGGAAAGAATTTCAGGCAAAGCTGCTGGAATATCAGGGTAAAAAAATACGCCCGTCTACGAAAGAGGAAACCGACGGAATTATCGCTGCGCTTGAAAAAGGCAGCTATGTGGTATCGCGTGTCGAAGAAAAAGAACGCGTGAAAAAGCCGATGCCGCCGTTTACGACGAGCAGTATGCAGCAGGAAGCGTCAAGTCGTCTGAATTTTAATACGAAGAAAACAATGATGGTCGCTCAGCAGCTCTATGAAGGCGTTGACATCAAGGGGATGGGAACGACAGGTCTTGTTACCTATATCCGTACCGACAGCGTCAGAATTTCGGATGTGGCGAAGGAAGCTGCAAAAAATCTGATTCTTTCTGATTACGGTCCTCAATATGTGGGAACAAATGTATATACAAATAAAAAGAAAGATGTCCAAGATGCTCATGAAGCGATTCGTCCAGGAAATCCTGAACTGCGTCCTGACGACATAAAGGATTCGCTTACAAAAGAGCAGTACAGTCTTTATAAACTGATCTGGAGCCGTTTTATGGCGAGCCAGATGTCTTATGCTGTTTTTGATGCCGTCAGCGCTGATATTGTGAACAACGACTATCTGTTCCGTGCTACAGGCTCGAAACTGAAGTTTGACGGTTATCTGGCTGTCTATAATAATACGTCAGATGACGAGAAGAATAAGCTTTTGCCGCCGCTGCAGACGGGCGAAGAACTGAAGCTCCTGTCGCTGAAGGGCGAGCAGCACTTTACTCAGCCGCCGGCACGGTACACGGAAGCGTCTCTTGTCAAAGAACTTGAAGAAAAAAATATCGGGCGTCCGAGCACGTATGCACCGATTGTAAGCACTTTGATGGAAAGAAAATATGTGATACGGGAAAAGAAATCGCTTGTTCCGACAGATCTGGGTTTTCTCGTGACGGAGCTCCTTGAGACGTACTTTAAGGAGATCGTCGATGTGGGATTTACTGCAGAAATGGAAGACAAGCTCGACGATGTGGAGGTTAAACATACAGACTGGCATACGGTTGTTTCCGATTTTTATTCCGGCTTTGAAAAAGAATTGAAGATTGCCGACGAGTCGATTGAAAAACTCGTTGTCGAGGATCAGCCGACGGGTGAGAACTGTCCCAACTGCGGAAAACCGCTTGTTATAAAACATGGGCGTTTCGGCGAGTTTATCGCGTGTTCCGGCTATCCGGACTGCAAGACGACGATGACGATTCAGAAAAAGCTGAATATTAAGTGTCCGAAGTGCGGAGGCGATCTCGTCGTCAGAAGGAGTAAAAAAGGCAAGGTCTTTTACGGATGCAGCGGTTATCCGGACTGTGACCAGGTTTACTGGAATAAGCCTATAGACAAGAAATGTCCTGAATGTGGTTCTCTGATGACTGAAAAAAAGACGAAGACATATTCTCTTATTTGTTCCAACGCGGAGTGTGGTTATAAGGAATAAACCGGACAACAGCCGCGAACAAAGAAATATGTAATGTATATTTATATTATATATTTTGTGCGCATGATAAATGCGCAGTATACATACAATGTACATACAAAATGGAGGTATTCAGTGGAAAATATACAATTTCACGCAACGACAATCGTAGCGGTCAAGCGGGGCGATGAGGTCTGCATCGGCGGCGACGGTCAGGTTACTATGGGCGAAAGCACGATTATGAAAGCTTCTGCTAAAAAAGTAAGAAAAATCTACAAAAATACGGTTCTGGCGGGATTCGCCGGCTCTGTATCCGATGCTTTTTCTCTGACGGAGATGTTTGAAAAGAAACTTGAGGAGCACGCGGGCAATCTGAAGCGGGCTGCTGTCGATCTGGCTCAACGCTGGCGTTCCGACCGCGGAATGAGAAGTCTTGAGGCTCTTATGATCGTCGCGAACAAAGACGAACTTTTGGTAATTTCAGGAAATGGCGAGGTCATCACCCCTGATGAGAGTTTTGTCGCCATCGGCTCCGGTGGAAATTATGCTTATGCAGCGGCAAACGCGCTGTATCGTCATACGGATATGTCTGCGGAGGAGATCGTTCGTGAATCTCTCGGCATTGCATCTTCGATCTGTGTATATACGAACTCCAACATTTCAGTAGAAAAACTTTAGGAGGTGCGAGATGGGTGAATTTTATAATCTGACGCCGCGTGAAATTGTGGCAGAGCTTGATAAATATATCGTAGGACAGGACAGCGCGAAAAAATCAGTAGCCATCGCACTGAGAAACAGGCACAGAAGGAATCAGCTTCCCGATGAGATGCGGGAGGAGGTTACGCCAAAAAACATTCTGATGATGGGGCCTACCGGCTGTGGAAAGACAGAAATAGCAAGGCGTCTTGCAAAAATTATGGAGGCGCCTTTTGTCAAGGTGGAAGCGACAAAATTTACAGAGGTCGGTTATGTGGGCAGAGACGTTGACTCTATCGTCCGCGATCTCGTAGAGGCGTCTATCCGTTTGACGAAACAACAGAAAATGGAGGAAAAATACAAGGCAGCTGATATTATCGTGGAAGATAAAATCGTGGAAGCGATGATTCCGGGCGGAAAGCAGGAGAAAAGTCAGGAAGTGCAGGCGCCGAAAGGTCAGAATGATAATCCGTTTGCATTTATTACGAATATTCCGGGGATGTCACAATATTTTCAGAATCAGAGTCAAAACCAGAATCAGCAGCAGTCTCCTGGTGAGAACGGTGAAAACGATGCCTCTGCAAACGAGCTTCAGCTGGCGCGGGAGCAGGTGAAGCAGCAGCTCCGCCAGGGACTGTTGGAGGATCAGATGATTGAGATTGATGTCGTCGATACGAAAGCGAATACAATCGATATTGGCGGCAATGAAAATATGAGCATCAGCATCGGAAATATTTTCGGGGATATGGTGCCGCAGAGAATGAAGCGCAGAAAAGTCAGAGTAAAAGAGGCCAGAAAAATCCTCAGAGAGCAGGAAGCGCAGAAAATGTTGGATATGGATGAGATTACATCGGAAGCGATAGAAAACGCGGAACAGAACGGTATCGTGTTTATCGATGAGATAGATAAGATTGCTGACAACTCGGAATACGGGCATGGACCGGGGGTTTCGAGGGAAGGCGTTCAGCGCGATATTCTGCCGATCGTTGAGGGAAGTGTCGTGAATACGAAATATGGCCCTGTCAAAACGGATCATATGCTGTTTATCGGCGCCGGCGCGTTTCATGTTTCAAAGCCTACCGACCTGATCCCTGAGCTTCAGGGGCGTTTTCCGATCAGAGTTGAACTCGAAAGTCTGACGAAGGAGGCGCTCAAACAGATTTTAACGGTGCCGAAAAACGCGCTGGTTAAGCAACACAAGATGATGCTCGAAACAGAAGGTGTCAAAATCGACTTTACAGATGATGCAATTGATGAAATTGCGGAAATTTCTTTCATGACGAACGAACAGAATGAAAATATCGGGGCGAGACGGCTCCATACGGTGATGGAGAAGCTTTTGGAAGATATTTCTTATGATCTGCCAAATCCTGAACTTACGGAAGTGACGATTGACAAAAAATATGTCATAGAAAAATTTGCGGATAAGCTCAGCGAGGATGATCTTGATCGGTATATCCTGTAAAATAAACAGTATGGGAATCAGAAAAGAAAGCATCTTTTTTTCGTACCGGGAATCTGATGTGGAATAAGCTTTCTGTGATAAAAACTTTAAATTGCTGAAAAGGTAAGAACACCGCTGGCAGGTTGTTCTGCACCCGGAAATGTAACATTTTCCCCCGGCCTGCATATGATGACAGACCGGGGGTTTTGTTATCATGAGGAGACATATCAGAGTCAAAAAAAGAAGGGGAAAATTAAACCGGTCTTCGTGCTGATAAGTCTGCTGACGTTAATCGCCTGCTCGTTTATGTTCATCGAAAACGCGATGGAATCGACGTTGAGTGTGACGGCAGAGATTAAGACGAAGGAAATCGTCGAGCAGGTGGTCAACGGCGCGGTTTACGATATGACGCACAGCGAGGAAGGCGTAGAGCAGGTGTCGGAACTGGTACCGGGTTGATTTCGGCAAGCGTGTGAACGTGTGCTGCAGAATATTAAAATGAGAGATATTTTCGGCAGAAAATATCGTTGACCAATGAAAAAGACAGAACGGCAAAGCATGAATATTCAAGCGAATCAGGCGTACAGGCCGGTAATGACAAAGGATTAAAAAGAAATATGTTTGAAATAAATGAGCAAAATGAAGTCATTGAAAAGCGTGAAACGCGGGCGATTCTCGCAGGTGCCGGCTTTACGGAAGATATTGAGGCGTCTATGAATGAGCTGGAAGGTCTGGCGAAGGCAGCGGGCGTTGAAGTTCTGGGGCAGGTAATTCAGTCCAGAAAACAGCCTGATAAAGCTACGTTTATAGGGAAGGGCAAGGTAGCCGAATTGGCGGAGATGTGCACGAATATGGGCGCAGATACTGTCATTTTCAATGATGAACTGTCCGGAGCGCAGATGAGAAATCTTGAGGACGCCGTCGGAGTGACGATTCTCGACAGGACGGTTCTGATTCTCGATATTTTCGCCGCACGGGCTGTCTCTGCAGAGGGGCGTCTTCAGGTGGAACTGGCGCAGCTGCAATATCGTCTGCCTCGGCTTACAGGGTTCGGAAGATCTCTGTCCCGAACAGGCGGCGGGATCGGTACGAGAGGGCCGGGAGAAAAAAAGCTGGAGACGGACCGCCGGCATATTCAGTCGAGAATGGATGAAATTCGCAAGGAGATTAGAGAAGTTCGCCGGTCGCGGGACGTTCAGCGCAGCAGGCGGCAGAAATCAGAACTTCCGGTGGTGGCGCTCGTAGGCTATACAAATGCGGGGAAATCGGCGCTGATGAATGCCTTGCTTCGGCGCAGTGAAAGAGAAGAAAAAGCGGTCTTGGAAGAAGATATGCTGTTTGCGACGTTGGATACAGCACATCGAAAAATACGGCTGGATTCAAACAGGGAATTTATCCTGATCGATACGGTTGGATTTGTCAGCAGACTGCCTCATTCACTTGTAGATGCGTTTCGTGGAACGCTTGAGGAGGTATTATACGCTGATTTATTGGTTGAAGTCGTTGATATTGCGGCAACTGACAGTGAGTTTAAGATGAAAGTGACGCAGACGGTTCTCGATGAGATCGGCGCGGGGACAATCCCCCATATTTTTGCGCTGAATAAAGCGGATTTGGTGAAAGACGAAGAACAGGTTCCGTTCGTTTTGGGAAGATCGGCAAAGATATCTGCGAAGCTGGATATTGGCATTGATGATCTGACCGATGCGATCAGTGACGTGATTTATGCGAAGAGAAAGACGGCGGCTATGCTCATTCCATATGATCAGGGCCAGATCGTGTCTTATTTATGCGAAAAGTGCAATATAAGTAAAATGGAATATCTGGAAAATGGCACTTACATTGAGGCGGAACTGAATCCGGCAGATTACAGCAGATTTCAGAAATTTTTTGAAGGAGAAGACATATTATGACGTATTACAAGACGGCGGCAGAATATGCGCAGGCAGAACAGGTAATCGAAAAATCGAGATTTATCGGCTATATTAAGCCGGTGGAAACCAGAGAAGAAGCGGAAGCGTTTATCGCGGAAATTAAAGGGATGCACAGGAATGCGACTCACAATGTGCCGGCGTATATTATCGGAGAAAAGTCGCAGCTTCAGTGGGCAAGCGACGATAGGGAACCGTCGGGAACTGCAGGAACGCCGATTCTTCATATGCTGTCGGGGGAGAATATAACGAATGTCGTGATTGTCGTTACGCGGTATTTCGGCGGGATTAAACTGGGGACAGGCGGTCTGGCCAGAGCGTACAGCGGTACGGCTCGTCTGGCGCTGGAAGCCGCAGGAATCGCGGAAGTCAGAGAAATGGATCTTTTGAATTTTGTGATTGATTATACGCATTACGGGAAGCTGAAAAATATGGAAAAGGAAGGAAATTATACGATAGAAGATGCTGTATTTGAAAGCGATGTAAAAATTACGCTTCAATGCCTTCCGCAACGATCTGATTTTGTAAAAAATATGGTGTCGGAGTTGACAAACGGCATATGCTCTGACGAGCGGATTTCTGTGGTGAAAACTTTGAAAAAAACCAGAATTTGATTTGCAAAGGCAAAAATAAGGGAGTATCCCAACCTCCTCACGTATATTTCAACGGTTCTTCCGCATTCTGACGGTCCGATGTGACGGCGAATAAGCGGGAAAGCCGCTCCGTGCTTTTTCTTTTTAACTCTATCGTCGGATGCACATAGAGGTTCGTCGTGATACTGACGCTCGAATGGCTGAGGGTTTCACTGAAACTCTTTACATCAAATCCCGGTTCCACACAGCATGTTGCAAACGGCGTCCTGCCAGTCGATCATAATGATATCTTCCAGTTTATGCTGAATCTTTCCATGCTCCGTCCGCCGTAAGGACTTTCCCGCGCTCAGCGCTTCTTTTCCTTTCTCTGCTTTTCTATCTTGATTTTGTCATATTTTATCGTATTTTTTCAATGCTTTTGCCCTGCTCTCAGGGGTTGACCTCCGTTGGAATTTTGCTGGGAACTTAATTCTGCCAGAGACAGATCGTATGGATTTCTTTTTTCAGTTGTTTTATTTCATATTACAGCGGAACTCTGACGGCAAAGGGCAGCGCCGCACGCACTCAGGTTGCAGCCGTTGTGATGAATTGCGGCCGATCAGTTTTTCGGCAAGGCATCCAAAAATATACAAAAAAGGACGAGGGACAGCAGATCTCGCGTTCTTTTTTTATTTTGTAAAGATTATAAAAACGGCGTATGAAATATAATTCAGAGACATATAACAAACTAAAACAAACTAAAAGTCTAAAATAATCTAATTGTTAAAATAAAAATAAAATAAATAGTTATAGAACTAAATAAAAGTTGATATCAAAGGTGAAATGATATATTATAGTAATTATTCATACAAAATAGGAACGATTTTATTTATATTTGCTTGTATTATCATAAATTGACATGGAGAGGACTGAATATGAAAATGGAAAAAAAGCGGACACTGCTGCTGGCGTCGCTGGCTGCCGGAATATTGTTGGCTTCCCTTCTGATGTCTCAAATTCCGTTGAATTGTTTTGCAGAAGATACGGAAAGTGCCGGCGGGTCGATTGCTGATACTTTGACTGTTGAAGTCGGTTATTTTGGCGGGCCGTATTATGAAAAGCATGTGTTTTCGCTGGATGAGCTGCAACGCATGAATAAAGTCTGTGCGGATTATACGTTTATAGACAGTATGCCGGCTGTCGTTATCGATCATGTGGAAGGCGTGCGGCTTGCCGATCTGATGGAAGCGGCAGGAATTGATCTGGGGTCTGTCGAGACGTTTTATTTCTGGACGAAGGATAAAACGTCTGATTATTACACGTCTTTTAAGAAGTCGGAGCTGATCGACACGCCGAGGTACTGTTATTATAGTCTGCCGGAAAATTACGATCAGGATGCGAAACGCGGCAACGAGTATGCTGATTCGGTGAAGGAACGTGTTGATACGCTGATTTCGCTGGGGGACGACTGGAACAGGTGTATCGCGGGAGCAACATTTGGAAGCGATTTTCTGAATCTTGATGTAAATACGCGGTTCCGGCTGATTTTCGGTCAGACGAATACCTATGAGCAGACGGCCGGCAGATCGGCGAAGTGGGTTCATTCTATTGTCGTTGAACTGGGCGGCGCGCCGACGATCACGCTGGATCAGCCGAATGTGGACGTTAAAGTCGGCAGCAGGTTCAGGACTTCAGCCAGCGTGAGTGCGGCCGATTCTGCGATTGAGCAGGGGCTTCCGATCACGTGGTCCAGCAGTGACGAGAGCATCGCCACGGTGGATCAGGATGGAAATATTGAAGTGCTAAAGGAGGGGCCGGTTGTGATTACGGCATCGGCTGGCGGGGCGACGGCTTCCATGACGGTTAACGGTAAGGCTCCGGAGGAAACTGAAACGCAGACGACAGAACCGTCTGCGCCTGCAGGTACAAAGACGGACGGGAACGATCCGGCAACGCGGAACTCGCTGGACGGGACGGAAGATGGGGACAGTGCGCCAGATACGAAAGCAGCGCCTGATTCTGATAAATTACAAAACCCGGCCGATAAGGCAGACGAATCGAAGTATGAGATTGTTAAAAATGCTGCGGATTCAGAACAGCAGCTTGGCGGCGTTCAAAACTGGCGGGTATATGAAATGTCGGAAACGGCGCAGGAACTTGCGGATGTGGAGGAAAAAAGTCCGCTGCTCCCCGTTATAGGCTGGAGTGCTTCCGGGCTGTTTGCGATATCGTTCTGTCTGAGGATACTCAAATTCCGGATCGATATAAAATAAGAAAGAAAAATGGAATATGGTGCAGCACCGGCCGGCAGAGGAGAAAAGCGCCCGAATCAGTGCAAATAAACCGATCAATCTGGTGGAGCCGGAAAAAGGGAAAAAAGCGCGGACCGGCGGAGCTGAAATAAGTAAGGAATTAAGAGAAAAGAGATTATAACGAACGAATTTGAAATGGAGGAACATTTATGTTTTCATCAACAGATCTGAGCAGCGCGCTGAGGGCGGTTACCGATTCCATGCGGTGGCCGGTTGTTTTTATCCTGCTGGTTCTGATAGCGCTGTCTGTCGTCATGGCGGGGACGCTTGTGGCGGAACTGTTTATGGAACGCGTCAGGATGAAGGCGAAGATGCCGCAGCTGGTGGACGACATCAAACTGTCCGACAAGCCGCTGGCCGATGTCATTGCCGGCAGCGGGCTGCTGAAACGCCAGAAAAAGGCGCTCAATGAACTGAATTCTCATCCGGATATTACTCCGGCCATGAGAGAATCTCTGGCAGTCCGTCTGTTAGAAGAAGAACGGGCACATTATAATCTTATCGTCATGATTACAGATCTGACGGCGCGGATTGCGCCGATGTTCGGTTTGCTGGGGACATTGATTCCGCTTGGTCCGGGCATTATCGCCCTGGGGCGCGGTGATACCTATACGCTGTCGACATCGCTGTTGACGGCTTTTAATACGACGGCGGTCGGATTGATGGCGGCAGCTGCAGCTTTCATAATTTCGGAAGTCAGAAAGCGGTGGTATGTGAATGATATGTCGGCTCTTGAGATGGCAATGGAATGTATTCTTGACGTTACTGGCAGACCGCAGGAAATACAGACGGGAGAACAGAAGGACGATGATAGCGAAAAAGAACCCTGTCTTGCGGGCGCAGCCGGTAAGGTGCGGAAGGCAGATTTGGAGGTGGATCAAAAATGATTAAGCGGTTTGGGACAGGAAAGCTCAGCAAGGAGAAAACTTTTGAGGAAACGGCGAATCCGATGGATTCCCTGACGAATCTTGCGGACGTCATGCTGGTATTTGCCTGCGGGATTATGCTGGCGCTGATCGTCAACTGGAATGTTGATGTGGGCGGTACCGCTACAAAACCGGTGGAGGTCGAGCAGGGTCAGGAGGTTACACAGATGGAAAACATCGACGGCAGCAGCGGCGAGCTTGATGAGGACGGACAATACGAAGAGATGGGAACAGTTTACAGAGATCCGCAGACAGGAAAGTTATATATGATCGAAAAAGATTCATAGAGGAACACGCCGTTTCTGGATAGAAAGGACGATGTCTAATGGGTTACGTTAAACAGGAATACAAGGAGCATAAAAATACAGAGAGAGAACGTGAAAAGAACCGATCTGCCGACAAGAAACGGGGAGAAGAAGGAGATGGCGCAGAAGGATGTCCGGAAAACATACCTGCCGGAAAATCGGGTGATGGAGAGAAGTCTCGATGCCTTGAAGGCATCCGGTGTGCCGGAAAGGAAGGACAAGACCCGAACGACAGGCTGATGACTGTCGCCGAGGTTGCCGAATATCTCGGATTTAAAACGGCAACCGTATACAGCTTGATCAGGCGCGGAGAAATTCCGGCATACCGTGTGTCAGGGCGATTGCGTCTGCGCCGTCAGGAGATCATGGAATGGCTGAATGAAAATATTTATTGTCCAGAGACGTTTCTGTGGGGACGGAAGGCAGAGATAAAGCTTGGTATCCGCGCCCGGCGAATGGCGGCATGGAAGGGCTGGCCCCTCGAAGATGCGCGTCTGAGGCTGAAAGGTTGCGATTATCTGCAGGCGGTCGGGCTTTTAGTTAGTGTAAAATAATTGTGGGTTTTTTAAGAGAATAAGGAAAGAGATCGCCTTCAAA